>NZ_JBLBWI010000003.1:0-237770 GCF_047308515.1 Nocardioides sp. Bht2
CACCGGGAAGAGATCGACCGCCGGGAACAAGCTCGCGGTCTCGACAAGCTCGACCTCCGAGATGAACTCAGCCGACGAACGGCGGCACCCGGCGCAACTCCTGCTGGGCCATCGTCCGGCGGTGGACGGCGTCCGGGCCGTCGACGATCCGCAGCACCCGGGCCCAGGCATAGAAGTAGGCCAGCGGCGTGTCGTCGCTGACGCCCGCTGCCCCGAAGACCTCGATCGCCCGGTCGATCACGGCGCAGGCGACCTGCGGAGCGGCGACCTTGATCGCGGCGATCTCAGTCCGCGCACCGCGCGCGCCGTGGTGGTCGATCAGCCAGGCGGCCTTCTGTACCAGCAGCCGGGCCTGGTCGATCTCCAGACGCGAGTTGGCGATCAACTCCTGGACCACGCCCTGCTCGGCCAGGGGCTTACCGAAGGCGACCCGCTCCTGGGCGCGGCGCACCATCAGTGCCAGCGCCCGCTCCGCCATCCCGATCGCCCGCATCGCGTGGTGGATCCGGCCGGGGCCGAGACGGGCCTGGGCGATCTTGAAGCCGTCGCCCTCCTCGGCGAGCAGGTTCGCGACCGGCACCCGGACGTTGTCGAAGACGATCTCGGAGTGACCGTGCTGGTCCTGGTAGCCGAAGACCGGCAGGTGCCGCTCGATGGTCAGGCCGGGGGTATCGCGCGGCACCAGCACCATCGACTGCTGACGGTGCGGATCGGCCTGCGGATCGGTCTTGCCCATCACGATGAAGATCTCGCAGCGCTCGTCGGCCACGCCGGTGATCCACCACTTCCGCCCGTTGATCACGTACTCGTCGCCGTCGCGCTCGATCGAGGTGGCGATGTTGGTGGCATCCGAGGAGGCCACCTCAGGCTCGGTCATCGCGAAGGCGGAGCGGATCTTGCCGGCCAGCAAGGGCTCCAGCCACCGCTCCCGCTGTTCGGGGGTGGCGAAGAGTTCGAGGGTCTCCATGTTCCCGGTGTCGGGTGCCTGGCAGTTGATCGCCTCGGGGGCGATCACCGGCGACCAGCCACTGACCTCGGCGACCTGCGCGTACTCGAGGTTCGAGAGCCCGGAGAGCTTGGGCAGGAAGAGGTTCCACAGCCCGCGCTTCTGGGCCTCGGCCTTGAGCTCCTCCATGATCGGCGGGTAGGCGTGCTCACCGTGCTCGGCCAGGTAGGCGTACCACTCCTTCTCGGCCGGAAGCACGTGGGAACGCATGAAGTCCCACATCTTCTCGGTGTAGTCGGCGGCGGCTGCTGAGGGTGCGAAATCCATCGGAGTCTCCTGTGGTCGGTGCGACGAGGTCAGAGGTAGGTGAGGCCGGTTGCGGCGAGGTTGCGGATCTCTTCGTCCAGGTTTCCGAAGTCCTGACCGCCCATTGCGCCCGCCGCCGAACGGGCGACGACGCCCTGAGCGATCACTGCGAACTTGAAGTGCGCGAAGGCGATGTAGGGGTTCAGGTCGGAGAGGTCGACACCGGAACGGGTGGCGTAGCGCTCCAGCATCTGGGCGCGGGTCGGGAACCCTTCCTGGTTGGTGACCCCGGGGATCAGCGCCGGGAACTGCTCGCCGGGCTCGGCCCAGAAGAGCATCAGCAGGCCGAGGTCCGCTAGCGGGTCGCCGAGCGTGGAGAGCTCCCAGTCCAGGACCGCGCCGATCCGGCCCGGGCTTTCGGGGGCGAAGACGACGTTGTCGAAGCGGTAGTCGCCGTGCGCGATCGAGTTGCGCTGCTGGGGTGGGATCGCGGTGGCGAGACGGCGCGCGAGTTCGTCGACGTCGGCGACCTCGTGGGTGCGACTCGCCTCCCACTGCCCGGTCCAACGCCGGACCTGGCGCTCCAGGAAGCCGGCGGGGCGACCGTAGTCGCCGAGGCCGACCGCTTCGTAGTCGACGGCGTGCAGGTCGGCCAGCACGTCGGCGAAGGCCCAACTCATCGCCTGACGGCCGGCGGCGTCGTCGGCATAGCCGGCCGGGAGTTCGCCGCGGATGATGTGCCCCGGGACCCGCTCCATCACATAGCAGGGCAGCCCGAGCAGGTCGCCGTCGTCGCTGAGGACGATCTTCGCGACCGGTACCGCGGAGTCGGCCAACGCACGCTGCACCTTGGCTTCGCGCCCCATGTCGTGCGCGCTGGGCAGCAGTTTGCCGGTCGGCGGACGGCGGAGCACGAGCTCACCGGCCTCGCTGCGGATCAGGAAGGTGAGGTTCGACTTGCCCCCGCTGATCAGCGAGGCGTCGAAGGAGACCCAGCGGTCGTCGCCGGTGGCCCGGGCCAGGGCGGGCCCCAGAACGGTGGGGCGGATCAACTCGTCGAGCTGCGGCTTATGCGACATCGCAGGTCACTCCCGGTAGACAACTGAACAGACCTAGTGATCGTACGGTCTTGTTCAGATCTGCGCTAGAGACTTAGAGTGTTCAGTATGACTGAACACATGGGTAGCACGGTGCGGGCTCTACGCACCCAGCGCGGGCTCTCCGTCCGGGCTCTCGCCGCGACCCTCGGACTCAGCCCTGCGACGATCAGCGCGATCGAGAACGACAAGGTCGGCGTCACGGTGGAGCGGCTGCACGCACTGGCTGCCGCACTGGAGGCCACCGTCGAACGTCTCCTACAGCCGGCACCGCGTCCCACCGAGCCGGCCACCACTGCCGACGAGGACTGGCGCAGCTTCGCCACCCTGGAACTCGACCCTGCCCTGGACGCAGCGCTCCGCCTCTTCGTCCAGCACGGCTTCGCGGCCACCACGATGCGCGAGATCGCGGCAACCGCAGGCCTCAGCGTCGCCGGGATCTACCACCACTACGAGAGCAAGCACCGCCTCCTCGAAGCCGGGCTCGACCTGACCATGTCCGAGCTCGACTGGCGGGTCCGGGCGGCGCGCGACGAGGGCGGCACCGCGGCCCAGCAGTTCGCCCGGATGGTCGAGGCACTGGCGCTCTTCCATGCCCACCGCCCCGACCTCGCCTTCATCGGCGCCAGCGAGATGCGCAGTTTCCACGGCGACGCCGCGGTCCGGATCAGGCAGCAGCGCAACGAGCTCCAGTACCTGATCGATGCTCGGGCCGAGGCCGCGATCGCGGACGGAACCTTCACCACGCCGAACCCACGCCCGGCGCTCCGCGCGATCTCCACGATGTGCACCTCGCTCCCCCAGTGGTTCCGGCCGGACGGCGAACTCAGCACCGCCCAGATCGCGCACGAGTTCGCCCGTCTCTCGCTCGGAATGCTCGGCGCTCGGGTGCCGGTCGCTCCCTGGACCTGAGACACCCACCACCTCGAAAGGCGGAGGTGGATCAGGCGTTGCGCAGGGCCGAGCGGACCGCCTCGGCCGCCTGGTCCGGAGTGAGGTCGCTCCGCACCACCAGAACGATCGATCCGGACGCCTCGCCCGCAGTCGCCCGGGCCGGTACAGAAGCTTCTCCCGCGGCTTGGTCGATCGCGGTCCCGAGCAGCGCCGTCAACTGGTCCATCGCCTCCTCGAACTCCTCGTGCGGGTGCTCGGAGAGCCCCCGCAACCAGCGCCGCAGAACGTGGTTGTGCGCGGTCACCACAGCGTTGGCGGCGACCTCGGCGAGCAGCGCGTGCTGCTCGCCGAGCCAGAGCGTCAGATGCTCACGGAAGATCTGTTGATAGCGCTGCATCCCGGCGATCTCGCGCTGACGCAGCGCCGGGACCGTCCGGGTCAACCGGTAGCGCGCCCGCGCCAGATCCCCCTCGGCGAGGTAGTGGTCGAGGACGGTGCGCGCCGCCTCGACGATCGCCAGTTGTCGACTCCGCGGCGTCGCGGCATCGAGCCGGGCACTGATCCGCGCGGTCAGGATCTCGTGCTCCGGAAAGATCGCCGCCTCTTTGGAGCCCAGCATCCGGAAGAACGTGGTGCGGCCGACCCCGGCCCGCTCGGCGATCTGATCCACGGTGGTGACGTCGTACCCGTGCTCCTCGAAGAGCTCGTAGGCAGCAGCCACCATCCGGTCGCGGGCGCTGGATGCGGGAGACATCGTCAGACCTCCTGGGTCGTAGGCATGGGTCGGCGGCGCTGGTGCGGTAGCAGGAGCGTACGGCCCGAACAGTTGGTGGTATTGAGTTCCGCTACTAAGGTACGCAGTACCACGAAGATTTCTCGACTCCGGTCGAGCACGAGGAGGGACTGAGCATGGAGCGGATCGGCGTAGTCGGATGCGGGCTCATGGGAGCCGGTATCGCTGAGGTGTGTGCACGTGCGGGCAAGGACGTCATCGTCGCCGAGTCCTCGCCCCAGGCGGTCGCCGCCGGGCACGCTCGCCTCGAGAAGTCGCTACAGCGTGCCGAGTCCCGCGGCAAGATCGACTCCGCCGCCGACGTGATGGCGCGGATCCGCGTCGTCGACGACCTGAACCAGCTCGCCGACCGCGACCTGGTGATCGAGGCGATCGTCGAGGACGAGGCCGCGAAGACCGACCTGTTCCGCAAGCTCGACGCCATCGTCACCTCCCCCGATGCGATCCTCGCGTCCAACACCTCCTCGATCCCGATCATGAAGCTCGGCGTGGTCACCTCACGCCCCGAGCGGGTGCTGGGCATCCACTTCTTCAACCCGGTGCCGGTGCTCAAGCTCGTCGAGCTGGTGCCCTCGATCGTTACCGCCAAGGAGGCGACCGAGCAGGCGCGCGCCTTCGTCGAGAACGACCTCGGCAAGTCTGCGATCGACTGCCAGGACCGGGCCGGCTTCGTGGTCAACGCCCTGCTGATCCCCTTCATCCTCTCCGCGATCCGGATGTACGAGTCCGGTTTCGCCAGCGCCGAGGACATCGACAACGGGCTGGTGCTCGGCGCCGCCCACCCGCAGGGGCCGCTCGCCCTCGCCGACCTGATCGGCCTCGACACCACCAAGGCGGTCGCGGAGTCGCTCTACGACGAGTTCAAGGAGCAGCTCTACGCCGCTCCCCCACTGCTCAACCGGATGGTCGACGCCGGGTTGCTCGGCCGCAAGACCGGCCGGGGCTTCTACACCTACGACGCACGCTGAGAAACGGGGAAACGCTTCATCATGGCTGGAAACAAGGACTTCGACCTCTACCGCACCTCTGAGTTCCACGACGAACTCCGCGACGCGGTCCGCGCCGTCTGCGAGGCCCGGATCGCGCCGCACGCGGCCGACGTCGACGAGAACGCGCGGTACCCGCAAGAGGCCCACGACGCCCTGATCGAGACCGACTTCTTCGCCCCGCACGTGGCAGAGGAGTACGACGGCGTCGGCGCCGACGCGCTCGCCACCTGCATCGTGATCGAAGAGGTCGCCCGAGTCTGTGGCTCGTCGTCGCTGATCCCCGCCGTCAACAAGCTCGGCTCGATGCCGCTGATCCTCGGCGGCTCCGAGGAGCTGAAGAAGAAGTACCTGACTCCGCTGGCCAAGGGCGAGGGCGGCTTCTCCTACGGCCTCTCCGAGGCGCACGCCGGCTCGGACACCGCCGCGATGAAGACCAAGGCGAAGCTCGACGGCGACCACTACATCCTCAACGGCCAGAAGTCGTGGATCACCAACGCCGGCATCTCCGAGTACTACACCGTGCTCGCGGTCACCGACCCCGACGGCCCGCGCGGGCGCAACATCTCCGCCTTCATCGTGGAGAAGTCCGACGAGGGCTTCACCTTCGGCGAGAAGGAGAAGAAGATGGGGATCAAGGGATCCCCGACCCGCGAGCTCCTCTTCGACAACGTGCGGATCCCCGCCGACCGGATGATCGGCGAGCCCGGCACCGGCCTTCAGCTCGCGCTGCGCACTCTCGACCACACCCGGGTCACCATCGGTGCCCAGGCCGTCGGTATCGCCCAGGGTGCCCTGGAGTTCGCGACCAACTACGTCAAGGAGCGCCAGGCGTTCGGCAAGCGGATCGCCGACTTCCAGGCCCTGCAGTTCATGCTCGCCGACATGGCGATGAAGGTGGAGACCGCCCGCCAGATGGTCTACGTGGCTGCCGCCAAGTCGGAGCGCGAGGACGACGACCTCGGCTTCTACGGTGCCGCCGCCAAGTGCTACGCCTCGGACATCGCGATGGAGGTGACCACCGACGCCGTGCAGCTGCTCGGCGGCTACGGCTACACCTCCGACTTCCCGGTGGAGCGGATGATGCGCGACGCGAAGATCACCCAGATCTACGAAGGCACCAACCAGATCCAGCGTCTGGTGATGGGGCGCGCCGTCCTGGCTCGCTGAGGTAGGAAGCAGTCGGCCCCCGCCAGATGGCGGGGGCCGACTGCTTCCTCGTCCTTCTCAGCCGATCGGCTTGGCGGTGATCACCAGGTTGTTGGCGTAGTGGAAGCGACCGTTACGGACGACCTTGTCCGAACAACTGATCACGACCAGACGATGCGCTCCGGTGGTCCGGAACAACTGGGACGGCAGCGGCTTGCTGCGTGAGTAGCGCGCCACGCCGGTAACCCGGTAGCGATGCACCTTGCCGTCGATGCGGTAGCTGAGCACCTGTCCACGACGCACCTTCCGCAGGTTCCACAGTGCGCCTGGGCGGTCGGCAGGATCCGAGACGTGACCGGCCAACACCGTCGTCCCGATCGCGTCGCCGATATCCGCTGAACTTCCCAGGCGGCCGACCTGTGCCACCCCCGGCAACAGCATCCTGCCCTTCCGGTGGCCGACCACGCGGACCGAACCCTGGATGTCCGCGGCTGCCGCGGTCAGGGTCTCCACCGATCGGCGAGCACCGGTCGACGGAGCGACACCGCTGAATCCACTGTCCACAGTCGTCACCGTGTAGGTGGACTTGCGCACCAACGTCGTTTCAGCTGCCAGACCGCATCGGTGTCTCGCGGCCTTGTTGTGGCTGTCCTTGCTGGTCTGCGCGACCCACGTGTAGTGGCCGGGCTCGGTGACCTTGACTGCCGGCGTCCGCACGCTGCCGTTGCGTGGCGTGAACTCCACCGTGGCAACCGCGTTGGCCGGCCGACACACGTTCTTCGTCACCCGGGCGAACGGACCGTACAGCGTGGCTCGCCCCTTCGCACCGTGCCCGGGCACGAAGCCGGAGAGCTGCACCGTGTCGAAGAGCTTGGCGCCGGGCTTGACCACCTGCGCCGAGGCCTTGGTGGTCAGGATCGGCCGCGCGACGACGCGGAAGGCGACAGCGGATTCGACGTCAACCGCTGCGCTTCGGCTGAAGCGCGCGAACACCTGGCAGTCGTCATCATCGGCCTTGGCCCACTGCAGGTGATCCGCCTGCGCGACCCGCACTGCAGCGTTCAGCCCGTACGACCCCGATGCACTCGGGGTCAGGCACAGCTCGACGACGCGTGGGGTGTTGACGTCCGTGCCGGCAACGGTGAGCTCGTTGCCGCTCAACGTGCCGGGGCCACTGCAGACCTGCAGCGAGCCGACAGCGGTACCGGTCGCGGTGAGCGTGATCGGCTGGTTGAACACGTTCGTCCGCAGTCGCAGTACCCGCTTCTGGCCCACGAGCACGTCGGCCGAGCCCGCGCTGAGGTTCAGGTCGACGAGTGCGGTGCCGGGCACCTTGGCCAGCACTGCCGCCTGCTCCGCGGGAGGGAAGTTCTCCGCACAGTTCGCCTCGAAGGCCGCTTGCACGTACGTGGGATCGGAGACACACCAGACCAAGTTCTGGAGTGCCGACCGGTTCGGAGTGGTCGTCTGATCTGCGCGGGTGGCTCCCGCGTCGTTGAGCCCCGTCGGCGTGTAGTCATAGCCATGGGTGAGCAACCAGGCGATCACTCGCTCCTGGTCCGAGTTCAGTCGGGGGTTGCTCGCCCGGTCGACCATGTCGCCCACCACGGTGGCGCCATTGTTCAGCGTGCCCCCTGCCCCGATGTCGCCGCAGGCCTTCTTCGTGATGTCGGTGCAGAACATCCAGACCGACTCCGGGCCGCCTGACTCCGCGTCGTAGTAGGCGCCGCACAGCGGTGGATAGGTGTCCCAGGCGCCGCCATAGCTGTCGTAGAGCGGGACGACATTGCCTGCGTTGTAGGAGTCGAGGCGCGCCCCGAATACGTGCGTCAGATCGGTGTAGCCAGCGTTCAACGCGGGGTCCGCATCGGCCGGATCGTCCAGCGTGGTGCCATCACATTGCGGCGCGTTGAAGGCTGCCACCGGCACTGGCGGCGCATCCCCCGCGCGCGCCGACTGCTGGGACACCAGCGCAAGCACCGGCACAATCAGAAGAGCGGCCGCCACGATGCCCAGCCGTCTTGAGCGTGTTCTGCTTCTTACCTGCCTCATTCGCGCCGTACCTTCCTGGGCGCCCCGGGTGCCCCGTTCGATAGCTTTGAGAAGTAACGAACGAATACCCCGAACGTGACGCAACTCACTCATGGGCGCGATGGGTGACGGTGCCTTTCGAGTCGGGTCCGGCGCTGGTCCGGCAACCCGGGCTCGCCCCGAGCCAGCCCGTTCAGGGCGTCGGCGGGACGACGATCGTCCAGCTGATCGCCTTGCTGGCAACGATCCCGGCGTCCGCACTGACGGCGGCGAGTGGGCCCGCGGGCAGCGCCAACCGGTCGCCGGCGACCGAGGTCAGCAGGCCACCGCCGCTGCCTTGAGTGGCACCGCGGCTGGTCAACGGCACCGGCAGGGTCCAGCCATGAGGAGCGGAGACCTTGTCGGCCCAGAACCAGAGGGCAGCGCTGCCAGCAGTCGACACGCTCGCGGCCGGTGCGGCGTGGACAGCCGTGCTGCCCGGCTCGGCGCGCCCGGTGACCACCGGCAATCCGGCGTCGCGGTAGGCCACCAGGTGGGTGACCACCTTGGAGTAGGCGTCGAGGCCGACCCGAACCGTGCTGCCCGCTACCCCCGCCTGCGCCGCGCGGGTCAACACCCAGGAGCGCACGTCGGTGCCGTCGGAGACCTCACCGAGGTTGCTCCAGCCGGTCGGCACCGTGATCGTGCCGGCCCGGTTGACGGTGACCACCATCAGCAGGCGATCACCGACCTGCACTGCCGCAGGCACCACCACCGCCGTCTGCGTGGTGTTCGCGTTCTGACTTGAAGCGCCGACGAACGACACCTCGGTTCCGGTCGTCGGCGGGTCGACCTCGAAGTCGATCGTGGTGCTGGCAGTGGCTCCGTCGTTGTCGGTGACTGTGAGAGTCGCTTGATGCGGACCGAGGGCGAGTTGTCGCTGGACCTGCACCCCGCTAGCGCTGCCGCCGTCGTCGAAAGCCCAAGCCCAGTTGACGATCTGGCCATCGGAGTCGGTCGACATCGCTCCGGAGAAGGTGCAGTCGGTACCGTCACAGGCCGCCGAGGCGCGCGCGACCGGGGGCGCATTGGGCACCTGCGCGTCGGCGACCAGGACCACGGAGTATTCGGCACCGCCACCCCCGGCCAGCACCGCGTTCTGCACCCCCGGGACCACGATCGCCAGCGGACGGTCGACGGTCGTTCCGTCACCCAGTTGACCCGCACCGTTCTCGCCCCAGGCCATCACCCGACCGTCGCCGAGCACGGCCAGCCCGTGGTCACGGCCGGAACCGATCGAGACCGCGCCGGCAACTCCACGGACCGCCACCGGGCGGGTCCGTTGGGTGGTGGTGCCGTCGCCGAGGTTCGATCGATAGTTACGGCCCCAGGAGGAGACCGTGCCATCGACGTTCCGGGCGTACGAGTGGTGCGCGCCGGCGGCGACCTCGGCCACCCCGGAGGCGAGCACCTGTGCGGGCAGGAGCCGATCAGTGCTCGCCCCGGCGTTGCCCAACCCCAGTTGGCCGTAGTCGTTCGACCCCCACGCCCAGACGCTGCCATCGGTGCGCACCGCCAGGGCGTGGTCCCTGCCACCGGAGATCTGAACGACCCCGGTGAGACCTTGCACCGCTACCGGCGTCAAGCGACGAGCGGTGGTGCCATCCCCCACCTGGCCCTCGTCGTTGCGGCCCCAGCCGACGACCGTGTGGTTGGCCCGGATCGCATAGGCCATGTCCCGGCCGGCGACGATCGCGATCGCATCGTTCACGCCGCTGACCAGGACCGGGGTCCGGCGCAGAATGGTGGTGCCGTCGCCGAGCTGTCCGTCCGCGTTGTAGCCCCAACTCCAGGCCCGGCCGTCCGCCCCCAACGCCATCGAATGGTTGTGGCCGGTCTCCACCGCCACGATGTTGCTCAGCCCCGGCACCTGCGCCGGAGTGCTCCGGTTGGCGGTGCCGCCGGTACCGAGCTGGCCGTGCTGATTGCTCCCCCAGGTCCAGACCGTGCCGTCGCCACGGAGCGCGACCACGTGTTCCCGCCCGCCGTGCAGGTCGATCACGTTGTCGAGCCCGACCGCGGCCGCCGTCAACCGGGGCGCGGTGCCGCCGGTCCCCAGCTCCCCGTAGGAGTTGCCGCCCCAGGTCCACGGCGTCGAGGGCGCGCTCGCCGCCCGCGCGGCGCCGTCGGTGGCGACGAGGAAGAGCATCGTCAGCAAGCAGGCCAGCATGCAGCCCAGCCCCACGCGAACCTTGACCATCTCCGCACGCTAAGTCGCACCCTTGGCGCGAGCATCCCCGGAATGTGAGGAAATCCGCTCAATGTGACCTCACAGTCCGATTTCCCGGCGTTTTGGCGCCGTCACGTCACATTGAGCGTGACTGGGCAGGGCGTTTCTCGTTGATGAGTCCATGCGAAGGACTGCTGGACTCTGTGCTCTGTTGACCGCTGCCGCCGTCGGTGCCGCCTGGACGATCGGTGACGCCGCCGTCCCGGAGCGCGCTGCGGCGAGCGCCACCATCTCCAGCGCCGTTTCCAACGCCGCCGCAACCGGTGCCGCAACCGGTGCCGCCGCCAACGCCGTGTCGAACGCCGCTCGGTCGGCTCCCCTCAGTGCCGCTCCCGGGTCGGCCCGGTTGACGCCCGTCGTGGCGAAGAAGAAAAAGAAGAAGCTGCGCAAGCGCGACGTGATGGTGATCGGCGCGAACTGGGGCGGTACTGCGAGCATCGTGGACGCCCGCACCTACCGGACCCTGCGCACCCTCAACATCGTGCCGGACAAGGCGCAGGAGATGCAGGAGATCTGGACCAACCCGCTCCGACTCGCGCTCTACCTGGTGATCCAGCAGGTGATCGGACAGGGCCACGACCAACTGGTCGACGATCTCTTCACCACCCGCGACGGAAACCTGGTCGCCGTCTCCCGGCCCAGCTTCGGCGACGTCGTCTGGATCGACATGGCCACCAACAGGATCGTCGCCGAGCAGCAGATGGAGGGCTTCCGTACCGACCACATGGAGGTCTCCCCCGACGGCACCCGACTCCTGGTCTCCGACTCGACCGCCAAGAAGGTGCACGAGTACGTGCTCGGCGGACGCGGGAACCCCGACACCGGCAAGAAGCTGCGCACCTTCCCCTCCGGCGAGACGCCGCACGAGTCGAACTTCATCGCCGGCGGCAAACGGATCGTGCACGCCAGCATCGGCCGGGTCTACACGCCACTGGACGCCGGCGAGTTGGGCGAGCTCGGCAACGTGATCAAGGCCGACCGGTGGCTGCAGATCGTGCGTAACTCGGACTTCAAGATCCTGCAGCGCTGGGACATCGGCAAGGAGCTCGCCGAGGCGGGCTATCCGCAGATGAGCTCCGCGGTGCGTCCGATGGCGATCTCGCCGGACGAGCGTTACCTCTACCTCCAGGTCTCCTTCTTCCACGGCGTCGTCGTCTTCGACACCCAGGCCAAGGACCTCAACAACACCGTCGACTACACGCTCGGCGGGGTGCCGGAGCCGCGGACCGGCCGGGTGCTCCGGTTGGTCCACCTGCCCATCAAGGAGTCGGTGAAGACGATGCCGCGCGAGGAGTACGTCCTCGACTCCGCGCACCATGGAATGGCGATCAACAAGGCGGGCACCAAGCTCTGCGTCGCGGGCACGATGTCGGACTACGGCGCGATCGTGCGGATCGGCAACCTGACCAGCGGCGCATGGAAGCAGAAGATCTTCAACGCCGGCCTGAAGCCGTACTGGGCCACCACCAGCCCCTACTCGAACACCTGCTGGATGTCGATGAGCGGCACCGACCAGGTCGTCGTCTACAACTACAAGCGCGAGAAGGTGGTCGCCAAGGTGAAGACCGGCGACCACCCGCAACGCGTCCGCGAGGGCCACGTCAGCGCCCGGGTGCAGCGCGCCTGGCGCTGAGCACGACGCTGGCGCGACCGGCTCAGCTGAACTGGTCGCGCAGCTCCCGCTTGAGCAGCTTGCCGCTCTGGTTCCGGGGCAGTTCGGCGACGGTGATCACCCGCTTGGGGATCTTGAACGGCGCGAGGTTCAACCGGGCGTGCGCGATCAGCGCCTCCTCGGTGACCTGCTGGCCGTCCTTGAGCACGACGACGGCGGTGACCGCCTCGATCCACTTGGGGTCCGGGGTGGCGATCACGGCGACCTCTGCCACTGCTTCGTGGGTGTAGAGGACGTCCTCGACCTCACGCGAGGCGACCAGGACGCCGCCGGTGTTGATCACGTCCTTGATCCGGTCGACCACGGTGATGTAGCCCTCCGCGTCGCGGACCACCATGTCTCCGGAGTGGAACCAGCCGCCGCGGAACGCCTCCTCGGTGGCCTCGTCCTTGTTCCAGTAGCCGAGGCAGAGCTGGGGCGAGCGGTAGAGCAGCTCACCGGAGGTACCGTCCTCGACGTCGTTGCCCTCCTCGTCGACCACGCGCATCTCGACGAAGGTGATCGACCTACCACAGGAGTCCGGACGCTGCGCGTGCTCCTCGGGCCGCAGTACGGTCGCCAGCGGACCGATCTCGGACTGGCCGAAGCAGTTGTAGAAGCCAAGGTCCGGGAGCTCCTGAGCCAGCCGCTCCCGGACCGGCACCGGCATGATCGACGCGCCGTAGTAGGCCTTGCGCAGCGACGAGAGGTTCGCCGGGTCGTAGGCCGGGTGGTTGGCCAACGGCACCCAGACCGTCGGCGCGAGGAAGAGCGCGCGGTGCTGGTTCACCTCGACCAGGCGAAGCAGTTCCGGAACATCCGGGCGGGGCAACAGGTGGTTGGTCGCGCCGACCATCAGGTACGGCAACAAGAAGACGTGCATCTGCGCCGAGTGGTAGAGCGGCATGCAGTGCAGCGGGGCGTCGTCCTCGGCGAAGTCGAGGGCGATCACCGACGAGAGATACTCGTGCATCAACGCCCGGTGGGTCATCATCGCGCCCTTCGGCGCCGAGGTGGTGCCCGAGGTGTACAGCAGTTGGACGAGGTCCCGGTCGTCGGTCTCGACGTCGAGCTCGGGTACATCACCCGTGCGCCACGCCTCCAGGACGCTGTCCTCGGTGCCGTGCAGCAACAGGATCTGCTCCAGATCGGTCTCCGCCTGGACCGCCTCGACCGGCCCTTGGAGCTCGACGTCGACCAGGGCGATCCTGGCCCCCGAGTCCTTGAGCAGATAGGTGAGCTCGCGTCCGGTGAGCGCATAGTTGACCGGTACGTGGACCAGACCGGCCCGGGCACAGCCCAGGTAGGCCAGCAGGTAGGCGTCCGAGTTGGCACCGACAGTCGCCACCCGCTCCCCGGCCCGTAGGCCGAGTCCGAGCAGATAGGCGGCGGCGCGGCTGGTCGCTGCGTCGAGTTCGGCGTAGGTCCAACTCCGGTCAGCGAAGGTCAGGGCCACCCGGTTCGGTTGGCGACCGGCGCTGCGCCGGAGGACGGAGTCGACAGTGTTTCCTCGGGGATCGCTCATGGCCCGAGAGTAGCCAAGTTGTGATGGCCACCACAGGCACCGTTGCGCCCTCGTCAACACCTCAGCCGAACCGACGACCGCTCAACTGAGATGGGCGGGGGCGCCGACGGCGCGGTGTTAACACCGACCCTGCCGCGCGTGCTCCGGGGGTTTGCGACCTCCACCCAATGCTGGCGGGGTCCGGTCGTGCTCCGACCGATCAGACGGCCCGCTGCGGCGTTCCGGGCGCTGTTCACCCCTTCGAATCACCGGGCCTTGCTTTGCCGAGATGCGCCTACTCTGCGCATCAGTTCCAGTGCGCCGAGCCCTACCGACGGCATCACATCGAGGCCACGCACCAGGAGGCCGCGCCACCGCGGCACCACCCGGAAGAGCTGTCGGCTGTCGACGAGGGCTAGCCCCTTGCGCGCCACCTGCTCCTCGGTGAGCAACTTGGGGCTGGAGAAGGGGTCGCCGCAGCGGGGTCGGCGGCGTGCGAAGTCACCATCTGGGTGCCGACGACGTCCGGGCACAGTGCCCGGACCCGGATCGGCAGGCCTGCCTGGCGCAGGTCCCCGGCCAGCGACGTCGTGTACGACAGTGTCGCCGCCTTGGTCGCGGCGTAGAGCGCCAGTCCCGGCACAGGGGTCAGCGCCGAGAGCGAGGCGACGTTCAAGATGGTGCCGCCTCGCGTGCCCATCGCGCGGACCGCTGCTGCCGAGCCGGCCATCACCCCCCGGACGTTGACGTCGAGGATCGTCGCCAACTCCTCGTCGCGGTGTTCCCAACTGTTGCCCGCGACGAGCACCCCCGCGTTGTTGACCCAGATCCCGAGAGGCGCGAGTTTCCCGGCCTGTCGAGCGACCTCGTCGTGGGAGGCGATCTCACGGACGTCCTGGACCATTCCCACCGCGCCTCGACCGATGGTGGCAGCCGCGGAGGCCACCGCCTCCTGGTCGATGTCGGTGAGCACCACCCGGTGTCCTCGATCGGCGAGTTGGCGAGCGAACTCGAACCCGATCCCGCGGGCGGCTCCGGTGACGACTGCTGTGGTTGACGACATGTCCGTGACGCTAGGTCGAGCTCCGGGCCGCGAGCATCGGCCATCAGCCCAAAACCACCCGGTCTTGTTGGGCGGGGGTGCTGCTGTCTGTGGCGGAGACGGCGGCTCAGAGCCAGCCGCGACGGCGGAAGACCAGGAAGAGCCCACCACAGACGCCCGCCATCAGCGCCAACGCGAAGCCGTAGCCGTAGCGCCAGTGCAGCTCCGGCATCAGGTCGAAGTTCATCCCGTAGATCGTGCCGATCAGGGTGGGCGCGAAGAGGATGGCTGCCCAGGCCGAGATCAGCTTCACCTCCTCGTTCTGGGCGATGCTGGCTTCGGTGAGCCGCTGCATCTCTTCGTTCTGCCGTTGCCCGACCAGGGTCGAGTTCACGGTCAGGATGTTCTGCAGCAGCGCTCGGAAGGAGTCGATCCGCTCGATCAGCTTGATCACGTGGTCCTCGACGTCGCGCAGGTTCCGCTGTAGCTCCGGCTCGACCCGGTACTTGTCGAAGCCCAGGTTGAGGCTGCGCAGCATGCCGAGCAACGGCCGGGTGGCCCGCTGGAACTCGATCACCTCACGGGTCAGTTCATAGATCCGTCGGGAGACCGTCGGGTCTCCTTCGAAGACCTGGTACTCGATCTCGTCGATGTCGTTCTCCAGGCCGTCGCAGACCGGCTCGTAGGCGTCGACGACCTCGTCGAAGATCGCGTAGAGAACCGCCTCGGGACCGAGCCGCAGCAGTTCGGGGTGTGCCTCCATCCGGCGCCGTACCTTGGCCAGGTTCGGCGACTCGGCGTGCCGCACGGTGACCACGAAGTCGGGGCCGGTGAAGACGTGGAGTTCGCCGAACTCGACCCGCTCCTCGGCGTCCAGGTAGCGGGCCGGCCGGAGCACCGTGAAGAGCAGGTCGTCGTACCGCTCCAGCTTGGGCCGTTGGTGCGCCTTGATCGTGTCCTCGAGGGCCAAGGGATGGAAGGAGAACTCGGCCGCGACCGTGTCCAGCTCCTCGCGGGTGGGGCGATAGAGGCCGATCCAATCCATCCCGTTGACCTCGCGCACCAGTTCGTTGGTGACCTCGTGCGAAGAGGACAGCGCGTGGCGGCATCCGTCGACGTAGACGGCGTTCTCGATGGTTCCCATGATGGCTCCTAGACAGGCCGGAGCACCCCGACCTGGCGGGCGTGCAGAAGAGGACGGCGCGGTCGACACACGCGCACTCGTCACGCCGGGGCCAGCAGAACCACGAAGTGCGGATCAGGGCAGCGGCGAAACGCGTTGGGGACTATCACCACCGGTACTCACCGCTACCACCTCCTCCACCTCGGTCTGAGAGCCATGCCCAGGGGCATGGACCTCGAGTGTCGCATGTCGGCCGCAGGCGCGAGCCATCGGTGTCGCTGGTCGGTACCGCTATCCGGCTACTCGCAACGCAGCAGCGGCCGTCGCACCGACCTCACCGTCGGTCAACCCCGAGACGGTGATCGGCAGGTCCAGGGGTGCGCGCAGGGAGACCTCGACGGCGTCGGCGCGGACCCGGACCGCGACCCTGAGACCGGGGTGGTCGGTGAAGGCGCCGGTCTCGCGGAGATAGGCGTGGACGGCGTCGGTGGCCAGCCCGGTCGCCAGCGGCACCCGGTCACCGTTGCCAACACCGTCCAGACCTCCGGTGAAGATCGCCGCGTTCCGGACCTCGTTGGCACCGCTGAGAGCCGCACCGTCGGCGAGATTGTCGAGGGCTTGGCGTTGCAGGTAGCCGGCCGAGGCGTCGACGACCACCCCCACTAGGAGGACCAGCACCACCGCGAAGCCGATGATCAGCACCATCACGGTGCCGGTCTCCGGACTCGGTGTCCGTCGCTCACTCACGAGACGCCTCGATGTACCTGCCACTCGGCACCCGGTGCGTCGAGGTCACCGCGAAGCTCGGCGAGCCGCCGCCCAGTGCGTCGGGCAGCAACGGCAACTGGACCTGGGCACGCACCACCACGCTGGCCACCGACCCGGGCGAGAGGCACGGCTGTGGCCGACAGCTGATCTCCAGCTCGAAGTCACTGATCCCCTGGTCCCGCAGGGCGATCGCAGCGGCAGTTCGCGCGCGGCGGCGCCCCTCCTCCGGGGAGTCGGCGAGGGTGAAGGCGCGTCCCGCGGCCCGGGAGGCGGCGCTGACACCGAACGCCCCGCGCTGCACCTCGAAGGTGGAGAGCAACAGGTAGACCAACGGCACCAGGAGCAGGATCGCCAACCAGACGAACTCCACCATCGCGCTGCCGTCCTCATCGCGAAGCGGCATCGCCCGGATCACCGTGGCTCCTTGAGTCCGTGGCCCTCGACCTCGAGACGCACGCTGGGACCGAACAGCCCTAACGCGGGGACCTCAGCAGTGATCCGGACCTCGATCACCTCGGCGCCATCGAGGCGCAGCGAGCGCGCTTCGACGCCGTGGAGAAAGCGATCCGCGACCACCGCCTCGGCCCGTTCCCGCGCGTACCGCTCCCCCGCCTCCAGGCCGACGTCGGAACGCCCCGCGTAGCGAGCCCCTTCGGTCGCGGCCGAGGTCAGCGTGTTGCGAACATGCAGCACCACGGCGACCTGAATGATCCCGAGCACCAGCGGCATCAAGATCACACAGATCAGCACGAAGTCGACGACGGCGGCGCCGCCCTCAGCCTCGGACCGAGCCGAGCGCATCGCGCAACATCGCCTGCAGTTCGCCACCGGCGAACTCCCACAACCCGGCCACGATGCCGGCTGTCATCACGGCCAGGAGGACCCAGCCCGGAACGTCCCCACGCTCACTGCCCCAGCTGTCCTTGGTCCGCGACGTCCCCCGTCCACCTGTACCCATCCCGAGATTCCCTTCACCTGTGCGGTCACGGCGTGACCATCGACAACCCGACGGCACCTGGCCAGAAGGCGAAGAGGATCGTGACCGGCAGTACGAAGAAGACCACCGGCACCATCATCGCCACCTCCTTCCGGGCGCCCACCTCGATCAACTGCCGACGTGCGCCTTCACGCACGTCACCGGCCTGCGCGTGCAGCACCTCCGCCAACGGGGTGCCGCGTTCGACGGCGACCGCAACTCCCTCCGCGAACCGGCTCACCGCCGCCAGCCCGGTACGGGCTGCCAACGCATCGAAAGCCAGCGCGACCGGGGTCCCGGTCCGGATCTGGGCCAGCACCGAACTCAGCTCCGTGGCCAACGCACCACGAGTCCGGCGCACCACCCGGTCCAGCGCTGAGGTCGGTGACTCCCCCGCCACCACTGCCAGCGCCAAGAGTTCGGCGATGACCGGGAACTCGACCATGATCTGACGCTCGCGCCGCCTTACCTGGCTGGTCAGCCAACTGTCTCGCGCCACCACACCCGCCACGAATGCCGCCGCACAGAGCAACGCCAGGCCGAGCGTCCGCGACGGATCGCTGATCGCCCGCAACACCGCGTAGACCGCGACCACCGCCAGCGGCACCAGTCCCCATTGCACCTGCTCGATCCTGAACTCCTGCACGGTCTTCGCAGTTCCGGCATCACGGAGCCGACTTCGAACGGAGGCCGAGCCACCCAGGATTCGGTCGATCCACCCGGCTGCGCCGGTCAGCAACGGCCCGAAGACACCAACCACGACATTGGTCTGGCGCAACGGCGCCGACGGGTGGCGCGTGGCCACGTCACGCACGTAGGGCAGCACCCGATCACGGACGTCGACCCGGCGCAGGTTCCACAGACCCCAGCAGAGCAACCAGATGCCGAGGCCGCCCGCGCCACCGACCACGGCGCCCCAGCCGCTCACCGCAGGATCCTCTGCTCGGTAGGGAGCCGCCCGATCCGGACCATGATCTGGTAGGCGAGCACGCAGCAGCCTGCTCCGAAGAGCAGCACCAGCACCCCGGCTCCGGAGGCGAACGCTGTCGCAGCGTCGCTGGAGAAGCTCATCACCAGGAGTACCAGCCAGGGTGCCGCGACCGCGATCCGAGCACCGTTGACCGTCCAGGCCTGGCGCGCTTCCAGCTCGGAACGGACCCGTTCGTCGTCACGCAGATGCCCCGACAGGCTCCGCAGCAGCCGCCCCAACTCGGTACCACCGACCTCACGGGCGATCCGCAACGCCTCCACCACCCGGTCGCCGACCGGGTCGGCCAGCGTCTCCTTGAGCCGATCCAGGCAGGGACCGAACCGCCCCGTCGACTGGTAGTCGCGCCCGAAGCTCTCGAAGGCCGGGCGCAGCGGCTCCGGACCACGGATCGCCAAGCCGGCAAGGGCTTCGGGCAACGACAACCCGGCCCGAACCCCGGACGACAGGTGGTCGACGGCCTCGGGCCAGACCAGCGCGAACTCCCGTTGCCGACGACGGGCCCGCCCCCGGAGCACGGCGACGGGGAGCCAACCGGCGATCGCAGCGAAGGCGAGCGAGATCGGCACCGTCCGGGCGACGATCTGGAGCACCAGACCGGCCGCGAGTGCGCAGGCGAGACAGAGCAGGACCACCGACCGTGCCGAGACACCCGTGGCACCGGCCCGTTCCAGGAGCAGACCCACCGGCGAAGGACGCCGGGTTCGGGCCGCCTTCTCCGCCACGTCGCGCGGCGTCACCAGAGCGATCCAGATCAGCCAGAGGCCGATCCCGGCGGCGAGCCCCAGCGCGGCGCCCATCAGTTCGTCGCCGTCAACGTGGTCAGGTCGAAGCCGAGCCGGGTGAAGTTCTCGCGGCGGGGTGGTTGGCCCCCGGTCGGACGCAGCCCAGCGCCGTCGCGCAGAAAGATGGATTCGGTCTCGATCACGCTGCCCTCGACCCGCCCGGGTACACCGAGGATCTCCACGACCTCTCGTCTCCCCGAAGGAGTGAGCCCGACCTGAACCACCAGGTCGACACTGGCCGCGACCGTCGGCACCACGAAGCCCGCCGAGATGTTCTCGCCCGCCAGCAATGGCAACGTGCACATCTTCACCAGTGCTTCGCGAGCGGAGTTCGCATGCAGCGTGCACATGCCGGGGACGCCGGCGTTCAACGCCAGCAACAGGTCCAGGCATTCGGCCGCCCGGACCTCGCCGACGATGATCCTGCTCGGCCGCATCCGCAGCGACTCCTTGACCAGGTCGCGCAGTCGCACCTCGCCGGTCCCCTCCAACCCGGCTTGCCGCGTCTGCAGCGCGACCCAGTCCGGATGCGCGAAGCGGAGTTCGAAGACCTCCTCGGCTGAGATCACCCGCTCCCCACCGGCGATCGCGCCGGCCAAGGTGTTGAGCAGAGTCGTCTTGCCACATTGGGTTCCGCCGCTCACCAGGATGTTCAACCCCGCGCGGACGGCGGCCTCCAAGAAGCGCGCGGCAGCCGGAGTCAGGGTGCCCAGCTCGACGAGGTCGTCGATTCGCGCGGCCCGCATCGTGTGCTTACGGATGTTGACCGCGGTGAAGCCGTGCGCGATTCCCTGCAGCACCACATGGAGCCGGTGCCCCTCGGGCAGGAGCGCATCGACGAAGGGCTGCGAAAGATCGAGTCGGCGGGGTAGATCGCGAAACCGGGTTGACCTGCGGGCACTCGCGATCCCAACTGGGGCCAATCCCATCGCCAGGACGGCAAAATCCCATGCCCATGCTCAAGCGGCAACCGGAAAGGTATTCCGGCAAGCTGTGCCGGGCACGAACAGGTCGGTGGTGAGCCCCGGACAGGGGCGAAGGGCATGCATCATGTGGTCGAGCAGGGTCACGGCCGAGCCAACGGAACTGCGGAAGGGCGTCCGCCGCTCTCTGACGGACCCCGGATCACCACCTCGCACGACCGGCAGCCGCCGTCAGTGTGCTGGCAACCAAAGCAATCGAGTGCCCCGATGCGGGTCTAGTCGGAACCCGGCGCGACGGCCCGACCGGCAAGAACGCGAGAATCCGACTCCGAGCGCAAGGCCTCAGGTTCCCTTCAAACGTGCGGGGCCGCGCGCGACGTTGCGGCATGACCTAACTGCCGGAACCGCTTCACGCAGTCCAGAGCATCGGCTAGACTCACACTCAGAGGCAACCGTGCTTGCCCGTCTCCGAGCCGACAGGTCCCCGCGTGGCCCACGGTGTCGAGGACAAGGTCGCGAGATCGCACTTGATATCGGACTCACCCTTCACGAACCAATCAGGGTTGAGACGCGGGGTCGACCTTGGGAAGACGCGTAATGACTAAAAACGCAAGCAACAAGAAGTTCATCCGCCTCCTGATGGAGGAAGCGGGCATCCCGTACTCCGAAGCGAAGCGTCGTATCGAAGCTCCCTGCGACCACTACATGATCGTCGGGATGACCTACTCCGGCGATGACGCTGTTGTCTGCACGGACTGTGGCCTTTCCTCGGCTGTCATCAGTAACGAGCACGCTCAGGACATCTACCTTGAGTGCGAAGTCCACACGTTGTACGCAGCGCGTCTCGCGAACAACGTGCGCGAATGCATGAATTCCTACGGCGTCGGCGACGAGGGCGATGGCCCGGTGTTCATGTCCTGCGAGGCGGAGTTTCCAGGCTGGGCTGACTGACGGAGGATCTCTCCAACGTGGGTGTCAGTGAGGACTTTGAATTCTTCGCTGACACCCACGCCGCCGAGAAGGTCTACGTCAGGTAGGAGCAGGTGCAACAGTCGAGGTTGAGCACAGAGATAGCGCTGCCATGAAGTAGGAGGCCACCTGTCACGGAGTGGCCTGGGCAGGAAGCCGCAGGGCGGGTTGGAGTACATGACGTAGTGGGCCGCGAGCGCCGTAGCCGCGCCTTCTGCGCGAACCACCTGTCCTCGCGGTGTGGTGCGACGAATCAAAACACCTGAGCGCGATGTTGGGCTAACCACGTGACGCGGTTCTGGGCCCAGTCGCTGGCGTCGCAGACGCGCAACGGTTCCCGGGCGTAGACCCGAAGCCACAGTCGCTTACTTGTAGCACGGCTCTCGGGGTCAGTGGCCTCCGTGATGCAACTGTTGGTCTTGTGTCGGTGGCAGGCGTTGCACAGCAGTTGCAGGTTCTCAAGGTCGGTTGAGTCCCCGGCGATATGGTCGATTTCGGTTCCTTCGCCGTTACACCGGACACAACGTCCACCGTCCCTGGCGATCACCTCTGCACGGCGTTTGGGGCTCAGCCTCCGGGCGTTCTTGTTGTAGGTACCCGTTACCGCATGTGCCATCTTGGTGCGGACCACAGCGTCAATGTCTTCTGGCCAACCGTCCGGGTGCTCGGTCAACTTCTTGCGGGTGTACCGCACAACTTCGGCTTCCAGCCTGCAACGGTTCGTGCAGTAGGTCTTGCTTCTCGTTGCTTCGAACGTTTCGCCACAGTTCGGGCACACGCAGGCGTAGACCTTGGGTGTTCGTGGTGGACGGGTCTTCCGCTGCCGTGCAGTGGAAGACTTCTTCGCTCGCTGAGGGATGGGAACAGTCGTCCAACCGATGGTCATGGCACGTCATAACCTTTCAGCGCTGCTGCATCGGTGCATCCCGCGACGGTACCGCGGGAACATGCCACCCTCGCGGGGCCGCGTTGTTGGCCAAGGAGCGACTCGGCCGTGCCTCGGCACACCGGCATCCCGCGGTCTTCGTTCAGAGATCCCACGGCTGATCTTTCGCCCACCAGAGGAACTCTCCTGTGTGCGGCCGGTCCACGAAACCGTCGCCGGTCAACTCGTTGAGCAGGTCGTTGCTCCACACGATGAGGCGGCCAATCGTCCAGTTGACGCTGTCTGGCCTCGGTAGAGCGAGACCGTAGACGGACTTGGCCATGATCGCTTTTTGATCGTAGGTGACGATCGTGAGGAAGCGCTCCGGATAGACCACCGCGAGGACCTTCGTGAGCAACGCTTCCTTGAAGCCTGGCATCGAGAAGGAGAACTTGCCGCGGATCAGGTCGGTGAGCCGGTTCTCTAGCGACGGGTCGGGGCCACGGAGGAGGTATTCGACCACTTGCTGGACGCGATCGGCGCCCCGCTCGGGGTTCGCGTTCCACGCCTTGTTGAACTCGGTCATGATCCCCGAGTAGACGCCGGTGGGGTCGTTGGCGAACGCCTTCAGGTCCACCGGATCGGCATGCGCCAGTCCCGCAGCACCGAAGATCTCCTGGTACTTGGCCCAGTACAGTGCGACCTTCGGGTCCGGCTGAGTGCGCACGTCGGAGAGGAACTGATCTTTCAGCCTCTCTGCACGCACCCGCGCTTCGCGCTCGACGTCTTCTGGCTTCGGGAAGCGCTGGCGAAGCAACGCCGACGAGGTCACCGCCGGTGGGACTGCCGTCTCCGGCTCTCCATGCTCCCACGTGTAGTCGCAGCGGCGGCAGACCACGCGCTTTCGGCCATCCGGTAGCCGTTTCACCAAGTCGACGTCTTCCTCATCGGTGCACAACGGGCACATGACGAGGGCCATGTCAGTCTTCGATGCCGAACGCTGCGGTGACCTGCTCGATGGTGAAGGCGTTTCGCATGCGTGCGGCGCTGTTCTGGTTGGCAAACATGCCCGTCTTCCAGAAGCCCTGCTCCCGCGGCACGACATGGTCCCACTCGATGGCAACGGCCCACTCGGCAACGTCGTCCGACTCATCCCCCGGGCGGGCGTAATTGCCTGCTAGCGGGAGGTCCGTTATCCGCTGCTCGGCACCGTCTACCTCGACCGTCGTGTCATCGAAGCGTCGTGCTTCGGCGAGAACGGTGCCGACGCCGACGTAGCCAACCTTCGGAATGCAGGCGAAAACCCGTGCGCCCACCGGAAGGTTCTTCAGAGTCCGCGAGAACCACTTGTCTCCACCCGCAGAGACGAAGCCGTACTTCATCGCGTCGGACCATTGGCGGCCGTCGGGGAACTCACCGAAGGACACGTACCAGTCGTGGCCGTTCCAAGGTTCCTTCGACTTCTTGGTGCGCGAGGCTGCCTTGCTCTCGACCTGGGTCTCGTTGTCGACCAGCCAGGTGCGGGCGAGGTAGGAGGTGTTTTGGTCTTCGAAGTGCCGGAAGAAGACGACGTTGACGGGGACCTCGAAGGTCTCATTGAGGAACCGGACGATGCGCTCAGTCGCGGGGTCGACGCTTGCTGCGACGATCGTTAGCACTTGAGCCTCGTTCAGGTCTTCGGGAGGCGCCTCTCCAAACGATTCGGCGAATGCCTCCTCGAAGGCAAGTCCCGGCTTGTACTTCTCAAAAATGCCGACGATGTCCGAGCGGCTCAGCGTCGAGACCCACGAGCCGTAGTCGAGCGCCTGGGCGACGACGTCTCGCGGTGTCTTGTCGCGCTTCAGTTCAAGGACGTGAACTACCCCTTCGCCGTCGATCGCAAGAAGGTCCACGAACCCACCGTGTGCCGTGGGCACCTGGCGACCGACGATCAGTAATGGCTGCCCAAGGAGGGTCGGGTCGGACTCGATGTAGGCCTCCAACTGCGACTCCAGACCGACCGCGCTCGGCGTGATCCGGCTCAGCTTGTCACCATCGGCCCTCCACAGGCCCATCTCCAGTGCCACGTAGTGCTCCTTGCGCTGTGGGGCGACTGCCCACTCCCTGACCCTGATGCAGAACTTAGGCTAAGGCGTCAGGCTCCGCTGCGGATTGCGTTGGTCGACCCCCTCCTCGTCGCACGCACCTACCAGACGTGACCGCAACGGATGAGTTCCTCCTGGGAAGTGGTGACTTTGCCGTGGCGTAGGCCCGGTCTCGCCCGTGGCAGATTTTGTCTCCCTGGCGCACGCCCGGTCTAAATCAGGATTCCCCAAACAGCGACACGACTCCGAGCATGAGTTTCCTCGCCCAGAACGCGGCACCGGACCAGGTGTCTCGCGAAACAAATAACGATTGACGGGAGGGTCAAATCTCGACCGTCCCGCCAATCGATACTTCCGAAGAAAAGGCAACCAAACGAAGTCACTCTATTGAGACAGAGAACTCACAGAAGCTTCATCTGGCACTAGAGGCGCGATTCATTTCGCCGCGCAATCAAATGTTGGGATCTCTTTCTGCCCTGCATTCTTGGCCGCTACCTCAAGAAGCGGGGCAAGGTCGCCAACATCCCGTCCAACGATAAGCGACCTGAAGGAGGTACCGCCACCGTCACCATGGGCCGCCAGGAAAGCCTGGAGTTCCTTCTGAGAGACCTCAACTCCCTCCATCTCACCTTGCCCCAAGATGCCGTTCTCAATTGGCAGCATTGCTTCGTCGCCGACCGGCCCCCAAAGAGCCGGGCGGGCACTGTCGCCACAAATGGCCGCTTGAGCTTCGGTGATCCCAGGAAATTTTGCGAGGGCTACCAGGTACTGATTCCCGACCTCAAACCGAGACCTCTCCCCAAGGGCGAACTTCTGACGCCTGGTCGGGTCATGGTCCTTCCAAACCCACCCGGGAGTCTGCATCGTCAGAGATTCAATCCCCGCCGATTCATTTCGCGACCAGATCAATTCGTCAATCCTAAGCCCAACGTAGCGCTTGATGTTGCCCTCACCGCGCTCCAATTCGTCTTCAGGAATCGCCTCCGCACGCTCGCTAGTCACCGAAACTACAGCGACAAGATCCGCATAAGCAGCCCAGTCCTCAGCAGACTCGCTGGGCAATAACGACAGACTGGAGCCCAAGACAACTGACTCAAGGCGACTATCACTCGCCGTCGGCTTCGAAGACGAATTACCTCCAAGGTATGCACCGCCAGCCACCGCAGCCAGAACTAGAGAAAACCCAGATGCAAGGCTAATGATCTTCTTCATGCATGCTCCTTAAGCAAAAATCAGTTGTAGACAGCAGCAATCTGGGCTTTGTTGTTAGCCCCCAAAGCATTAGAAGTGATCGCCGAATAGGGTCCGCGGAGGCAGCCAAGTGAGGATGCATTATTTGCAGTCGACGGGGTCGCCCAGTCGCCGTGAGTAAGACCCACGGCGTGCCCAGTCTCATGACACGTGATCTTCGGATTTAGGTACGCCCCAGTATCGATCATGATGTAGTGCTGGTCACATCGCCAAGTGCCAATTTTGTCATTGCACCAAACATATCCAGCGAGACCTGGCCCTGGTGAATCCTCCTGGAATATCCAGTCAGTTTCAGCGCTACCAGTAAAGGCGGGAGTCGAGTCGTAGGTGAGATTCATAGGGCCTTGGAACTGATCGTCAAGCATGGCCTTAAGCGCAACACGGTCATTCGTCTCTAGGGCCTTCGCCCCGCCGTCCGCCATGTGCCAATAGACGTTCTTATTGTCGGTCTGGCAGGCACCGCCCACCGAGAATCCTTGGCCGCAGCCACTGATTGGATTCCCGGTTGGCACAAGATTATCGGGTGCTGCGGAGGCAGCACCAATCCCGAACGAGAGCCCAAAAGCGCTCATCATCGCAGCAGCAAGTCCTATGTAACTACGCTTCAATTCTTGCAACCCTTCGTTTCGACCATTGAAAGATTTGACTGTCCTTTGAAAAGCATAACGGCGATACTTGCAGTTCGGAGCCGTTTTCCAAGACGTGCACCCAGTTCACCCTGGCTTCCGTGACCCGGGAGTTGGTTCCCGCATGCCGTCAATTCCCGCCGCTGTGACCAGGACACCGTCCGTTAGGAGCACCCTGGCTCCGGAGCGTTCCAGTGTGCTCATGGCGCCCCGAGTCAGCAGGCACCCCACAGACCCGCGTCGCGGCTCTTCGCCGACGACTGGGCTTTCTTGTATGCCTTGGTTCGCTTGAACGGCTTCCCGCCGTAGACATACACCCTGGCGTTGCCTGCCCGGACCTGGGCGTAGTTCAGGTCCTTGCCGCTGGAGCGCTTGGTGACGTAGCGCAGCAGGCGGCCGTAGCGGTCCTTGAGCTCTTGCGTGGGGTCGGAGGTGAGCTTGACCCTGGTGCCCTTGGGGAGTCGCTTCTTGAGCCAATGTGACGCCTGCGGTCCCCAGCATTCGGTGCCGCCGTAGACCTCGGGGGTATCGATGCCGATCAGTCGGACGTTCTTCGTGCCGCCACCGTTCAACCTCACCTTCACGGTGTCGCCGTCGGTGACCCTAATGATGCGTCCGTACTGCACGACGGTCTTCTTCTTGGGCTTCTTGCCGTCACCCTTGGGCGGGTCGCCGGGCTTGGTGGTGCCGTAGTAGCAGGGGCACGGGTTGGAGTCGCAGGCCACGCCGTCACCGTCGGCGTCGAGGCGGTGCGGGTCGGAGTGCGGTCCGCCGGCGTTGAGGAAGAAGATCTGGGCGTCGCGCTGGTTGGCGAAGTCGCCACAGTCACGGTCGTAGGCGCTGGCTGGTGCCGTCATGGCCCCGACGCCGAACGCGGTGAGCGCGGTTGCGAGCAGGCCGAGGAGGGCTGTGAGGATGGTGGTTCTACGCATGTCTTGTCCAGGTGTCGGGTCTTGTCCAGAACCGAACACGCTAGACAAGGAAGCGTTGGACCGCCCCGGGATTGCAGAAAGCAACTCAGATGTCCAGCAGTCGGAGCGCGTACTTGTCACGCGCGTGACAAGTTTTCCAGTCGTCTACATGAGTCCTTGACCTGCCGAGGGCAAACAGACGCCGCGAAACACCTGTACGTCCCGCATGAGGGGATCGTCTCTGGGCTGTTGGCCTGGATGCCTCCCATGTAGGGCACCGGGCAGGCTGGCTAACCCGTGGAAACGAACCACACGCGGAGGCTCACGCTCGTCGAGTCGGGCCGTCCCAGGGCTTCTGCCATCTCTACGAGCCGATCGCGACAGATCCTCACCTTCGATCACCGGGTCGTGCCTGGGTCGGACTGCCACACCACTGTTGTCTGCTGCCGTCGCACGATGCGGTAAGCGTGCTCCTACCCCCGGCGGAGGTGCGACAAGCAACAATGTTGTCGGATCGACTGCGCTTCGGGCACGCGAGGTCGGCAGGTCTGAGTGGTCCACCTCCGCGGGGTCGAGCACCGCGGCCGCGGGCTTTAGGGGGGCTTCGCCCGGTCAAGATAGGAAGCTAATCACTGAGCCGACGAAAGGGCTGCTAAGACCCATCTTGGGTGCGTGAGAGACCTCTCAGAGACAGGCACAGGCTCGCCCCCGACGCCCCGAGTGCTCGGCAGCGGCGCCACTCATGTGCCCTTTCGGGCAGCCCAGGCCAGGGTCGACCCTCAACGGGGTTCTGTGATCCACTCGCCCTGCCGCTGATGCCTGCTGCGCCCGATACCCGATAGCGCGGCATAGATATACCGAAGCGCCGCCAAAATCGGAATGGTCCGTCAAGATAGGGGCCAGACAGCCGACCAACGGGGTGCGGTGGCTACGCACGAAACCGAAGCATGATTCTGGAGGGCAACCATTGCATTGTGAGGCGCTATCGATCCGGCGGACTTCACCGCGTACGACCCTGCGGTCGGGTGTGGTGGAAAGGAAAGGAAAACCTGAGATTGGCCAGCGTTCGGCAGCGCGCCGTCCCTGCACGGCCTCTCTTCCGCCGCATCGCGTGTCCGGAAGCGGATGGTGACGAGTGTCGTCCCGTCGAAGGCGCACGCAGACCAGGGCAGAACCGATAGAGGCGGGCCCGCCGAACCCCGGATCGGTCTACCTTGTAGAGCCGTTTCTCGTTATTGGTGGCGATGCACACCTCAGGAGAAAGAGGCGGATCGGGTGCATCAGGCCGATCCAAGGGCCTCCGGCAGGTTGGGTCACGGTGGGGCGTAGCACGACCGATCACCGGCCCGGAGACCTGTTCCATCCCAAGGAGCCCGGCGTCAAACTCGACAAGGATGGGTGGTGGTCGACGCGTTTCCAGCACACTCTCAACGCGGATCGCTTCAACACCCCAGCCTGCGAGTACGCAGGCGAACTGTCGGTGGAGGCCTGTATGAATCTCCTCGAATGGTTCGACGGGTCTTCCTGACCACGCCGACAGCAGTACACTGACCAACTCGCCACTCCCCCGGAGCACACGAAATGACCACGCTGAGCCTGACCGAGGCCCCGCCCGGACTCGCCCCAGAAGCCACACAGACGTGGCTCAATGGCACCGTTGGCGCCCCAGCGGTAGGTGACCTGTGGCTTCTCTCTTGGAACGCCGAGGCGTTAGCTATGGTGGTGATCACCAAGGTCGTTCACGACCACATACTCGCGTTTCCTGTCACGACTCTTAGCGACCCGTCGTGTGGCCCCTCGCTTGTTCGGCAGGACACCCCGCTGGGTGTTCCCCTCACCGTGTGGACGTTCGCCGAAACCGGCCTGGGCCTGCACCTTCTCGATCGCCGGTTAGGCAACCTGATCTCGGCCAGAACCGTCGAACTCTGTCGACTCTATGGCCAGGGCAGAGGCGAACCGCCTCTCGACATAGCGACCGGCGACTACTTTGAGCACCAGGACTTCGTCGACGGCCTGCTTGAGTGGATGCAGTCCCTCTGCTTTCACGAATGGCCTACCGAAACTACCGGAGATGTCGTGCTCAATGCCGACGTCATGGAGGCACGCCACCTGAGGGCGAGCGATCTCGTTGCAATCCTCGGCCTATCGGTTCCTGACGCAGCGGCGCTCCGCTCGGGCAATCGGGCCCCGACCGCGGCCGACGTCATTGCTCTCGCTAACTCCTGGGGTCTCGAACCGGCGGAATTCCTGACGGTTGCCGCCGACGACGGAATCGCCGCCTTGCTGAACCCACGCGTCAAGCCGCTTCTTCGACAGATCATGGAAGCGCGAAATACCGACGAATCGGGAGCCCGTGGCCTAGCGCGGAGCCAGTTCGCGCTGGCGACCCGCTCCGTCGGAGGAGCGGCAGATCTGATGGACGCCGCGCTGAGGAGACTTCTCAACGATGACCCTTCCGAGCCCTGAGTCGCACGCTGACTGGCGGCAGGCTGACAACATCGAGGCAGTCGTCGCACACCTTCGTGCGTTTGCGCAGTCAGCCGAATCAATTGATATTGATGCGCTATCGGCAAACCCGTTCGCAGTCATGGGTGAGAATCCCGCGGTGCGGGTCAAAGTGGATCAAGCCATGAGCGGGGAAGGCTGCTCGGTATTTGGCCACTACAGCTCAACGCCGACACCAACAATCACTGTGAGGGCGACCTCGACCGTCGGGCGCGACGAGTTCACGCTCCTGCACGAGTACGCCCACCATTTGCAGCAGCATGACCCCGATTGGGTGGACATCTGGTCGTGCATGCCCAAAGCAACCTATGGACCGTTGAACGAGGCCATCGCAGACGAGTTCGCTTCCAGTGTTCTCATCCCGGATCCCACACTCGGCAGCGTCATCACCGGCTTGCCGACCGCAACCCAACTCGCAGACCTCTACCTCAGCACACAGGCCAGCCGACAAGCGGTACTGGTTCGGGCGGCCAAGACCGCTCGGCGCCTCACGACACGCGAAGGCATCCCACGCGAGCATGGGTTCCTGCTGCTCGCCACTTATGACGGCGAAGTCGTTTTCAGCCAACTCGTTGGCGACGAGATCTACCCACCCTCGCGTGGTAGCCATCAACCCGATATCGCGGCGATCGCGGCACGCTCCTCAGGCAGTGCCACGCATGCTGTGACCTCCCACGGGATCTCCTACGGTTCCGGCGCCGCGCGACATGACGTGCGCCTAGACCTCCATCCACTGGATGACACGTACGTCTACGTAGTCGGCACCCGCGAGCACCGCTATGGAACCCCTCAGTGGTCGCGCGCCACCCGAGAGTGCTCCAACGAAACTTGCGATCCGTTCGACGTCACAGAGTTGATTGCGACCTGTAGGTCGTGCAAGGCCGCGCGCTGTCCGACTTGCGCCTCTTGCGACTGTGAGCCAGCGAAGGTCACGGCGTGCACCTGTTGCTTTCAGGTACTCCTGCCAGCCGAACTCAGTGCGGGGAGAACGGTGCACCTCGACTGTGAGTGAACGGTATCCTGAGAAGCGCCCGGTCGGCCGCCGCACACCTGCAAGGTCAAAGCGCGAAACGCTTCTCTCAGTGCTCGCGCTGGTATCGCTCCAGGATTTCGGATGGAATCCGACCACGCTGGGGCACATCCAAACCGTTGGCCAAAGCCCAGGCGCGGACATCTTTAGCGACGTAACCAGACTTGGCTGCGAAGACAGCGGCCTTGCGGCGGCCACCCGCTCTGGTCGCGTTTTCCACGAACTGGGCAATCGCCTGGTCGAACTCGTTGGCTTCCTGGTTTGTCAGGTCGATCCGGTACGTGACCCCACGGTAGGCAAACTCGATGGTCTGACCGCTTCCTTCCTCAATGTCTACACCGGAGATATCGCTGACCATCTGAGTTACTACACGCTGCGCCATCGTTGTACGCCTTTCGGGTAGGGGTAAGGCATCGCCAACGTTATCGGGTGCTCGCCCGTTGGATCCATAGGCAGTGCGCGCCCCCGCTACGAACACAAACAGCAAAGCCCAAGCGCCACCTGCCGGTTTGGAACTTGAGGGTTACTAGTTCATTGTCGCGTTGGGCTACGTTCTCACTCGCGTCGCCCTTCGCCCTTAGTGAGTAGTCACTCAACCGCCCAGATTCCGCGGGCCGGATGCGGGGAATGCTACAGAACGGGCTAGCAAGCACCCCGTAGCCCCGGCGTCGCGGTTCTTCGCTGAGGTCCCTTCGACACCGGCAGACTGGTCGTCCTCGACACACGTGCGCTCCACTGGTGAGTGAAGGCGGTGCGCGACGAGACGCTAGGTCGCGAGGAAGTACACCCCCTACCCGCGCACGAGCAGGGGTGCCTTCGCGGCCTTCGAGATCGCCGGGCTAGACAATGACCGATCGCCCGGTGCTTGTCCTTAACCGTGCAAAGGGGGCGAAGGCTATTCGAAGTCGCACGGAGACGATCCCTTGGTCCCTGGGCCTGCGCCGACGAGGCTTGGACGGCGCAGGCCCCTATCAAAGAACCAGAACTCATCTGAACCGCACTGGGTTGGTTGGAGTCTCCATCGTTTGGAAACGAGGATGTACTTGCGCCGAAGGACGCCACCCCGGCGAAGCCGACCACGCGTCGGTACAGCCCTGATGAGAAGGCCGCCGCGGCACGGATGGTCAGGACCCTGCGAGCCGAACTCGGCACCGAGCACGGCACGGTCCAACGCGTCGCCTCCCAACTGGGCTACGGCACCGAGTCGGTCCGCTCGTGGGTACGCCAGGCCGACATCGACGAGGGCCACGCCCCGGGCACCAGCACAAGCGACGCCGAACGGTTGAAGGCCCTCGAGCAAGAGAACCGCGAACTGAAGCGAGCCAACGAAATCTTGAAGCGGGCCGCGTCTTTCTTCGGGGCGGAGCTCGACCGCCAGCACAAGAAATAGCCGCGTTCACCCTTCGCGCGGCCATCGGCTTCAAGGATCGAGCAAGGGGCGGGGCCGTGAGCAATTCTGCCAGCTTGGTGCGCCGTTGCGGTGGGTGGGGAGAGTTCCCACGCTCGCCGCACACCTAGCTGGTGCCAGGACCACACACCGAGCCCTTCCCAAGAGGCCCAGATGACTCCTTCAGTTTCCGAACCACACCTTCGCGACCCGCAACCCCAATGCGCAAGTGTCGGATCCCCGTCGTACAAGATAGATGGGGAGAACGACGCGACGGACCGCTCGCGTGCAGGGCACATACGAACGGAGCACTTTGAGTCGAGAGCAGTTGCACCAGTCTCCTTACCTGGTCGACGGAGCACTTCGAGGGGACCCGTGGGGGGCCTACGAGATCCTCAACCTAAGCGACACCTCCATCAAGGCGCTCGTACAGTCGGGCCTGAGTTGCACGCCCTCAGCCAGCGTTACCTTCCCGTGCCAGTCGTATCGGCCACCACGGACGCCGACCAGCGCCAAACCCGACCGTGTCTACTGCCAGCGAACCGCTGGACGTCTGGTTCCGGTGGCTGTCGCAGAGTTCAAGGATCCGAGTGCGCTGCGAACGCCGCGACAAGTCCTGAAGGCGCAAGAACAAGCTGTCTGGCACGCTCTAGCGTTGGGGGTGAATGTTGCCATCGTGACAGATGGCACACACTGCACCTTCCTCGACGCCTCAGCGTCCGCGAACAACGGGGAGATCGTCCCCTTTGCCGAACCACGCGACTTGAGTCCAGCGGTGCTGGCGGACCTGCTGCACGGCGGTGTCGTTATGCGTGATCCGAAGCCTCTAGCCGAGTCAGTATGGCAACTCATCTGGCACGCCACCAAAGCCGAGCCCAAGGAGTGTTTGCTTACTTTCGTAGAGATCTTCATGTTGAAATTTCTCTCGGACAACCTCAGTACCAATTTACTTCCCCAAGATTATCGATTCGATGTCTTACTCGCCGATCCGAACGAGTTCCTTGCCTCGAAGGGGCAGACCCAAATCGAGTACTACGTTGATCTTATCCGGCCTCGCATCAAGGGCATTTTCACAGAGAACACCAAGGTCAATGACCAGGTCATTAGCGCGGCATTCGGCCTCGACGACATACCATCAACTACATCGGTAATCAACGGGTTCGCCTTCCTCAAGTCGCCTAGATCCACAAGCGGAGCAACATATAATCGGATCTTCTGTGAAATCCTCCAGGAGTTTAAGAACTTCGGAACACTCACCGCAATTGAGCCGGAATTTAAGCTTCGTCTCTATGAGACTTTTCTTCGAAAAAGTGCCAGGCAACAACGCTTGGGGCAGTTCTTTACCCCACGAAATTTAGTACGCCCGATGATTCGAATGGCGCGATTGAATGGCCTCGAAGAAGGGAGTATCGTACTCGATCCCGCAGCAGGCGTCGGCGGGTTCCTTTTGGAGACGCTCTTGTTCTCCGATGCTCTACCGGGAAATGTAAACTTCCGAGACGGTCTCGCCGAACAGAAAGTGCGTCTCGTTGGCGTCGATGTCGACGAACACACTAATATCCTGGCGAAGGCTAACATGCTACTTCACCTGGCGGAGTCGGTCCGGGATCCTGAAACGACTCCGTCAGCGCTCAACCAGGCATTGGTCAACACATTCTTGCTCATGAATCAGAATGAGACACTGGGCGCACTCCTCCAGCCGCCACGAAATTCGATCGATGTAATCCTGACAAACCCTCCCTATGTAACTCAAGGATCATCGATCTATAGGCGGGAATTGGAGCAAGTCGAGGGACCTCGCAACGGCGTCTTACTTTCGGAGTATTACGACACTGGCGGCCTCGGCGTTGAAGCACTATTCCTTCGTTATGTCACAGGCGCACTTAAGCCTGGCGGGCGTGCCTTCATTATCGTTCCTCTCGGCTTGCTCAACCGAACCGCCGCACGCATGAAGGCGAACATTATCGCAGAGTGCAACATCCTGGCGAGCATCGCACTTCCGCGAAACGCGTTCTTTAACACTGCCCAGCCGACTTACATCCTCGCGCTTGAGAAACGTCGGACACCCAGCCAATCCCGACCTCCCGTCTTCTGCGGAATCGCTAGGAGCATTGGCGAAACCCTTGACTATGAGCGTGTCGCGACACCTGACCAAAATGACTTGATGGACATTGCTGAACTCTTTGTTCAATACGTGGAGAATGATCTACAGAATCCCGTTAGTAATGCTCGCCCTTATGCAGATTCATCGATTGCAAAACTTGTCCCCGCCGAACTATTTTCCGCTGACGATCGATGGGACGTCTTACGGCATTGGTCTGAATCTGAACAAGTGGCACTGGGGCAGCGTGCAGAAGCAATTGACCGGCGCGAGTTTCTCGAACAGGTAACCAACACTTTTTCTGACCTACTAGAAGAGATGGGGACCGCACGCGCGGAACTGGACGCTCTCGAAGCGGGCCCAATGGAGCGTTTTAGTCTCGCTGACTCCGATCGCTTCCAAGTCCGTTCGGGAACAAGGGTCAGAAACACTGATCTCCGGGACTTCCCTGGCACGGTTCCTGTGTACTCTGTCTTCACGAAAGCCAACGCTGTGAAGGGTTACGTCGATCCAGAATGGCTATTTGCTAGTAAGGGAGCCCTGCCTGAGAGGTACCCTTCAGCCACCGTGATGGCAACTGGCGCGTCGGCAGTAGGTCTTGTCCACCTACGCGAGGCTGGGGCAGTAATGACCGACGACGTTGTAATCGTTCAACCGTGGCCTTCAGTCCCTCTCCCTGGTCCGTTCGCAGCCCCTGGGCGGGATCTTCCCAAGCACGATATTGATCTCGAGTACCTCACGGTGGCGTTGGCACGTTCTATCACCCAGGGCGGTTACATGTACGAGGCGAAGTTGTACGTACGCAGGGTCCAGCAGTTGAGCATCGAGGTCCCCGTTGACGAAGCCGGGCGGCCTGATCTCGATCGCCAGCGCGCAATCGCCAAGGTTTCGAGACGCATTGACGACGTGCGCGAGCGAATCGACGAGGCCGCTCGCTGGATCAAGACGACGCGTCTCTCCTAGCGTCGGGGCCCGCCTGACCAATCCGACGAAAGAGTTAGGCGGGCCGGTAACGCCGACGCACGGAAACACGCGTTGGCGCAATCACCACTGGACACCCCAGTCGTTCGCCGCGACCGCTGACACGCGGTCTGGGTCGGTCGCGAGCAAGTCCACGGGTCGCCGAACCCCACGGCCGTCATCGAGATACGTGGTGGGGGCACACAACCATTGGATGAGGCTCGCCTCGTTGTAGCCGTGTTCCTCGCCGATGCACCGCAGGTCGGCGATGACAGGCAGGACTGCGCCGCAAGCATGGTCAAATTGGAATCCGGGGTACAGGACGCCTTGACGGCGCTCGATGCCAAGCACGTGCCTTCCGCGCCGCTTGCCAGCAATCAGACTCAGGCCTGCTGCCGCTGAAGTTGCGCCGAGCAACGAGCCCGCCTGGGTTGCGGTAAGCATCCCGAACTCTTCCTCGATACGACGCCAGTAGCGCTCAGCGGCCAGCGTTGCGCGCGCCAAGGCGGCAGGCTCATCCATCGGACTCGGACCCGTGATGGCGCATGATTCCGGAGACCGTAGACGAGATCCGGTAGTGCTCGACAAGTTGAGGCTCGTCGGGGTCGTCGAACCAGACGAAGAACGACTCACCGACCTTGGGCCATGCCTCAACCCGAGTGATTGGCATAGCGTTCCCGTCGAACCTCATGCCACCGGCGTGGCTACTGGGGCCCGGACGCCGCGTGTAGGTCATGTTGTCCAGGTCCCAGATGTGGCTAGAGCCCTGGGTCTCGACTAACCAGACACCCCTCATCCCTGGCTTCAGTTGAGTCACTGCGCTTTCGACGATGTCGATGTCGATGTCCGTCGCATGTTCATGGTCGCCGCAGCGTACGCGGCGGTCGTAGCCGTCGGTGATGACTCGCGCGGGGGCACCGCAGATGTCGCATTGCTGGTAGGAGCGGGCTTCAATCGCGCTGATCGCCTCACGCACGCCTTCGCGGTGCTCCTGGTTTGTCGCGCCGGGCTCGTAATAAATGCGGAGGCCACCGAACTTCTGCTTGATCTGTTCTAGCCGCCACCCCGAGGGAAACTCGCGGTCCAGCAATTCAATGGCGTCTTGGATCAGGTCTGCCCATCCTGCGGGAGCATGCGACGGGATCAGCGGCAGGTTTGGTACTTCAATGAAACGGGGCTCATTGATCATGTGAACGCTCTCCTTGTACCGGCGTCGTCTACTGCAAGGCCCTCGGCGACACCCGTGGTGCGCGCCACGGCAAGCCGAGCCGCACGCGGGTCACCGCACGGAACAGGCGTGGCCGCATCGGCAGACCGGATTCCAGCCCCTCGGATCCGGTCGCGCGAGCGCGGTCGACGCCGGTCGAGTGCGGCGCCGCGACAGAATGCGCACCGAACACCGTCTCCATCTGCAACGCGTAAGGATTGCCAGCATCGGCTACCAAACCAGACAGGGGCTCTGCGGAGGTCGGCCCGATCGTGTTGTCGAGCTGCTCTGAGCCGCCTCGGTGGACAGAAATCGCTAGAGGGCGGGCGGGGTGCCGTACCTCTGCTGGGCCTGCTCCCGAACGCGGTCGGTTTCCTGCCGATCACGACTGGAGTCCAACCGTGCGATGGTCAGCAGGTTGCCGCCTAGCAACGCTTCGAACTCGGCGATCTCGCGGAGCGTCATGAACCGCTGGCCACTCAAAATGTTGCGGAGAGTGCCGAGCCCGATCTGCGTTCGGCGCTTCGCCTGAGCGGCCGTCGCATCGCCCTTCCAGGCAAGTTCGCTGCGCGTGCGGTAGCCGTGGAGCGGAAGGCGGCGATTGATCTCCTCGCAGATGGCGTCCTGGATTTGGCTCGACCGTCTCAACGCCCGCCACTGCGCGAGCGTGCTCGCTGTGGCCTCGGAAGCGCCATCCATCTGGCCGACTCCAAGCCAGCGGTCTTCCGGCTGCATGCCGGGTACCTGAACGCCCCAACGAATGCCGAACACCAACCAGTCTTTCGGCACCTCCGGTTTGCGCATGAAGGGCACCGTAGGAGCGTCTGAACGCCGACAAGCACCGACGCGCAGACGCCCGCCGATACTCAACATATTGGTGATTACATGTCACGTATACATGATGTGCCATGTTCAGGTGTGCTGTGAACCCCTGGGCGTGATGCATGAGGAGCGTTCAAGGCCTGTCCGCAGACCTGGAACCCATGAACGCCAACCAACTCGCTCCAGAGCCCCTCATCGACGCTGCCATCGGGCTGCGCGAGGCCCGCCTCATCGAGGGTGCACTCGTCTGCACGACACCCCCGCTGCGCGGCCGCAGCCCAGCGGCCAAGCACGCCCTCTCCCAGGCTGAGTTCCTCGCCAACTTCCTGGCGACACACACCGAACGGCTCGGAGGCAAGATGGTTCGCCAGATTGCGAACTACCGACCGCGCGACATGGCGCCTGCGGATTACGCCGCCATCGAGTTCTTTGTCCAGGGCGTCATCGCTGACACAACCGACCTGCGCCACAAGGACCCTCTCGCTCACGTCCACGCTGTGGCTTCGTTCGTTCACTGGGCACACAATCTCCACGGTCGCCCCCTGGAGCGCGAGGCCATCTTCAACGTCCCGCTCATCTTGAACTTCACCGAACGCGTGTTGTCCGGCAAGAGTGCGGGATACGTGTCGACATATAGGTCACGCCTCTTGGGCGTCGCCAAGGCGGTGAACCCGCGCAGCGTGGTCAGCATGCCCACCCGGCAGCGACGTGGGACCAACAATCCGCCGTACACCGATGGCGACATCTCCCGTTTTTTGATGCACGCAGCGGGCTTCGGACGTCCCTACGGCCGTCGTAGTGCGCAACTCGTCGTCGCGTTGTCGGCGGGTGCGGGGCTCAACCCCTCTGACTACGTACGGCTACGTAACCGGCACGTCAGCATCGACGCCGTCGGGCCGGACTCGGGAATCACTGTCCATGTTCCTCAAGGCGCCGGGACCGCTCGAACCAGCCTGAAGGCACGTCGGGTCATGCTCTTGAGGCAGTACGAACCCACCATCCGTGGTCTTCTGAGCGCTCCCGGCTTGGACCCTGAGGCCTTCGTTGTGTGGGAGAACGTCGTCGCGTCTCGCGAGAACCTCCAGGCACTCACCCAAGGCCTCAAGCGCACCTTCGAGGACGCACGCACCCGACCTGTCATCTCGCGCCTGCGGACGACATGGATTGTTCGCCACCTCACCTGGGGAACACCTACCTCAGTACTCCTTCTGGCTTCCGGCTTGAACTCGGCAGAGTCGCTGCATCGGTACATGGACTTTGTTCCGGAACCAGACTGGGACGAGTCCAGGCTCTGGTTGCGCGGACCGCACGGCAAGGAAGCAAGCCGATGATGCGCCCGAAGCACGCACCCCAGTTTCACCTCGACGGGTCCTACCTTGGTCGCGGCCCCGTGAGCGACCCGATGTTTAACGTCGCGCTGAACATCGTCGAACGAGCACAACTCGCAAGCCGCATCGAGCGCTACAAAACTGCCGACCGCCCCGTCAACACCGGCGGGCGCAAATTGAGCATCCCGAGCCACGTCGCCGTGACTCTGCTGCTCATTCAAGCGCTGGAAGGTGACCGCGCCTGTCACGTGACCACGGCAGCCACCAATGTGCTTCAACGGCTCTCGCCCGAGCAGTGCACCGCACTCGGCATCCAAGTTCCGACCGTCTTCGAGAAGCGCTCCAGCGCAGCCCATAAGAGGTGGCGAGACCGCATCCATGCCAGCCTCGACGCGCTCTTCCGCCTCATCGACCCCCACTGGAATCCGAACCGACGCAACCGGTGGCTCAAGGCCGACTGGAACGCCCACATGCAGGCGCGTGACCCCGACATTGTCGAACGCAAGATGGAGCGGCTCTACGACTTCAACAACGCAATCTTGCGTGCGACCACGGAACTCCTACCCGCCAAGTACCGAGAAAAGTTCCAAGGTGCCCGCGCGGTTGACGGGACGTCCTACCGGACGTCTTGTCGAGGGACCAGCGAAAAGAGCAACCGCATGTCCGTCGAGCCGAACGCTTGGTGGTACAACCGCAACTCCAAGGACAAGAAGCTCGACAACACGAAGCCCAAGTTCCATGGGTACGAGGCAACGCTCTTCATCTGGACTAAGGAGTTCACCAACGACCCCGACGAGTACCCGTTCCTCGTAGACGCCATGGCCCACAACCCGCCAGCCAAGGCAGCAAGCGAGATTGTCGTGCGAGCCGCACGCACCCTGTTCGAAAACAACGCGAAGGTCAGCACCCTACGCGCGGACAACCAGTACTGGGCTGGCCAGAACATCGACAAGTTCCACCAGCCACTGTGGACCATGGGCTTCAAGCCCGTGACCTCGTATCGGTCAGGACAACGCGGCCTGCAGGGCGAAGCACAGCACGGCGCCGTCCGCATCGACGGCGACCTCTACTGCCCCTCCATCCTGGACGCACCCAACCTCGTCAACGTCGGCGACGACTACATGTCCGGGCGAATCGACCGCGACAAGGTTCGCGAGCGCATCGCCGCGCGAGAGCCGTACCTGCTCAAGAACAAGCACAAGACCCCGTTCGGCGACAAGCGGGTCATGATGTGCCCCGCCAAGCGAGGGACACTCGACTGCTCCCTTCGACAAGACCTATCCGCGGCAAACGACCGTCTTGGTCTACCCATCTTCCCAGTCGCATCAGCCGGGGCAATCTGCGACAACAAGCACTCAACGACGTTCGGCACACCATCGAAGTTCGAGCAGGAGTACCGATATCTGACCGACGAGTGGTTCGAGGCATACGGGCAGCGCAGCCAGGTCGAGTCGTTCAACAACGACCTGAAGAACAGCGCGCTTGGTAGTCGCAACGGCATCCGGCTGCGAGGCTTCGCCGCCGTCGCGCTGGTAAGCGCACTTTGCGTTGCCTCGGTGAATGTGCAGCGCATCAACACCTTCGTGGCACGCAAGACGGAGGAGGCCGAAGGCCGCCGTTCCCGCGCCGCGAGCCGTTCCCGTTCCCGACGCAAGTCGGGTTGGACCGACGACCTCGAAACTACGCCGACGCCAGGCGATGACCCCGACTTTGTCCGAAAGGAACCGCGTACAGGGGTGCGCCTAAGCGTGGAGGACTCCCCGCCCGACGACTAACATCGCCGACCAAGACACCGAGTCAGCAACTTCATAGATAACCGTCACCCCCTGAAGCCAGCGCACACAGCGTGCCGCTGAGTTCAGGGGTTCACGTTTCCAGCGTGGATCGAAGATCAGAAGATCCGCACGGCGTCTGGGCCCTCAACTCACGCCCCGGAAGGGGCGTTCCAGCCTCATCTGTAGGGCTCAGGAAGCGGGACGGCTGCCTCGCCAGAGCAATCGCGATCATTTTTGAGAGGAATCGCGATGTACCCCGGCGTCCGCTCGCCTTGAGCATCCGCTCCACCAACTCGTCGACCTGGGCGCTGGTCAGCACCGTGGTGGTCAGCTCGTGACGCCCGGCCCGCGCCACGAAGACCTGACTCGGCTCGTTGATCCAGACCTCCTCGACACTCGGGTCGTCGAGGTACGGCTGGAGCAGGCCGAAACCGGCGACCCGCGCCATCAGTTCGGCGACCATCGCTTGGGGGTCGGCGAGGGCAGCGACCCGACCCGTCAGACTCAACTGATCGTGCTCGCGCACGACCGTCTCGACCAGGGAACGCACCAGCGCACCCTGCACCTGAGGGTCGAGCCGATCGCGGCGGACCAGATCCCGTACCCGGGCGTCCAAAGCATCGAGTACCCCAGCAGGGGTCTCCAATTTGCGCGGCTGACATCAACTTTCGCTCCCGAGGCGGCGGTATGAGTGTCAGCAGTTATATGCCGCATCCGTCGCTTCGGGAACCCCAGGCCGCAAAGCTGGGGAACACCCGCGGAAAGTTGGCTCCTGAGTGAGCAAAATCCGCGGGTGTTACCTGCACCGTCCCAGCAAATCGCCTAAGCGGCGGGCACCGTACTCACCCGCTCCAACAACGCGACCGCGGCGATCTGCGACTGGACCTCCAGCTTGGTCAGCACGGCGCGCACCTGACTGCGCACGGTGCCGATCGAGACGAAGGAGTCGGCGGCAATCTCCGCCACCGTCTGACCGCGGCTCAGGTCGTCGAGCACCTGCCGTTCCCGGCAGCTGAGCCGATCGAGACGCTGGGTCAACCGGCGTTCCTCCTCGCCGACCTCCTCCCAGACCGCGACCAGACGACGGCGTTCATCAGCCGGCGTGATCTCTCCCCCCGCGGAGATCACGCCGACGGTGTTGATCAACTGGTCGACACCGACCGAGATCGACAGCACTGCTGCCGCACCAGCGTCCAGGGCCGCGCCCCATCGAGCGTCGTCGTCACTCTCGGACAACAACACCCACGGCACGTCGCCGATCTCCCGGATGATGCGCATCGCCTCCAGGGTGTGCGCCCAGTCCAGCCGCTCGTGCAGCAGCAGTGCTACCTCAACCCGTTGCCGCGAGAGCCGGGCGCGAAGGTCGCGCACACCCGAACCCTGTTGCGGCACCGCGAACGTGCTGGAGTTGAACCCCAACGACGTCAACGCCTCACCGACTGCCTGTCCGGTCAACGACTGGTCCGCGACCACGGCAATCTTCGGCCACCGACCCACGCGCGGACTCGGCACCCGCGTAGTGGTGACCTCACTCGTCTCGCTCATACTCATTTCCCCTGTCACTCCCCTGCACAGTTACTGCGCGACGTCGAAGAAGACGTCATCGACGGCACCGTTGAACTGGTCAGTCGTTGAAGGCATGAGGTCGCCGTCGGGACCCACCTTCGCTCCCACCGAGAGCGGCACATTGGCCGGGAACTGAACCTGTCCTGTGTTTCCACGGACGTTGGCGACCTGATCCTCGCCACCGCCTTGTTCCAGCGACTTCACCCGCAGTCGAAGCAGGCTTCCGCGCCGTGCACAGTCCACGGAGTACCAACGTCCGCGTTCGACGGGCCGCTTGGCCTTGGCCAGCAGATCGCCCTCGTCGCCAGCCACTCGACACGAAGCAACGCCATGGTCCAACTGGATCTTGACCTGCAACGGATCGGTGAACAGGCCACGCTGCATCACGTTGTCACCGTTGTCGTTACTACTACCTTCGGACTCCTGATCCAGCATCACCTGCGCGCCGAACCGGAAGTCACGGGCACCTGGCGACAGCTCGCCCTCACGGTCCCACACCGTGATCGCCGCTGCCCCCGAGGAGCTGTCGTCCCGTTCTGGGAACCTGACGCCGACCCCGCTCGGGCTCGGCGCCAACCTGACCCGACCGCCGGAGGCGGTCGTGATGGTGATGCGCACCGGTGCAGACCCGAGGTTCTGCACCGATGGCACCACCGAATCGAACTCCGCGGTGAGTTCGTCGAAGTTCAAGAAGAGAGCTTCCGGACGGTCGGATTCGGTCGCCGACTCCTCGGCGTCCTTCGCACCCGAGGACGGACCACTGCACGCGCTGAGCATCATCACCACAGCCACCGGTCCTCTCCACCAGGTTCGGTTCGTCACTGCCCTCGCCGCTCGCTTCCCTCACTTCGACTTCACATGTCGCGCCCCTATTGCGGCGCGACCACCACGCTGAACATCACCACTCGACCCGGTACCGGGTCACCCACCGAGCTCTCCCCAGCTCGCGCACCGGCCGAAACCGGTCCGTTCGAATCGACGAGCAACGCCGAGACGGCGCCTCCACCGCTCCCCGTCGTCGTCGCCCGGGACGTCGTGCCTCCCGGGACCTGCCAGCTGACGCCGGCACTCGCCTTGGCGGCGAAGTAGGTGCTGACCCAACCCCGCGGAGCGACCGTCACCCCAGGCGCCTGGAACAAGGGCCCGCCACCCTGGACGATCTGGACCGCCGAATCCGTCACCGCACTGCCGCCATGGTCGGCGCGGTACGCGGCGACCGAGAGGTCCGCCTTCGCGATGCTGGAGAGTGCCACCGTCACCACGCTGCCGGCATCACCGGCAGTTGCGGTCCGGGTCCACAGCCGTCCTTGGACATTGCCTTCCCCAGCCTGCCGCAGCAGGGTCCAGCCTGCCGGGTCGGTCACCGTCGGTGTCGTCGAGTTGATCGCCGTCTGCAGCACCAGCGTGTCGCCCGCCTGCACCGACGCCGGGATGGTCACCCGCTGGGTCGTCGAGTTGGCGTTGGTCGACGCTGCCCCGACGAACTGCATCTGGGCATCCGGCAGCGCGACCGGATCGGCCTGACCGGTCGTCGACGCTGTCGCACCGGCACCGTCGGTCACCGTCAGCGTGACGGTCCGCGCCCCGGCACCTGGATAGGTGTGCTGCGGAGTCGCCCCGGTTCCGTTCGCACCGTCGCCGAAGTCCCAGCTGTAACTGGCGATCGGGCCGTCCGGATCATTCGAGGCTCCAGCGTTGAAGTCACAGACCAGACCCGAGCACGAGGTCGTGAACGATGCCGTCGGAGCAGCATTCGGGGCGATCGTGCGGACCCGCTGCGCGGTAGCGCCGTCGTCGTCGGTCACCGTCAGCGTGACGGTGCGCGAACCCAACGCGGTGTAGGTGTGGTTCACCGTGGCTCCGCTGCCGGTGGTCCCGTCGCCGAAGTCCCACGCGTAGTCGACGACGTCGCCGTCGATATCGTCGGAGGCTCCGGCATCGAACGAGCAGACCAGGTTCGCGCAGCTGTTGCTGAACTCGGCCGTCGGCGACTGGTTCGGCCCCGAGCCGTGACCATCAGCGTCCTGGAAGAGGAAGTAGGAACGCGCCGACCAACTGATCCCGTCGATCAGTAGCCCGGAGATCGCCGTCGAGGCGCCGACCGGAGTACCGGCCTGGTCGCCCTGCTGCCAGGCCATCCGGTTCAACCGGCCGAGGTTGTCGGTCCAGTAGAGCTGGGTACCGGTGCCGACCATGCCGCGCACCGAACTGAAGTTGATCCCGGCCATGCTGTTGGCGGCGACCAGACGCTTCGCGCCGACCATGCCGCTCTCGGCGGTGAAGTAGCGGTAGAACAGCTGGGTCGAACCGGAACGGGTGAAATAGATCCGTCCACTGTCGTAGAACATCGCGGTCGCGTTGGCGACATCCGAACGCCAGTCACTGAACGTGACCACCTGCTCCGACCCGTTGACCGCCTCGACGGGGCCGTAGTTGGTGCCGTCGAAGGTCCGGCGCACGAAGCTGCCGTCGGAGTTGGCGGTGTAGAGCCAGCCGTTGATCATGAACGAGCCACGGACCGCGGACCAGTTGATCCCGCCGTTGGGCACCGTCGCCTGGGCACCGATGGTGGTGGCGGTGATCGGCCGCTTCGCGATGCTGCTGCCGATCAGGTAGAGGTCGTTGGGGATCTGCGGCGTGCTGACCTCGGGGAAGACCACACCGTCGGGACGCATTCGGGCGATCCGGCTCTTCAACTGGAAGTTGCCGATCCGGTCGGTGTCGGAGGCGACCCAGAGTCCGTTGGGACCGGCCAGGAAGTCGAAGACGCCGACGCCCTTGGTCCGGCCGGGGTTCCACGAGTACGGGAGGCCGTTGATCGGGTCGAGCGCCGCGATCCCTTCGCGCGGCACCGCGCCCTGGCCCGCGTTGTCGCCGCGGAAGGCGTTGTTCTGCCAGCGGAAGTGGCCACCCACGTAGACCACCGCGTCGGTGACCTCCACACCGTAGGTGGTGTCGCCGCCGGTGTAGTTCACCCAGGACGGCGCCACGTTCGTGCCCACCGCCTTCGTCTCGAAGCGGGCGGTGGTGTCGCACGGTGCACTGCTGCCGCCGTAGGCACCGGTCGTGGAGACCACGAAGAACCGGCCGTCGGGTGAGAAGTCGACGTCACGCATGTAGGAGTCGAAGGACGACGAGCAGGCCTGGGTGTAGAAGCCGGTCTGGAAGGTCGAGGCCACCGCGGTGGCTCCGCTGGTGTCGAGCATCAGCAGCTGGCGGTTGGCCACCCCGTCGAGGGTGGTGAAGTTGCCGACGGCGACCAGCCGGTCCCCGGCCGGGGTCAGGTCGAACTTCAGCACCTGGGTCACACCGCCGTTGTGGGTGCCGTCCAGGACCCGGGTCATGAACGGCAGCCGGGCTCCGGTCTGCGGGTTCAAGGTGGCGAGCGCACGCTGCGCGCCGTTGGCCACATGGGTGAAGGCGCCGCCGATCCAGAGTCGGCCGTCCTTCAGCGCCATGTCGCGGATCTGGCCGCTCACCGTGCCGGCGTTGAACCCGGTGACCACCGCGCCGGTGTCGATCCGGATCCGGGCGACCCGGTTCCGCGAGACACCGTTGATCGAGGTGAAGTTGCCGCCGACGTAGACGGTCTGGCCGTCACCGGCGTCGACGATCTTCTGGACCGCCCCGTTCGGGTTCGGTACGAACGTGGTGGAGATCTGCCCGGTGGTGGCGTCGAACGCCAGCAGGTTGCTCCGGGTGAGCACCGTGGTGGAGCTGTCGTTACGGGCGGTGTCGAAACTGCCGCCCAGCAAGATCGTGTTGCCGACCTGGGTCACCGAGAGCACTCGACCATCGAGCACGTGCGGCGTGCCACTGGCCGCCACCTCACTGACCAAGCGACCGCCCGGCGAGGAGTCCGCCATGGTGGCGGGCGTCCAACCCAGAACCACCGCCAGACCGATCGCTACGACCGCCGAGACCTTCATTCCGCGCATGCTCTTCCCCCTTGTGAATGGCACAGAGGTCCCGAGTCCTCATCACGCTTCTGGGAGGCTATTCCCGCCCCTGTGCGCCATTGGGTCGTGAACCCAAAACTTCCCTCATATCGGTGAGCGCTCGCGGCTTGGTTGCTGTCACCAACTACGTGACGACGGCCAGCCTTTGAGAGCCCGATTCCACTCCGCGACCGCAGCCAGCTGCGAGGAGACCTTGAGCTTGCGCAGGATCGCCCGAACATGGCTGCGCACCGTGTCTTCCGAGACCTCTTCGAGGACCGCCAACTGCGCCACTGTCCGCCCCCGGCTCAACTGCTTGAGGACCTGGACCTCACGCGGGCTGAGCTGCGCCAGACGTTCCAGAACCAGCTGATCCTCGACGTCGTGGCGGCTCAGCAACGCGCGATCCGCAGGGTCCATCACCGGCTCGCCCTCCGCGAGCGCGGGAAGGGCCGCGATCAGCGCATCGACCCCGATGTCCAACGGCAGCACGCCGTCGGCGCCCGCCTCCAACAACGCGGCCCAGAACGGGCCCGGCACGCAGGAGGTGAGCACCATCCAGTGCAGGGCTGGGCCACGTTTGATCAGCCGCTCGGCGTCACGGACCACGAACGGGTCGAACTGTTCCTGGACCAGGACGCCCATCTGCGCTCCGAACTGGTCGACGTCATGGGCCAGGTCCCGGAGCTCCTGGCGCCCCCTGGGGATTCCCAGGTCGAGCACGCTCACCCCTCGCGAGGAGATCGCCGCCTTCATCGCCTCCCGGGTCAGCAATTGGTCGGAGAGCAGCACCACCCGGGACCGGGTCGGCTCCGCCGACCCCTTCTGCTTCTCCCGTGCCGCCTGAGTCACCCGTGACATCGCGTCACCTCCCCCTCGGCGGCCATTGCTGTATTCGGCATGGCGATCCCGTCCCGTCCCCTCCGCGCGCTGAGCCCGAACCTCCGGCAAGCCCGACGTTAAGTCGCCGTTGAGGGTGTCGAACTACTCAGAACCACAAGATCCCTCATATCGGTGACGTTCCGGACCTCAGATCGCTGTTGGCTAAGGACATGCGGGGGCAGACGGTGGTTGGCGTGGATCCACGCCTCCCGTTTGCCGTGATCTTCTTGGGCTTCCCGCTCTGGTGGGTGCTCGGCGTCACCGCCCTGCTGCCGTTGGGGATCGCTGCGCTGCTCGCGGTCTCGCTGCTCCGTCGCCGCGAGCCGCTCCACCTGCCTGGCGGGACCAGCCTCTGGCTGCTCTTCCTGGCCTGGGTACTACTCGGGGCCTTCGTGCTCGGCATCGACGCACCCGGCGCAGCGCCCGGCGGCGACGGCGCCGGCCGGGCGATGGTCTTCGGCTACCGGTTGGCCTGGTACCTGGCCTGCACCGCGGTTCTGCTGTGGCTGGGGAACACCAGCCGCAGCAGGCTCAGCGACCGGACCGTCTACGGTTTCGTCGCCTTCCTCTTCGCCACCAGCATCGCCGGTGGGCTGGTGGGTCTGCTCGCACCGAACCTGGAGTTCACCTCGCTGCTGGAGGCCGGCCTGCCCCGCGGGCTACGGGCCAACTCGTTCGTCGCCTCGCTGGTCCATCCCCAGGCCGCGGATGTGCAACTGGTCCTGGGCCGCCCCGAAGCCAGACCCAAGGCGCCGTTCGCGTTCACCAACACCTGGGGCAGCGTGATGGCACTCTCCGCGGTCTTCGCGATCGCTTGGGCCGCCACCGGATCGCTCCGCGCCAAGGTGCTGGTAGCGCTGGCGCTGGCCGTCGCCACGGTTCCGGTGGTCTTCTCCCTCAACCGGGGACTCTGGGCCTGCGTCCTGCTCGGCCTGGGCGGCGTCGTGGTGCTGGCGCTCCGCCGCGGCCAGGCGGGAAGACTCATCGCCGGGGCATCGGCGATCCTCGTCGCGCTGGTCCTCGCCGCGGGGCCGCTGATCACCTTGGTCAACGAGCGGCTCGCCAATCAGCACAGCAACGCGCGCCGGGGCAGCCTGGCCAGCGCCACCGTCGAGTCGGTCAGCGCCGGCTCCCCGTTGGTCGGCTTCGGCACCACCCGAGACGTCCAGGGCAGCTTCGCCTCGATCTCCGGCGGCTCGACCCCCGACTGCCCGGCCTGCGGGGTACCGCCCCTGGGCACCCAAGGGCACTTCTGGCTGGTGCTCTTCTCCCAGGGGTGGATCGGGATCGCGCTCTTCGGCGCCTTCCTCGCCGTCGCCCTCTCCCGGAGCTGGCGATGTCGCACCCGCAACGAGACCCTGGCGACCTTCATCCTGGGCTTCTTCCTGGTCCAGATCTTCGTCTACGACACCCTCGGCCTGCCGTTGATGCTGGTCTTCATCGCGATCGCCCTGGTCTGGCGCGAGCAGCGGGAACTGAGACCGCGCGCCAATGCCTGGACCACGCCCCAGCTGGCCGAACGGATCCGTCGCGGGGCGCCGCTGGCGCTAGCGCTGGCGATCCTCGGCGCCGGTGTCGGGCTGGCCTCGACCTTCCAACAGGAGACACGTACCTGGACCACCGAGGTCCGGCTGGTGCTGACCAGTCCGCCGGACCCGTACTCGCCGGCCGTGATCGGCGACGTCCTGGGCGACACCGAGTTGAACCGGCGCGATATCCGGATCACGATCGACACCGAGGCCGCGATCCTGCTCTCCGAGGAGACCCTCGCCAACGCCGTCCAGGAGCTCCAGAGCTCCGATCCGTCCGCGGCCACCGTCACCCCGGCCCAACTCCGCGACGGGGTCCGGCTCAGTGCCGAGCCGAACACCCAGATCCTGGTCCTCGACGTCACAGCACCGAGCGCCGAGCAGTCCCGACTCCGTGGCCTGGCGATCGCGAACACCTATCTGACCGCACGACAGAAGTACGTCGATGAACGCCGCACCGACCTGTTGACCCGGCTCAATCAGGACCTTCGCAAGGTGCTGCCCACCGACCCCACCACCGCGACCCTGGTGCTGAGGCTCAACGCCGCGGACCGCAAGCTCCGCGCCGACACCCGGACCGTCGGGCGGGTGGTCAACGTCAGCACCCCGCAGGAGGTCGCCCGCACCACCGCCCTGCGGACCACCAGCGGCGGCGCGCTCGGGCTCCTCGTCGGGGTGGCCACCGGCGCGTTCGGCGCCGCTCGACCCAGCACCCGCCGCCGGCCGTGGCTCGGGCGCTTCGCAAGGAGGAAGCAATGACCACTACCGGCACCGCTCCACCGCGGATGATCTGGGCGCGGCTCGCCGTCGACCCGGTGGCCGAGCCGCTGGCCCGGAAGCTCGCCGTCCGTTCCTGGATCACTCCGAACCGGATCACGGTTCTAGCGCTCGCCCTGGCCACCGGCGCGGCGGCCTGCTTCGCCAGCGGACAGCTGCGGGTCGGTGGCGCGCTCTTCCTGGCACGCTACTTCTTCGACTGCGTGGACGGCATGGTGGCCCGGCGCCAGGGCACCGGCTCGGCACGCGGTGCTGCCCTGGACATCAGCGCCGATGTGCTCGGCCTGCACCTGGTGGCCGCCGCGCTCTGCTGGTACCTCGTCCGCGAGGAAGGGCTCGCGATCGCGGGTGCCCTGGCCCTGCTGGCGATCCTCGGTGTCCACAACTGGGCGCTCAGCCACCGCAAGTACCTGGCCGCAGCGGCCGGCGCCGGTGACGGCGGATCCGACCACGCCCTGACCTCGCGGGTGCCGGTACTCCGGTCCTGGCTGGCCTGGTGCCGCAAGATCAATATGGCGGCCTTCCCCTGGGTGCTGGAGGTGGAGATCGCCGTCTTCGGCCTGCTGCCGTTGGTACTCCCCGCGCGTTGGTTGCCGGTCGTCGTGGTCGCGGGTGCCGTCGGCTACGTGCTCGTGGTCGCGGTCAATCTGCGCCGGATCGCTCGGCTCGCCGCCGAACTGGACCAGCGCCGAGCCCTCCGTGGGGAGGTCGGCCGCCATGTCCGAGATGCAGCCTGAGCCGCCTGCCCTACCCGCACTCGACGTGGTGATCGCCACCCGGAACCGCCCGGAGTTACTCCGCGAGGCGCTGACGGCGGTCCTCGGACAGAGTTACCCGGGCCAGATCACGGTCCACGTCGTCTTCGACCAGTCCCCCATCGATGAGAGCCTCGCCGCGGCCGCCGACGGCCTGACCAACCGCCGGGTGGTCACCCTCGGCAACGACCGGACCCCCGGCCTGGCCGGCGCCCGGAACTCCGGCATCCTCGCCGGTTCCGCACCCTGGGTGGCGTTCTGCGACGACGACGACGTCTGGCTGCCGCAGAAGGCGGAGCGACAGATCGCCGAACTACTCCGTAGCGGCGCCGACACGGTGGTCTCCGGGATCGTCGTCGAGTACGACGGCGAGCGGACCGAGCGGGTGCCCGCCGCGACCGACCTCGCCCTCGCCGCCCTGGTCCGGAACCGGGTGATGGAGGCGCATCCGTCCACGGTCATCGTGCGCCGCAGCGCGCTCCTCGACGGGATCGGCCTCGTCGACGAGGAGATCCCCGGCAGCTACGGCGAGGATTTCGACTGGATCATCAGGGCCGCCCAGCACGGACCGATCGTGCTGGCGGCGGCGCCGTTGGTCCGGGTCCGCTGGGGCGGCTCCCAGTTCTCGCAGAACTGGGACGTGATCGTCCGGGCCATCGACTACGGCCTGGTCAAGCACCAGGTCTTCCACACCGACCGCCGAGCGCTGGCCCGCCTGCAGGGACGGCGCGCGTTCGCGTTGGCCGCCCTCCGCCGTCCCGGCGCGCTGCGGGCCGCCTGCCAGACCGCCCGGACCGCTCCCAGCGAGCGTCGTGCCTACCTCGCCGCGGCGGTGGCGTTGCGTCTGGTCTCCGCCGAGCGACTGCTCGATCTCGCCCATCGACGGGGCCACGGGATCTAGACCAGCTACCTGCTACCCACTTTAGGAGGGGGTACCTAAGGGACAAAAGCGGACATCGTCCGCCAAACATGCCTCATCTTGGCGATGACTGATCGCCTGCATCCGTCTGCGCCGATACCTTCATCGAGACGGAGCAAACGCCGTGCGCCGTGCGGAACCGAGAAGGTTCAGCCGGTGGCGCCGCCAAAGATGAAGGTAGTGAGTTCGTGGCAGTTGCACGATCTATTGTCCGAGTTGTCCTAACCAGCGCGATCACCGCTGCGCTGATCCAAACCGCGCCGGCACACAGTGTGCTGCCAACCAGCCCGACCAGCGCGCAGAAGACGAAGAGTAGCCCCCAGGCCGCAGCCTCGCTGGGCTGGCGTGCCACGTCGGCCAACAAGGCCCGCGTCGCCCGCACCGCCAAGGTCCGCCACAACGCCGTGGTGCACAAGGCCAAGTCCGTGAGCGCCACCACGCTCCGACTGCACACCAAGCCGACCTCGGCCAACGCCCGCGGACACCGCTGGAGCGTCTGGGTCCGGGTCGCCCGCACCCACCAGGTGAAGGTGAACGCCGTCCGGCTCACCGGATCGGGTGCCACCACCCTGGCCAGCCGTACCGTCCGGGTGCCTGCCGGCACCTGGAAGAAGGTCACCTTGACCAAGACCCTGGCCGCCACCGGCCAGCGCACCCGGCTCCAGGTCAGCGTGCCTGCCGTGCGCAAGGGTGAGCAGGTCAAGATCGCCGCCAGCCGCACCGAGTCGACGACCGCAGCCCCGAGCGCGTCCGTCGACCCGAGCGCCGGCACCCTCACCAACGGCTGCAAGTACACCGTGCGTGGCCTGCCGAACTGCGGTAGCTACCTCGGCCAGGCCTACGGCTCCAACACCGAGCCGAGCACGGTCGAGGCCGAGTTGGGTGGCCGCCTCGGCGTCCGCCGCACCTACTACCGCGCCGACCAGGTCGCCGGTGCGGTCAAGACCGCCCGCGCGGACCTCGCCAAGGGCCGTCTGCCCTGGATCAGCTTCAAGTTCCCGCACGACTGGAAGAAGATGGCCTCCGGCGCCGGCGACAACTGGGCCCGCGACATCGCCACCCAGCTCTCGGCGCTCAACGGTCCGGTCTGGGTCGCGTTCCACCACGAGCCCGAGACCGACGGCAACATCCTCGACTGGCGCGCCGCCCAGGAGCGACTCGCTCCGATCGTGCGGAGCACCGCCTCGAACGTCGCCTACACGGTCGTGCTGACCGGATGGCACCAGTTCTACGGGCCCAGCGAATACTCGCTGGCCAACATGTGGCCGCGCACCAAGATCGACGTCGCCGGCTTCGACATCTACAACTCGCTCGGCGTGGTCAAGAACGGCAAGACCATGAAGGCCACCGACATGGACAAGTCGTACTTCGCCAAGATCCAGCCTTGGGCCGCCAGCAAGGGAGTCGCCTGGGGCCTGGCCGAGACCGGCTTCACCGACGCCGCCGCGAAGGCGGACCCGGACTGGATCCGGCGTACGCACCAGCAGTTGGACGCTCGGGACGGTGTCGCGATGGCCTACTTCAACACCACGTTGAACAGCATCGCCCCGTGGCACCTGGGCACCAAGATCAAGAAGGACGGCTACCGGGCTGCTCAGCAGGGCACCCCGCGAATCCCCCTGAGCTGATCAGAGCGAGGGCAGCTCTGCCCACAGCTCGAACGTAGTGAGCAAGGCGTCGGTGCGCGGCAGCAGAATGTCGCCACCGGCGCCTTCGCACAACGGGAGGTACCGAGCCAGGATCTCGGCCAGGTACATCCCGATCCCGACCTCCGGGTCACCCGCCACGCGCTCCCCCAGTGCTCGCCAGTACGACTCACCGTCGCGGAGCACACCGAGTGCGCGATCCGGCTCCAGTCCGCCGCTCAGTCGGGCGTTGAGCAGGTAGTGCAGGACGTCGAGCCCGGCCGGAACACCGGTGTCGAAGCGCTCCCAGTCCCACAGGCTCAACCCGTTCGGGTGCCGGGCCATGTTCCACGGCGTCCAATCCCCATGCCAGGCCGAGAACGGCACCGGAGCCCCGGCCCGCTCGCCGAGCCGTGCCAGACAAGCCGACGCCCGGCCGCGGCGTCCGGGATCGGCGAGGGAGTCGAACGTCTCCGCGGTCCGCTTCCACCAGTCGCTCTCCACGATCGTCGCCGGCCCTTCGGCGAAGGTGTCGGTCAGTGCCGCGATCTCCGGCAGCGGTGGGTCGCGACGATCGTGACGCCGTTGCCGTGGACTCTGCGGGACCGCGCTGATCACCACCATCCGAGCGTCCTGCCAACTCCCGCTCCAGAGCACCCGCGGCAGGCTCAGACCGGGCAACGAGTGCTCGGCCAATTGCGGCAGCGCAGCGGCCTCGGCCGCGACGTCGGCGTCCGAGACGGCGGTGCCGCCGAGCTTCGCGAAGCCCAGGGTCCGGCCATCGGCACCGAAGATCTCCAGCACCCGCTTGCGGTTGACCCGCGCGGTTCCGATCGCCACCGAGAAGGTGACCGGTTCACCGAAGACGGTGCCGAGCAGGGTCGCCAGCGAATCGGTGTCCGCCCCGGTGACGGCGAATGACGCCGGCAACATCCGTCCGACCCCCACCCGCAGCGCGGCGGCGAGGATCAACCGCTTGGCCACCGCCGGCGTGGTCGCCGCCGCGTTGAACCGGCGGACCGCCCGGGCGCTGGCCCGCGGCGAGTCGAGCGGCAGCGCGGTACCCACACCACCGGCCGTCGGCACCACGCAGAATCGCGCCTGGACCGCCCCGCCGGCTACGTCGGCGGCCGGCCACAGGTCGGCGACAGCCGCGACCAGTTCGGTCGCCGGATCTCGATCGACACTCATCTCCGGCTCCGCACTCAGTCGCGGATGCAGGCGAAGAGGTGGCGTGCGTAGTTGCCCTGATACGGCGGCCGGTCGTCCTGGTCCGGGCCCAGGTCGATCACCCGATCGAAACTGGTCTCGGTCTCCAGGAACTCCTGGACCCGCGCGGTGTCCCATCCCGCCAACGAGTCGGTGAACCAGGCCTCGTGCTCCTGACCGGTGTCCAGGAAGAGCACCCGCCCCGTCGCCCGGTCCAGCGCCTGGACCAGGCTCTGGGCCGAATCCTCGCTACGGCCGAGCACGAAGTGGTGCAGCAGGCTGAAGCAGCTGACCACGTCCCAACTCCGCCCCGACTGCGCCAAGAAGCTGACCGCCTCGCCGGTGGTGATCGCGCCGGGCCGCAGCCCGAAGGCGATCTCGCCGAGCCGCGGCGCGATCGGATCCTGCTCGATCCCGGAGGCCTCCAGACCGTGCTCCCCCATCGCTGCGACGAACCAGCCGTAGCAGCTCGCGACGTCGAGGTAGCTGCCCTGCTCCAGCCCCAGGTCGTCGAGCACCGCGACCATCGACTCGAACCGGTCCTGGCACCCACGCACCGTCGGCCAGCCAGCCACCTCGGGTGCTGTCAACGGCTGGTAGAGCTCCGGCTCCCCGCCGATCCACGACATCGCATCGAGCATCTCCTGCAACGGGGTGTAGACCCCGATCCGCTTCACCCGGACGGCGATCTGGTCGATCCCGTCGACCGCGGCGCGCGCCACCCGGTGGTGGCCGTCGATCACCTGGTAGCACTCGGAGTCGCGGATCGGAGCCACCTCGATCGGGGCGCCGGCGTGGCTCTGGTGCGGCTTGCGGGTCGCCTCCTGCAACCGGTCGGCGGCGATGAAGTCGCGGGCGACCGCGACGATCCCGGCCTCGTCGGTGGCGGTGAAGTACTGGCCGCTCGCGGCGATCGACGCCCGCGCCATCGTGGCGTAGCGCGAACCGAGGATCTCATCATCGCTGAGGTCACCACGACCAGCCCTGCGCAGCAGATCGGCATGCGGTCCGTCGGCCACCCGCGTCGAGGGCCAGAGCGGGTCGCTGACCACGTCCGCGAACTCGGCGGCGTCCAACCGGTTCTGGCCGCCGAGCAGCAACTGCTCGACGCCGACGATCCGCAGTTCGGGCTGCCACGCCAGCCGGTCGCGCAGCGCATCGCGGACGCCGGCTGGCATCGGGGTGCGCTGTGCGGTGGCGTAGGCGGCCGCCGCCACTTGGTGCGCGCGCAGCCGGGTGACCCGGCGCATCCGCTTGAACTTGGGATGGTGATTGATCACCGCGAGTGCCATCTCAGTGTTCCTCTCTCCAGGCAGGCTGATGGCCGAGCAAGCCGGCCAGGTAGTCGTCGTCGGGGGCGAACCGCTGCCGCAAATGCTGGGCGAGTGCGGGGTCGAGATCCGCGCCGGGCCGCGCGTTCCACGCCTCCAGCACGGTGGTTCGGTGGCGGCGCAGGCCGAGGCGCCGTTGCAGGGTGTCGAACTCGGTGACCGGGTCGGCGAAGAGCCGTTCCGCCTCCACCACATGGACCCGATCGCTGCCCAGCGCCTTGACCAACCGCTCGAGTTGCGGTTGGTAGGAGCTGCGTCCCAGATAGGCATGGTGCCGGTGCTCGTAGCTGGTCGCGTTCGGGTCCTGTTCAAGGCGCGGTGTCTCGGCAGCGATCCGCGACTCCTCGACCGCGAGCGCCTCGGCGAACTCCAGGTTCTCGAAGCCGCGGGCCTTCTCATGACGGTGTGCGGAGTAGGCCCGCGCGACCGGGTCACGGAGCATCACCACCACCTGAGCGCCAGGCAGGTCGCGGGCGATCCGCTCGGCGGCCAATGGATGGAACAGGTAGTAGCCGCTGCACTCGAAGGTTCTGACGTCACCTCCGGCCAGCCAGCGGGTACTGAGCCGAAGCGGGAAGTGCGCGGCGTACCACCGCGGTCCACGTCGGTAGGAGTCGTCGAAGTACCCGGTCCCCTTGCTCAGCGTCGGCCTGACCAACTGTGGGTGTTCTTCCAACATCCGGAAGAGGGTGGTCGTGCCGCTGCGCTGCGCGCCCACCACGACGATGTCGGGCAGCCGTCGCCAACGCGCGGTCGCCATCCCCCAGTACAGGGCCAGCCGGCGCACGACGGAGACCGCTGACGCCGGCAGATGTTGGCGGACGAGCCGGGTGTAGTTGCGAACCGTGCGGGTGATCATCGGTGTGCTCCTGCCACGTGACGACGACGGATCGCCTGGGCCATCCCGTCCAGTCCCAGGCTCTGCCGACGGCGCCACAACGCGAGGCCGTAACCGGCCACGATCACCGCGACTGCGGTGAAGACCAACGGAGTGCCCGGGTCGAGGACGGCGATCACGACCGCCGGTAGGCCGACCCACAGAGCCGGGAGCCAGGCCGCCCGCAGGGTGACCCGCGAGAGGGCATGGACGCCGAGGTCGCGCCGGACCTGCCAGAACGCCAACGAACAACGTGTGACCACGGCGGCGGCCCACGCGAACGCCGCGCCCAGGATGCCCAACGGCGGCACCAGGAGCAGACACCCGACGACGTCGATCACCAACGCCAGCAGGGTGTTGAACGCACTGATCCCGCTGCGCCCCGCCATCAACAGCAGCGTGTCGACCGGTCCGGAGGCGACCGCGAACAGCATGGTCGCCGCCATCACCATGACCACCAGCTCGGTGTGCTCGACCTGGAGCACCTGCGCCCCGAAGAGGTCGAGGTAGGTGGTCGCCAACGCCCCGACGCCGAGGTAGAGCGGCCAGGCCACCAACATGTTCCAGGCCGTCGAGACCTGGTAGACCTCGCCCAAGGTCCGCGGGTCGTCGTGGACCAGGATCGCGGTCATCCGCGGCTGCAACACCTGTTGGATCGCCTGGGTCGCCATCTGGCCCAGCGGCACGAACCGGGTGGCCACCGTGTAGGCCGCGGCCGCCGTCGGCGAGACCAACGCCGCGACCAGGATGATGTCGAGCTTCTGCATGCCCAGCTGGGCCACCCGGGCCAGTCCGCGGAGCCAGGTGAAGGACCAGAACTCCCCGAGCAGCCCCGGTGCCAACGGTCCGCAGCGCCGCATCGAGCCGTGGCCGCGCTGGCGCAGCCGCCGTTGCAGGGCGAGCACCGCGAGTCCGGCGCCGAGGAAGTGGGTCGCCGCCCAGGCGACGACGGCCCCGGTCAGCCCAGCCCCGGCGTAGAGGGTCACCCCGACCAGGATCGGTTGACTTCCAGCCCGGAGCAGTCGGTCGACGAGCACCGTGCTCCGCATCTCCCCGAAGGCGCGGGTCGCCGCCAACGAGAGGTCGGCGAGCACCGCCGCCGGGAGCGCGACTGCCAGGACCATCAGTGCCCGGGCGGCGTCGTCGTCCCAACCGAACGCCTGGCTCAACGGCGCGGCGAGCAGACCCATGATCACCGCGAGGATGGTGGCGCCGGCCAGGGTGGTCCGCATGGTGGCCCGGATCAGCGAGACGATCACCTTCGAGCTCCTGGTCGCCTCCAACCGGAGCAGGAAGCGGGCGAGTCCGGTGTCGGTACCCAGCACCGCCAGCCCTTCCACGATCAGGAAGAGCGCGGTGACTGCGAAGAAGACACCGGCCTGGTCGGCGGGTAGCCCACGGGCGACGACGACCACCAGGACGAAGCCCGCGACGCCGGCGACCAACGCGCCGGCCAGACCCGCGGCACCACCTCGGGCGATCTGGCCGAGATGTTGACGGGTGGCGTTACTGACGTCCAGACCCGCCATCAGGCGTCCTTCGACGCAACGTGTTGAGCGGCTGTGCCCGCCTTCCGGTGCACCACCCCGAGTGCCCGGGCCGGGCCCTCGCCAACCTCTCGGAGGGCGGCCTCCAACTCGGCGTTCGTGCTTGCCCCGGTGGTCGCCTGCACCATCACCGCATCGGCGTGACCGGCGAGAAGTTGGCCGTCCGCGCTGGGCAGTGTGACGCCGGCGAAGACGATCACCTCGCCGCGCTCCCGCAGCTCACTCACCAATCCGGCGAACTCCGGCGACGCCAACAGGTCGCCCCACGCCGCCACCGGCGCGCTGCCTCCGGGCGGCAACCGGTAGCCGAAATCGTCGACCTGGACCAGAGCCTTGTCCAGGTTGACCTCTCCGGCGATCACCTCGGCCAGGCCCCGTACCGGCTTTCCGGAGCCGGCCATCGGATGGATCAGGCGACCTGCTGCGTCCCGTCCCGCGTCGCCATGGTTCTCCTCCTCCAACACCACCAACACGCTGCGCAGCCGGGCCCGGGCCAACGAGTCGGCCAGGGCGCGACCGGTCTCGCTGGAGGCGATCCCCGATCCACCTGCGTCGGCGAGCAGGACCACACTCGGGCGGTGCGGCAGGTCGACGAGGAGGCGGGCCCGCAGCGCGTCGACGTCGTCGGCCGCCCCGATCACCTCGTACCCGGCCGCGACGAGGTCGCGGACCGAGCCCACCTTGTCGGCCCGGCGGGCCCGGACGTAGAGGACGCCGAGGGCGAGGGCCAGTCCCAGACCAGCTCCGGCCACTCCGCCGAGGACCACCGTCGGCAACGGCCCGGTGGACTCCTCGGCGGCAGGTGTGACCACCTGGCCGGGATCCTGGGAGACGTAGCCGAGTGTGGTCTGCTCGGCCTGGATCTGAGCGACCTGCGCGACCAGGCCGGAGATCTGCTGATCGAGAAGGGCCTTGCGCTGCGCGCTGATCCCGACGCCGGCGCGTTCCTTGGTGAGACCGGTCAGCTGCGCCTTCATCGACCGCAGTTCCTCACTGAGGTGGGCCTGACGGGTGAAGACCGTCGATGCGGTCCGTGCTTCGCGGTACTTGAGGTACTCCTGCGCGTAGGCGTTGGCGAGGCGCCGGGCCAGACCGGCGTCGCGGCGCTCGACGCTGATCTTGAGCAGTTGCGTATTGGGCGGGACCTCGACGCTCACGCCCTGCAGGGCGCTGCCGGGCTCGGTGAGACCGACGTTCTTGGCGACCGCGCGGGCCACCGCATCCGCAGTCACCAGCCGGGCCTCGGTCTCGAGATTCACCAGGCCGTCGCGCCCGTCCGGACTGAACGGGTTGCCCTCCAACGGGTTGACCAGGATCGTCGCGGTCGCCTGATGCAAGGCGTCACGCTTGGCGCCCGCCCAGGCTCCGGCGGCGCCCAGCACCACAGCGAAGACGACAGCCAGCAACAGGCCTCGTCTCAGCAAGGCACCCCATCGGCGTCCACCCATACCCACGCTCTTGCACTCCCCCTGCTCGTGCGCGCACCGCCCGGACGGCTGGCGCGTTGCGTGTACCTCGTTCGCCACCATCGTGACGCCGTGACGTCGGGATTTGCCCACGAGAGCCGCAGAGAACCCCACATTTGGGGAGAAGCACACGGAGTCGCCGATTACTCGGAAGTAATGACGAAGGGGTCCCTCAGCTATCTAGACCGGAGCGTCAATCCGTGAACTCCTCGGTAACGCGAAGTGATTTATTTGCAAAATGCACCCCCAAGACTGGGTAAGCTCCCCACAACTGGTGACGAGTTTCCGAATCGCACGTATCCTGCAGAGGTGGAAGGAACCCAACCGCCACGGGGAGCGGTGAAGTCCTTTCGTGCTGATCCTGTGTTCGTGGGTTCGGACCCGAAAGAGTTCGCGCCTGTCCTGCACGATCAACCGGAAGAGCGGTCGCCAACTCCCCACACTTGGCGATTCGCGCTGGCCCTGGTGGCGACGACGGTCGTCGTCGCTTCCACCCTGCTGGTCCTACGCCGCGCCGACCAGGCCGACGCCCTGGCCCTGATCGCCCAGGCGACACAACTCTGCTTCGCCCTGGTCCTGATCTCGTCCGCGATCCTGCTCCTCTGTCGCTGGTACCTGCTGAACCAGGCCGCGTCGGGCTGGATCGCAGCCGCAATGATCATCCTGGCCATCTATCTACGTCCGGAGCTCTATCTCTCCACCCATCCGCGCCCGTCGGAGCTGATCGTCGCCCCGACCGACGTCGCCTGCATGCTGGTGCTGGTCTGGGTGACGGGGTGCGCGGCCAAGGAGCGGCCACCGACCGGTCTGCGTCACCCGATCCTGGTCGGAGTCGGATTCGGTCTCGCGCTGACCGTGTTGCGTAGCGCCTGGTTCACCCTGGATCTCGACACCTACGAGCGGCTGCTCGCTCTACTGGTCTCGTTGGCCTTCCCGGTCGCCGCCTTCATCTGCGCCCAGCGGATCCTCGCCTCGCGCGCCTTCCCCGACGAGTACCGCTGGCAATTGGTCCTGCCGCTCGCGCTGGGGATCGGCTTCTACCACTTCGTGCCGGCCACCATCGACCCGCTCGGCTACGTCTCCGTCATGGTCACGACGGTCTGCGCGGCCACCGCGATCACCACCTTGACCGCCTCGATCGCCCTGGTCCAGGAGGCGTTCGCCACTCAATCCCGGCGACTCGCCCAGCTGGCCGACCGCGCCAGCCAGGCCGAGACCTTGGTCAACGACGACGCCGAGCGGCTCCACGAGTGCCGCTCGACCCTGGCCGGGATCAGCTCGGCGTCGCAGTTGCTGATCACCGAGCCCCAGGCATTGGCTGAGGAACAGACGGTGCGGCTCCGTGAACTGCTGAACTCGGAGATGGCACGGTTACAGACTCTTCTCGACCCCACCATCACGCCGGACCCGGCTCCGCTGCGCGAGTCTGTCGCCCTGGACGAGGTGGTCGAACCGCTGGTCCTCTCGGCCCTCGCCCGCGGTGTGCAGGTCGACTACCGTCCCAGCTCGAGCGCCGTCCTCGTCCAGCCCGAAGCGCTGGTCAGCGCAGTGCTGGCGCTGGTCGGCAACGCCGAACGGCACGCACCGGGCGCTCACCTGAGCCTCTGGTCCACCACGAACCACGACCAGGTCGCCCTGCACGTCTCGGACGACGGTCCCGGCATTCCCGACAGCTTGGAGGAGACTTTGTTCACTCGCGGTGAGCGCGGCGAGAAGTCGCCAGGTGAAGGTATCGGCCTCTATGCGGCACGTCGGGGGCTCCGGCGCACCGGCGGCGAGCTCCGCCGTGAAGAGTCGGCCCGGGGCGCACAGTTCGTCGTCATCCTCCCGAAGGCGGCCTGAGATGCACCGCGCCGGGACCCGGGTCGCGATCGTCGAGGACCACGCACTCTTCGCCGAGTCGTTGGTGATCGCCCTGAACCTCGAGGGCTACGACGTCCGTCAGATCGGACTGGGTGATCCCGGTCGCAGCGTCAGCACCCTGCTCCCGTCGATCCTGCGGACGAATCCACGGATCGTGCTGCTCGACCTGGATCTCGGCAGCCACGGGAACGGTGCCCGGCTGGTCGAACCGCTGACCCGATCCGGCGTCGCGGTGATCGTGGTGACGGGCAACATCGAACGCAGCCGGTGGGGCGAGGCGTTGGCCCACGGTGCCCGCAAGGTGATGCCGAAGAGTTCACCGCTCAACGACATCGCGGCCACCATCCGCAAGGTCAGCCAGGGACTGCCGGTCACCTCGATCGAGGAGCGGACCGAACTACTCCGGGCCTGGCATGCCGAGCAGGCCACGGTCCGCGAAGCCCGCGCCAAACTGGAGCGCCTCACCCGGCGCGAGAGCGAGGTGCTGGGACACTTCCTGGAAGGCCGTCAGGTCAAGGAGATCGCCAGCCTCAGCGTGGTCTCAGAAGCGACCGTGCGGACCCAGGTGAAGGCGATCCTGGCGAAACTCGGCGTCTCCTCACAACTCGCCGCAGTGGGCGTCGCTCGACAGGCCCGATGGAGCCCGCCCAGCCAGTAATCCCTTGCCCAGATAGGCATTTCGCTGATTTCGGGTATGCATTCCATCTGTCCCATTCCTTAGGGTCTAGTGACGGCAAAGTACGGGGACTTTGCCGAAGAGCGACCAAGGGGGGAATGGATATGCGCGTTCTTCTGGTCGGCTCATCCGGTGGCCATTTGGCTCAGTTGATGTGTTTGGAACCCTGGTGGCGTGAGCACGAAAGGCACTGGGTGACCTTTGAAACACCCGATGCCACGAGCAAGCTGGCCGGAGAGTCCGTCACGTGGGCGCACTATCCGACGACGCGCAACGCGCGGAACCTGATCCGCAACACACGGTTGGCCCATCGTCTGCTCCGTGAACTGAAGCCGGACGTGATCGTCTCGACCGGCGCCGCGGTCGCGGTCCCCTTCTTCTGGCTCACCCGGAACAAGTCGACGACCACCGTCTATCTCGAGGTGTACGACCGGGTCGACACCCCGACGCTGACCGGTCGGCTCTGCCGTCCCGTCAGCGACCTCTTCCTCGTCCAATGGGCTGAGCAACGATCGATGTACGCCTCGTCCGTCCTGCTAGGGCCGGTGTGGTGATGGGGTACTCCGACGCTCCGAAATCGTTGGTGGTGGTGCTGGTCGGCACCGACCACCATCGCTTTGATCGCCTCGTCGACTGGAGCTTGCAACTGGCCTCCGAAGGGTGGTCCGACTGGTTCATCCAGTACGGGACCAGCCACTGGCCGAGCACCCTTCCACCCGGAGTCGACGGCGACGCCATCCTCGGCATCGATCGCCTCAATCCTCTGCTGAGCAAGGCTTCCTGCGTGATCACCCATGCCGGGCCGGGCCTGCTGATGGACGCCCAGCTGGCCGGCCACACGCCGGTCGTGGTGCCGCGCGATCCCGCGCTGGGCGAACACGTCGACAACCATCAGCAGCGGTTCGTGCAACACCTGGCTACCAGCGACCGGATCCTGCCCGCCGACACGTTGGATGCCTTGCGCAGCCAGGTCCAGCGCGCCTCCGCCTTCCGGCGTGACCGGCCGTTGCGTGGCCTCGACAACGCCGAGACCGTCGCCCGGTTCGGCACCTTGGTCGACGCGACCGTGCTCCGCCGTCAGAAGGCCGGTCGCCGATGAGCATCGTCAGTCTGCGTGCTGCCGCCCATCTGCATCCGGTCGATGCGTCGGCACGACGGTTGACCTCGCTGCACACTCCGCTGCCGCGGACCAAGGCAGAACCGATCCGGGTGCTCGCCGGGATCGACGCGGCAGCCGCTGCGGTCGGGGTCTTCGTGGTCGTCTTCTTCGGCGCCACCGCGAGCAACGCAGCGACCGCCGTTCTGGCCACCCTGGTCGGGATCTGGCCGGTCGTGATGTACCAAGGACACCGCGGCCACGCCGACCTGCTCAGTTACCGCAAGGTCGGCGTCCGGCAGTTGTTGCGGGCGATGCTGCGCGCCGGCATCGTACTCGGGTTCATGGCATGGTTCCTGGCCGCCGCGGTCAGCGCCGACCAGATCCTCGGCGTGCTCCTGACCACCGCCGCGCTGACCGGCCTCGGACGGGGTGCGTGGTTGAGTACCCGAGCCCCACGACGGGTCCTGGTGGTCGGACACCGCGCCCGCGCCGACCGGTTCAGCAACCTGCTGCTCGACCTGCACGGCGACGACGTCGTCCTCGTCGACCGCACCAAGCCCGACGCCGCCGCCGTCGCCGAGCGGGCCGGCCAGGACGACATCGACGACGTGGTGGTGCTGGCCTGTGAGCACCTCTCCGGGGCCGAGCTGCGACGCCTCGGCTGGCAGCTGGAACAACGTCATCAACATCTGCACGTCGCCAGCGGACTGCTCGGGGTCGGCGCGACCCGAACCACCGTGGAGTCCAGCGGCACGCTCAGCCTGGTCGGTGTCCGGCCCAGCGAGACCGGCGGTCTGCGCCGTGGCCTCTGCTACGTCGGCGGCCGCCTGCTCGCCGCGCTCCTGCTGCTCGTGCTGACCCCGCTCCTGGTCGCGGTCGCGATCGCCGTACGGCTCGACTCCCCCGGCCCCGCGTTCTACCGCCAGGACCGGATCGGCCAACACGGACGTCGCTTCGCGATGCTGAAGTTCCGAACGATGGTGACCGACGCCGAGCACCCCCAGATCGATCCCGACACGATCCTGTTCAAGCTCCGCTGCGATCCGCGGATCACTCGGCTCGGTGGGCTGCTGCGTCGGTACTCGATCGACGAGGTGCCCCAGTTGATCAACGTGGTCCGCGGCGAGATGGCCCTGATCGGACCGCGGCCGGCGCTACCGCACGAGGTGGAACGGTTCGCCGACGACGCACACCGCAGGCTCGCGGTACGTCCCGGGATGACCGGACTCTGGCAGGTCTCCGGCCGCTCCGACCTCAGCTGGGACGACACCGTGCGGCTCGACCTGGAGTACGTCGACAACTGGTCGCCGACCCAGGACCTGAAGATCGCGCTGCGGACCGTGCCGGCCGTGCTCGGCCACCGCGGCGCCTACTAGCGCTACCGACTTCGGGTCCCCGATCCCGTCGGCGGCTGAGCGCCACGGAACCCGCCGGGCGGTCCCGACGTGCCGCGATCGGACTGCAGTGAGGTCGCAGCACCGGTGATCTCGGCGTCCAGGTCGGCGAGCACGACACGTTCCCCGGGGTTGAGACCGTCGGTGATCTCGACCCATCGCTCACCGCTGCTGCCGACGCTCACCCGCCGCCGTTGCGGTTCGCCTGCTCTGAGCACCTGAACGGTGCCGCCGGTGGTCGTCCGGGAGAGCGCGGAGACGGGGACCCGGACGACGTCGTCGACCGATCCGGTGACGATCTCCACCCGGACGCTGGAGCCGCTGGGCAGGGCGCCGTCGATGTGGTCGAGGAGGATCGTGGCCGGGAAGGTCGCGGCACCCGACGTCGAGGTCGAGACCGAGCCGACGGCTGTCACCTCTCCCTCGCTCGCGGTGCTCGCGCCGGGCGCACGGACGGTGGCCCGCTGTCCGGCCGCCACCCGGCTGACCTCCTCCTCACTCAACGACACCTCGACGGCGAGCGCCTTGCCGGAGAAGATCACGGCCACCGAGTCACCGGCGTCGACCTCGCTCCCGTTGGCTGCGGAGAGCGCGACCACACGGCCCGCGCGCGGAGCCCTGACCACGGCCGCGGCGAGCTCCTGCTCGGCGCGCAGCACCGCCGCCCGCGCCTCGTCGATCCCGGCCTGGTCCTGGGCCAACTGCGCGGCGGTGACGGTGCCCGCGGATCCCTGGCTGCCTGCCGGAGCGGCGGACTCAGTGCCCGTGGCATCGCTGTCGGTGGTGGCGCTCTGACCGGGTGATGCGGCTGGGCCGCTCTGGCTGCTCTGGCTGCTCGGGGAGCTCGGGGACTGTCCACTCGTACTGGTCGACTGGCTTGAGCCGGTCGAACTCGACGCAGACTGAGTGACGTTCGACGCCGCCGCGGAGACGGTCCCGGCCAGGGTGGAGATCGCCGCCTGGAGGGCGTCCTGGGCCTCAGCGGCCGCACCCTGAGCGGTCTGCACGTCCTGGAGCGCCTGGGTGCAGGCTGCCGAGACAGTCTCTTCCTCAGTGCAGAGCGTCGTCTGGGTCTCCAGGGCGTCGTGTGCCGCCGTAAGCGCTGCGCTCGCCGCGCTCGCCGCCGAGGTGACGGCGTCCTGCTGAGCCGCGAGCTGGGCGAGCAGCTTCTTGAGCTTGGCCGTCTCCGCCGCCGCGGCGGCCTGGTCCGGCTTGGTACCGGTACTCGCTTGGTCGGTGTTGGCCGCGCTCGGCTGGCTGCTCGGCTGGCTGCTCGGGGCAGCGTTATCGGTATCGGCGCGCGTCTCGCTGGCAGTGCTCGCGGTTACCGCGGCTGCCTGCGCCTGCCGATCCTCGACCAACCTCGCCCGGGCTTCGGCCAAGGTCGACCGGGCCTCGACCAGGGTCGCCTTGAGGCCGGTGCGATCCAGCACCGCTACCACCTGCCCGGGCGCGACCTTGTCGCCCTCGGCGACCTTCACCGCAGCCACGGTTCCGGTGAGTTGCGCAGTGGCTTCGGCCCGGCTGGCGGAATCGACGGTGCCGCTGGTGGCCAACAGCTCCTCGACGTCCCCGGTGCCCACCGCGACCGTCCGGTAGGCCACCGGGTCGGCGTTGGTCGCCGCATAGAACCCGGCCCCGCCACCGAGCACGATCACCGTCGCGCCGAGGGCGGCGAGACGCTTGGCCGGTAGCCGCCTCACGATGCGTCCTCGTCGTCCGCGCCAGGACGTCGGCCCCCGAAGCCGCGCTCGCAGACGCCGTCGACCGGCTGGCTGATCGCCACCGTCGTCGCCGTCAGGGTGCCGGTGCTGCTCCGCTCACCGTTCGCCTGCAGGCAACTGCCGGCCGTCACCTCACCGCACTGACCAGGCCCTCCACCGGGTCGCTGGCCGTCCGGAGCCTCGCCGTCACCGGGCTGCGGCAAGTCACTCGGCAGGTCGCTCGGGCGCTCCCCCGCCCCCGGACCGGTTGCGCCGCCGGGACCACCCATGCCGCCCGGCATGGCGCAGTCGCCGTCCAGGCTCAGGACCCGGACCGTGGTTGCGGCGACGGGGTCAGCGGCGTCACCGCTGCTCGAGACCATCACGCAGGCGCCCACTTCGACGTCCGCCACGGTGCCGGCCTTCTCAGCGGTGAAGGTGGTCGCCTCGTTCCACGTCACCGCGACCTGCGTCCCGTCGCCCTGCACCTGGGCAGTGGTCCCGGCGACCTCGGCGACCTGGCCCGAGGCGCGGTTGAGGCCGTCGGCCTGCTCTGACTCCGTGCTGCTCTGACTGCTGGAACTGCCCAGCTGACTGGTCACGTCGGTCAGTTCGTCGTCGTTGCCGCAGCCGGCAACAGCCACACAGAGGGCGGCGGCGATCAGGGTGGTTCGGATCAGCTTCATCTCATACTCCTTGACGGTCATTCGCTGCGTAGCGCGTCGATCGGGGCCAGCGCTGCGGCCCTACTGGCGGGGTGGACGCCGAAGCCGACGCCGATGGCGAGAGCGACGACGAGGGCGAGCACCGTGGCGCTCGGAGAGATCGCGACCGGTTGGTCGATCAGGTCGGGCAACAGGCGCGCCACGAGTGCACCGAGCAGCACGCCGACGGCGCCACCGGTCAGTCCGAGGATGCTGGCCTCGGTCAGGAACTGCCGCCTGATCAACGCAGGCGTCGCCCCCAGCGCCTTGCGCAGACCGATCTCACGGACCCGCTCGGAGACCGAGACGAGCATGATGTTCATGACGCCGATTCCCCCGACCAGCAAGGAGATCGCAGCAACCCCGGCGAGCAGGACCGTCATCGTTCGGTTGGTGGCGTTGGCCGTCTTGACCAACGACTCCTGAGTACTGACGGAGAAGTCCGCCTCGTCGGTGATCTGGTGCCGGACGTTAAGTGCGCCGGTCACCTCCTGGTAGGCGGCGCTGAGGGTCTCAGCCGACGTCGCCTCGACGTAGATGGTGCTGACGGTGTCGGCGGCAGCTCCGGTGAGCTGTTGTGCCGTGGTCATCGGGACCAGCGCCTGGTCGTCCTCACTGGCCGCGAGGTCGGTGGCACCGGAGCCCGCCAGGAGACCGATCACGGTGAGTGTGCGGCCGTTGACCGTGACCTCCTGGCCCACCGGCGAGCCGACCGTGAAGAGTTCGGCAGCGGTGTCCGGGGCGAGGACCACGACCGGCGCGGCCTCGGCCAACTCGGCCGCGGTGAAGAACCGTCCAGCGCTCAGTTCGCGGGCTCGTACCGAGCGCCATGACGGGGTCGCCCCCACCAGACGCGTGCTCCAGTTGGTACTGCCCGCCGTCAGCGAGGCGTTGCTGCTGCTGACCGGGGCGACAGCGGCGACATCCGGAGCGACCTCGGGGTCGGCCAGTGCCTCGGCGTCGGCCAGAGTGAGCGTGGTGGCCGAGCCGAAGCCGGCTCTGGTTCCCGAACTGTCGGTACTACTGCCCGGCGAGACGATCAACAGGTTCGAGCCGAGCGCGTCGATCTGGTCGCGGACCTGCTGCTGCGCCCCCTGACCGAGTCCGACGGTGACGATCACCGAGCTGATCCCGATCACGATTCCGAGCATGGTCAGCGCGGATCGCAGGCGGTGGGCGCGGACGGCGTCGAGTGCGGTCCGCAGGGTCTCTGCCCAACTCATCGCGCGGCCACCTCGCTGAGCCGGCCGTCGCGAATGGTCAACACCCGGTCCGCCTTGGCCGCCACGTCGGGCTCGTGGGTGATCAGGACGATGGTCCGGCCCTGCGCATGGAGCTCGCGGAAGAGGGCAAGAACGTCGGCCGTCGAGGTGGAGTCGAGGTTGCCGGTGGGCTCATCGGCCAACAACAGAGCCGGATCGGTGACCAGCGCGCGGGCCACCGCGACCCGCTGCTGCTGGCCGCCGGAGAGCTCACCCGGCCGGTGTCCGCCCCGGGCCTCGAGCCCGACCCGTGCCAGCGCGCGCTCCGCCCGTTCCCGTCGCTCGGACGCCGGAACACCCGCGTAGACCAACGGCAGCTCGACGTTGCGCACCGCGCTCAACTGCGGCAGGAGATGGAACTGTTGGAAGACGAAGCCGATCACCCGGTTGCGGAGATGCGCCAACTCCGGCTCGTCGAGCTGGGTCACGTCCTGGCCGTCGATCAAGCAGGTGCCGGAGCTGGGCACGTCGAGGCAGCCGAGGATGTTCATCAGGGTGGACTTGCCGGAACCACTCGGGCCGATGATCGCCACGAACTCGCCCTGCTCGATGCGGGCGCTGATCCCGGCCACTGCGGCCACCTCACCGGCACCGGTGGCATAGACCTTGCGGACGTCGTCGAGGTGGATGACCGGATGGCTGCTCACTGGGCACCACCCGGGAAGCCACTGCCCGGGTTGAAGCCGGCCGGCGGTTGCATGCCGTCGGGCGGGCTGAACCCTTCCGGCAGCTGGCCCTGCCCGCCGCCGCCCCGACCGCCGCGCTGCTGGGTGACCAGCTCGACGCTGTCGCCCTCGCTGAGCCCCTCGGTGATCTCGGTCTGCATGCCGTAGGCGGTTCCGGTGGTGACCGCCCGACGGGTGCTGCCCTTCGCGGTCACCAACAGCACGTAGTTGCCGTCGTCGTCGCTGCGCACCGCGTTGGTGGGCACGGTAAGGACGTCGCCGAGCTCCGCGACGATCACCGTCGCCTGAGCGCTGGCCCCGACGTTGAGCCCACTCGGGCTTCCGGTCACCCGGACGACGACCGGGAAGCTGGCCGCACCCGTGCTGTCGGTGGTGGCGACCCTGGCCACCGACCGCACGGTGCCGAAGACCGTCTCGTCGGCGCCGGTGACGGTGACCTCGGCCTGCTGGCCGACCGCCAGTTGCTCGACGTCGCTGCTGGCCACGGTGAACTCCACGTCGTAGCGCCCGGTGCTGACCAGGCTGATCCCGCTCGTGGACGTATCGGTACCGGTCGCGGCTGCGCCCGGTGAGGCTGAACTGCTGCCGTTGCCGACCCGGTCACCGACGGCGAAGCCGACGCTGTGCACCGTGCCCGCGAAGGGTGCCCGCAAGGTGGCATCCGCGACCGCCGCACGGGCCGCCGTCAACGCACTGCTCGCGGCGCTGAGCGCGGCCTGGTCGGCGGTGACCCTGGTGCTCTCCGCACCGGCCGCCACACTCTCCACCAAGGCTGCGCGGGCTGCTTCGAGCCGGGCCAGGGCGGCGCTCCGGTCGGCCTCCAGCGCGCTGGTGTCGATCCGGGCGAGCACCTGGCCCTTGGTCACCGTGTCACCCGCCTCGACCTTCACCGCCGTCACCTCGCCGGAGGAGCCGAAGCTCAACTCCTGCTGACGGCGCGCGACCAGGGAGCCGTCACCGCTGACGGTGGTCCGCATCGTGGTGAGCGCCGCGGTCGCGGTCGTCGGTGCGGCGGTGGCTTCGTCGTCGGTGCTGATCCACCACGCCCCTGCACCGAGAGCCACCGCCAGCACGAGAGTGGCGATCCACCACCGTCTGGGGATGGCGGTGATCCGTCTGGCCACAGCCTGCACCTGGTACCTCCTGCTCGAGGTCGCCCGGAGTGGGCGACGTCGAGCAGTCAACGGGGCGCGACTGTGCCCGACCCCGGGAGAACCTGTGCGCAGCCTGTGAGCTGACCTCAGGCGATACCGAAGAGGTCGCCGTGTTCGGCGACCCGGTCCAAGACCTCGGTGAAGGTGCACTGCTCCAGGCCGAACTCGTCGTCGGCGCCGGCCTCGATCTCGGCCCAGGTCCGCGGTGTCGCCACCCAGGGACGTTCGGTGCCGCGCAGCGAGTACGGCGAGACGGTGGTCTTGGAGCCGGCGTTCTGGGACCAGTCCAAGAAGACCTTCCCGTGCCGGCGGGCCTTGGTCATCGTGGCGGTGACCAGCTTGGGGTGGCTGCTCTGCAACGCCTCGGCGACCTCGCGGGCCAGGTCGCTGGCGTCGTCCGAGGAGAGCGACCCGTCGAGGGGTGCGTAGAGGTGCAATCCTTTGCTGCCACTGGTCACCGGCCAACTGTCCAGGTCGTGACCGGCCAGCGCGTCGCGGACCAACAGGGCGACCTCGGCGCACTGCATCAGGCCGATCTCGGGTCCCGGGTCGAGGTCGATCACCAACCGATTCGGCGGCTGCACCTCGCCGTCGTCGTCGACCCACCATTGGTGGACGTGCAACTCCAGACTGGCGAGATTCACCAAGTAGGCAAGGGCTGGCGCGCCGTCGACGATCGGGAAGACCAACTCCCCCGCCTTGCCTTCGACGGTCCGCGAACCGGTGGTCGGCACCTTCGCGGTCCGCATCCAACGGGGTGCCCCGGCGGGCCGGTTCTTCTCGAAGAACGACTCCCCGCCGACTCCGTGGGGCCAACGGATTCGGGTCACCGCCCGGTCCGCGAGGTGGGGCAGGAGCACCGGCGCGATCCGCAGGTAGTAGTCGAGTACCTCGGCTTTGGTGGTGCCGGTGACCGGGTAGAGAACCTTGTCCAGGTTGGTGATCTTGAGGGTGCGACCCTCCAACTCCGCGCGGATCTCGGTCATCAGGCTTCGTCCTCGGCGTCGAGCAGATCCTCCGGCGTCAGGTCGGCGCGGACGCCGCGGAACGAGGGCTGCCGCAACCGGCCGCCGTCGCTGATCCCCAACGCCTCGACATCGATCACAATGGTCGGCTCGACCCAGTGGGTGCCGTCGGCGTCGATCCGCGGCACCTCGTCGGCGAACGGCGAGCTACTGCGCGGATGCTCGGCCAGCGCCTGCTTCAACGCGACCGCCGCCTTCCCGGTCAGGCCGCTGCCGACCCGGCCGCGGTAGAGCACGCCGTCCGGGGTCGGCTCACCGACCAGGACGGCGCCCATCCGTTGCGCCGCGCCGGTCTCCGGACGCCAGCCGCCGATCACCCACGAGGAGCGCCGCCGGTGCGGGAACTTCAACCAGTGCGGGCTCCGTGCCCCCGCCTGGTAGGTGGAGTCGAGCCGCTTGGAGACGATCCCTTCGAGCTGCTGTTGCTCGGTGGCATGCCAGAGCGCGTCGCCGTCGTCCCAGGTGCCGGGGACCTGCCAGTGCACGTCGTTGATCCCGATCCCGTCGAGGAGTTCGCGGCGCACGCTGAGCGGCTCGCCCGTCAGGTCGCGCCCGTCGAGCCGGAGCAGGTCGAAGACCAGGAAGGTCACCGGGGTCGCGGCGGAGAGTGCGGTGCTGCGCCGTCCACGTACGTGGATCCGTGACGCCAACGCACCGAAGTCGGGGCGTCCGTCGACCAGGGCGACGACCTCACCGTCGAGCAGCAGGTCGCGGCGGCGCAACGGCGAGGGCAGCTCCGCGAGCTCGGGGAACGCGTCGGTGACAACGTTCTCGTTGCGGGAGGTGAGCCGGAGGGTGCCGAGCTGCGGCAGCTCGGCCAGGATCCGCATTCCGTCCCACTTCACCTCATGCGTCCACTCCGCGCCCTGCGGCACGTGGTGACCGCGGGTGGCGAGCATGGGGCGCATGAAGGCATGCTAGAGCCATGAGGGCTATCTGGAAGGGCGCGGTGTCGTTCGGTCTGGTCTCGGTGCCGGTCAAGCTGTACTCAGCGACCGAGAGCCACGACGTCTCCTTCCGCCAGGTGCACGCGGCCGATGGCGGTCGGATCAAGTACCAGCGGGTCTGTGCCATCGACGGTGAAGAGGTCGCCTACGCCGACATCGCGAAGGGGTACGAGACCGAGGACGGCGAGATGGTGATCCTCACCGACCGCGACCTCGCCGAGCTGCCGTCGTCGTCGAGCCGCGAAATCGCGGTCGAGAAGTTCGTGCCGAGCGACCAGATCGACCCGATGCTGTTCGAGAAGTCGTACTACCTGGAGCCGGAGAAGACCGGCGCCAAGCCGTACGCCCTGCTCCGCCAGGCGTTGCTCGACGCGGACCGGATGGCCGTGGTCACGGTGGCGCTGCGTCAGCGGACCTCGGTGGCGGTGCTGCGGGTCCGCGACGACGTGATCGTGCTGCAGACGATGATGTGGCCCGACGAGATCCGCACTCCCGACTTCTCGGTGGAGACCGGGGAGATCAAGGAGTCTGAGGTCAAGATGGCCAACATGCTGGTCGAGACCCTGGCCGGCGACTTCGATCCCGAGGAGTTCACCGACGACTACGCCGACGCCGTGGAGGCTGTCGTGAAGGCGAAGATCGAGGGCGGTGAGGTGAAGCAGACGCCGACCGCGACGAAGAGCGCCGGTGAGGTGGTCGACCTGCTGGCCGCGCTGCAGAAGTCGGTGGCTGCCGCCAAACATGCGCGGGGCGAGGCCTCGGACGCCGACGAGAGCGACGACGTCGAGGAGAAGCCGAAGAAGGCGGCGAAGAAGGCCCCGGCCAAGAAGACCGCCGCGAAGAAGACCGCCAAGAAGGCACCTGCGAAGAAGAAGGCCAGCTGAGCCGCTGAGCCGGAACCCAGCAACGATCGGAGCCGTCGAACCGTTATGAGGATCATCTCGGGAGTGCTCGCGGTCGGGCTGGTGTTCAGCCTGGTGGCGTGTGGCGACGACGACTCGACCGGTTCGGACCCGCCCGCGCAGACGCCGTCGAGCACCGAGACGACGCTGAGCGAACCGCGGTTGGTGATCGAGTGGGGCGAGGGCAAGTGGCGCGACCAGAGCGCCTGGTTGGAGGCTCACACCGAGCCGAAACTGCTGGAGGGGACCAGCGAGATCGACCAGTTCGTCGCGGGTCTCCCGGAGGAGTTCCTCGAGTCGGCGATGCCGTTGCAGGACGTCGATGCGACCACGGAGGCGTTGCTGGTGGCGGGGTTCGCCAACTGTGGGAAGCAGGGCGAGGCACGGGTGGACGGCGAGACGGTGAGCTTCGTCGTTCGCACCGCCAAGGACATCCAGTGCGTCTGGGCGCCGCTGCAGGTGCAGGTCTGGGCGGTACCTACCGGGTTGACGTTGGCGAAGTAGCCCGGTCGTTGGCGCCGCGGGCCGCGGTGGAGTCGGGGTACCGGCTGGAGCCGAGCCAGGCCAGCGCGTCGGTGAGCCGTGGCAGCGCGAAGTTGGCGATCTCCCCCACCACCGCGACCGGGACCGAGAGCGTCAGCGGGCGGTCCTCGAGGGCGCGGACCACCTTGGCCGCGGCCTGGTCGACAGTGAGCGCCGGGGCGCTGCGGTACGCCTCGGTGGCGGTGATCATGCCGGTCCGGACCAACGGCAGACGGAGGTTGGTGAAGGTGACGTTGTCGCCGAACGTCTCACGGCCGGCGATCCGGGAGAAGGTGTCGAGCGCGGCCTTGGAGGCGATGTAGGCGGAGAACTTGGGTGCCTTCATCTGGACGCCCCAGGTGACCACGTTGACCACGTGGCCGAAGCGTTGGGCACGCATCTCGGGGAGCACCCCGAGGATCAGCCGGACCGGCCCGAAGTAGTTGATCGCCATCGTCCGCTCGAAGTCATGCATCCGGTCGTAGCTGAGGTCGAGGGAGCGGCGGATCGAGCGGCCCGCGTTGTTGACCAGGTAGTCGACGGCACCGTGCTTCTCGGTGATCTGAGCGAGGGCGGCCTCGACGGCGTCCGCGTCGGTGAGGTCGAGAGTGAAGGTGTCGACCTCGGCGCCGAGCGCTGCGGCTTCGGTGGCCACGCGGGCCAGTTCGTCCGAACGGCGTGCGACCAGGATCAGCCGGGCCCCGAGCCGAGCCACCGCATACGCGGTCGCCTCCCCGATCCCCGACGACGCCCCGGTGATCAGCACGGTGCGCCCCGCCAGCGGGCTGCGCGCATCCGGTCGGACCAGGCGGAGCGCACGCCCGGCCAGCGCGCGTGGGGTCTGGAAGAGCAGGCTCATGGGGTGACCCTATGACCGTCGTCAACGCGGTGGGGCAGACTCACGGTCATGGACGACGTCAGGGTGCCGCCGGGGCCGGGCATCCCGACAGGACTGCTGATCCCGGCCGGAGAGTTGGTCGAGACCTTCACCCACGCCTCCGGCCCTGGCGGTCAAGGCGTCAACACGACCGACTCGCGAGTCCAGCTGAGCCTCGACCTGGCCACGACCTCGGCGCTCACCTCGGCTCAGCGGGCACGGGCGATCGAACGCCTCGCCGCGCGCCTGGTCGGCACCGTGCTGACCATCAGCGCCTCCGAGAACCGCTCCCAGCTCCGCAACCGTGCCGCCGCACGCGAACGCCTGGCCGCCCTGCTCCGCCAGGCCCTCGCCCCCGAACCGGTACGCCGCCCGACCCGCCCCACCCGCGGCTCCCAGCGTCGGCGTCTGGAGGCCAAAAGTCAGCGCTCCGAGACCAAGCGGAACCGGCAGCGACCGGGACGCGACGGCTGACCTGCGGTGTCGCCACCGCTTCACTGCTTGAGCACCCCGTCGGGATCGAGGCCAGCGCCGTCAGATCAGCTTCGATGCAGGAGACCAGGCCACGGCAACACTGCTCGACCTCGGCCCGGGTTGCCAAGCCAGATTCTCAAGCTTCGAGCGAACTCGAAAAAGGGGAACCTGGTTCGGCGTAAACGGTCTGATCGCCAATGACGAGCGCAGTACGGCGTCGAAGGCAATCAGGTAGTCGGCTTGCGTGGTTCCTCGGAGTGCGTCCGTGTTCAGGTGGTCGTAGGACATCTTCATCCTGATCACCTCGCATTCACCGGGGAAGCGTTGATGACGCCGTCGTCGTCGGTCGACCAACTACCCGCCTTGTAAGTGTCGCCGCCTGGAAGTGGTTGCTTGGCTCACTCTACGGACCGCAACCAGCGTCCGGCCCACATCGGAGCGCGAGGGCCAGCGAGTGCGAGTAGCGGCGACGGCCCTGCGTCGAGGCGGGAGCTTCTTCCACCTCGACGATTGTGTCGGACCCTCGTGGTGGACTGTTTGCATGATCGAGATCGACGCCACGCATACCCCGTATGAGGTCACTGACCTCGATGCGGGCTGCTTGCTGGGCACGGTCTCTCAGGATCACGTTCGCGCGTTGAAAGCCATGCGGCGCCAGCTGCGGTTGGCGCACCAGTGGTGCGTGTTGAACCCGGTGGTGGACGGCGGCGCTGCGGCTTCGTGGTCGGACGACCCCGCGTTGGCGTCACTGGAGCTCGACGACGTCCTCGGCGGCCCTGGGACGCCAGCGGTTGCGGCGTTCGCAGCGGAAGAGTTTGCAGTCGCCGCCAACCTCACCCGCCAGGGCACGATGTCCCTGCTCGCGGATGCCCTGGATCTGCACCACCGGCTCCCGCGGCTCTGGGCGAAGGTCGAGCTGTTGGAGGTGCCGGGGTGGAAAGCGCGCCGGGTCGCGGAGCTGACCAGGAAGCTCTCCGCTGAAGCCGCTGCCTGGTTCGATACCCAGCTCGCTGCCGGAGAACGGTACGGCTGGCCGACCATCGAACGCACGCTGGCGATGGCGGTCGCCAAGTTCCACCCCGAGTTGATCCGCGACAAGACCGGCCCGCTCTCCAAGGCCGACTGGGACGTCACGCTCACCCACAAGTACGGCCCGGAAGGCACCGCCTGGGGCACCTCCACGTTGGACGTGGTCGGCGATTCGCTCGACCTGGCCCGGTTCCACGACCTGGTCTGCGAAGAAGCCGAAAAGCTCCGCCGCGCTGGAGATGCCGACACGCTCGGGCAGCGGAAGGCGAAGGCCCTTGGCTCGATCGCGGAGGCGCAGGACACCCTCGACTTGGGAGGTCTCGACAAGCTCGACCACCGGGGTTCCGTTGATCGAGCTTGTCGAGATCACTCCCCGGCTTCGACGGCTCGACCACCGCGGCGCGGGTTGCGGGTCTTCGTGCACACCACGCTGGCGGATCTCTTCGGCACTGACGACCTCGCGATCGCGGACGCTGATCGCCTCGGCCCGGTGCTCGTGGAGCAGCTCACCGACTGGCTCAAGTGCCACGGCTCCATCGCGTCGATCACCCCGGTGATCGACCTGAACCGCACCGGTGCCGTCGACCGGCATGACCCGCCGGCCTGGATGGCTGAGCAGGTACGTCAGCGCGATCCGCACTGCGTCTTCCCACACTGCGCCCGCAGCTCAGCCGACGCAGATCTCGACCACATCACCGCGTACGACGCCGGTACCTCTGAACTACGTGGCCCACCGGGCCAAACCACGCCCGAGAACCTAGCCCCGCTCTGCAGACGCCACCACCTCGCCAAGACCCACGGTCGTTGGAAGTATCAACGCACCCGAGACGGCAACTACTTCTGGACCGACCCGCACCAGAACGCGTGGTTGGTCACCGCTCTCAGCACCATCCAACTCGACTGAACGACAAAACATGGTTGCCGGTGATCGAGCTTGTCGAGATCACTCCCAAGGGTCTCGACAAGCTCGACCAACGTGTCTACAAGCTCGACCAACGTGCCTACACGCTCTCCCACCGGAACAGCTTCGCCGCCACCAGACAGACCACCGCCGCGAACGCCAACAGGATCCCGATCGGCAGCAACGCGGCCGACGGGCCCTCGCCGCGCACCATCACGTCGAGCATGCCGTCGTTCAGGTGTCGCAACGGCATCGCCTGCGACACGATCTGCAGCCACTTCGGTGCGTCGTCCAACGGGAAGAACGATCCGGACAGGAACGCCATCGGCAACACGAAGAGGTTCGCCAGGTTGACCGCGCCCTCCGTGGTCTTGGCCAACGCCCCCGCCAACAGGCCCAAGGCCATGAAACACAACGTGCCCGCCACCACCAGCGGCACCGCCATCCACCACGACCCGGTCAGGTTCAACCCGAAGCCCAGGGTGCCGAGACCCAAGAAGATCGCCGTCTGCACGAAGGCGATCATCACCGTCACGAAGATCCGCGCCCCCACGATCGTCCGCGGCCTCACCGGCGCCAATTGGAGCCGCCGCAGCAACTTGCTCTGACGCCAGCCCTGCAACGTGGCCGCCGCACCGAACGCGGCACTCATCGCCACCGCCCACCCCAACAGGCCGGGCGTCATAAGGTCGATCACCTCCAGCGAATCGTCCTCCACCGCCTCGGCCTGGAAGGTGAACTTCGGCGGACTCCCCGACGCCGCCACGTTCGCACCGTCCACGAACGCACCCAGGGTGCCCGCTGTCATCGCCGCTGCTGCCTGATCGGTCACCGTGTAGTGCGCGATCAGTGTGTTGCCGTCCATCTCGATCACCGCGTCGGCATCGCCCTTGCGGACCTTCTCCAACGCCGCCTCGCGATTCTCGGTCTTGGTGACGTCGAACGCCGCGTCGAAATCCTTCCGCGCCTCCTTCGGCAGGTCGTCGATCAACGGCACCGCACCGACCTGGATCACCTCCGCCGGCGAACGCTCGTCCACGTCGAAGATCGCTCCGAAGAGCACCAAGAACATCAACGGGAAGATCACCGCGAAGAAGACCGACGACTTGTCGCGCCAGAACCCCTTCGCCATCGCCACCGAGAGCGCCTTGAACGAACTCCGCTCCGCGCTCATGCCCGGTACTCCCGCCCGGTCAGGTCGAGGAAGACGTCCTCCAACGTGGCACCACGCACCTGAATCCCCTCCAACGCATCGTGCCGCGCCAACCACGCCAACAGCGCCGCCGGTTGCGACGTCGTCACCACCACCCCCGACGCCTCGGACTCCACCGCAGCCACCCCTGGCACCCCGGCCACCCCGCCGTCGCCCGCTGACTCCGCGCGTGCCGACACCTCCGCCGCACCATGACCCAGGAAGACCCGGGTCGGCGCCGCCAACCCGCGGACCAACGCCGACGGCGCGTCCAACCGCAGGATCCGGCCGTGATCCATGATCCCGACCCGGTCGCACAGCTCCTCGGCCTCATCCATGTAGTGCGTCGTCAGCACCACCGTGCGGCCCGAATCGTTCAACGACGACAAGAGATCCCAGAGATTCCGCCGCGCCTGGGGATCCAGCGCCGCGGTCGGCTCGTCGAGGAAGACCAACTCCGGATCATGCACCAACGCACACGCGATCGAGAGCCGCTGCGCCTGACCACCCGACAACTGCTCCGCCCGGGTCTCGGCCTTGTCCCCCAACCCGACCCGTTCCAACCAGTCGTCGGCCGCCCGCGCCGCCACGCCGTACAGGGCCGCGAAGGTGTGCAACTGTTCGCGCGCCGTCAACCGTTCGAAGAACGCCGACGCCTGCAACTGGACGCCGATCCGCGGCAACAACTCCGCGTTGCGCGGCCACGGTGCAGCCCCGAGCAGCCGGACCGATCCCGACGTGGGACGGCGCAGCCCCTCGATGATCTCCAATGTGGTGGTCTTCCCCGCGCCGTTCGGCCCGAGGATCCCGAAGAACTCGCCCTCCGCCACGGTGAAGCTGACATCGTCGACGGCGCGTAGATCGCCGTACTGCATGGACAGGCCGCTGACCTCGATCGCTGGCATGGGCCAACGCTATCCAGGCCAGGCAATGACCGCAGCCCAGCGACGGTCTCGACAAGCTCGACCAACGGAACAGCGCTCGACCAACGAGTTCAGGAGACCAGCAGCCCGCGGACCACCCGCAACCCCACCGAGACCCGGGCCAGGTCCGCGTCCTCGTCGGAGGTGATGTCGTCGAGAGCCGCCACCGCGCGTTCGATCGGCAACGCGTTGTCCGCCACCCACGCCTCGATCCGTTCCTGGATCGACGACCCCGGCTCCGCGCCCTGCAACACCTGCGCGGTCAGCCGACGGTGGACGTCGTCGAGGTCGTCGCGCAACGCGGCCCGCGCCATCGTCTGCCACCGGTCGCTGCGTTTGAGGCCCAGCACCCGGGCGGCCAGCACCGAGAGCCCGAGCCGCTCCCCCAGCTCCACATGGACCCGCGCCACCGACGTGGGTTGCAGCCCCTCACGCTCCGCCGTCTCCGCGATCCCCAACAACGCATGGGCCGAGGCCAGCACGCTGACCCGGGTCGCCAACTCCCGCGGCACCCCTTGCGCGATCAACAGGTCACGCCGGCGCCCCGCCTCGCTCTCCTCGCGGCCGGTCAGGATCTCCGGCAACTCCGCCAGGACGCTCCGGCAGACCTCGCCGAACCTGTCGACGGTGCTCTCAATCTCCAACGGGTGCCGGAGATTGGTCACCAACCACCGGGTCGAGCGCTCGATCAGATTCCGCAACTCCAGCCGCATCTGGGTCTGGGCCTTGGCCGGGATCTTGTTGTCCCACGAGGAGAACTCCTGCGACAACGCCTGGTAGCCGAAGATCTCGCGGGCCATGAAGTTGGTCCGGGTCAACTCCTCGGCGTTGGCCCCCGTCTCCGCCGCGAGCCTGGTCCAGAAGGTGATCCCGGCACCGTTGACCAGGTCGTTGACGGCCTGGGTCACGATGATCTCGCGGTGCAGCGGATGGTCGGCGGCCTGCTGCGCGAACCCGTCCCGGATCTGCTCCGGGAAGTAGGTCAGCAGATGCCGACGCAGCCACGGGTCGTCGGGCAGGTCGGAGTCCAGCAGCTCCTCGGCGAGAACGATCTTGGTCCACGACATCAGCACCGCCAGCTCCGGCGTGTGCAGACCTTCGCCGCGCTCCATCCGCCGATGCACGCGCCGCGAATCGGGCAACGCCTCGAGTTCGCGGTTCAACACCCCTCGGTGCTCCAGCGCCTTCATCTGCTCCTCGTGGACCGGGATCAGGATCGAGGCGCTGGCCTCAGCGTTGGCCAGCGCGAGGTTCTGTTCGTAGTTGTCCCGCAGCACCAGCGCCGCCACCTGATCGGTCATCGCGGCCAGCAGCTCGTTGCGCTGCTTGCCGGTCAGGTCGCCGGCCGCGACCACCCGGTCCAACAGGATCTTCAGGTTCACCTCGTGGTCGGAGGTGTCGACACCTGCGGAGTTGTCGATGAAGTCGGTGTTGATCCGTCCACCCGCCGCCGCGTACTCGATCCGACCCCGCTGGGTGAAGCCCAGGTTGCCGCCCTCACCGACGCAGCGCACGCGCAGTTCCTCGCCGTCGATCCGGATCGCGTCGTTGGCCTTGTCGCCGACCTCCGCATGGGACTCGGCGCTGCCCTTCACGTAGGTGCCGATCCCGCCGTTCCACAACAGATCCACCGGTGCGGTCAGGATGGCGCGGATCAGCTCGGCCGGCGTCATCGAGGTGATCTCGGCGTCGATGTCGAGCCGCTCGCAGATCTGCGGAGTCAACGGGATCGACTTGGCCCCACGGGAGAAGACACCACCACCGGCCGAGATCAGCGAGGCGTCGTAATCCTTCCACGACGAACGCGGCAGCTCGAAGAGGCGCCGCCGTTCGGCATAGGAGGCCGCGGCGTCCGGGTCCGGGTCGAGGAAGATGTCGCGGTGATCGAAGGCCGCCACCAGGCGGGTCGTCGGCGAGCAGAGCATCCCGTTGCCGAAGACGTCGCCGGACATGTCCCCGATCCCCACGCAGGTGAACTCCTCGCGCTGGCAGTCCACCCCCAGCTCGCGGAAGTGCCGCTGCACCGAGACCCAGGCGCCACGCGCGGTGATCCCCATCCCCTTGTGGTCGTAGCCCACCGAGCCACCCGACGCGAAGGCGTCGCCCAACCAGAAGCCGTAGTCGATCGCGATCTGGTTGGCGATGTCGGAGAAGCTCGCGGTGCCCTTGTCGGCGGCCACCACCAGGTAGGAGTCGTCGGCGTCGTGGCGGACCACATCGGCCGGCGGCACGGTGACGCCGTCGAGGAGGTTGTCGGTGACGTCGAGCATCCCGGAGATGAAGGTGGTGTAGGCGCGGACCCCTTCCGCCAACCAGGCTTCACGATCGATGCTCGGATCCGGCAACAGCTTGGCGAAGAAGCCGCCCTTCGCGCCCACCGGCACGATCACGGTGTTCTTCACCATCTGCGCCTTGACCAGACCCAGCACCTCGGTCCGGAAGTCGTCGCGGCGGTCCGACCAACGCAGGCCGCCACGGGCCACCGAACCGAAGCGCAGATGGACGCCCTCGACCCGCGGCGAGTAGACGAAGATCTCGAACTTCGGCCGCGGCTCCGGCAGCTCCGGGATCGCCCCCGGGTCGAGCTTGAGGGCGATGTAGCTCTTCGGCCCGCCGTCTGCGGCAGCTTGGAAGTAGTTGGTTCGCAACGTCGCCCGCAGCACGGTGCGGTACGAGCGCAGGATCCGGTCGTGGTCCAGCGAGGCGACGTCGTCGAGCGCCTTGGCCAGCCCCTCCTCGATCCGCTCGATGTCGGCGACCCGTGTCTCGTCGTCGGCGGCGGCCCCGGGCCGGAACCTGGCCTCGAAAAGCGCCACCAGCCCCCGGGTGATCTCGACGTTGGCAGCCAACGCCTCCTCGATGTAGTCCTGCGCGAACGGGCTGCCGCCCTGGCGCAGGTACTTGGCGTAGGCCCGCAACAGCGATGCCTGACGCCAGGTCAATCGGGCGCCGAGCACCAACCGATTGAAGCCGTCGACCTCGTTCTGCCCGTTCCAGATCGCCCGGACGGCGTCCTGGAACGGCCCGCGCACATCGGTCGGCAACGCCTGCGGATAGCGGAGCCCGAAGTCGTAGATCAAGGTCCGGCGGTCCAGACCCTCCAACTCATAGGGCCGTTCGTCGACCACCTCGACACCCATCGAGGAGAGCATCGGCAGCACGTGGCTCAGCGAGAGCGGCTCGCCGACCCGGTAGACCTTGAGCCGCGCCTCACCACCGGCTGCATCGAGCTCCTCACTCAGCGCCAGGTCGAGACCCTCGTCGCCGGTGATCGCCTCCAGCCGGCCGAGGTCGACCGCGCCGGTCCGGGCCGCGTACTCCTCCTTGTACGCCTCGGGGAACGAACCGCCATAGGTGCGCGCCAACGCCGCACCGTGTTGTTCCCCGAACTCGGCACGGACCGCGGCCGCGAAGTCGTCCTGCCAGGAGCGGGTCGCCTCGACCAGCCGACGCTCCAACTCCGGCACGTCGACCTGTTCGACGCGGCGGCCGTTCGAGGGACGGACCACGAAGTGCAACTGTGCCATGTTGGACTCGGTGACCCGCGCGGTGAACTCCACCTCGCCGCCGAACCGCTGCCCCAGGATGGTGGCGATCCGCTGCCGAACCGTCGTGTTGTAACGGTCCCTCGGCAGGTAGACCAGGCAGGAGAGGTAGCGCCCGTAGGTGTCACGGCGGACGAAGAGCCGCAGCAGCCGCCGCTCCTGGGTGAACATCACCGCCTCGGCGATGTCGGCCAACTCCTCGACCGGGGTGTGGAAGAGCTCGTCGCGCGGATAGTTCTCCAAGGTGTCCATCAACGCCTTGCCGGCGTGGCTGGTCGAGTCGAACCCGATCCGGGCCATCACCTCCGCCGCCTTCTCGCGTAGCAACGGGATCCGGGTCAGCGACTCGGTGTAGGCGGCCGAGGAGAAGAGACCCAGGAAACGCCGTTCACCGACCACCTCGCCGGCTGCGTCGAAGACCTTGACGCCGACATAGTCGAGGTAGGTTGCCCGGTGCACGGTGGCCCGCGAGTTGGCTTTCGCCAACACCAGCAGGGTCTTCTCCCGTGCCTTCTCCCGGACGATCTCCGGCAACCGGCTGAACGCCTCGGAGAGGTCGGGGTCGGAACGGAGGATGCCGAGGCCGCTGCCCGGTACCGCACGCAGCACCAACTCGTCGGCCGCGACGTCAGCCTGGTCGCCGCCGTCCGCCGCCTCCAACCGGTAGTCGCGGCAGCCGAGGAAGGTGAAGTGGTCGTCGGCCAGCCAACTCAGGAAGGCGGCGCCACGCTCCACCTCGCCGGGCGCGAGCGGCGGCGGGTCGTCGTTCAGCTCGGCCACGATCTCCAGGATCCGGGCCTGCATCCGGCTCCAGTCCTCGACCGCCTCCCGGACGTCGCGCAACACCTCGCGCAACCGGTCCTCGATCCCGGCGGTGTCGGCCGGGTCGATCACCGGGTCGACCTCGACGTGCATCCAGGACTCCCGGGTCGCCTCCGCCTCCCGGGTGTCGGCGATCCGCTCATCGGCCACCGCCACGGTGCGCAGCGCACCGGTGATGTCACGGACCACCTCGAACTGCGGGTGGATCACCAACGACGGGTTGTGGCCCTGCCGGACCAGCTCCATCGTCACCGAGTCCACCAGGAACGGCATGTCGTCGGTGATCACCTCGACCACGCTGTGACCGTTCGCCGACCAGCCGTGTTCGGCCACCGTCGGGGTGAAGACCCGCACCGTCGTCGTGCCCTGAGGTCGTTGCTGGGCCATCTTGTAGTGGGCGGCGAAGGCCCCGTAGATATCGACCGGCTCCCGCGCCGCGACATCCTCGCTCGGCACGTGGCGGTAGTAGGCCCGCAGCAGTCCACCGACCTGTTCGATCGGTGGTCCTCCGGTTCCGCGCCCGTGCACGGCCGCCTCGGCGGCCTTGGCGATCAGCTCGGACTTGGTGTCGTCCAGTGTGTTCGGCACGCTCCTGACACTAGGCCGGTCGCGACGACCGATTCAACCATCGCGAGGCGACAACAAGGCAACGATTGCGTCACCGACCGCGCCCCGCCACCAGGCGTAGTCGTGGCCGCCGTTGTAACGCGGCGCAAGGACCTCGTGCCCTGCCGCGCGCAATCGGACGGCGAGCAGCTCGTGGTCCGGGGCCAGCACCCACTCCTGGGCACCGTGCGCCAGATGGATCCGAGCTCGACCGCGGTGCGGAACCTCGCTGAGGTCGTCCTGCCACAACGACGCCGACTGACTGGCCACCAGGCCGAACCGGTCACCGAAGCCGAGACCGACCCGGAGCGCGGTCAGTCCACCGAGGCTCTGCCCGACGATCACGGTCTCGTCTGCGCTTTCGCTCACCGGGAGCCGGGCCCGGGCGGCGTCCAGCAGCGGCCCGGCCAGCCATGCGTCGTACTCCGCGACGTCGTCACCGGCCAACTCCTGCCAGCGCTGGTCGCGACCACCGGAGTCGACCAGGACCGCGTGGGTCGGAGGCAGCAGCCCGTCCGCGATCAGGTTGTCCAGGATCGTCGGCAGGCTGTGGCTGCTGGTCCACACCTCGCCGTCGAGCGCCACCACCAACGGCGTCGGGTGCTCGGCCGGCGTCGCCGGTGCGTACCACCAGACCCGCCGACCATCGACCTCACCGGCCTCGAAGGTTCCGGGCCGGACGCCGTCCCGGCTACGGTGCCAGGGCTGCGCAGGCGCGTGCGGACCGCTGGCCACCGACTGCTCGATGCCCGCCCGATTCACACTGTGGTCGGGATTGTGCGGGTCCGCCTCGCCACGGTCCAGCAGCTCCCTGATCCGGATCTGATCGGCGCGTATGCCTGACGGTTCGGCGCGTATGCCTGACGGTTCGGCGCGTATGCCTGACGGTTCGGGGGGCGAGGGCAGCGGCGACTCGCCGCCCGGACGTTCGGCCAGGAAGCAGTAGGAGGCCCGCCAGTCCGGCTCCACCAGATAGCTGGCGTGCCACAGCGCGGTGCCCGGGACCCGACTGAGCAGACTGTCGTCCAACCGGGTCTCGTCGGTCAGCCGATTGACGAAGAGCAGTACCCGCACCGCGTCGGGGTCCCACCAGCAGAAGGTGACCCGGACCGTGGCGTCGTCCACGGTCTCCACCAGCGGCAGCCGGCCGGCCGTCGCCTGGTAGAACGCCTGCGCCGCGGCCGGGTCGCCGAGGGCGGCGATCTCGGGATGGGTGACTCGGCGGACCGGGGTCGGCCGGGGCACCTTGGGCGGGGTACGCCTGATCATCGGCCGCGTCCCGCCAACGGGATGACCATCGGGCTCCCGGTCTCCGGGTCGGCGATGATCCGGCACGGCAGGTCGTAGACCTCTTCGATCAGCTCCGCGGTGACCACCTCGCCGGGGCTCCCCTGCGCCATGATCCGGCCGCCCTTCATCACCACCAACTGGTCGGCGTAACGGAACGCGAGGTGGAGTTCGTGCAGCACCATCACCACGGTGCGGCCCTGGCGCTGCAGCGCCCGCCCCAGGTCCAGCACCTCGATCTGGTGGGCGATGTCGAGGAAGCTGGTCGGCTCGTCGAGCAGCAGCACCTCGGTCTCCTGGGCCAGCGCCATTGCCAGCCAGACCCGTTGCCGCTGGCCACCGGAGAGCTCGTTGACATCGGCGTCGGCCAAGGCGACCACGTCGGTGGCCCGCATCGCCGCTTCGACGGCGGCGTCGTCGTCGCGTGACCAGGGCTTGAGCAGCCGCTGGTGCGGATACCGTCCGCGGGCGACCAGGTCCCGAACCACCATGCCGTCGGGCGCCGACGGGCTCTGCGGCAGCACCGCCAACTGGCGAGCCACCTGCCGCGACCCCATCGAGGTCACCGGCGTGCCGTGCAGGCGGACCTCGCCCTGCTCCGGGTTCAGCATCCGGGCCATCGTCCGCAACAGGGTCGACTTGCCGCACGCGTTCGGTCCCACGATCACCGTCAACTGGCCGGGCACGATCTCCACATCGAGCCCCTCGATCACCCGGCGGCCCGGGTAGCCGACCGCCAGGCCATGCGCCGACAACGCAGCCGTCACACCCATCACTTCCTCCTCCACTGCGAGACCAGCAGGACCACGAGATACGCACCGCCCACCGCGCCGGTGACGACGCCGACCGCCAACTCGTCGGGCGCGATCACGGTGACCGCGACCCGGTCGCTCACCAGGACCAGGAAGGCACCGGTCAGCGCGGAGGCGATCAGCGGCGGCACCGCGACACCGGTCAGCCGACGAGCGATCTGCGGTGCTGCCAGGGCGACGAACGCGATCGGCCCGGCGGTGGCCGTGGCGGTCGCCATCAGCGCGACGCCGATCAGCACGGCGAGCAGCCGGACCCGGTGCACCTCGACGCCGTTGCCGCGCGCGACGTCGTCGCCGATCGCCAACAGGTGCAGGGGTCTGGCGATCGCGAGGGTGGCGATCGAGAGCAGCACCAGCGCGCCGATCATCAACTCGACCCGCGGCCAGGTCATCGCGTTCAACGAGCCGGCCAGCCACTGCGCCGCGGTCTGGGCGGCGGTCAACGAGGCACGGACCAGAAGCAGCGCGTTCAGCGCAGCCAGCCCGGCTCCGATGCCGATTCCGACCAACACCAACCGGTACGGCGCCACCGTGCGGTGATGGCTGGCCAGGCCGTAGACCAGGACGGCGGTGCCGAGCCCACCGAGGATCGCGCCGGTCGCGATCACCGCCGGGCCGCCGTCGAGGATGACGATGCTGAGCAGCGCGCCGCTGGCGGCACCGGTGGTGAAGCCGATGATGTCGGGGCTGCCGAGCGGGTTGCCGGAGACCACCTGGAAGATCGAGCCGGAGAGGCCGAGCGCGGCACCGACCACCAGGGCGGCGACCACCCGCGGCGCCCGCACCTCGGTCACGAAGTAGGCGCCCAGCGGGTCCTCAGCGGTCCCGGCGAACGACGCAAGTACCTGCGAGAAGCTGACCGGATAGTCGCCGGTGAGCAGGGCCCAGGCACTCAGGCCGGCGATCCCGAGCAGCAACAGCAGGCTCACCGTCAGGCCGCGACGCGGCAGCCGGAACTGGCGCGTCGCCGGGCCGAGGACGACGAAACGACGGTCGGGGGCGAGACCACTCATAGCGCGGGGATCCTTCGACGACGGACCAGGGCGACGAAGACCGGCGCCCCTGCCAGCGCGGCCACCACGCCGGTCTGGATCTCCTGGCCGGGCACGATCAACCGGGCCAACACGTCGGCGCTCAACATCCAGATCGGACCGAGCAGCGCGCAGAGCGCGATCAGCCGACGCTGGTCATGGCCGACCAGCGCCCGGGCCGCGAAGGGCACTGCCAGTCCCACGAAGAGGATCGGCCCCACAGCAGCGGTCGCAGCGCCACAGAGCACGGTGATCGCCACCATCCCCAGGGCCCGGGTCCGGCGGACGTCGACCCCCAGCCCACGGCCGGTCTCCTCCCCCAGCGCCAAGGCGTCCAACCCCGGCGCGGCGATCCGGGCCAGGACGACACCGACCGCGATGAAGGCGCTGACGCAGGCGAGCACCGGCCAGCCGCGTCCTTCCAGCGAACCGGCCACCCAGAACCGGAACTCGTTGAAGGCCTCGCGGTCGGCGAGCACCACGCCCTGGGTGAAGGAGGTCAGCACGGCGCTGACCGCGACTCCGGCCAGCACCACCCGCGTCGCCATACCGGGGCCGCCGCTGGCCCCGATCAGGTGGACCACCACCGCGGCGAGAGCGGCGCCGAGCAGCGCGAACCAGACGTAGCCCCAGATCGAGACCACTCCGAAGAGCGCCACCCCCAGCACCACCGCGAACGAGGCGCCGGCGTTGACGCCGAGGATGCCGGGGTCGGCCAACGGGTTCCGGGTCAGCGTCTGCATCAGCAGGCCACCGAGTGCGAGACCGATCCCGACCACGATCGCCAACAGCGTCCGTGGCAACCGCTCGTTGCGCAGGATGTCGGAGTCCAGGCTGTCGTCACCGGAGAGCAGCAGCGTCCACACCCGGCTGAGCGGCAGCTGACTGGAGCCGAAACTGAGGCTGACCAGGACAGCGACCAGCAGCGCCAGCAGAGCGAGGGTGAGGACCAGCGGGGTACGGGCGCGTTCAGCCACCGACGGTTACCCGGCGACCGCGGACCAGCAGCCACGCCGCAGCGAGCAGGCAGAGCGCCAGGACCCCGGCCCCCAGGTAGGGGAAGCGTCCCGCCGCTGGCTCGACCGACGCCGCCGCGGCCTGTTGGGGAACAGCCGCGGAGTCGCTGGTCGTCTCGGCCGGGTTGTCGTCCGGCGTCGCCCCGGATCCGACGACCGGCATCGACGGCGCGATCAGGGCTTTCTCCCTGCCGGCGCTCTGCACACCCGTGTCGGTCCCCGTGGAGGTACCCGTCGAGGTCCCTGTCGACGTGCCGTCGTCGGTGCCCGTGGCCCCCGGATCGGTGCTGGACTGGTTGCTGCCCGGCGAGGTGGTCGTCCCGGGCTGGGACGCCGCGCCCGCCGTCACTGTGAAGTCGGGGCTCCGGTTGGTGTAGCCCTTGATGCCCTGGTAGCCACCGGCCGCGTCGCGGACCTCGGCACTGGCCAGGAACCGCAGCCAGTGCTTGCCCGGCTTGAGATCGGCAGGCAACGTGAAGGAGCCGCTGACCGTGCCGCGGGCCGAGATCCGTTGCAGGTGCTGGACGCAGGCGCCGTGTACGGCGGCGGCGCTGCAACTCTGGCCGTCGTCGATCTTGAGGTAGACCGTCTCGCCGGCCGGAAAGCCGGAGAGGGTGAAGCTCAGGGTGTCACCGGCGCGCACGGCCCGCGGTGCGACCGACGACGCGGTGCCCGGCGTGTTCGCCCCGGCGCCGTCGTCCGGGATCGCTTGAACAGCGCCGAGAGGTGCGGCGAAGAGGCCGAGCAGGAGCCCGAGGACCCCGATCACCACGGCTCGTCCGAATGCGTTCATCCTCAAGCTCCCTTCACACCACGACGGGTCCACAGCACAGCTCCGAGCAGGCCGACCAGGCCGGCGATCACCAACCAGAGATCGGATTCGCCGATCGGGTCGCGCTCGTCGGCTGCCGACGCCTGGGCCGGTCCGGCCACCGGCGCGGGCGCGGCGGTGAGTTCCTCGGCGATCACCGAGGTCCGCGGCGGGATCGAACTCCAGGTCCAGGACACCGGCTTGCCGGTGGCGTCGAGCACCACGATCCGGTGCGAGGCGCCCTGGAGCGCGGAGACGTCGATCCGGAACCGGCCATCGGCGTCGAGCTCTACCCAACCGATCGCCGTCGGCGGGTTGTAGACGGCGACGAAGTACTGCTCGCCCGGCTTGCCGTCGGGGACGGTGAGTCGCAGGGCGGAGCCGGAGCGGCTGGAGGCGACCGGCTCGGCCAGGGCGGCCAGCACCTGATCCTCACTGGGCAGCGCCGGGGCCGGGGCGACGGGCTGCTGCGGCGCATCGACGACCTGCGGAACCGATGCCACGGTGGGCGAGGCGGGAGCCGACGGGCTCGGCTTCACCGGAGTGTCGGTGCCGTTCTTCGACTCCGGGTCCTTCTCCTTGCCGGGCTTCTCGCTCGTCGGCTTCGGCCCGACCAGCCGGGCCCAGCCGACCAGTTCACCGACCCGGCCCCGGTCGCCCCGCTGCACCACCAGGCGCGGACGCCCTTCCGGCAGGGTGACGCCCTTCAGGCTCGCCTGCAGGGTGCCCGAGGCCGGGACCTGGATCCATGACGCCCAGGGGTAGCGCGGCGATCCATCGGCCGCGTAGACCGTGAGGAAGGCCCATTGGGGGCGGTCGGCCGCCGGAAGCTGCACGCTGATGCCGCTCGTGCTCTGCCGGACCACCAGGCCACCGCGGGTCGCCGAGGTCAACTGCTCGGTCGCCTCGACCGGGTCGGGGGCCACGGTCGGCCGGTAGGCACCGACGGTGAAGTCGGCGCTCTTCAAGGTGCGGCCGGTGTCGCCGGCCTTCAACGAACCGGTCAGCAACCGCAGCGAATGGGCGCCGCTGACCATCGCCGGCTTCGAAGTGGCGGCGGTACCGTCCGGCAGCGGCATGGCGATGTCGAAGGTGCCGTCGTCCTCGGCTTCGATGATCGCCCAGATCGTCTTGTTGGTGTGCAGTCCGGTGGTCAGGTGCTCGTAGGCGCCCTCGTCGATCTTGACGCCGATCACGCTGCCGCCGTTGGTCGGGTGGCACCAGCCGGCTCCGCGGAGCTGCAGCGAACCGCCGATCTGGACCTGGTCGTCGACGATCGTCACCGACGCCGCCGCGCCCTGGGGATCGCAGACCACACCGGGCTCCGGCTCACCGCCGCCGGTCCACGGCGTACCGCCGACCACCAACGGAGCGCTGGCGACCGAACGCTGCCGGTCGGTGTCGTCGAACCGCCCGCTCTGGAACTGCACTGCGAGGTAGTCACCGGCGCTGAGCCCGGCCGGCAGGTCGATCGAGATGTCGAACTCGCCGCCCTGCTGCATCGCCCGCACGTTGGGGTGGGCGCCGCCACCGGGTGCCAGCAGCACCCAGATCGTGGTGTCGCCGCTGGCGCTCGGATGTGCCACCACACCGGCGCCGCTCCGGGCGTGCTGTGCGGTGGGCGCCTTGTTCAGCTTGATCGCCACCGTGGACGACGACCCGGTGGTCGTCGTCCAGCCGGTGCCGCGGAGCCGCAAGGTGGCGCCGGAGTCGGTGGAGACCGCCTGCTCGACCCACGCCACCGCCTCACCGGCCCGGACGGTCTCGTGTGCCCAGGCGGGCTCGTCGACGGCGGCCGTGGCGGTGCTCGTCCAGGCCCCGAGGGAAACGGTGACCAGCAGCAGCGTCAGCGCGAGGAACGGTGCTGCACTCAGGCGGCGCATCAGCCGAGCGCCTTGACGATGTCAGCGACCAGGCGCTGCATCAGCACCGGACCGCCGGTGCTGGTCCACAGGGAGCCGTCGACCAGGACCACCTGGCCGGAGCGGTAGGCGGAGAGCTTCTCGAAACCTGGCACCTCCACCGCCTCGCGGTACGCCTTCTCCGCTCCCGAGGTGTCGGCCGTCCCGCCGGCGTTCTGGTTGCCGACCGACGATCCACCCAGGGTGCCGAAGAACATCCAGTCGCCGTCGATCTCGGCGAGCCGTTCCAGCGGCACCGGCTCGCTGTGGCCCCGGCCGCGCCGGTCCTGGGCGGCAGGGCGTCGCAACCCGAGATCGGTAAGCGCCTGGCCCGCCGGAAGCTCGTTGAGGATCATCGCCGCGGATCCGCCCTGCCAGCGGACCACGGAGAAGGTCTGCTCGTCGTAGCCCTTCAGCGACGCCGCGGCGTCGGCGACCTGCTGGTCATAGGCGGCGATCACCTCGGCGCCCTGATCCACCCTGTTCAGTGCGTCGGCGACCCGGGTGAAGGTGTCGCGCCAGTCGCCGCCGGCCAGACCGACGTTGACGGTCGGCGCGATCGCGGCCAGCAGCTTCAACTGCTCGGCGTTGTTGTTGATCGAGGTGCCGTCGACCAGGATCAGGTCGGGGTCCGCCTTGCCGATCAACTCGAAGTTGGGCGCGGCGATGCCGCCGAGCAGCGGGATCTCCCCGGCCAGGTCGTTGATGTAGTGCGGCAGGGTGCTCTGGCCACGACCGGTCACCGCGCCGATCGGCGTGACACCGAGCGCCAGGACGCCGTCGAGGGTCGGCTCGCTGAGCACCACGATCCGCTTCGGTTCCGCGGGAACCTCGACCGACCTGCCCTCGACATCGGTCACGGTGCGGCTGGCGCCGTCGACGGTGGCGGTGGTCTCGGAGTTGCCACAGCCCGCCAGGAGACAGAGGCCGGCGAGGGTGATGCTGAGCGCCACCCGGAGCTTCGCGTGCATGGTGAAGGGACCTCGGATCATCGGCGGAAGGTCAGGACTTAGGTGATCCTAACATTCAGCGGATGTTCCGTAGCCAAGCCTTCCCATACCTCGGGCGTGCCGACGATCGAGCCTGCCGAGATCAACGAAACCCGGCGATCGAGCCTGCCGAGATCAACGAACGAGGTCTCGACAAGCTCGACCAACGAAACCCGGCGATCGAGCCTGTCGAGATCAACGAACGAGGTCTCGACAAGCTCGACCAACGAAGCCCGGTGATCAGGGAGAGGTGAGGTCCCGGTCCGCGTGCTTGCCCGCAGCGGCAGCCGCCGCGTCGGCGTCACCGGCCTCGATCGCGTCCAGGACGGCCGAGTGATCGTGCTGGCGCGCGGCGTCGTCGGCGATCCCGACCAGCCGACCGCTGACGATCGCGGCCCGGACCGGAACCATCAGCCCCACATAGAGATCGTCGAGCAACGAGTTGCCGGCCAGCGACACCAACAGCGCATGGAACTGGCCCGGCATATGGCCGCGCTCGACATCGGAGCCGGCCAGATCGCGCTCATGGGCCTCGCGGAGCTTGCTGACGTCGGCCCCCGCTGCGGCCGCCGAGCGCGCCGCCTCGACCTCGATCGCCCGGCGGACCTGAAGCAGATCGGCGAGTTCATGGTCCGCCGCGAAGTCGGCCAGCACCCTGCTGACCGGCGTCCGCGACCGGACGAAGGTGCCCCGCCCCGGAGCCGGCTCCAACATGCCGAGATTGGCGAGCGACCGCACCGCCTCCCGGATCGTGCTCCGCCCGACGTTGAACTCGGCGGCCAGCTCCGCCTCGTTCGGGATCTTGCTGTTCACCGGCCAGGCGCCGCTACTGATGTTGAACCTCAGCCGGCGCACGGTCTCCCGCGCCCGGTCACTGCCCATTGCCCGCACGTCTCGTCTCCTCAGTCGGCCCGGCGCGAGCCTACCCGGCGCTCAGCGTCGACCTGAGTCACCGAGCGCCGCCACCAGCACGCCGTCCGGCCAAGGGAATTCGACCAGGCGGTAGTCACCGATGACGTCGAGCGGCCCGGTGGGGTCGAGCACTCCGATCCCGGCCGGGTCGTCACCACCCGCGGCCTTGAGAAGCGCCTCCTTGCGACACCAGAGCCGGAGCAGATCTCGTTGTGGCGCGGGGCTCTGCGCCAGCCAGGCGTTCTCGGCGTCGCTCAGCATCCGCCGAGGCAGGGCGATCCGCCGGTCCACCTCGACGTCGACCCCGCATGGCGCGGTGCCGACCAGGGCCGCGACCGCGTGGCCGCTGTGGGCCAGGCTCACCGCGAGCTCCGGCCGGGCCGAGAACGATGGACGTCCATGGAGTCGGCCGCGATCGCCGGTACAGGTGGCGCACCGTTGCTGCCACTCCCCCAACTCCGCCGATCCGAGGAACGCCCGCGCGCAGTCGCGCGCCAGCAGGTGCGCCGCCACGTAGGCGGCGCGATCCGCCGCGGAGACCAGCGCCGCCGCACGCTCCTGCTCACTGGCGGAGAGTTCGTCGCGCCGAGCGGCGTCGCCCGGCTCCGCCCAGCCCAACCGGAGCAGCCATTGCGAGCCGCCCCAGGCGCCGAGCAGCCTCACCGCACCGCCAGGACCGGGCTCGCCGTCAACAGCTCGGCCAGCACCCGGCCCACCTCGTCGATCGCGGGCGCGCGGACCAACTCCCCGTGCGTGGTCGCGATCTCGTGCACCTGCAGCTCACCCGCCAACCGCCGCCACCCGGTGGGCTCCAACCAGCTCTCGGGACGCGGCGCGGTCGCGGCGAAGAGCAGCACGCGGTGGCTGCCCACACTCTGCTGTGAGGTACGCACCAGCCGCGCGGAGTCGATCACCGAGGCCAGGCAGCCGGCCAGCACCTGCTCGGGCAGGGCAGCCAGCGCACTGCCGGTGCCCGCCAGGATCTCGACCAGCTCGGCACGACTCAGCTCGACGTCGTCGGCGACCCGGTCCTCGGCCCCGGCCATCCGGAGCAGGCCGCGAAGTGCCTCCTGTTCGTCCGGCTCGCCCAAGGCGTGCCACTGGTCGGCCGGGTAGGCGTCCAGCAGGGCGACCACCCCGACCTCCTGGCCCTCGGCCCGAGCCAGCGTCGCCACCTCATGGGCGGCCATCCCGCCGACCGACCACCCCACCAGGTGGAACGGGCCGGAGCCGACCACCGAACGGATCGCGGCCAGCTGCCGACGAGCGAGGGCCTGCAGGTCCGCGACCGGTTCCGGGGCGCCGTCGGCAAGCCCCGGCGTCTGCACCGCCCAGAGCGGCTGATCGCTGGGCAGTGATCGGAGCAGACCGCTGTAGCACCAGCCCAGGCCGCCCGCCGGTGGCAAGGCGAAGAGCGGGACGCCGTCCCCGCCACGCAGCGCCAGCAGGTCGCCGACGTCGCTGCCTCCGGCCGCTCCGGCCGAGATCCGTTCCGCCAATGCAGCGGGTGTCGGTGCCGTGAAGAGGTCGGCGACCCCGAGCTCAGCTCCCCACCGATCCTCGGCGAGGGCGACCACCTGCAGCGCACGCAGCGAGTCGCCACCGTGGTCGAAGAAGTCGGCGTCTGCCGCCAGCGGGCCGCCCCCGAGCACCTCGCCCATCAAGGCAGCGAACTGCTCGGCCAGCAGGCTCTGCGGCGCAGCGCCCCGACCGTCGCCGACAGGCAAGGCCCAGCGGGCCACCGCCTTGCGGTCGGTCTTCCCGCTGACGGTCAACGGAAGCACGTCGACCGTCCCGATCTGGGTCGGCACCATCGCCGAGGTGAGCCGTTTCCGCAACTCCTCTCGGAGTGCTTGGGAGAAAGCCGCGGGATCAGCAAGGGGCGCCGCCGGCACGATCCAGGCCACCAGGCGCTCTGGCTCACCGACCGCAGCCGCCACCGCATCGACGACCTCCGGGTGGTCCAGCAACGTGGCCTCCACCTCGGCCAGTTCGATCCGTTGGCCGCGCACCTTCACCTGGTGGTCGATCCGGCCGAGGTAGCGGAGGACGCCGTCGGCGCGCCAGCTGGCCAGGTCCCCCGTGCGGTACATCCGTTCGCCGGTCACCGGATCGGTCACGAAGGCGCGTGCGGTGAGCTCCGGTGCGCCGACGTAACGGGTCGCCAACTGCACCCCGGCCAGGTAGAGCTCGCCGGGGACGCCGATCGGTACCGGCCGCTGTTCGGCGTCCAGCACGTAGCAGCGGGTGTTCCAGATCGGTCCACCGATCGGCACCTCGTCGGCGGTGGCCGGGCACTCCCAGCAGGTCACGTCGACCGCGGCCTCGGTCGGGCCGTAGAGGTTGGTGACCCCGACCCCGAAGACGGCGGCAGCGTCGGCGGCGAGGTCCGGCGCCAGCGCCTCACCGCTACAGACCAACGCCTGCAACCGCGCGCCGGTCGCGATCCGGCGGGCGACCGGGTCGGCCAACAGGGCGCGGAGCATCGAGGGGACGAAGTGGACGACGTCGATCCGCTGCTCCACCAGGGTCCGGGCGAGGGCTCGTGGATCGCGATGGTCGTCGGGCGCCGCGATCACGACGCTGGCACCGACCTGGAGCGGCCAGAAGAGCTCCCAGATCGAGACGTCGAACGAGATCGGAGTCTTGTGCAGCACCCGGCTGCCCGGCGTCAGCTCGATCTGGTGCTGCATCCACGCCAGCCGGTTGTCGATCGCCGCATGCCCGACCTCGACGCCCTTGGGCCGTCCGGTCGACCCGGAGGTGAAGAGCACGTAGGCGGGAGCCTCCTCGGCCAGCTCCCGGACGGCACCGACCGGTGCCGAGTCTCCGGTCGGGACCTGATCGACGTCGAGGACCGCCAACCCTGGTGGGAGGGTGGGCGCGATCTCGGCGTCGCTCAGCACCCAGCGGGCACCCGCATCGGCCACCATCCCCTCGACCCGGGCCGGGGGCAGCCCCGGCTCGATCGGCAGATAGACCGCCCCCAGCGCCTGGACGGCGTAGAGCGCCTCGTAGAGCGCGAACCCACGATGCAACGCGATCCCGACCGGCTCACCGGCCTCGACTCCCCCAGCACGCAGCGCGTCGGCGAGCTCCCCGGCCCGCTGGGCCAGCTCGCGATAGCTCCGCTCCTCCTCGCCGAACCGCAGCGCGGTCGCCTCGGGGGTCAGCGCGACCTGGTCGGCGAACGCTTGCGGGAGGCTCCGATAGGGCAGCGCGCGAGAGGTGTCGTTGAATCCGTCGAGCTCAGCGCGTTCGGCCGGGGTCAGCAGCTCCAGGGTGGCGACCTCGACCTCGTCGTCGGCGTGTAGGAAAGTGGCGAGCCACCTCGGCAGCCGGGCCAGGTGGCCGGCCACGGCCCGCTCGTCCCAGAGCCGGGGGTGGGCGTCGATCTCCAGAGAGACGCGGCCGCGCGCCGCGTTGCCGCGCAGGCAGACGGTCAGGTCGTCGACCGGTCCGGCGCTGAGGTTCCGCACCCGGCCGGCGCTTTCGCCGAGGGGCAACGCGTCCGCGAACGGCAGCACATTCACCTGGGCGCCGTAGAGCCGTTCACCGTTCTCGCCGACCATCCGGGTCAGCTCCTCGAACCGGAGCCGGGAGTTGGCCCGGGCGAAGGCCAGCTCCGCGCTGACGGTGCCCACCACCTCGGCGACCCGGCCACGTGCCAACACCCGTACCGGCAGGACGTTGACCGCCGTGCAGACGGTCCGCGCTGCCGGCCCCGGTGCCCGGCCCGGGCGGGTCCGGTTCATCAGCGGCACGCCGATCCGCGTCCCGGTACCTCCGCCCATCCTGGCCAGGTAGGTACCGACAGCGACCGTCGCCAGGTCCGGCCAAGGCATCCGCAGCTCACGAGCCCGGACGACCAGGGCCCGCACCAGCTCGGGATCGAGGTCGACCTGAACCCGCCGCGCAGCCGGCGCCGGCTCGCCGGCGACACCACCCGGCGCGGTCGCCTCGTCACCGCCACCGAGTAGCGCGCGCCACTGCGCCCGCTGCCCGTCCAGCAGTTCGTCGTCCTGGAGCGCCTCGTCGGCGACCAGCGCAGCCAGGCTCGGTGCCGCGCTCGGTGCCGCGGCCAGGCCGGCGACCTCGGCGGCATAGAGCTCGGCGATCCGGCGGAGCAGGTGCTGGGCACCGGTGCCGTCGATGACCAGGTGGTGCGCGGCATGGAACCACCAGTGTCGATCCGCGCCCAGTCTGAGCACCGCGGAGCCGACCAACTCACCCTCGAGCCCGAACGGCACCGCCATCCGCTGCGCCAACCAACTCCGTGCCGCGGCAGCGGGATCCTGCTGCGCGCTGAGATCGACCAGGGCCGGCGGCTGAGGCAGCACGGTGCGGACCCGCTGCTGCGGGCCGTCCGGCCCGAGACCGACCTCGACGCGGAGCTGCTCGAACTCGGCGTAGGCGCGCAGATGCGAACGCTGCAAGGCGGCAACGTCGATCTCACCCTCCACCTCGACCACCTCGGCGGTGGTCAGGCTCGGGTTCTCGGGTCGGAGCGAATGGGCGAACCAGAGGCCGCGCTGCGCCGCCGTCAGCGGGAGCCAGCCCGCGTCCTCGGGGGCGCTGGTCACCTCGCCGTCACCAACGATGAGGCCGCGATCAGGTGCTCCACCGTCGCCTGTTGAACGAAGTCGGCGTAGTCGATCTCGACGCCGCGATCGGCCAACCGGTCGAGGAGTTCGAAGGCCCGCAACGAGTCGAGCCCCAACTCGAAGAGGTCGCTGGCCGGGTCGGTGACGGCGCGCTCGACCAGCTCGACGTCGCCGAGCAGCTCGGCAAGGTCGAGGCGCAGCTCGGCGCTCGCCTCGAGCGCCCCCGTCGCAGCCGATGCGTCGCGCCACCGGGCCAGCACCTCATCGGTGCTGAGCACCATGCCGCTGGTGCGGGCCACCGTGTGCAGGGCCCGCTGATGGTCGGCGAGGCTGAAGTCGGCGACGGCATCGGCGACCACGAACGGGGCGATGTCCTGCATGAACGCATCGGTCGCGGTGGTGGCGACACCGATGTGGGCGTAGATGCCGACGATCACCAGCTGGTTGCGTCCGGCGTCGGCGAGCCGCTGCGCGAAGTCGCTGCGGGCGAAGGCGCTGTAGCGGTGCTTGACCAGCACCTGGTCGCCGTCGCGCGGCGCGAGCGGCGCCAGGATCTGGGTCTGCTCGGCACGGTCCTGGATGCCGGTCCCCCACATATCGGTCAACAGACCACGGTCTTGCGGGTCCTGGTCGCCCGGCTGTGCGGTGTAGAAGACCGGAACCCCAGCGCTGCGCGCGGCCGCGATCAGCGCGGCGGTCCGGTCGATCGCCTGGTTGAACGCCGGGCATCCGGTGCCGTAGATCCGGGCGAAGTAGGCCTGCATGTCGTGCACCAGCAAGGCGGAACGCGTGGGTTCCAGGTGCCAGCCGACCCGCGCCTCGGGGGCGGAGTGGGTGGGCAGGGTGAAGGTGTACTCGACGGTCTGGGGCAGCATCACGCCTCCGAAGCGGTGGTGGAGAGAACGGGTGGGGCGGCAGCAGGCTCGACGCCCTGCTCCGCAAGGAACCTGCGCAGCGCGCGGCGGCTGTTCTTGCCGACCGCGGTGGTGGGGAAGGTGGCACAGCAGACGACGCGGTCGGGCAGCTTGAACTCGGCAAGCCCCCGCGAACGGAGGTGGTCGCGCAGGTCGGCGGGCTCGGCGGCGCCGGGGACGAGGACCACCAACAGGCAGATCCGCTCGCCCAGATAGGGGTCTGCTTCCCCGATCGCCAACGCATCGTGGATGGCCGGGTGGACGAGCGCGGCCTCTTCGATCTCGTCGACGGCGATCTTCTCGCCGGCCCGGTTGATCTGGTCCTTGTCCCGGCCGGTCACGATCAGGTGCCCGCTCGGCAACTGCCGGACCCGGTCCCCGGTCCGGTAGAAGCCGTCGGTGGTGAAGGACGCCTCGGCCTCCGGCGTCGGTCGCAGGTAGCCCCGGATCGTGTACGGGCCCCGAGTCAGCAGCGCGCCCTCGGCGCCGGGTGGCACCGGCTGGTCGTCGGCGTCGACGATCAGGATCTCGTCCGCCGCGCTGATCGGTCTGCCCTGGCTGGTGTGACGGGTGGCCTCGTCGTCGGTGAAGCGCGTGTAGTTGACCAGCCCCTCGGCCATCCCGAAGACCTGTTGCAACCGGACGCCGAGCACCGGCTCGATCTCCTCGGCGACACTTGGTGCCAACTTGGCACCACCCACCTGGACGACGGCCAGGCTGGTCAGATCGGCCGGACGTCGTCGCTGGGCAGCCACCCAGGCCTGGGCCAACGGCGGGACCAGGGAGGCGAAGGTGATCCGCTCCCGTGCGATCAGGCCGAAAGCCGTACGTGGGCTGGGGTCTGGGGCCAGCACGACGCTGGCCCCCACCTGGAACGCTCCGAGGATGCCGGGCGAGCTGAGCGCGAAATTGTGGACCGCCGGGAGCGCCACCAGCAGCACCGATTCGCTGTTCAACTCACAGATGGTGGCCGACTCCCGGACCGAGTACAGATAGTCGGCGTGCGTCCGCGGGATCAACTTCGGGACCCCCGTGGTGCCACCGGAGAGCTGCAACAGGCCGACCTGCTCGGCATCCGACAGCACCGGTGAAAGCTCCCCCACCGGGCGGCCGAGCGGCAGTTCGGCGGCGTCGAGGAAGACCGGGAGCACAGCGCCGTCGGCCCGCAGTCGTGCGCCGACGCGGGAGTGCAGTTCGGCCAGCTCGCCCGCGTCAGCGACACCCTGCTGACCTCCCGGCATCCCGATGACCGCAGCGGCGTCGGCGAGCCGGGTGAACTGGGCCAGCTCCAGCTCGCGATGGCTGGGCAGGCCCAGTACCGGCACCGCACCCAGGGTGAAGCTGCCGCAGAGAACCGCGATCAGCTCCACCGTGTTGGGCAGGTGAAGTACCACCCGGTCGCCGGGCTCCACCCCGTGAGCCCGGAGCCAGGTGGCAGCGCTCTCGGCCGCGGCACCGAGCTCGCGGTAGCTCCACCGCTGCCAGCTGCCGGTGCCGTCGATCCCTTGGACCGCGGGCCGTTCGGCGAACCGCTGGACCCTCTCGCTGACGAAGGAGGCCAGGGTCTCGTCGGTCCAGTATCCGGCGTCGCGGTAGCGCCGGCGGAACTCCTCGGGCCAGGTGGTGCTCGTGGGCAGAGCGGCGCGGGTCATCGCAGTGCTCCGGCGGGGCTGCGCTCGAGGGCACGGAGCATCGTCGAGAGCTTCGCGCCGGTCTCGCGGACCTCGGAGTCCGGCACCGAACCGGCGACGATGCCCGCCCCCGCGAAGAGCTGGAGCTCGTCGTGGCCGACGATCCCGGCCCGGATCGTGACCGCGAACTCGCCGTCACCGGCCCCGTCGAGCCAGCCGACGCAACCGGCCAGGTAGCCACGGGGCGTGGGCTCCAGTTCGGCGATCAACGCCGCTGCCCGCGCCGCCGGGACGCCGCCGACCGCCGGGGTCGGGTGCAGCAACTGAGCGAGTTCCAGAGCCGACGGCAGTGGCCGGTCGGCCAGCAGGCGGCCGTGGATCGGCGTGGCCAGGTGCCACAGCGTGTCGGTCCGGTGCAGGATCGGGGTGCGTGGCCAGTCGAGCTCGCCGCAGAGCGGCGCAAGTGCCGCCGTGATCGCCTCGACGACGTGGGCGTGCTCGGCCAGGTCCTTCGCCGACCGGAGGAGTTCCTCGGCTCGCCGCCGGTCCTCGTCCGGATCGGCCGCGCGGGGCACCGAACCGGCCAACGGCACCGAGGAGACCGCCGTGCCGACGCGGCGGACCAGGAGCTCAGGACTGGCCCCGACCGCGACCTCGCCCCCGGTCACCGTCTGCGAGAAGACGTACTCGCCTGGCCGATCGTCCAGCAGCGGACGGAGCAGGTGCTCGGGCCGCAGACCGGGCGCTCGGACCTGGAGCTGACGCCCCAGCACGACCTTCTCGACCTCGCCCGCCTCGATCCGCTCCAGGGCCGCCCGGACCATCGCGGCATAGTCGGCGGGCGCCGGGACCGGCGTCACCTCGACCCCGGCCAGTCCGGCGACGTCGGCGATCTCGATCTGGTCGTAGGGCACCACTTCACTGAGCTCGGGCAGCACCGCCACCCCCTCGCCCCCCGGGACGAAGCTCAGCGCGCAGTGTGCGCGGACCTGGGAGTAGGCGGCTGCCTCGAGTACTGCCTCGGCCCAACCGGCGTCGCGCGCGGATCCGGTCGGATAGACCTCGCGGATCCCATGCCCGATCACGGCCTGGTGACCACTGGTGAAGATGTTCACAGAGTTGCTCCTCCGTCGACGACGAGCTGTTGCAGGGTGATGTGGCGGGCCTGGTCCGAGAGCAGGTAGAGCACGGAGTCGGCGATGTCTTCGGGGTCGGCGATCCGACCCAACGGGATACCGAGGCGATGTTTGGCCGGTTCACCGGCCAGGGCCTGCGCCTCGGCGGCGGCCGGGTCGGGCCAGAGCGCGGCAAGCATCGGCGTCGCCGTGGTGCCGGGAGCGACCAGGTTGCAGCGGATGCCGTGCTCGGCGAGCTCCAGCCCGGCCACCCGGGTCAACGCGGCCGCAGCTGCCTTGGAGGCCGCATAGCTCGCCATCCCGATCCGCGGCACGACGGCGGCGTTCGAGCTGACCACGACCACCGAGCCGCCTTCCGGCAGGCGCCGGGCCGACTCCTGGAGCACGTGCAGAACGCCGCCCACGTTGACCTGCCAGCTGATCGCCCAGTCGAGCGGATCGATCTCGGTCAACGGCGCGGGCCGGAGCACGCCGGCGGCAGCGACCACGTGCCGGACCGGCCCGAGCTGCTCGGTCGCCGCCGCGAACGCGGCCGCAACCGCTTCCGGATCGGTGATGTCGGTCGGCACGGCCAGGGTCTGTCCCGGGGCGCAGCGGGCGACCGTCTCGGCCAGCGCGGCGACGTCACGGTCCAGCAGGGCCACCGCCAGTCCGCGCTGGATCAGGGCCGCCGCCACGGTGGCGCCGATACCTGATCCGGCGCCGGTCACCACCGCCACCGAGCCCGGAAGGAAGTCTCGCCTTGCAAACATACGATGATGCTAAGGCATCCCTAACCTAACTTCGAACCCCGTCCGTCCGACGAACTCCGACACGCCCGGCTCCGCGCTTTCCTCCCCGAGTCGCCCGCACGAGCACCGATCTCGGCGATGATGTGCCCCATGCAGTTCACCCACTCCACGCGCTACGACGCCTCCCCCGCCGACGTCCTCGCGATGCTCACCGATCCCGCCTTCCGGACGAAGTCGTCGCAAGCCCAGCAGGCCAGCGGAATCAACGTCGCCATCGACGGCGCCACGCTCCGCCTGGAGATGGAGCAGCCGAACAACGACATCCCCGCCTTCGCCCGCGCCTTCGCCGGCGAGACCACCCGCACCGTGATCACCGAGGTCTGGCGCGACACCAGCGCCCAGGTGACGATCGAGACCCCGGGCAAGCCCGCCGGGATCACCGGGACCCGGAGCCTGGTCGCCGACGGCGACGGCACCCGCGACGTCTTCGAGGCGGACGCCAAGGCCAAGGTTCCGCTGATCGGCGGCAAGATCGAGAAGCTGATCGCCGCCAAGGTGGTCGAAGGCCTGCGCACCGAGGAGACCGTCGCCCGAGCCTGGCTGGCGGGTGAGCGATGAGCCGCGTCTCGGTCACCCTGACCTACCCCGGCGCCACCGTCGACAAGGTCGCCGCCATGCTGCTGACCCCGTCCTTCCGAGAGTCGGTCTGTGCCGCCGACAAGCATGCGCTCGGCGCCGAGGTCGGCCTCGCCGGGACGACGATCACCATCGACCAGCGTCAGTCGGTCGGCAACATCCCCGGATTCGCGAAGAAGTTCGTCGGCGACGAACTGCGGATCGTCCAGGTGGAACGGTGGAACGGCGCCCGGGCCGACGTCGACGTCACCATCCCCGGCAAGCCCGGCCAGATCCGCGGCACCGCGAACCTGCGCCAGGACGGCGACACCGTCGTCGAGCAGGTCGAACTCGACGTCGAGGTGAAGATCCCCTTGGTCGGCGGCAAGATCGCCACCCTGATCGGCGACCAGTTGCGCGACGTCCTGACCAACGAGCAGCGGCTCGGCCGCCAATGGCTGGAAGGTGAGCAGCGATGAAGTTCCACAAGCAGATCCGGTTCGCAGCGCCCGTCGACGAGGTCTACGCGATGCTGGTCTCCCCTGAGTTCCGGGAGCGGGTGGCCGCAGAGGCAGGCGCCACCAGCTGGGACGTCCAGGTCACCGAGACCCCGGACGGCGTCCGCTCGCTGGTGCAGAGCACCGCACCGACGACCGGCCTCCCCGGCTTCGCCCGCAGCGTCGTCGGCTCGCAGCTGTCGATCCGCCAGGAGGAGACCTACCGCGGGCAGGCCGGGACGCTCAACGTCACGTTGCCCGGCAAGCCCGGCAGCCTGACCGGCCAGATCACCCTCGCCGCCGACGGCGCCGAGACGGTGCAGACGGTGAACGCCGAGGTGAAGGTCTCGATCCCGCTGGTCGGCGGCAAGATCGAGAAGCTGATCGGACAGGTGATGGGCAACCTGCTCAAGCTGCAGGGACGGGTCGGCGCCGCCTGGTTGGCCGGCAACTGACTCCACCGGTGATCGAGCCACCGGTGATCGAGCCACCGGTGATCGAGCCTTCCGGTGATCGAGCCATCCGGTGATCGAGCCTGTCGAGATCACCAAGCCGGTCTCGACAAGCTCGACCAACGAGCCTTCCGGTGATCGAGCCTGCCGAGATCACCAAGCCGGTCTCGACAAGCTCGACCAACGAGCCTTCCGGGCATGGCTCACGGCCATCAGGTCGGCAGCCAGTTCCCGGCCAGCGTCTCACCCCATGTGTGGGTAACGGTGGTCGGTCGGCGGGACCAGCGTCTCCTTGATCGAACGCGGTGAGGTCCAGCGCAGCAGGTTGCTGGCGGCGCCCGCCTTGTCGTTGGTTCCCGAGGCCCGGCCCCCGCCGAACGGCTGCTGTCCGACGACGGCGCCGGTCGGCTTGTCGTTGACGTAGAAGTTCCCGGCCGCGAACCGCAACTCCTCGCTGGCCCAGGTGATCGCGGTCCGGTCCCGGGCGATCACCGCGCCGGTGAGCGCATAGGGTGCCGCGCTCTCGGCCTGGCGGACCACCTTCTCGAACTGGGCATCGTCGTAGACGTGGACCACCAGGATCGGACCGAAGTACTCGGTACTGAACATGGCGTCGCGCGGGTCGGTGCCGAGCACCACGGTCGGCCGCACGAACCAGCCCACCGAGTCGTCGCTCTGGCCGCCGGCGACCACCTGGAGGGAGCGGGTCCGCCGGGCCCGTCGGATCGCCGCCTTGTGCTTGGCGAAGGCGCGCTCGTCGATCACCGCGCCCATGAAGTTCGACAGGTCCCGGACGTCGCCCATCGGCAGCGCCTCGACGTCCGCCAGCAGTTGCTCACCCATCTGCTCCCAGACCGAGCGGGCGACGTAGGCCCGCGAGGCAGCCGAACACTTCTGCCCCTGGTACTCGAAAGCCCCACGCAGCAAGGCGACCCGGACCACGTCGGGGTCGGCGGAGGGGTGCGCGATCACGAAGTCCTTGCCGCCGGTCTCCCCCACGATCCGCGGGTAGCTCCGGTAGCCACCGATGTTCGCGCCGACCTCGCGCCACAACCCTTGGAAGGTCCCGGTCGAGCCGGTGAAATGGATGCCCGCCAGGTCCGGGTGCGCGAGCGCCACCTCGGAGACGGCCAGCCCGTCGCCGGGCAGCATGTTGATCACCCCCGGCGGCATCCCGGCCTCCTCCAACAGCTCCATCGTCAACGACGCCGCGAACTGCTGGGTCGGCGACGGCTTCCAGAGCACGGTGTTCCCCATCAGCGCAGGTGCCGTCGGCAGGTTGCCGGCGATGGCGGTGAAGTTGAACGGCGTGATCGCGTAGACGAAACCCTCCAACGGCCGATGGTCGCTCCGGTTCCACACCCCCGGGCTGTTCGCGATCGGCTGCTCTCCGAGGATCTGAGCCGCGTAGTGGACGTTGAAGCGCCAGAAGTCGATCAGTTCACAGGCGGCGTCGATCTCGGCCTGGAACGCGGTCTTCGACTGGCCGAGCATGGTGGCGGCGTTGAGCCTCTGCCGCCACGGGCCGGCCAGCAGCTCGGCGGCCCGGAGCAGCACCGCGGCCCGCTCATCGAACGGCAACGCCCGCCAGCCGGGAGCGGCCGCGCCGGCCGCCTTGATCGCGGCCTCGGCGTCCTTCGTGGTGGCGTTGCGGTAGGTCCCGAGGACATGCGCGTGGTCGTGGGGTTGCACCACGGCGCGTTCCTCGCCGCCGCCGGGGCGACGACGTCCGCCGATATGCGCGCGTAGCGATCGGGGACGGCGTTGCTGGGTATCGATCTCCGCCAGCAGGGCCTCCCGTTCGGGGCTGCCCGGGGCATAGCTGAGGTTCGGCTCGTTGATGGGAGCCGGTGGGTACGTGTTGGCATCCATGCCTTGCATCGTGGCACGGATCGTGACGCCGATCACGCGACGAAGCGCGCGGACGACGGGGTCAGCTCAGTTCGGCGAGCTCCTGGCGGGCGAACCAGGCCAGTTCCGGGCCGTCGTCACTGTCGGTGATCGACGACGCCAACGTCTCGACATCGACATGGCCGGCGGCGACCTGGCGCCATTGGAGACCGGTGATGGAGACAGCCGTCGGCTCACCGTCGCGCGGCGTCACCTCGTCGACGTCGGCGGCGATCACCACCCGGCGCCGCAGGGAGTCGCCGGCGATCAGAGCAGCCAACGACTCGTCACCGGCCGCGGCCAGTGCGGCGTACTCCCACCCCTCCTGGTCGCCGTCCGGCCAGGCCTCGACCAACGCGTCGGTGACGGCGTGCGCAGCCAGCGGGCCGGGCAGGTGACGCTCAGAGACCAACACCGCAAGGCGATCGAGGTCGAGCGGGAGGTAGACGCGGTGACTCATGTCCTCGGCTTCTTTGCGGTCTCGGTACGGCCACGAGGGGCTCGCGTCCGACCACCGGTGGTGTGGTCGACGAGTTCTTCGAGCGCCTCGGTGATGCATTGTCCCAGCACCGCCAGGTCGGGCAGCGCGTCGCGGTCCCCGGTGATCCCGTAGAAGACGCCGCCGTCGTAGGAGGTGACACCGATGGCCAGCGCCTGCCCCGGCAGCAACGGCTGGACCGGATAGGTCTCCACCATCCGGGCCCCAGCGGCGTACAGCGGGAACTGGGGACCGGGGACGTTGGTCACGGTCAGGTGGAAGTGCCGCCGCTGCGACTCCGCAGCCACCCGCGAACCCAGGGCGTGGAAGGTGGTCGGCGCGAAGCCGGCGATCCCGGCCAGTCGGTTGGCAGCGACCGCCTGCCCCGCCTCGCGGTGGGCCTGGAAGGCGTAGCTGACCTGATGCAGCCGAACCAGCGGGCTGGACTCGGCGATCGGCAACTGGACCAGGTGCGGCGTGACCTGGCTGCCCAGCGAAGTGGCCTCGAGCTCGTCGTCGATCACCGACATCGGCACCATCGCGCGCAGGTTCCGCATCGCCGACGACGAGGTGCCGCGGGCCAGCAGCCAACTCCGCAGCGCGCCGGTCAAGGTGGCCAACACGACGTCGTTGACCGAGGTGTTGTGGGCCAACCGCAGTGCGCGATAGTCCTCGAAATCGGTCCGGACGGTGACCAGGCGTCGCTGTTCGGAGAGCTCCGCCGAGATCGGCGAGTCCGGTGTCGGCCGGCGGTTCGCCAAGACCCCCATCACCGCGCCGAGGCGAGTGCGCCCCTCCTCCATCCGGCGCAGGGTCCGCTCGGCAGCGCTCTGGGTGGTGGCCAAGACCGTGGCTGGTTCACGCAACGACTCAGCCACGGCCCCCAACGCCAACCCCAACGGTGACGGCTCGCGCTGCGGCTCCCAGTCCTCGTGGATCAGCTGCTTGGGCTCCGGCGAAGTGTCCAACAGGACCTGGCCGAGGTCGACCGTCTCGACGCCGTCGACCAGGATCTGGTGCGACTTGGAGAGCAGCGCCACCTTGCCATCGGCCAGCCCCTCGATCAGGTAGACCTCCCAGAGCGGACGGTTCGGGTCGAGCCGGCGCGACATGATCCGCGCGGAGAGCTCGCGGAGCTGTTCCATCGTGCCGGGACGGGGCAGCCCCGAACGGCGGACGTGGAAGCTGATGTCGAAGCTGGCGTCGTCGATCCAGACCGGATTGGCCAGCGACCCCGGGACGCCGCGGATCACCTTCCGGTAGCGCGGGACGAAGGCGATCCGGTCGGTGATCAGCTGGGTCAGCGCCACGTAGTCGAAGCCGGAGTCGCCCGGATCGAAGATCTCCAGGGTGGCGTTGTGCATCGGCGTTGCCGCTGTATCCGTGGCCACGAAGGCAAGGTCGCGGGGACGAAGCCGTTCACTCATGCGCGTACCTCTCTCGTTTCCCCCAGGTGACCCAACAGGCGTCCCTTACAGGGATTGTGTCAGAGTCGAGGCGACTCCAGCAGGATTCCGCCCTGCTCGGGGAGACCGAACCGAGGAATGAGGAAGGCGCGCGATGAACTTCTTGGCGCACGGTGTGGGTGGCGGCGAAGATCTGCCGATTCCCTTCGAGTACGCCCTGGCGGGCGCCTGCGCCGCACTCGCCATCTCCTTCTCGGTGCTGGCCCTGGCGTGGCGCAAGGCGAAGTTCGAGCAGCCGAAGGAGCGGCCCGCGCCGCAGTGGCTAGCCGCCCTGGTCGACAACCCCTGGTTCCGCTCGCTGCTGCGCCTGCTCGGGTTCGCCTTCTTCTGCTACGTCGGCGCCGCCGCCGTCTTCGGGCGCGACGTCCAGTTCAACGTCGTCTTCGGTGTCTTCTTCGTGCTGCTCTGGGTCGGCATCGTCCCGGCCTCGTTGGCGTTCGGCTCGTTCTACAAGGCGGTCAGCCCGGTCCGGGCGATCAACTCCGCATTGGCGAAGGTGGCCGGCTCCGACGTCGAGCACGGGCTCCGCGACTACCCGGCACGGTTGGGGATGTGGCCGGCTGCGCTCGGCCTCTTCGCCTTCACCTGGTTCGAGCTGGTCTACCCGTTCTCCAACGAACTCGGCCCGGTCCGGCTCTGGATCGGCATCTACGTGGCGGTGATGCTGGTCGGCGGCGCGATCTACGGCAACAAGTTCTACGAGAACGCCGACCCGTTCGAGGTCTTCTCCACCCTGGTCGGCCGGCTCTCGATCTGGGGCCGCGATGAGGAGGACCGGTTGGTCCTCCGCTCGCCACTGGCCAACCTGGCCACCACTCCGCAGACGGCAGGCCTGGTCGCGGTCTGCTCAGTGCTGCTGGGCAGCACCGCCTTCGACTCCTTCCGTGGCTCGCGGCTCTGGGTCACCTTCGTCCTCGACCACCCCGGGATCTCGGAGAACCTGCTCAACCTCGGTGGTCTGATCGGCCTGATCCTGCTGGCCGGCGTGCTCTTCGTGGTGGCCAGCATGCTGACCGGTGTGGAGCGTCCCGAGCACCGCTGGACCCTGCCGGCTGCCTTCGCCCACTCCCTGGTGCCGATCATCGCGGGCTACTTCTTCGCCCACTACCTGAGCTACTTCGTCGAGTACGGGCAGACCACGCTGCTCCAGCTCAACGACCCGTTCGCCAACGGCTCCGACCTGTTCGGCCTGGCGAACAGGTCCACCAACTACTGGCTCTCCGAGCACCCGACCACGCTGGCCACCCTCAAGGTGCTCGGTGTGGTGGTCGGTCACGTGGTCGCCGTCGTCGCCGCGCACGACCGAGCGGTGGCGCTGCTGCCCAAGCGGCACCAGCTCACCGGTCAGCTGTCGATGCTGCTGGTGATGGTCGCCTTCACGGTCGGCGGCCTGACCCTGCTCTTCAGCGCCTAGTCGTCACCGCTTGGCCCGGACGGTGATCCGGGCCGCACCGCGGGCACCGTCGGCCCCGCGGTAACGGACCACCAGCCGGTGCTTGCCGGGCTTGAGTCCACGGACCCGGAGGACCACCCGGCCATCGTCGGCCCGGGTCAGCTTCGACGTCGCCAGGAGCCGGCCGCTCCTCGCCACTCGGACCCTGACCACACCGCGCGGACGGGCGGTGTCGCTGACCCGGACCTTCGCCACCACGGCGAACCGGCGGTGGGCGCCGACCCGGTCCCCGGGCCGCTTGATGGTCACGGTGGTCCGGCGCGGACCATGCGCGGCCCCGAAGTCACCGTGGACCGAGAGCAGATCGGCGTACGCCTGCTGGCCGTGCCGATTGGGATGGTAGTAGTCGCTGAGATCGACGGCGGTCGGGTCCAGGATCTGCATCAGCCACCGGTCCGGATTGCCGCCGCCCGCATCCGGCTCGTGCCCGGCGAACTTCGCCGGCACACCGGCGATGAACCGCATCTGGCCGCGCACCCCGCTGCGCTTGTTGACGTCGGCGGCGACCTTCGCCAGCTCCCGGTTGCCGGTGGTGACCAGCCCACGCACGGCCTCTCCGGCCGGGTAGCTGGTCAGGAGCCCGACGGAGAAGCCGTTGTCGGCCTGCAGGTGCGGATAGCCCAACTGCACCACGCGCGCGTCGCGGCGCAGGCCACGACGCTGCAACTGCGCGATCCCCTTGGCCACCTTGGCCCGGATCGCCGGCAGCTTGGCCTGGGCCGACTCGATCGCGGTTCGGCAGGCGCCTTCGGCCTTCCACAGGAAGCACTGCATCACGATGTTGGTGAAGCCCGCGTCGTTGCCGCCCATCGTGAAGACCACCAGGTCGGTACTGGAGTCGACGAAGTCGGTCTGCGGGCGCAGGTAGCGCTGGCAGCTGTAGTTGAGGGTCGTCCCGTTACGCGAGGTCACCTGGTAGCGCCAGAACTCCTCGGCGGGGAACTGCCGGGTGTTGCACGGGTCGGCCCTGCGCAGCCGTGCGGCCGCGCCGGTGTCGGAGTCGGTCGCCGGCACGGTGTGACTGCCCGTGCTCGCCGAGCCCATCGCGCGTGGCACGGTCAGGTCGGCAGCGACTCCTCCGCTGCAGGCATGGTTGGCGACCCGGACCTTCATCCCGCGGGCCCGGAGGGTGGCGGCGTACCGCTCGGACCAGACGTCTTTGCTCCGCACACACCCGGACGGGCCGTAGCGGCGGGCTGCCGGTCCGGCCGCGTTGCCGGCGGAGTAGGAGTCGCCGAGGACCACGACGTCGAGGGTCCGGCCATCGGCCCCCGACCGTGCCTGCGCCGCTACGGTCGCCGTCGCAGAACCGGTCAGCGCCGGGCCGCCCAACCCCGCCAGCGCGATCGTGGTGACCGCAACCGCCAACACCCGTGTGCCCCGTCGAACGACCTGTCGCATCTTCACTCCTCAGTGCCCCGTCACTCAGAACCGGATCAGGCTACAACGTGACGCCGGTCTCAACCGGCGACTTGCGCACTCCCGACCGGCGCCGAACCTGCGCCACCGGCGTCGGCGAGCACCGCATCGGCCAGCCGCGCCATCGCCCTGCTCAGTGGGCTCTCCCCCAGTTCGGGCAGCGTGCGGCCGAGCGCCAACGCCCGATCCAGCGTCTCGCGATCCTCGGGGAGGAAGTGCAACGCGGGCGACGGCAGATAGTCGCTCAACATCGCGACGACGTCCGCCTCACGCCACCCCAAGGTGCGTCGCATCCGGTTGACCACCACCTCCACCGGCGCACTGGTCCGTTCCCGGAGCTCGGCCAGGCCGCGTGCCAACCGCCCCAGCCCGACCGGGTCAGGTGTGCCGACCACGACCACCTGATCGGCCAGCGCCAACGCGTCGAAGGTGAGCGCATTGCGCTCCGGCCGGCCCAGGTAGGCGGCGCTCGGTTCCTCCTCCAGGCAGAAGCCGGTGTCGACCAGTACCGGGCCGGACCGCTTGGCGAGCTCGATCAGGTCGGCGGCCAACTCGGGCCGCAGCTCCGCGCACCGCTCGGCACGGGGCAGGCCGGTCAGCACCCGCAGGCCCGCGGCCCGGCGCTGATGGCCGACGAACCGGGTGGCCAGCTCACCGACACTCCGGTTGCAGGCCAACAGGCCGGAGACCTCCTCCAGCAGCCCCAACTGTTGAGCCACCGTCCCGCCCCACGGATCCAGGTCGAGTAGCAGCGGTTCGCTGCCGCGCCGCGCCGCCACGGCGGCCAGTCCGAGCGCCACCGTGGTCCGCCCTGGCGAACCGGCCGGCCCCCAGACCACGGTGACCCGCCCGGTGCCAGGTGAGCGGCGGGGCTGTTCGGCAGGTGCGGCGGCCCTCGGCGCCGGCGTCGGCGCGGGTTGAGCCGCCACCCGCAGTACCTCGACCAACCGGCCGAGATCGGTCTGAGCCAGCACCACCCGAGCCCCCGCCCGCCGCCACCGCTCCAGCACGGCATCGTCGCCGTCGGGGGCGATCACCACGACGGCGACGCCGTGCACGTGCAGCTGCTGCCAGGAGGCGGCGTCGATCGCCACCTCGCCGCCGAGCACCACCACCTGGGCCTGACCGGTGGCAGCACTCGCCACCAGGTCGGCAAGGTCGAGACACCGCTTGAGGACCACCAGTCCGCTGGCAGCGCCGAGCGTCGCCACCGCCTCGGCCTCCCACGCCGCACCGTGTCCCAGGAGCAGGACACCCTGAGCCGGGCGCACCGTTCAGCCCGCTCGGGTGATCGCGACGTGGCCGGCCTGCGCAGCGGCGAGCACCCGGCCCACCTGCCCGGTCTCATCGGGCGGCACCGCGAGCACCACCTGGCGCTCGGTGCTCGCCGCGAACGAACCGTCTCCGGCGGGTGCCGCGACCACCCGGACACCTTGAAGGACCGCCTCGGCGACGTCGGCGCCGTCCGCGGTCACCCAGACGTCGACGGTCGTACCGGGCGCCACGCTCGGCGGCACCGCCGCTGTCGGCGCCGACACCGCCACCTCGATCTGGTCGTCGGCGGCCTCCCCGAGCGCCTGGGCCGGAAGCAACGCCCCGGAGGGAGCCGCCTGCTGCAGCACCCCGTCCGGCACCCCGTCGACGACCTTCAGGTAGTGCTCCAGGCGTTGCGCGTCGGCGAACCGGACCCTGGTCGCCACCAGGTCGTCGGCATCGATCCGCTCGCCCGGTTGCAGGTCGTGGGCCGCACTCCACACCTCGACGGTGTCGTCGGCGTCGGCGACCAACCAGGCACCTGCCAACACCGAACCGGCCACCAGGAGGAGGCCGACCCCGAGGCGGGGGTCACGCCACCCGCGGGTCTTTAATCGTCGCGCGCTGGGTGGTTCGATCATCCCGAGAGGCTCATTCATCGTGCCATCATCGGCCCGATTCCCGGTTCCGTCAGCCGCTTCTCCACAGAAGTCGCGGGTCCCTGAGCGGCAGTGTCGACGGGCGGTGGCAGAGTAGAGCCATGCAGGACACGCCCCGCTTCCTGACCCTCGCCGACGTCGCCGAGGTCCTCAACACGTCCTCGGCCCAGGTCTACGCCCTGGTCCGACGGGGCGACCTGCCGGCGATCAAGATCGGCGGGCGCGGTCAGTGGCGGGTCGAGGCCGCACGCTTGGAGGAGTACATCGAGCGGATGTACGACGAGGCGCGCACCTTCGTCGCCGAGCACCCCTACCAGGAGGCCGAGCTCACCGAGAGCGAGTGAGCCCGGCCCACTCAGGCACGATCAGCGCTGCGGACGGACGCTCGGGATCAACCGGTCACTGGGCAATGGACGCAACGGCAACCACGCCGTGCCACGACTTCCGGCTGCCCGGATCGCGCCGAGGTGTGCCACGTTGGTCTGCACCCAGAGAGCCTCCGCGTCACTCGGTACGGGCACGGGGGTGCTCTGCCCCGGCCGGAGCCGCCCCTCCCAGCTCTCGCCCCCGACGAAGTGGACGGTGACCGCGCCGGCCCGTTCGGTCGCGGTGAGCACCAGTAGGCGGCGGGTGGCGCTCGGCACGACCTGACCCGAAGCACCCTCGACGCCGCCGACGGCAGCCAGGTGGACCAGGTCGCCGTCCACCTCGGCCCGCAGTGAGCCGGCGAGCGGAACGGTGCCCCGCACGGTCAGGACGCTGTCACCGGCCTTGACCAGCTCCGCGACCCGCTTGGTCAGGTCGACCGCAACCACGGCACCAGCAGGCACCGCGATCTCGCGCAACCCGACCGGAGCCGACTCGCTGGCAGCACCGGTAACGGTGACCCTGGCCCGCCCGGCCGACTCCCCCGGGTTGACCAGGACCAGCACGTTGCTCCCGGAACGGCCGGGAACAGCGGGGATCTGCAGCACCTGGGACGGTGCGGAGGTGGTCGGCAGCCAGTCGGTCCGCTCCGCGCTCCCGCTCCCGGCGCGGTCCCGGATCGACGGCACCACCCGTCCTTGACGCGGCAGCACCCGGATCGCGATCTCCTCGCGCTGCGGCACCAACTCGGCCAGGTCGAGCTTGGTGGTCTTCTTCCCGGCCACGCTGATCCCGCGGATGGCCGCCGAGCTCACCGGACCATCGACCGAGAAGACCTCCAGGTCGGCGACGGCGGCTCGAGCGTCGGGGTTGCTCAGGGTCAGCTCCGAGGTCCGCAGCCCTCCGGCGCCGGCGCCGACGAACCACTGTTCCCCGGCCGGGCTCAGGCACTCGACCGCGCCCAGGTCGGGCTTCTCGGCGGTACGCGCGGCGATCAGACCGGGCGCCGCGGACTCGGTGCCCTGGACCAGGACCCGACTGGACCCGGTCACCGTCGCGGTGGCACCGGCGGCCAGGGCGAGCGCCGCGGCCTCCTGCTCGTCGCCGGACCGGGTGGTCACCGCGCCGTCGGCGGCACCGTCGACGGGCTCCCCCAACCGGGCCACCTGGACCGAGCCGGGACCCGACGGGCAAGCCAGGTCGACGGCGTGCAACGGGGCGCTCTCGGGCGCGCGGGAGCCGTCCTCGATCGGAGTGGCCGGCGTCGCTTGGAGCGCGAGCGCGCCCAGCGAGATGGCGACGGTGGCCGCTCCGACGACCAGCAGCGGCGAGGGCCGACGTCGGCTCGCGCGGGGAGCGGCACGGCGTCCGCCCCGCCCACTGGTTGCGCCACTCATCGCTGTTCCCTCCGCGTCGGACCACACAAGATCAGGACCGCGAGCAACGCGATCACCTGGACTCCCAGCAACCAACCGAACCACCAGGGCCCCTCACCGGTGACGGCGTCGTCGGCGACCGGTGTCTCGAACTGCCAGGCCGGCGTCGCCCGGTCCGAGGTACTGGCGCGGCTGAGCCCGGTGGCGCTGTCCAACAGACCGACCAGCCCGGGGTCGGCGGGAGCCGGCAGCACGATGTACTCGACGCCACGGCCCGGAAGCGCGGTGGTGACCTGCTCGGTCGGACTGGTCAGCAACGCGGTCACCTGCTGCTCGAGGGCGGTGTCCACCTCGGTCAGGGCGAGGATCTCGTCCTCGCCCAGCCACGGACCGTCGCCGCGCTGCACCGTCCAGTCCAGGCCCTCGGCGACACTGCCGGCGACCACCAGGACGCCGCGGTTCGGGTCCTCGTCACCGGCTTGGCGCATGTAGGCGGGCACCGGCGAGGAGCCCGGACGGGCCAACAGGTCATCGGCGGAGAAGAGCCACCAGGCGAGTGCACCGACCGGCACCACGGCGAGCGCCGCCCCGACACCACCGGCGACCAGGCGTCGCGGCAGGGTCGCACCGCGAGAACCACGTGCACCGGCGGGAGCGGGCACCAGCACCGCATGGACGGCGATCACCACAGCGGTGATCAGTGCCCCATGGATCATCAGCAGGCCGAAGCTCAGGCCGGGCCCGGTGACGCCGGAGGGCAGCTCCACCTCGAGGCGGCTGAACGCGGCTGCCAGCACAGCGGTCGTGGCGACCACGCTCCAACAGGCGATCACCGCGATCCGGCTGGCGGCCGGGATCAGCGCCGCGACGGCGGCAAGCACGAGGAGGGCACCGAGCCAGACCGGTGCAGACGGCCCCGGCAGGCGGCCGAAGAGCAGGTCCGCCCCGTCGGGGCCCGGCATCGAGCGTCCGGCCTCCAGCAGCACACCGCCGAGATCGTGGCCGAGCATCCCGACCGCACCGGGCAGCAGGATCACCGGCGGCACCGCCAGAACGACGAGCAACGGGCCCCAGACCGACCGGGTCCGGAGCAGGGTCGGTGCGATCGCCGCCAGGATCCCGAAGACGGCAGCCACCACCACCACGGCCAACACCCAGGCCCCCGGGGTGAAGGCGGTGACCAGGGCGAGCAGAAGCCCGGTCCGCCATCCGGCCCGGCGGCGCCGATCGGGCTCGCTGTCGAGGAAGCCGAGTGCGGCTCCGGCCAGCCAGGGCAGGACCACAGCGGCCGCCACCACGCCGAACCGGCCCTGGCCCCAGGCGCCGGAGGCGATCGGCACCATCGCCCAGGCCAACGCCGCGCCGGCGGCCAACCACGGCGACGGTGCACGGCCCGAACTCAACGCGGCGACCCGCGCGACGAAGCGCCAGGCACCCCAGGCGGCGAGCGGCGCGCCGAGCAGGAAGAGCAAGGAGATCGCGGCGGTCGCGCTGCCCAGCAGCAGCGATCCCAGTAGTGCGAACCCGATCAGGTAGGAGGGCGCGGGCGCCTCGGTCCCCTGCCCCAACGGGTGCCAACCGGAGCCGAGCAGATCCCACCAGTAGCCGGCCGACGGCGGGGTCGGCGACAGCGCGCCTCCCTCGAGCGGTCCGAACGCCATCCGGGCCGCCACGATCATCGCCACCACGGTGGCGATCACGGCAAGCGCCAGAGGACTCGTCAGCAGCCGCACCACCAGGCCGCTGTCGTCGTCAGGGCCGTCCTCATCGTCGTGCTCGGAGCCGGTGCTCTCGGCACGGCGCCGCTCACCGACATCACGGCCATGGGCCAGCGCCGCGGAGCCGACGTCGGAGACGAAGTCGAGTCCGTGCCGCAGCGGCAGCCACCACGGGGCGAGCGCGACGTCGCCGTCACCGAGCCCCCGACGGGCCGCGCGGGCACGGCGCAGCCGGCCCGGACGACCATGAACCGCGGCTATCGCGGCCAACTCGTCCAGGGCGGCCCGCGGCGAACGGGCCAGCAGCAGCCCGAGCGAACGGAGCAGTGAGCTGAGTAGCAGCCGCAGCCAGCGCCACGCGCCCACCGGGCCGCGGCTGTTGGCCAGCACGGTGAACATCAACGCCTCACGTTCGCGCCGGTGCGCGCTGCGAGTGGGCGCACGGAGGTCGCGGTGCGAGGCCTCGGCGTGAAAGACCACGGCGTCGGGAGCAACCACGGTCCTGGCGCCTACCCGGGCCGCCCGCCAGCCGAAGTCGACGTCGCCGGCGAAGACCGGCAGCTCGTCGTCGAAACCGTCGAGTCGTTCCAGCAGGGAGCGGCGGACCAGCATTCCGGCGGTGTTGACCGCAAGCACCTCTCGGACCGTGTCGTGCTGGCCCTGGTCGTACTCGCCGCGCTCCAGGCCGGTCTCCCGGCGGGCGCTGGCGGAGATGGTGACGCCGACCTCCAGCAGTCGCTTGAGGTCCGGCCACTCGCGGAGCTTGGCACCGACCACGTCTGCGCGCTCCCGTTCGGCGGCGTCGAGCAAGGCCGCCAGGGCACCCGGGGCAGGTGCGGAGTCGTCGTGCAGGATCCACACCCACTCGGTGTCGATCTCCGTCAGGAGTTGGCGCACGGCCTGCGGAAAGCCGCCGCGAACCTGGCGGACCTGGTCGAGGCCGAACTCGGCGACCAGGAGCTCCGTGGACTCATCGGAGCTTCCGGTGTCCACGGCAAGGGTCCGGTCCGGCGGGCGCTGCTGGTCTCGCAGACCAGCCAGCACCGCCGGCAACCAGCGCGCACCGTCATGGCTGACCAGCAGGGATGTCACCGTCACGACGGTCCACCCTACGGTTCGGCCAGATTTCTTGTTAGACGGCCCGCTTCTTCAACTTGCGACGTTCGCGTTCCGACAGACCGCCCCAGATTCCGAAACGCTCATCGTTCATGAGTGCAGCTTCGAGGCAGTCTTGTCGGACCTCACACGTCTGGCAGACCTTTTTGGCCTCCCTGGTGGATCCACCCTTCTCCGGAAAGAAGGCTTCCGGGTCGGTTTGAGCGCACAGCGCACGCTCTTGCCATCCGGATTCTTCGGCGTCGTCCCCATCGAGGAGGAACAGCTCACGCACGACACTCCCCTTTCGACCTGATCCCGTACCCGGCGGCTCCGGATTCGGCGGCCATCTCGGCTACTGACCAGTTCAGTCAGCCAGCTCCCGAAACGACGTGGATGAAATTACATGCCTGTCATACCGCGGAAGTCAAGCCCGGATCTGCTATAACCCCCGGATAAGGGAGAGCCGAGCCAAATCAGGCAAGGTAGTGCTATGCGATCGATCACCGTCCTGTCCGGCGGCGTGGGCGGAGCCCGCTTCCTCACCGGCCTCCTCCATGGAATCGCCACCTCCCAGTTGCCCGGGACCACCCCGGAGACGAACGTCACGGTGGTCGCCAACACCGCCGACGACATCTGGATCCACGGCCTCAAGGTCTCCCCCGACCTCGACACCGTGATGTACACGCTCGGCGACGGCATCGACCCCGAACGGGGCTGGGGCCGCCGCGAGGAGAGTTGGAGCGTCAAGGAGGAGCTGGCCGCCTACGGCGTGGAGCCGACCTGGTTCGGGCTCGGCGATCGCGACATCGCCACCCACCTGGTGCGGACCCAGATGCTGGAGGCCGGCTACCCGCTCTCCCAGGTCACCCAGGCCCTGAGCAGGCGTTGGCTGGAGCCGAAGTTCGGCGACCGCCTCCGGCTACTGCCGATGACCGACGACCGGGTCGAGACCCACGTCGCGATCGCCGACGAGAGCCAGCCCTCGGGCAAGCGGGTCGTCCACTTCCAGGAGTACTGGGTGCGGATGCGCGCGGCCGTCGCCGCCGAGCAATTGGTCTTCGTCGGTCTGGACCAGTCGAGCCCCGCTCCGGGCGTCGCCGAGGCACTGAGCACCGCCGATCTGGTGATCGTGCCGCCGTCGAACCCGGTCGTCTCGGTCGGCACCATCCTCGGCGTGCCAGGCGTCCGCGAAGCGCTGCTGGACCGGACCGCGCCGGTGGTCGGTCTCTCCCCGATCGTCGGCGACCGCCACGTGCACGGGATGGCCGAGCAGATGCTCACCTCGATCGGCGTCGAGGTGAGCGCGGCCGGCGTCGGGCGCCACTACGGCTCCCGCGGCCGTGGCGGCGTCCTCGACGGCTGGCTGGTCGACAGCGCCGACAGCGCCGCCGTCCCGGCCCTGGAAGCGGCCGGGATCAAGGCCGCCGCCGTCCCGCTGATGATGACCAGCCCGGACGCCACCGCCGCGATGGCGCGCGCCGCGATCGAGCTGGTCTCGTGAGCGCCCTGCACCTCAACGCGCCCAGCGGCATCGGCGAGATCACCGACGGAACCGACCTCGCCGAGCTCGCCCTGGACCACTGCGAACTGGTCAGCGGCGACGTCCTGGCGATCACCAGCAAGGTGGTCAGCAAGGCCGAGGGACGCCGGGGCACCGGTCCCCGCGAGGTGTCGTTGGCCGCGGAGACCGACCGGATCGTGGCCCGCCGTGGCCCCACCCAGATCGTCCGGAACCGGCTCGGCCTGACCATGGCCGCGGCCGGCATCGACGCCTCCAACGTGGCCGCGGGCGAGCACCTGTTGCTCCCCCTCGACCCGGACGGAACCGCGCGCCGGATCCGGGCCCGGATCTTCACCGCCACGGGGGCCAACGTGGCCGTCGTGATCACCGACACCGCCGGGCGCGCCTGGCGGACCGGGCAGACCGACATCGCGATCGGGGCCGCCGGCCTGCTGGTGCAGGAGGAGTTCGCCGGTCGCGAGGACGCCTACGGCAACCCGCTCGCGGTGACCGCCCCGGCCGTCGCCGACGAACTGGCCGGCGCAGCCGAGCTCGCCAGCGGCAAGCTCGGTGGCCGTCCGTTCGTGGTGATCCGTGGCCGGGCCGACCTGGTCCTACCGGCCGGCGAGGACGGCACCGGGGCCGGCATCCTCAACCGCCCCGATGGCGAGGATCTCTTCGGTCTCGGCGCACGCGCCGCCGTGCTCGCCGCCCTGGTGGGGCGCGACGCCGTCGCCTTCGGGGCTCCCGCACCGGTCGACGATCTCGTCCTGGCGCTGACCGAGTTGGGCGGAGGCAGCGTGGAAACCTTGTCGGAACAGGTACGTTGGACCCCGGCTGAGGGTCGCATGCCCTCCGCTGCGGCGTTGGCCGCCTTGGGCCACGCCTACGCCTGGCAGGGTGTCGTCGATGCTGCCGAGGGTGGCACGGTCCTGTTCCGACCACTTGTTCCGTAGACTCTGCCCCCGTACCGCACGACACCCGTGAGAGAAGCCTGAGCCGTGGCCAACAACAAGAAGACCCGACGCGAGGTCGCTGACCAGCTGCGCAATCAGCAGAAGCGAGCCGACAAGCGTCAGGGCCTGATCATCGTCGGCGCCTGTGTCGCCATCGCCGTCCTGATCGTGGGACTCGCCGCCTTCCGTCCGATCAAGGACTGGTGGGATCTGCGGCAGTACAACGACCTCAAGATCGGCGAGATCGGCGCCAAGGCCGACGTCTGCGGACCGATCCTGACCCGCAAGGCCACCGGTAACCAGGAGCACGTCGGCGCGGACGTCGAGATCGACTACCCGCAGGAGCCCCCGGCCTTCGGCAAGCACGAGGACACCTGGGACCCCCAGGGCCGCAAGCTCTACACCAAGGACGACCGTCCCGACACCGAGCGCCTGGTACACAACCTCGAGCACGGCTACACCATCCTCTGGTTCCGCAACATCGACCGGGGCAGCTCCGAGTACGACGACCTCCGCGCCATCGCCGACCGGCTCAAGGGCGACAGCAACATGCGAATGAAGTTCAAGGCCGTCGAGTGGGACGACGCCGACGGCGACTGGCTCGACGACGGCAAGCCGTGGAAGGACGACGACGGCAAGGAGATCGACACCTCCAAGATGAACGTCGCCTTCACGCACTGGTCGAAGGGCGGCCAGGACGAGGACGTCAGCAACGTCGACAAGCAGGTCGGCGCCTGGCAGTTCTGCAGCGGCGTCTCCGGTGCCGCGCTGGACGACTTCATGAAGAAGTACCCGTACCTCGACTCGCCGGAGCCCGCCGGCGGCTGATCGAGGCCGATCACACAGCAACGCGAAGAGCCCCAGGAGTTCGTTCTCCTGGGGCTCTTCGCGTTGCTGGAAAGGGTTCTCAGCCCACCTGGGCGCCTACGTCGACCCGGTCCCCCGCCGCCAACGTGGCACCGTCGGCGATCACCGCGTCGTCGCCCACCGTGACGCCGTCCAGGATGGCTGCCTTGCCGACCCGGGCACCGGGCCCGACCACCGAGGCCGCCACGACGGCGTCCGCCTCGATCACCGCGCCCGTCATCACCACGCTGCCCCGTACCTGAGCGCCATCCGCGACGACGGCGCCGCTCATCACGACGCTGCCCCCACCGACCACGGCACCGGCGGCCACCTCGGCGTCGGCGGCGATCCGGGCGCCGGACGGCACCGCCTCGACCGCCGGGGTCGGCGCCACGCCGAGCACCACGTCGACCGCGGCGTCGACCAGGGCCTGCGGGGTACCGACGTCGCGCCAGTAGGCGGAGTCGACGAAGCCGACCACCAAGGCGTCGTCGGCGACCAGGCCGGGGAACGTCTCCCGCTCGACCGAGACCTCGCGGCCGACCGGGATGGTGTCGATCACCCGGCGCCGGAAGATGTAGCAACCCGCGTTGATCTGGTTGGTCACCGGATTGTCGGACTTCTCCACGAAGTCGAGGACCCGACCGGCATCGTCGGTCGGCACACAGCCGAAGGCCCGGGCGTCGGCGACCGGCACCAGGTGCAGCGACACGTCGACCGCACGGCCGTCGCGCGGCGTCTCGAAGTCCGCCAACTGGCCGGCCAGGTCGTGCCCGGAGAGCACGTCGCCGTTGAGGATCACCACCGCGCCGTCCGGGTTCGGCGACAGCGCCTCGGCGACGTTGCGGATCGCGCCGCCGGTCCCCAGCGGCACCTCCTCCAGCACGTAGCTGATCCGGATCCCCCACCGGCTGCCGTCGCCGAGGATCGGCTCGAACATGTCGGCGTGGTACGAGGTGGCGAGCACGATGTGCTGTACGCCGGCACGCGCGAGCCGGGCGATCTGGTGCTCCAGGAAGGGCACCCCGCCGACGTCGAGAAGGTGCTTGGGACGACGTGCGGTCAGCGGGAGCAGCCGGGTGCCGAAGCCACCGGCGACGATCACTGCCTCGATAGGAGCAGGTGCCTGGGTCATAGCCGCAGAGCCTAGTGGCAGAAGGCGTCGCGCATGCTCACTAGGCTGAACCCATGGTGCGTACCTTCCCCGACCTGATCGCCTCCCTGCTCCGTCGCGACGCCGGCCGCCCGCTGGTCACCTTCTACGACGACGCCACCGGCGAACGGGTGGAGCTGTCGGTGACCACCTGGGCGAACTGGGTCGCCAAGACCTCGAGCCTGCTCAGCGAGGAGTTCGACCTGGAGCGCGGCGACGCACTCCACCTGGACCTGCCCACGCACTGGCTCTCCCCCGTCTTCGCGGGCGCGGCCTGGAACCTCGGCCTGGTCCTCACTCCCGAGCCGGGCGACGCCGACCTGATCGTCTGCGGCCCGGACACCCTGGACGCCCACCACCAGGCAGGTCGCCGGATCCTGGCCTCCGCGCTGCGTCCGCTGGGCGTCCGGTTCGCCGAGACGTTGCCGGAGGGCGTCAGCGACTTCGGAGTGGAGGTCTGGGGGCAGCCCGACGCCTTCACTCCCTACGACCCGCCGGCGCCCGACGACCTGGCGCTGCCGGGCGTCACCCAGCAGGAATTGGTGACGCCCGCCGCCACCGAGATCGCTGATCTCGAGGACGGCGGGCGTCTCCTGACCACGGTGAGCCCCGCTTCCCCTTCGGGTTTCACCAGTTTCACCGTTCCGCTGGTCAGAGGCGGTTCGGCGGTCTGGGTCCGCAACGCGGACCCGGAACTGTGGGAGTCGCACGCGGTGACCGAACGGGTCACCGCGCGACTCGTCTGATCATCCGATCCGGTCGAAGCCTCCGTAGCCCTGACCCAGGTAGACCCGGGTGCCGAAGCCGGAACTGGTGCCCGGCAGCAGGTAGAGGTGGCCGGTCTTCCGCTCCACCGCGACCAGGTCGGGTCGGCCGTTGCCGTCGACGTCGCCGGGGCTGGTGACCAGGTCGTAGGGCGAGAGGTCGACGCTGAGCTTGCCCGCTGATCCGACCAGCCCGCCGGGACCGTTGCCCTTGTACCAGCGCAGGCCGTCGCCGACCCGGTACGCGACGTCGGGTGCGCCGTCCGCGTTCCACCGACCGAGGCCCAACTGTTCGGTACCGCTGATCGGTCCCTTGGCGACGTAGCTCGGCAGGAAGCCGGTGGCCTTACCCGGGTAGATCCGCATCGACGACTTCTTGGGCTGAGCCATCAGGTCGGGGTACCCGTCACCGGTGACGTCTCCGACCGCAGCGAGCAGGGTGACGGTGTTGAAGCCGGTACCGATCCGAACCGGTGCAGCGAACTTGTTGCCGCCCAGGTTCCGGTGCAGCCTCAGGTCGCCGTTGGCGGTCTTCGAGATCACGTCGTTGCGGCCGTCGCGGTCCCAGTCGCCGACGTTGAGCAACATCTCCGAACCGTTGAACCCGGAGCCCAGGTAGACCGGCGGGCTGACGTTCACCGTTCCGGCGTGCGGGATCACGCTGAGGGTGCTCCCGGTGACCGTGACCAGGTCCGGGTGGGCGGATCCGGTGACCGGCGCCGCGCTCACGGCACGAGCGCCCTTGAGCGAGTTGAACGGGCCGAGGAGCTTCTTGTAGCGACCGTTCCCGGCGCCAGGACGGATGTAGAACCGCTGGTTCTTGGTGTAGCGCATCAGCAGGTCGGCCTTGCCGTCGCCGTCGAAGTCGCCGATGCCGGTGATCTTGTCGAAGCCACCCCAGGTGCGGTGGACCGCGACCCGTGCACCCAGACCGCCCTTGCCGTTACCGGGGTGCAGCCACATCTTGCCGGCGGCGTCGCGGGCCAGCAGGTCGGCCTTGCCGTCGCCGTTCGCGTCGCCGGCGCCCACGGTCATCGTGTAGCCCTTCCAGCCGGTGCTGAGCAGCACCTTGCCGCGGAAGGCGCCGTTGCCCTTGCCCCAGTAGCCGTAGAGGCGACCGGTGCTGGCGTCGCGGGCGACGATGTCGTTGCGGCCGTCACCGTTGAGATCGCCGACAGCAGTGATCTGGTCCCGGCCGCGGAGTCCGCCCTGCACCCGGTTGGTGCTGGTGAACCTGCCATTGCCGTCGCCGGCCAGGGTGACCGTACGGCCGGTCTTGGAGCTGCGCACGAAGATGTCGCCGCGACGGTCGCCGGTCAGGTCACCCGCTGCGATGACGACGTCGTAGCCGGCGTAGCCCGCGGTGTTCACCGGAGCCGACCACTTGAGCATGCCGCCGGTGGGCACCGCGTAGACGCGCCCCGACGACTTCTGCCGCATCAGCAGGTCCGGGTGCGAGGAGCCGACCACGTTGGTGACCAGGTCACGTCCGCGCCAGTCGGCCTGGTGCCCTGCGGCGAGCTTGCGGATGTCACCGATCCGGGCATAGAGGTACTTGCCCGGGCAGGCGGTCGAGCCGGCGTCGCGGTGACCGTTGATCGCCTTGAAGGTCTTGGAGCCGACGACCTGCTTGGTGCTGGCCGCATCGACACCGTGCAGCGCGAGCTTCCACGCCATCAGCGCGCCGTAGGCCTGGACCATCGGCTCGGACGGCTTGGTGATGTCGAAGTTGCCGATCGCCGACATCGCGAACGAGTTCTCGTTGTAGCCCAAGGTGTGCGCGCCGACGACGGGCCGGTCGACGCCGCCGTAGCGGCCTTCCCAGATCCGGCCGAACCGGTCGACGAGGAAGTTGTAGCCGACGTCGCTCCAGCCCCGGGTCTGGGTGTGGTACGCGTAGATGCTGCGAATCATCGCCGGCACCTGGGCCTTGGTGTAGTTGTTGGCGTTCACCGTGTGGTGGACGAAGCCCGCGTGCACCTCGTGGTAACTCGGCGAGCCGTCGCGCAGCTTCTCGTTGGCCCCCCACTGGGCGCGGCTGAAGATCTGCGGCTTCTCGGTGTAGGAGCTCTTGGAGAGTTCGAGGTCGCCTTCGCTGCTCTCCAGGGTCGAGTCGTCGGTGCTGGGCGGCGTGGCGTCGTCGCCCGCCGGGGCGTCGGTGGTGGCGCGAGGCGCAGCGAGCTCGTTGGTGTCGATCGCCGGGCGCTCCAGCTCGGTGCCGGCGGAGTCGCCGGGGGTGATCACCGCGAGCTTGATGTCGTCGGGCAGCGCGATCCCCGCGGCGGTGACGGCACGGGCCTGCACCTGGTCGACCTCGCCGACGAACATGGCGTCGGTACCGGGGCGGGCGTTGCGCCCCTCCGCGGAGTCGGGGTCGGGTCCGTCGTGGTCGTGGTAGTCGACGTCGATCCAGTCGCTCCATGCACCGTCGGTGTTGGTGCGGACCTGGACGGAGATCTCGCCTTCCTCCAGAGCCGCGCTGTCAGCGCTCCAGGTGACGCCGACCGCGCCGTACCCGGTGACCGCCTCCGGCGCGCTCTCCACGGTGTCCCCGGTGCCGCCGGCCGGTGCCTGCGGCTCGTCGGCGGTGGGCTCTTCGGTCGACGGCTCGTCGGACTCGGTACGCGCCTTGGCATCGGTCTCGTCGGGCACGACACTCTTCCGGCCGGCGTTGCTGACCGGCGCGAGCGGCACCTCGGCCACCTGGGTCTCGACCGGCGCGGTCTCGACCAGGGCCTTCGGCGCCTTCGGCGTGGCGGGCGCGACCGGTGCCGTCCTGTTGGGCGCCTGGGCCTTCGCGGGCGGGGAAGCCTGCGGGTCGGCCGCGGCGTCGGGCTCCGGCGCGGGGTCGGTCGAGGGGGCGACCTGGGCCGGACCGGAGGCGATCACGTCGAGAGAGAGCACATTGGCAGCCGGCGCGAGCACGGCGATGACGGCAGCGATCGCCAGCAACTGCTGGCAGATCGTGACGTAACGGACCTTGCTGGGGGGCATGTCGGGACACTCCATGTGTGGGGGAAGGTTCACACGAGTCCCAAGTTTCACACTAGTAACAGGGGGTTCCGCAAGATCTGGTGAGTAACTACATGGATGTAATTTCCACTCGACACGCCGACACGCCCAAAGTTTCTCAACTTTCTTCAGGCGTGTCGAAGCCCCCGGAGAAGGTGGCCTAGATCACTCCTCCCCCAAATGCCGACGGACGTCATACGGTGCGTGCAAGCGGGTGCACGCTGCGTATGACGTCCGCGGGTGAGACGTGGGCCGATCAGACGTCGGCGCCGTACTCCTCGTCCATCTCTTCCGCCTGCTCGTCCTCGCTACCGTCGCTGGCGTCGTACTTGAGGTACTTGATCCCGGCGGTGACCTCGCCGTCGTAGCCGACCTTGCCCTTCTCCAGGACGATCACCCGGTCGCACATCTTCTTCACCGAGCCGGCTGCGTGGCTGACGTAGAAGAGCGTCCGGCCCTCGGCACGGACCTGCTGCATCCGCTCGATGCACTTGCGCTTGAAGGGCCGGTCCCCCACCGCCAGCACCTCGTCGACCAAGAAGATGTCGGAGTCCACGTGGACCGCCACCGCGAAGCCGAGCCGGGCGAACATGCCCGAGCTGTAGTGACCGACCGGGGTGTCGAGGAACTTCCCGATGTCGGCGAACTCCACGATCTGATCGAACTTCCGGTTCGTCTCCTGCTCGCTCATCCCCAGGATCGCGGCGTTGAGGTAGACGTTGTCGCGCCCGGTCAGCTGGGGGTGGAAACCCGCACCGGTGGCGATCAGGCCGGCGATCCGCCCGCGGGTCAGGATCTGACCGCTGTCGGGACGCATCACGCCGTTGACCAGCTTGAGCAGGGTGCTCTTGCCGGAGCCGTTGAGCCCCATCAGGCCGATCGACTCGCCCTGCTCCACGGTGAAGGAGACCTTGTCGAGGGCCTGGAACTCGTCGCTGATACTGCGACCCTTGGCCGCCGCCACCGTCATCTGCTTCAAGGTGCGGTGGTAGCGCAGGGTGAAGCTCTTGCTGACGTTGTCGACCACGATCGAGGTGCTCGGCGGATAGCTCATGACAGACGCTCCGGAATCCGGTTCTCCAGACGGCGGAAGACCGTCTGGCCGATCACCAGCGCCACGATCGAGATCCCCAGGGCGAGGAACGAGTAGGCGAAGAGGTGGTCGGGGATGTGGTGTGCCTGGGTGTCGGTCGGGTTGTCGGTGGTCCCCACCCAGAACGCCTGCTGGACCAGCAGCACGGCGTCGGCGATCGGGTTGAAGAGGTAGAACCTCGACATCTCCCCGAACCGCTCCTCCACCATCGTGAAGGGGTAGATCATCGGCACACCGAAGCGGACGAAGTTCGTCAGGATCGAGACGAAGCTGCCGACGTCGCGGAAGAAGACGTTCGCACAGGCGAACATCAAAGCGAGCGCGGTACCCAGCAACATCACAATGGCGGTGGCGAGAACGAAGCCGGCCATCCCGACGACGGTGGGTGTCCAGCCCAGACCCACGCAGATCAACACCATGATGATCAACTGCGGGCCCATGTGGTACAGCGAAACCACCATCGAGGCGACCGGGAACATCTCCCGTGGCATCGCCATCTTGCGGACCAACGCCTTGTTCCGCACGATCGAGCGAGTTCCGGCGTTGAACGTCTCCACGAAGAAGTGGACGATGATCAACCCGCAGAAGACGTGGATCGCGAAGTTCTCGGTCCCGCGGTCCATGATCTTGCCCATCACGAACCAGAAGATGAACAGCTGGGACAGCGGGTTGATGTAGGACCAGAGGAACCCGAGCACGGAGCCCTGGTAGCGCGCCGAGATCTCGCGCTGGACCAACAGCTTGAGCAGGTAGCGGCGGCGGAACACCTCGAGCAACCCGGCCGCCGGGGCCGGGCTGCTCAGCGGCGCGTCCACGACGCGCGGCGCTACCTGATCACTCATCGGCGATGCCGAAGGTCTTCGACCAGGTCTCGGGCGAGACGACGTCGTCAAGCGAGGCCCGGTACCGCGCAGCCAGCTCGGGCCACTCGCGGTGCAGGCGACGGTGCATCTCGATCGTCCGCTTGAGCAGGTCGCGGTAGCGCTCCGGATCGCGCTTGTACAGCGCCACCGACGAGCCGTCGTTCATCGAGACGATGACCGAGTCGTACTTGACCAGGTTGACCCAGCTGGTGTCCATCGCGGTGAGCTCGGCCTCGGGGAACTCCCGCGACATCTCCCGGACCGGGCGGAGCTGGCGCAGCGGCGCCGTCAACGCACCGATCCGCACCGCCCACGGGCCGGCGATCTCGATGTCGGACTTGCCCTTCTTCGGGGGCTTGCGACGGCGCACCGGCGGCAGCTCGTCCCGGTCGGCGTGCAGCTGGGCGTCGACGAACTGCTTCCGGAAGGCGTTCACCTCGGGCAGCTTGGAGCCGAGCTCCTCGTGCAGCCGCTCGGGGCCGGCCAACACGTCCTCCAGAGCCTTGTGCCGCATCTCGGCGACCGAGTACTGCAACGAGGCGAGGTGCTTGATCTGGTGGTTGAAGCTCTCGCGCACCATCCGGCCACCCCGCTCGTACGGCGAGTGCAGCAGCGCGGCGATGAACCGGTTGCGCTGGTGGAAGTAGGCCTGCCAGTCGATACCGTCGTTCTTGTCGCTCCACGGCACGTGCCAGACCGCGGCACCCGGGAACGAGACGGTCGGGAAGCCGGCCTGCTTGGCACGGAGCCCGAACTCCGAGTCGTCCCACTTGATGAAGAGCGGCAGCGAGAGACCGATCTGCTCCAGCACCTGACGCGGGATCAGGCACATGAACCAGCCGTTGAAGTCGACGTCGGCGCGCTTGTGCAGCCAGCGGGCCGAACGGAGGTTCCGGGAGGCGAAGTCCCAGTCGCTGTAGCCGTCGAGGCGGGTCTGCCACCAGAACCGGTACGGCTGGACGATCTCGCCGAACGAGTGCAGGCGCGAGCGGGAGTAGATGTTGAACATGTGGCCACCGACGATGGTGGGCCGCTTGGCGAGGTCGCCGAAGGTGACCGCCCGGATGATGCCCTCCGGCTCGCAGATGACGTCGTCATCCATCATCAGCGCGTAGGTCGCGGTGCCCTTGCGAACCGACTCCAACTGGCCACGGGCGTAACCGCCCGAACCGCCGAGGTTGGCCTGCACGATCACCCGGAGCTGCTCGCCCAGGGCCTTCTCGGCCTCGGGGAAGAACTCCGACTCGGTGACCGGCTTGGTCCCCTGCTCCATCACGAAGACGGTGTCCAGGTACGGACGGAGCACGTCGTCCTCGGCCAGCTGACCGATCAGCTTGGCGCAGAAGTCCGGACGGTTCATGGTGGTGATGCAGATGTCGGCGGTGCCGTGCTCGGCCCGGTCGACGGGCACCTGCGCGGTCCACTCGGCCGCGATCACCCGGGCTCCCCCGTCGCCGGCGGTGACGTCGTACCAGTACCAGCCGCCGTCCACGAACGGGGTCAGCGTCAGGTCGAAGGTGAAGGTCACCTCGCCGTCGCTCTCGACGGCGACGCTCTCGACGCGCTGCGAGTGGCCGCGGGCCATCGACTTGTGCACCGTGACGGTGGCACCGACGCCCTCGACGGTCACCGTGAGCTGAACCTCGTCGACGATCGTCCACCGGCGCCAGTACGAGGCCGGGAACGCGTTGAAGTAGGTACCGAAAGAGAACGTCTGGTTCGGGTTCGCCCGGACCGAGGTGCGGGACAGGATCTGGTCCGGGTGCAGCGCGCGCCCGGTCGACGTCGACTGGCGGATCGCCGCCATGTTGAGGTCCTTGGCGTCCTTGTTCGCGCCGATCTCGTAGCGGTCGGCGTCGAGCTTGGCCTCCTCCAGGTCGACGTAGAGCGGGAAGACCCCGGTGTCCTTGTCGAGCGGGAAGACCTGGCGCTGCAGCAGCCGGGTGGTGGTCTCACTCATCAGGCGTCTCCCTCGACCCCGCCGCTGGTGAACGGGGCGCCGTCGGCGAAGTGCGGCTTCAGCTTGTTCTCGAACATGCTCAGCGCCGAACCGATCGCCATGTGCATGTCGAGGTACTTGTAGGTGCCGAGGCGGCCACCGAAGAGCACCATCGGCTCGGCCTTGGCCAGCTCGCGGTACTTGAGCAGCTTGGCGCGGTCGTCGGCGGTATTGATCGGGTAGTACGGCTCGTCGCCCTCCTCGGCGAAGCGGCTGTACTCGTGGACCACGATGGTCTTGCCGGCCAGATGCTTGCGCTCGGGGTGCAGGTGCTTGAACTCCAGCACCCGGGTGAAGGGCAGCTCCTGGTCGTTGGCGTTGACCACACCGGTGCCCTGGAAGTCGTCGACGTCGAGCGTCTCCTGCTCCAGGTCGATGGTGCGCCACGACAGGCGGCCCTCGGAGTTGTTGAAGTACTCGTCGACCGGACCGGTGTAGACGATCGGGACCTTGCCCTTGTACTCGTCGGCGACCGCGAAGAAGTCGGTCGAGGTGCGCACCTCGATGTTCGGGTGGTCGGCCATCCTGGTCAGCCACGCGGTGTAGCCGTCGACCGGCAGCCCCTCGTAGGTGTCGTTGAAGTACCGGTTGTCGAAGGTGTAGCGGACCGGGAGCCGGGTGATGATGTCCGGGCTCAGCTCCTTCGGGTCGGTCTGCCACTGCTTGGCGGTGTAGCCCTTGACGAACGCCTCGTAGAGCGGGCGGCCGATCAGGCTGATCGCCTTCTCCTCGAGGTTGGTGGCGTCCTCGGTGGCGATCTCGCTGGCCTGCTCCGCGATCAGGGCGCGCGCCTCGTCGGGGCTGTGCGCCTTGCCGAAGAACTGGTTGATCAGGCCCAGGTTCATCGGGAAGGAGTAGACCTGCCCCTGGTACTTGGCGAAGACCCGGTGTTGGTAGTTGGTGAACGCGGTGAAGCGGTTCACGTACTCCCAGACCTTGGTGTTCGAGGTGTGGAACAGGTGGGTGCCGTACTTGTGCACCTCGATCCCGGTCTCCTCGTCGAACTCGCTGTAGGCGTTGCCACCGAGGTGGTCACGCCGCTCCAGCACGAGGACCCGGAGGCCGAGCTCGGTGGCGCAACGTTCGGCGACGGTCAGTCCGAAGAAACCGGAACCGACGACGACTAGGTCTGGTGCAGACAAAATATGACTCCTGAGCGGTTTGGCGCGGCGGTAAGTCTAACGAGCCGACGGCGAATCGGGGGCTTCTGCGGCGTGTGGCAGCCTGCGCATTGTGCGCGCGGAGCGCATGGCCTTGATCACGTTCGCGGCCTCCCCGCGGCCGCCACGCACCGGGCTGAGCAGCACCACGGCCAACGTGATCAGGTACGGCTTGAGCCGGACCAGCGCATTGGTTCCGTAGCGCAGGTGGACCACGAAGAGGTTGCGATACATGTAGAACCCCTTCCAGCCGGAGAGGTCGTGCTGCTGGTTGAAGTCCAGTTGGCGGACCAGGACGGCGTCGCGCAGCGCCCAGATCGTCCGCCCCGAGCGCCGGGCCCGCAGAGCGAAGTCGACGTCGTCGTAGAAGATGAAGTATGAGGGGTCGGGCAGCCCGATCTCCTCGGCCACCTGGCGGCGGAACATGAACCCTTCGAAGGCCACGTTCTCCACCGCGACCCGCTCCGGCATCGCTGCCCGGGAGGGGTAGGTCGAGTCGACCGAGGCGGTCTTCGGGCGGATCGCCAACGGGTTGGAGAGGTCGAACCGCAGCGCGGCCTTCTCGACCAGCGCGCCGGCGAGGTCCTCACGGACCACCATCAGGCAGTCCTCGTCCGCCGCCATCAGCACCGCCAGACAGTCGGGGGCCGGCACCACGTCGTCATCGATCAGCCAGATCCGGTCATAGCCGCCGGCCATCGCCAGGCGGGTACCGAGGTGGAAACCGCCGGCACCGCCCAGGTTCTCGGTCGAGGTGTGCACCTGCAGGGGCAGTTCGCCACTCGCGGCCCGGTCGGCCAGCAGTTCGGCGGTACCGTCGCCACTGGCGTTGTCGACGACGACCACGGCGTCCGGACGGCGGGTCTGAGCCGCCAGGCCGTCGAGCATCCGGCCGAGCAGTTCGGACCGGTTGTAGGTGACCACGACGACCGCGACGGTCTCGGCCCCGCGGCCGCGCTCCGCGCTCATCGCAGGAACCTCCGGTGGCCGGTGAAATCGCCGCGGAGCCCCGCCAGGATCCCGCGCAGGCTGAGCCGGAGCCGGCTCAGGCTGGGTCGGGTGAACGCGTAGAACCAACCGGTCTTGACCACGAACGCCGCCACGTGGGCCCAGCCGCGGTAGTCGCGCAGGTTGACCACGTTGTTGCGCGCCATGCAGTAGTGCTTGAGGTCCGAGGGCGAGTGGTTGTAGGTGGTCCGGCCGAACATCATCGGCGTCCCCAACTCCCCTACCGCAGGGTGGCGGACCACGGCGTCGACGACGGTGGCGATCCGGGCGCCGGCCGCCTCGGCCCGGAGCCGGTACTCGTGGTCGTCGCCCCAGATGAAGAACTCCGAGCGCGGGTAGCCGATCTTGCGCGCCAGTTCGCGCCGGACCAGCACCCCGTTGAACGGAATCACGATCTCGGCGAGCCGACCACCGCTCGCGGCGCTGTGGACGTCGGCCACCTCGTGCACGACCTTGGTGCCGCCGGGCAGACGGATCGGGAAGACCAACCGCTCGGGGCGCTCCTGGTCGACGACGATCGGGCCCCAGAAGTCCAGGTCGGTGTGGGTGAGCAACTCGGCCAGACAGCCGACCTCGGGCATCCCGTCGTCGTCCATCAGCCAGATCAGCTCGGCGTCGTGCTCCTCGACGGCGCTCCGCAACCCCTCGTGGAAGCCTCCGGCCCCACCCCGGTTCTCGGCCAGCAGGACCGGGTGCAGCGCCGGTCCCCCGCGCTGGCCGGCCGCCGCCGTCAGCCAGGCACCGGTGCCGTCGTTCGAGGCGTTGTCGACGACGACGACGGCGCTCAGCTCGGGCTGGTCGCGCAACCTCTCGACGAGGCGGGTGACCAGGCCGATCCGGTTGTAGGTGACGACCACCGCGACGATGCGAGGCGGGTCGTTCAGGGGCACGGACACGGCGACCACCCTAGACGGCGCGCCAACAACTACTGCTCGGTACCCTCAGCACGCCGAGGCGAGGTCGTCGGACTCGTTGGCCTGGTATCCCTCGTTGCGGGTGCCCAGCGAGCCGCCGTTGATGGTCTGCGCCTTGCCGGCCTTCTTCTTGCCGGGCTTGGGGCCCTCGCCCTCGGCACGGGCGATCCCGTCGGCGACCATCTTCTTGATCTTCGCCAGATCCGGGTCACCGGTGTTGATCGCCGGCGGCACGATCGAGACCGTCGAGATCTTCTGGTCCTTCGCCTTCAACGCCAACTGCATGAAGTTCTTCAGCTCCGAACCCGGCAGGTTGGTCTGCACCATCGCGGAACCGGCCTTGGTCAGCTCGCCGTAGTGGGCGATCAGGTCGGTCGGGCTGACCTGCGAGGCGAGTGCCTGCATCACGCACTTCTGGCGTGCCATCCGCGAGTAGTCGTCGGAGCCTTCACGAGCCCGGGCGAACCAGAGTGCATCGTGGCCGTTGAGCCGACGGGTACCGGGCTTGATGTAACCGGTGACGTCGCTGCCCAGACCTCCGACGGGGATCGGCTGACGGACGGTGAGCTCCACTCCCCCGAAGGCGTCGACGACGTCCTTGAACCCTTCGAGGTTCACCATCGCCCAGTAGCTGATCTCCAGATCGGTGATCCCCTCGACGGCCTCGATCGTGGCCTCGACGCCGGGGTTCTTCGACTTGCCGAAGAGTTCGGTGTTGTCCATCGCCCAGGTACTGACGCCGTTCAGGTAACAGCCGTCGCAGTTGAACCCGTCGGGGAACTGCTCAGCCATCACCGACTCCTTCGCGAACCGGAACTTGGCCAGGTTGCGGGGCAGGCCGACCAGGACCGTGCGCCCGGAGTCGGCGTCGATGCTGGCGACGGTGATCGAGTCGGGACGGAGCCCGGTCCGTCCCGCGCCGGCGTCGCCACCGAGCAACAGGACGTTGTAGCGGCCGGCGCTCGGGTCCGCGCTGGGACCGTTGCCGAAGTTGGCGAGGATGAAGTCACGGTGCACGGTGACCAGGTGCGAGCCGAAGAGCAGCGCACCGGCGACGGTGAAGCAGAGCAACCCGTTGACGCCGACCGCGGTGAGCCGCTGCCGACGGAAGAGGGTGAGCGGCTGGCCGAGGCGCCAGGCGTCGATGAAGAGGGCCGCCCAGCCGACCGCGAGGATCATCATCGCGAACCGGATCAGGTTGAGCAGCTTGGTGTTGAGCACCAGCTCCAGCGCCACGCCGTGCCAGACCCAGGAGATGGCGGCGAGCAGGACGAGGGTGCCGAGGGTGGCGAACCAGACCCGCATCGCGATCCGGCCGACGTCGCGGCGCCCGGCCACGAGCTGGGCGGAGCCCGGCAGCACCAGGGTCATCAGCATCAGGGTGAGCGCACGGCGGAAACGCACCCGCGCGGCTCGGTCGTCGGCGCGGTTGGCGACACGGTCATCGGCGCGACCAGCGCCGCGGCGATCGTGCGACCCGGGGGAAGTGGCGGGTTGCATAGAGAGATGCCTCTCTGGTGGGGAAGTTCCCGCCAGTATCACCAGTCACACCGGCATCACCAGTGACGACGCGCCGTAGCGATACCGAGACGTCATTCAGCTCACGCCGGGTCCGCTGCCTAGAGGGCCCGGTGCCGCGCGATCTCCTCCTTGCGGGCCAACCGGTTGGCCCGCCGGATCTCGGCCTCATGCCACCGCTGCTGGTCGATCTCGGTCGCCAACACCAGCGGCGGCACCTCCCGGGCCCGGCCGTCCTCATCGATCGCCACGAAGACGAAGTAGGCGCTGGCCACCAACAACGGGTCGTGCGAGGCGTCTCCCCACGGCTCGGCCTCGACCCGGACCGCGACCTCCATCGAACTGCGGCCCGACCAGGTGACCCGGCCGTGGAGTCGGCCAGCTTCATGATCTCGCCGCCGTGCACGTTGCCCAGCAGGTTGGCCTGCGGCGAATGCATCAAGGTGGCCAACGAGACCTCGGAGAATGCCGGCGTCAGCGGCAACGGTGCGCTCATGGGGCTCACCGTAGACCCAGCAGCGTGTCCCGAGGTCCTGCACCGCCGCCGACCAGTACGCCGGTACCTTGGCCCACATGGTCGACCGCCCCCAGGGCCCGGAACCGGGCACCCCTGAATATGACTGGCTCTATGGGAAGCAGCGTCCCGAAGGCGACGACGCCACCCGGGTGATGCCCGTCAGCGGCCAGGCGACCCCCGAACCGCCGCCGCCGACCCGCAAGCGGCCGATCCAGCAGCATCCGTATCAGCAGCCACCGCCACCTGCGCGCCCTGTGCCAGCACAGACGCGGCCGGTCCAGCCGCCGCCCGGTGGCCCGGGCGGTTCCGGACCACGTTCGCGACGGTTCCCGATCCGGCCGGTGCGGCTGATCCTGCTGCTGCTCGCTCTCTGGCTGGTCTTCCTCGCGGTGGTGCCGTTCGTGGCGCTGCGCAAGGTCTCCACCGTGGACGCGTTCCCCGACGGCAAGCGCCCCGCCGACCAGGACGGCACCACCTACCTGATCGTCGGTAGCGACTCACGTGAAGGGCTGACCAAGAAGCAGCGCAAGGAGCTCGGCACCGGCAACGCCGGCGGCCAGCGCACCGACACGATCATGCTGCTGCACACCGGCTCCGGCCCCAACCTGCTGATGTCGATCCCCCGCGACTCGCGGGTCGAGATCCCTGGTCGCGGGGTCAGCAAGATCAACTCCGCCTTCGCCTGGGGCGGCCCGAAGCTGCTGATCAAGACCGTCGAACAGAACACCGGCATCAAGATCGACAACTACGTCGAGATCGGCTTCGGTGGCTTCGTGGACGTGGTGGACGCCGTCGGCGGCATCGAGATCTGCCCGACCCGCCGGATGAAGGACAAGGACGCCAACCTCGACATCAAGAAGGGCTGCCAGCAGGCCGACGGTGTGGTGGCGCTCGGCTTCGCCCGCTCCCGCAAGACCGACCCACAGCTGGGCGACATCACCCGCGCCAAGCACCAGCGCGAGGTGGTCTCGGCGGTCGGCAAGAAGGTGCTGTCGCCGTGGACCTTCGTCAACCCGTTCCGCTACTGGAACGTCAACATGGCAGCCGCGCAGACCCTCAAGGTCAGCGACGGGACCGGACCGATCGACCTGGCCCGGTTCGGCTACGCGATGACCCGGGTCAACGGCGACAACGGGCTCACCTGCGGCGTGCCGATCCGCGACCTCGCGGTGACCTGGGACCCGCAACGGTCCAAGGAGTTCTTCCAGCACGTGATCGACGACGACACCGACGGCATCTCCAAGGAGCTGTGCACCGCCTCGGGTCTGCCCAAGTAGCCACCTCACGGATAGGTTGACGCCATGTCACAGCCCCCGGCCCCGCACCTCGACCCTGCGGCCATCGACTTCATGCTCGACGACTGCGCGACCTGGGCGATCGTCGGCCTCTCGAACGATCCGTCCCGGACCGCCTACCGGATCGCCGAACTGCTGCAGCAGCACGGCAAGCGGATCGTGCCGGTGCATCCCAAGGCCGAGACCGTGCACGGCGAACAGGGCTACGCGACCCTGGCCGAGATCCCGTTCCCGGTCGACGTCGTCGACGTGTTCCGGCGCTCGGAGGCGGCCGGCCAGTTCGCCGACGAGGCGGTCAAGATCGGCGCCAAGGGCGTCTGGTTCCAACTCGGCGTGGTCGACGACGCCGCCTTCACCCGCACCACCGCGGCCGGCCTGAAGATGGTGATGGACACCTGTCCCGCCATCCAGTACCGGAACCGCGGTCAGTGAGCGACCTCGACGGCGACCCGCCGGCGGCGAACGAACCTGGACCGAGCGAGCCGGAGCCGAACCAGCCGGCCCGCCGACGTCGCTGGCGCCCGTGGGCCTTCGCCGGCCTCGCCCTGCTCCTGGTCCTGATCGCCGGCGGCGGGTTCTACGCCTGGCGTCTCAACTCGCACCTGAACAACATCGATCGCTTCGATACCGGTGAGATCAAGAACCGCCCGGCCAAGGCCGACAACAAGGCGATCAACGTGCTCCTGCTCGGCTCCGACAAGGGCAAGGAGGTCGCCGGCTCCGGGGCCGATCTCGCCGAGGATGCGGACGCAGCGACGTGGCCCAAGGGCAAGTACCGCAGCGACACCCTGATGGTGGTCCACATCTCCGCGGACCGCGAGCGGGTCCAGGTGGTCTCCATCCCCCGCGACACCTTCACCATGCTCTACGACGGCGAGGGCAACCCGCAGCACAAGGAGAAGATCAACGCGGCGTTCGCCAACTGGGGCCCGACGGGAGCGATCAGCACCGTCGAACACCTGACCGGCGTCCGGATCGACCATGTCGCGATCATCGACTGGGCCGGCTTCAAAGAGCTCTCCACCGCGCTCGGTGGCGTCCCGGTGACCATCCCCGAGGCCGTCTACGACTCCAAGCAGCACAAGCAGTGGGAGGCACGCGACTACCTGCTCAAGGGCGAGGAGGCGCTGCAGTACGTGCGGATGCGCTACGGCCTGACCCGCAGCGACTTCGACCGGATCAACCGCCAGCAGAACTTCCTGCGTTCCTTGATGCGCGAGATGCTCGACTCCGGCAAGCTCACCAAGCCGCTGGAGTTCGACGCCATGCTGAAGGCGCTGACCAAGAACCTGGTCGTCGACGACGCCTGGACCAACGACGACCTGCGCTCGCTGGCGATCGGCCTGCGCGGCCTCGACCAGGAGAAGGTGGTCTTCCTGACCACGCCGATCGGCGCCGAACGGAGCGACCCGACCTACGGCGCGGTCCTCGAGATCGACAAGCCCAAGGCGAAGGCACTCTTCGCCGCGCTGCGCGGCGACAAGATGAGGTCCTACCTCAAGAAGTACCCCGACGACGCCCTCGCCGAGGACGACCAGATCAGTTGAACCGGAGAGACGAACCGATGACCGACACCGACCGCGACGCGCTCCTCGACGAGCTTCTTGGCGAACTGGCGCGACTGCGCCGAGCCGCTGACGTGAGCGAGATCAGCCAGGTGGTCGCCAGGTACGGCCCGCTGGTCGACTCCGGCAGCGCCGACGCCACGGCCGCGTTGTGGGCCCAGGACGGGAGCTACTCGGTCGGCGGACTCCTGGAGCTGAACGGCCGGGCCGCGATCGCCGAGATGGTGCACTCCCCCATGCATCAGGGCTTCATCACCAACGGCGCCGGACATGTGCTGACCGCCCCGACGGTGACCGTCGACGGCGACACCGCAGTCGCCTACAACCACTCGCTGCTGATCACCGCGGACGGCGACGGCTTCGCCATCCATCGGTTGACGGCGAACAAGTGGGTGCTGTCGCGGACCACGGACGGTTGGCAGATCTCAGAGCGGATCAACCACGTCCTCGACGGCAACGCCGCGGCCCGCGAACTGTTCGCGGCCGCGGCACCGTAGAGCCTGACTCGAGCCTGGGGCTCAGAAGCCGATCTTGCGCGGCGCGGCGGCCGCGTCGCGGACCACAGCGCCCTTGGCGTGTGCGGCGTCGCGCAGCGACGCCTGGAACTCCACCATCTTGGCCTGCAGCTCGGGGTCGCTGGCCGCGAGGATCCGGGCTGCCAGCAGACCGGCGTTGCGGGCGTTGCCGATCGAGACGGTGGCCACCGGGACACCGGCCGGCATCTGCACGATGGAGAGCAGGGAGTCCATCCCGTCCAGGTACTTCAGCGGCACCGGGACGCCGATCACCGGCAACGGGGTGACCGAGGCCAGCATCCCCGGCAGGTGGGCTGCGCCACCGGCGCCGGCGATGATCACCTGCAGGCCGCGGCCGGCAGCGTCACGACCGTAGCTCAACATCTCGTCGGGCATCCGGTGCGCGGAGACCACATCGGCCTCATAGCCGATCCCGAACTCGGCCAGCGCCTCGGCAGCCGCCTGCATCACCGGCCAGTCCGAGTCCGAACCCATCACAATGCCGACCTGGATCTGGCTCATCTGCTCACTCACTTTCGTTGCCGAGGTCGCCACGGAACCAGGCGGCGGCGTGCCGCGCGCGCTCCAGGCAGTCCTCAAGGTCATCGCCATAGGTGTTCACGTGCCCGACCTTGCGGCCCGGACGCATCTCTTTGCCGTACAGGTGGACCCGCAGCTGAGGGTCGCGCGCCATCGCGTGCGGATAGCCGTCGTAGAGCCGGCCGGCGTCGGTGGGGCCGCCGAGGATGTTGACCATCACCGTCCACGTCGCCCGCGGCGCCGGGGAGCCGAGCGGCAGATCGAGCACCGCCCGCAGGTGGTTCTCGAACTGACTGGTGACGGCGCCGTCCTGGGTCCAGTGGCCGGTGTTGTGCGGGCGCATCGCCAGCTCGTTGACCAGGATCCGGCCGTCGTTGGTCTCGAAGAGCTCGACCGCCAGAACTCCGGTGACGTCGAGCGCACCGGCGATCTTCAACGCCACCTCCTGGGCCTGGACGGCGAGTTCGCGGGCCAGGTCGGGGGCGGGCGCGATCACCTCGTGGCAGATGCCGTCGAGCTGGGTGGAGGCGACCACCGGGTAGGCAGCCGCCTGGCCGCTGGGCGATCGGGCGACCAACGCGGAGAGCTCCCGGCGGAAGTCGACGAGCTCCTCGGCCAGCACCTCGACGGCGGCAGCCTCGGCAGCAGCGAACGCGTCCTCGCAGTCGGCGGGCTCACGGACCACCCAGACACCCTTGCCGTCGTAGCCACCCCGGGTGGTCTTGAGGACGGCGGGGAAACCGAACGCCTCGACGTCGGCGACCGAGGTGACGATCGCGTTGCGCGGGCACGGCACACCCAACTCGGCCAGCTTGGCGCGCATCACGCCCTTGTCCTGGGCGTGGACCAACGCGTCCGGGCCGGGACGGACCGCAAGCCCGGCGTTGGCCAGCGCCTTGAGGTGCTCGGTCGGCACGTGCTCGTGGTCGAAGGTCACCGCGGCGCAGCCGGCCGTGATCTGCTGCAGGGTGGCGAGGTCGCGATAGTCACCGACCTGCTGGTCGGGGATCACCTGGGCGGCAGAGACGCCTTCGGCCTCGGCGAGCAGCCGGAGCGGGATACCGAGCGCGGCAGCCGGCTCAGCCATCATCCGGGCGAGCTGGCCGCCGCCGATCACGGCTACGGTCGGAGCAAGTGGCGTGGTCACCGGTGAAGGTTATCGACTCACCGGCGCCGGACGGTGATCGGCTCCACCAGGCCGAAACCACGCACCGGGCGGGCCGGCATCCGGCGGGTCTCGAACCGCTCCGGCGGCAGCAGGGCCGCGGTCGCCTCATCGATGATCACCCGGTTGCGGCGGGCCACCGTGGTGAGCCGCGCTGCCATGTTGACCGGCGGGCCGAAGACGTCGCCCATCCGCATCACCACGCCACCGCTACCCAGGCCGACCCGGACGTCGGGCATCCGTGGGTCACGGCCGATCACCGAGATGATCCCGTCGGCGATGTCGAGGGCGGCCTCGGCGTTGTCGACGACGAAGAGGACGGAGTCGCCGAGCGACTTGATCACCCGCCCGTTGTGTTTGGCGACGACGTCGTGGCAGCGGGACTCGAAGACCTCGACCAGATCGCCGATCCGGATCTCACCGATCTCGTTGGTGAGTGCGGTGAAGGAGACCAGGTCCGCGAAGCCGACGCTGAGCTCGACACTCGGCGTGTTCTCCTCGCGGTTGGCCAGCGCCTCGGCACGGCCGACCGCGACCGCGGCATGCCGACGCCAAGCGTGCAGCAGCAGCGTCTCGAACTGGGGCGCGATGTGCTGCACCACCTGCATCGCCTGCTCCAACGGCGTCGCCTCGGGCTGGGCAGCCTCGTCCCCGCCGATCTTGGCGGCGGCCTCGTCCAGCTTGGGCGTCAGCGTTGCGACCTCCCAGTCCGCGAGTCGCGACATCGTCTGCCCCACCCCGCGGGTGAGGTTGAGCAGGATGTCCATCGAGAAGGTCCCCGAGGCGACGAACCCGTTGAGCATCCGGAGTGCTTCGACGTCGCTGTTGGTGAACATCGGCTGGTCTTCGGTCGGCTCGGGGAAACCCAGAGCCCGCCAGAGTCGACGGGTCTGCTCCAGCGTCGCGCCACTGCGCTCGGCTACCTCAGCCGCCGTCCACTGCGGGACGTCACCCAACAGCGCCTGCTCGATCCGCTCGCGCATGGCTGCGTCGGCGTGATCAGGATCCATCGTCGTTGCGCCCACCATTGGCCAGGCGGTGCAGCTCTTCGGAGACCCGCTTCTGCACCTCTTCGACACGCGGGATGTCGTTGAGCTCGACGCGGCCCATCTCGCTGGCGTCCGAGACCACCAGCGTGCCGCAGCCCCAGATCCGGTCGGTGAGGTCGATCTCGAAGTCGACGCCGCTGATCCGGTTGAGCGGGATCGTGCGACCCTCCTTGGCGATCAGCCCGGAGCGGAACATCAGGCGCCGGTTGGTGAACGTGTAGGTGGTGCTCATCCAGGCCAGGAAAGGACGGAGCACCCACCAGACGAAGGCGATCAGGGCCAGCACCCAGACCAGACCCAGCAGGACCGAAGCGGTGGTGCCGTCGACCCGGTCCCGGATCACCACGGTCAAGAAGATCGCGATGCCCAGGGTGAGCAACAGCACAAGGATCGGGCCGAACAGCGCTTTGGGGTGGGTGCGCGTGGAGACGACGACGTGCTCGCCCTCGTTCAGCAGCTTCGGTGAGATGGACATGTGCCCATCATGTCAAAGATTTGTGGCCCGCACATGAATCACGTCACCTGCGCCCACTACGTGGCGCACCCCATCTGCGGTGACCTCGAGGCGACCGTGCTCGTCGACCCCGGTGGCAAGGCCGAGCAACTGCTTGTCGGCCGGCAGCTCGACCCGCACCTCACGACCCAGGGTGACGCACCGTTCCGTGTAGGCAGCCCAGAGGGCTTCACCGTCCGCGAGCAGGGGCAGATGCTCATCCACCAACGACAGCAGGCGATTGAGCAGTCGGGTGCGGTCTGCTTCAACCCCTTCGAGGTGGATCGAGGTGGCCGTGGCGACCGGCAGTTCGTCGGCACTCTGATGCACGTTGATCCCGATTCCCAGCACCGCCGCCGGACCCTGCGGGGTCTCGACCCGCTCCACCAGGATGCCGCAGATCTTGCGCTGCTGCTCCCCCACCAGGACGTCGTTGGGCCACTTAAGTCCGACGCCGTCGATCAGCTCCGACAACGCCTCGTGGACGACCAGTCCGGCAAGCAGCGGCAGCCACGGCCACCGCTCGGCGGGCACCTCGGGGCGGAGCAGCACCGAGAAGGTCAACGCGGCCCGGTCCGGGACCGCCCAGGCCCGGTCGAGTCGCCCGCGGCCCGCGGTCTGCCATTCGGCGACGATCGTGGTGCCGGCCGGAGCACCGGCACGGGCCTGCTCGGTTACCAGCGAGTTCGTGGACGGCGCCTGCGCGACCACCGTGACCGATTCAGCGAGCAGGTCGCGGTCAAGAGGTGGGCGGGCGTCAAGGTTGCGGGTCATGGGCACTAGATTGGCCCCGGACATCCGAGGAGGCCAAACACGTGAGCGCATCGATCAGCGAAGGCACCAGCCCCGCAGAAATCGACATCCACACCACCGCCGGCAAGTTGGCGGACCTTGAGCGTCGGCTCGACGAGGCGGTACACGCCGCCTCTGCGACCGCCGTCGAGAAGCAGCATGCGAAGGGGCGTAAGACCGCCCGCGAACGCATCGAGATGCTTTTCGACGAAGGTTCCTTCGTCGAGATCGATGAGCTCGCTCGTCACCGGTCGACGGCGTTCGGCCTGGAGAAGAACCGCCCCTACGGCGACGGCGTGGTGACCGGTTACGGCACCGTCGACGGCCGACAGGTCTGCGTCTTCTCCCAGGACTTCACCATCTTCGGTGGGTCGCTGGGCGAGGTCTACGGCGAGAAGATCACCAAGATCATGGATCTCGCCATCAAGACCGGCTCCCCGATCATCGGCATCAACGAAGGCGCCGGCGCCCGGATCCAGGAGGGCGTCGTCTCGCTCGGCCTGTACGGCGAGATCTTCAAGCGCAACGTGCACGCCTCCGGTGTGATCCCGCAGATCTCGATGATCATGGGCAACTGCGCAGGTGGCCACGTCTACTCGCCGGCCGTCACCGACTTCACGATCATGGTCGACCAGACCTCGGCGATGTTCATCACCGGTCCCGACGTGATCAAGACCGTCACCGGCGAAGACGTCTCGATGGAAGACCTCGGCGGTGCCCGCACGCACAACACCAAGTCCGGTAACGCCCACTACATGGCGTCCGACGAGGAAGACGCGTTCGAGTACGTCAAGGCGCTGCTGGCCTACCTGCCGCAGAACAACCTCGACGAGGCCCCGTCCTACGACGAGGACGCCGACCTCGAGCTGAGCGACCTGGACCGGTCCCTGGACACGATCATCCCGGACAGCCCGAACCAGCCGTACGACATGCACGACGTGCTCACCGCGGTGCTCGACGACGAGGAGTTCCTCGAGGTCCAGCCGCTGTTCGCGCCGAACATCCTGATCGGTTACGGCCGCGTCGAGGGTCGTCCGGTCGGCATCGTGGCCAACCAGCCGATGCAGTTCGCCGGCACGCTGGACATCGACGCCTCGGAGAAGGCCGCTCGCTTCGTCCGCTTCTGCGACGCGTTCAACATCCCGGTGCTGACCTTCGTCGACGTCCCGGGCTTCCTGCCGGGCACCGACCAGGAGTGGAACGGCATCATCCGCCGCGGCGCGAAGCTGATCTACGCCTACGCCGAGGCGACCGTTCCGCTGATCACCGTGATCACCCGCAAGGCCTACGGTGGCGCCTACGACGTGATGGGCTCCAAGCACCTCGGTGCCGACCTCAACGTCGCCTGGCCGACCGCGCAGATCGCCGTGATGGGTGCCCAGGGCGCCGCCAACATCGTGCACCGCAAGACCCTCGCCGCTGTCGAGGCCGAGGGCGGCGACGTCGAGGCGAAGCGCGCCGAGCTGATCGACGAGTACGAGACCACGCTGGCCAACCCGTACATCGCCGCTGAGCGTGGCTACGTGGACACCGTGATCATGCCGCACGAGACCCGTGCGGAGATCGTCCGTGGCCTGCGTCTGCTTCGCTCCAAGCGCGAGATCCTGCCGGCCAAGAAGCACGGGAACATCCCGCTCTGATGGCTGACCAGACCAACGCCGAGGAGACCACCGCAGCACCGGCCGCGCCGTTGCTGAGGGTGGTCAACGCCGACGCCACGCCTGAAGAGATCGCGGCCATCGTCGCGGTCTTCTCAGCGCTCGGCTCGGGCGCCGCACCTGCGCCCAAGCGCCGCACCCCCGAGTGGTCCCGTCCGGTCCGTCGCCACCGCGCCGCCGTCTCGCACGGCGCCGGCGGCTGGCGGTCCAGCGGCCTCCCCCGCTGATCTGAAGTAACCAACGCCGTCGTCCGGTGTCACCTGGTGACACCGGACGACGGCGTTGAGCATCTTCTCCACAGGCTCGCGCAGAGCGAGACAACTGGCGCAGCGAATCGGTCACGATCTCGGAATGGAACTCCCTCACGATCTACTGCGCCGCCAGGACGGCGTAGTCGGCCGTGACCAGTTGCTCGAAGCCGGGCTGACCGACAACGACCTGCGCAGACTCTTGCGCCGACGCGACCTCAACGTGGTCCATCCCGGTGTCTATCTGAACCACACCGGCGAGCCGACCTCGCAGCAGCGGGCGTGGGCGGCGCTTCGGCTGCTCTGGCCCGCGGCGCTGTCGCACAGCTCGGCCCTCGGCGACCTGCTGGCAGCTACGCCGTCGTCCGCGCAGACGCCGCTGCACGTCGCTGTTGATCGCCATCGGCACCTCCACGCACCTCGCGGTGTGGTGCTCCATCACCGGGTCGACCTTGTCGATCATGTCTTGTGGAACCTCTCGCCTCCGCGGGTCCGGCTTGAGGATGCGGTCATCGACGTTGCGTCCTAGGCCCGCTCGGAACTGGAGATGATCGCGGTCCTCGCGGACGCGGTCCGCAGCCGCCGCACCACCTCGGCCCGGCTACTGGACACCCTCAGCCGTCGCAACCGGGTCCGTGGGCGACGGCTGATCGCCGAGGTGCTGACCGATGTCGCGCACGGCACCTGCTCCGTGCTGGAGCACCGCTATCTCACCGAGGTGGAGCGTGCCCACGCCCTCCCGGCCGGCGAGCCGCAGGCTCGGGCGCCCGCGACCCGCACGACTCACAGATCGCCAACCGCGCCACGGTGTACCGGGATCTGCTGATCAGGGAGTTCGCGACGGTGGTCGAACTCGATGGCAGCCTGCACCACAACCATCTGGTTGCGCGTTCGGCGGACCTGACCCGTGATCTGGGCGCTGTGCGCGCTGTTCGTAGCTGTACTCCAGCGAACAACGCCGTTCTCCGCTGTCACCAGATGACACCGGACAACGGCGCTACTGCCTTTCGGCGCACGCGATACTGAGGCCATGAACGCGATCACCGACGTGCCAGGGATCCGGGTCGGCCACGCGCAGCGCACCGACGACGGGTGGCTCACCGGGACGACGGTGGTGCTGCCGCCGAGCGAGGGCGCGGTGGCTGGGGTCGACGTCCGCGGCGGCGGGCCGGGTACCCGCGAGACCGACCTGTTGGATCCGCGCAACCTGGTGGAGCGGGTCCATGCGATCACCTTGACCGGCGGCTCCGCACTCGGGCTGGCCGCGGTCGACGGAGTGGTGCAGGGGCTCTTCGCGGACGGCGTCGGGTTTCCGATGGGCGGCCCCGGCGAGGTGGTGCCGATCGTGCCGGCCGCGGTGATCTACGACCTGGGCCGCGGGGGCCGCTTCGCCAACCACCCGGACGCCGCGCTCGGTGCCGCTGCCTATGCCGCCGCCCGGGACGGCGAGGTCGCGATGGGCACCGTCGGCGCCGGCACCGGCGCGCGGGCCGGCGGGCTCAAGGGCGGCATCGGAACGGCGTCCGCGCAACTGGCCGACGGCACCACCGTCGGCGCCCTGATCGTGGTCAACGCGGTCGGTTCCACGGTGGACCCCGAGACCGGCGAACTGTGGGCGGCGCGGCACTGCGTGCCCGGAGACCTCCCCTCGTTACGACGTCCGGAGGCAGCCGAACTGGAGGCCGCCCGCGCGGCCGCCGCCGCCCAACCAGCACCCATGCGTCCCGCGCTGGCCACCACGATCGGCGTGATCGCCACCGACGCCACGTTGACGAAAGCCCAATGTCAGAAGGTGTCCGGGATCGGCCACGACGGTTTCGCCCGGGCCATCAAGCCGGTCCACACCATGTTCGACGGCGACACACTCTTCACCCTCGCCACCTGCGCCCGCCCCGCTCGCGACGTCTTCGGATTCCAGGAGCTGCTCAGCATCGCCGACGACGTGGTCACCCGCGCCGTCGCCCGCGCCATGCTCGCGGCCACCTCGACCCCCGGCTCGACGCCGCCGCTGCGCTCCTACCGCGACGCGTTCCCCAGCGCGGTGGACTAGCGCCCGACGGCGTCACTCACCAACGAGGGCGCCAACTCCAAGTCGGGGACGAGCTCCGCCAACAGGTCACGGACCCGACGGTCGATGTCGACGATGATCCGCCGGACGGTCTGCTCATCCTGACCTTTGGGGTCCTCGAGCGGCCAGTCCCGGTAGCGCGCTCCCGGAACGTAGGGGCAGTTCTCACCGCAGCCCTGGGTGATCGCCAGGTCGCTCGCGGCGATCATCTCGGCGGTGAGCAGCGTCGGCCGTTCCCGTGAGGTATCGAGGCCCAGCGACTCAAGCACTCTGGCCACCTCGGGATGGATCTGCTCCCCCGGCTCCGTTCCCGCCGACAGCGCGATGATCCGACCCTGCGCGTAGTACTCGGCGAGGAGGCGCGACGCCACCGATCGGCCGCCATTGGCGCGACAGGCGAAGACCACCTGAGGTCGATCGCCGAGGTGATCAACGGCGTGCTTCATAGCCATCCTTGAGAGGGGTAAACGGGTTTGGGAAGAAGCGACGCGACCAGAGGCTGACGTAGACCAGCCCGACCAGGATCGGGACCTCGATCAACGGCCCCACCACACCGGCGAGCGCCTGCGGGCTGCTGAGCCCGAAGACGGCGATCGCGACCGCGATGGCCAGTTCGAAGTTGTTGCCGGCCGCGGTGAAGGCAACGCTGGTCGCCCGTCGATACCCCAGACCTAGCCGATGGGCGGCCACCATCGATCCGCCCCACATGACGGCGAAGTAGAGAACCAACGGAATCGCGATCCGGGCGACGTCGAAGGGCTTGTCGGTGATCGCTTCGCCTTGGAGAGCGAAGAGGACCACGATCGTGAACAGGAGTCCGTACAGCGCCCACGGCCCGATCGCGGGGAGGAAACGCTCCTCGTAAGCCTCACGCCCCCATCGGGATTCGCCGAGACGGCGGGCGAGGTAGCCGGCCGCCAGCGGGATCCCCAGAAAGATGCCCACACTGCCTGCGATCCGCCAGGGCGAAATGTCCAGAGCCGCGCCGGAGAGGCCGAGCCATCCCGGCAGCAGATCGAGGTAGAACCACCCGAGGAGTGCGAAGGCCAGCACCTGGAAGAGGGCGTTGATCGCCACCAGGACGGCGGCGGCCTCACGGTCGCCGTCCGCCAGGTCGTTCCAGATGATCACCATGGCGATACACCGGGCCAGACCCACGATGATCAGGCCGGTTCGATACTCCGGCAGGTCCGCGAGGAAGAGCCACGCGAGGGTGAACATCACCGCCGGGCCGACCAACCAGTTCAGAGCCAGCGAGAGCGCCAACATGCGTCGATCACGAGCGACCGATCCCACTTCGTCGTACCGAACCTTCGCCAGGACCGGGAACATCATGATCAGCAGGCCCAGCGCGATCGGAAGCGAGACCGACCCGATGGTCACGGTGTCGATCACCTCGGCGAGTTGCGGCACGACCCGGCCGAGGAGGAGTCCGCCTGCCATCGCCACGCCGATCCAGACCGCAAGGTAGCGATCCAGCACCGACAGGCGACCCGGGACCGGGGCGGCCTCGAGCTGTTCGGTCCGGCTCATGCTGGAGGCTTCACGGCGCGAATGATGGCACCATGCATGCCCGGCACCGCTTCGTGGGTGAACTCGACCTCGGCATCGATGAACCCGACGGCGCTCAGACCGGCGAGATACTCGCTGCGTGAAAGCGCACCGGCGATGCAGCCGACGTAGGAGCCTCGCTCGGCGCGATCGGCGGGGGTGAGTTGGTCCTCGGCGACCACATCCGAGATACCGAGGCGGCCCCCTGGGACAAGGACCCGGAACATCTCGGCCAGCACCTTGGCCTTGTCGACCGACAGATTGATCACGCAGTTGGAGATCACCACGTCGACCGTCTGGTCGGCCAACGGCACCTCCTCGATGGTGCCCTTGACGAACTCGACGTTGGTGACACCCGCCTGCTGAGCGTTCGCTCGCGCCAGGTCGAGCATCTCGTCGGTCATGTCGACGCCGTACGCGAAGCCGGACTCACCGACCCGACGAGCGGAGAGGATGACGTCGATTCCTCCGCCAGAGCCGAGATCCAGAACTCGTTCGCCAGCTTGCAGAGCGGCCACCGAGGTGGGGTTGCCACATCCGAGACTGGCCGCGATCGCCTCGGCGGGGAGCTCCTCGTGGTCGGCGCTGCCGTAGAGCGCCGCTCCGAAGGAGTCACCGACCTCAGGGCTGCTAGCGCAACACGAGCCACCGTCGCCGGTCTCAACCATCTGCAACGAGTCGTTCAGCTCGGCGTTCTTGGCGCCACCGACAACCGCTGTGGCTGCCTGGGCGTACCGGGCGCGCACCTGCTCGCGCACCTCGTTCGGTTCCGACATGACGATCCCTCCGGTCACATTGATCTTCGTCGATGCATTGAGCATTGTCGATGCATCGATGGTTGTCAATGCGATGGCCTAGACTGAGGATATGCCGAGCCAACTCCCCCTCCTCAACGCCGCAGAGACCTGCTGCCAACCGGTCACCGGAGGCGCGCTCGCAGCCGAGGACGCCGAACGCATCGCGCGCATGTTCAAGGCGCTCGGTGACCCGACCCGGGTACGCCTGCTCTCTCTGATCGCGGCCCAGCCGGACCGCGAGGCCTGCATCTGCGACCTCGTCGACCCGGTGGGCCTCTCCCAGCCGACGGTCTCCCACCACATGAAGCAGTTGGTGGAGGCCGGGATCGTCACCCGCGAACAGCGCGGTCGCTGGGCGTTCTACCGCGTCGTCGACGAGACCCTGGCGTCCTTGAGCGCGGCACTGCGCCCTTAACCTGCTCGCTGTTCGAACGGATGGGGGGCGGCGCCCACGCCGCCCGCGTTGTGTCGGAGGTCACCTCTAGCGTGTGATCTGTGCTCGAAGAAACGCTTCGGGCCAACCACACAAGGAGATCCGATGCCGCGCATCACGCCGCCGCCCGATCCGCCGGGCCTGCCCGGCTGTAGCCAGAACGCGATATGCCAGGCCACCAAGGCTATGGAGACCGCACTCAAAGACTGCGCCGACACCGACCCGGTCTTCATGTCCACCGCAGAGAAGGCAGCGGTGCTCGTCGAGATCCCCGCGCTTCAAGCCCGGTTGGCGGAGCTGAACTACCGCGTGCTGGCCTGCGCCGACGACATCGCGGACGCACACGGCGCTCGCAACGTCGGAGACTTTCTCGCGCACGCCACCCACCAGAACCACGGCAGCCTGGCCCGCGAGCTCCGCACCGCCCGTGAACTCGACACCCGGCGTCCCCTGCTGCGAACCGCACTCCGCGAAGGACGCGTCAACCTCGCCCAGAGCATCGAGATCGGCAAAGCCCTCGACGCCCTCCCCCGCGATCTCGACGCCGACACCGCAGCCCGCGCCGAGGCGCTGATGGTCGAGCATGCCGAACACTTCACGCCGCACGAACTGCGCCGGATCGGGAAACGCCTCATCGACGTGGTTGCGCCCGAGATCGGCGAAGCCCTGGAGGGCAACCGCTTGGCCGATGAGGAGCGGTCCGCCCGCGCACGTCAGCAGCTCACGCTCAGGCCACAAGGCGACGGCACCACCCGTATCACCGGCTTGCTGACCGACCTCTGCGCCAACCGACTCGCCACCGCGCTGAACGCGATCACCAACCCGAGGCGAGACCACCTCACCCCCGCACCGTGCGGCTGCACCCCCGACGAAGCCGGCACCTACCGCGAGGCCTGCGGCGACCTCGAATGCCCCGGCCAGGATGCCCACCAGCCGCTTTCCGCGGCCAGCACCCCGCCCGTCCGCAAGCTCTCCACGCCGGCCCGCAACGCCCGCGCCCTCAATACCCTCCTCGAGACGCTCGACCCGAAACGTCTTCCCCTACACGGCGGAGACGCCACCACCATCGTGGTGACCATCGACTACGAGACACTCAAGGCCGAGGTCGGCACCGCGACGCTCGCCACCGAGCGCGATGCCTGGCACAACAAGATCTCTGCTGGCGAGGCACGCAGGCTCGCTTGCAACGCTGGAATCCTCCCCGCCGTCCTGGGCGGCGAGAGCCAGCCCCTCGATCTTGGCAGGACCAAACGGTTCCACAGCCCAGCCCAACGCCGGGCACTCGCCATCAGTCATCCCTACTGCTTCGCAGAAGGGTGTCGAATACCTGCCACCTGGTGCGAAGCACATCACCGCACCCCCTGGCACCTCGGCGGCGAGACCGACCTTCACGAAGCCGAACTGCTTTGCAGCAAGCACCACCACTACATCCACGACCTGAGCTACTCCCTGGAGCGGCTCGCCTTCGGCGCCATCAGGTTCACCAGGCGGACCTGAACCTCAGTGGTTCACATGGAAGAGCACATGGGCGCCTGCGGCCCGGGCCTCGGCGAAGAAACCGGCCAGGCCCTCCAGGTACGCCCAGGCGTAGTCGCGCTCGCTGTCCGCGTATTCCGGGTTGCGTAGCTCCTCGGGCATCTGGGCGTAAGCGGCGGCGAAGGTCGCCTCGTCCAGGGTGTCGAGTGCAGCGCTCACCTCGGCGACGCCACTCGGGTCGAGCAGCGTCATCAGCAGCTCATCGTCGTCGTCCTGAAGGGCACGCTGCCCCAGCACCACGCCCGTCCACGGCCAGTCCTGCGGATCACGCTCGTCACCCGACGGCGCCAACGCGCAGGAGATCGGGTCCCATGCCTTGTCGGTCTCGCAGGAGAGCACAGCGTCCAGCTCTTCCACCGCCTCGACGAGCTCCAGCAACCGATCGTCGTCACCGGCAGCGGCGACGAAGGTCGACGCCTGATCCGCTGAGAGCGCGAAGTGCATGCCGAGCTGCACGAGTCCTCCTGATTGACCGGGTCGGGTTGGCGAGCTACCACCTGTATGCCTACCCTATTTTGTGGAGGGAGCATCCGACGTCGAATTCTCGAGGAAACGATGCTCACAGTTCGAACCGCACGAATCCGCACACTGACCGCGCTCTCGGCGCTGCTGATCGGTGCGCTGGTGGTACCGGTAACGGCTCCGACCGCCGACGCTGCGAAGCCCAGCAAGAAGTACGCGCCGTACGGCTTCCTGTCGTACGCCGGCGGCACCATGGTGCAGGCCCTGGGCACCACGATCTCCTCGGACCTCACCGCGCAGTCGACGATCGCGGGCACCGTCCTGCCCAGTAGGTCCTCCAGCACCACGGCGGACGTCAAGGTCCCCTCTTTGGTCAGCGTCGGCGCGGTACGCACCTCGACGCAGGCCACCAGGTCCGGCAAGCGCGGCGTCAAAGTCGTCACCAAGGCTCGCACCGCCGGCGTCAACCTGCTCAACGGCCTGATCACCGCGACCGCGGTCGAGACCACGAACACCACCCGCGGCCTGCCGACCAAGCTCAGCGGCCACTCCAGTACCCGGTTCGTGGACCTGAAGATCGGCTCGCTGCAGTTGCCCGTCGACATCCCGGAGAACTTCCGGGTCACCATTCCGGGCATCGCCACCGTCGAGGCCAACGTCACCAACGTGGCCACCAAACACGGCATCGCCAACAGTCAGGGCTACGCGCTCGCCGTCCACCTGCTCAAGGACGTCGGCCGGGCATCGATGGGTAGCTCGATCGTGCTCAACCCGACCTTCACCACGCTCGCCGTCCCGGTCCCGGCGAAGAACCCGACCATCGGCGGAACCGCCTACGGAACCAAGGCCCTGGTGAAGCTCACCGACTCGATCACCGGCGAGGTCGGCCCGACCGGGCAGGTCGCCACTCCGCCGAACAGCACCGCAGGCAAGACGGAGATCAACCGCACCGCTGGTATCGACGTCCCCGGCATCCTCTACGTCGGCGCAGTCAACTCCGCCACCTGGTCGAAGTCGTCGAAGAGGCGCGCCGACATCAGGAACACCAACCAGATCGCCGGCCTCAACCTGCTCAACGGGCTGATCACCGCCGACGCACTCAAGGTCGAGGCGAGCGCCAAGATCCGGGGCAAGAAGTACCGCCCGCGCGAGAAGTTCACCCTGGTGAACCTCACCATCGCCGGCCGGCGGATCCCGCTCGACGTCGGCCCGAACACCAAGATCGACGTCGCCGGGCTGGGCCGGGTCACCATCAACCAGCGGGTCCGGACCAAGAACTCCAACCTGATCCGCGCCATCCACATCAAGGTGTTGGAGCCGCGCAACGACCTCAAGGTCGGCGCCGAGATCGAGATCGGGGTCGCCTCCACCCGGGTCTGGCGCTGACTCAGCGCACCGCCAGCTCATGGCCCCACCCGTGGCTAAAGTGGCCCCATGACGAGCCAGGAGCAGCGCCAGGTCGACCAGATCGCGGATCGTTACGTCGAGGAGTTCTCGGCGGCCGATCCGATCACCGCCACCTACCTGGGGATCGCCGGTCACGACCACCTGCTCACCGACTACTCCCCCGACGGCTTCGCGGCCCGCGAGGAGTTGAGCCGCAAGGCCCTATCCGCGGTCGAGGCAGCGACGCCGGTCGATGCCCGGGAGCAGGTGGCCAAGGAGGCCTTCATCGAGCGGGTCGGGCTGCAGATCGCCCGCGCCGACGCCGGTGTGGAGCGCAGCGACTTCTCGGTGATCAGCAGTGGCCTGCACGAGATCCGGAGCTGCTTCGACCTGATGCCGCACGAGGGCGAAGAGGCGTGGAGCAACATCGACGCCCGCCTCGCAGCGATCCCCGAGGCCCTACAGGGGTATCGGATCACGCTGGCCGAAGAGGCCGCCAAGGGCAACGTCGCCGCGGCCCGCCAGTACACCGAGGTGGCCGCCCAGATCCGCAGCTGGACCGGCGGCTCCGGCGGCAACGTGCTCAGCAATCTGGTCGCCGAGTGCGAACTCGACGGCGCTCTGCGCGGCCAGCTCGACGACCACGCCGCCCGGGCCACCCGTGCCCTCTCCGACTTCGGCCTCTTCCTGGAGGACGAGATGGAGCCACAGGGCCGCGACGTCGAGGCGGTCGGCCGTGAGCAGTATGCGCTCGCCTCGCGCTACTTCCTCGGCGCCGAGATCGACCTGGAGCAGACGTACGCCTGGGGTTGGGAGGAGCTCAAGCGGATCGAGGACGACATGACCGCGACCGCCGGGCTGATCCTGCCCGGTTCCAGCATCGACGAAGCGGTCGCCCACCTCGACGCCGACCCGTCCACCAGGATCGTCGGCAAAGAGGCGTTCCGTGACTGGATGCAGGAGCTTGCCGACCGCGCCGTCAGCGAACTGGCCGACGTCCACTTCGACATCCCCGAGCCGGTTCGCGCCATCGAGTGCTGCATCGCGCCGACCAGCGACGGCGGCATCTACTACACCGGCCCGTCCGAGGATTTCTCCCGTCCTGGCCGGATGTGGTGGTCGGTCCCCGAAGGCATCGACGAGTTCAGCCCGTGGCGCGAGGTGACCACCGTGTTCCACGAAGGCGTCCCCGGCCACCACCTTCAGATCGGCCAGACCGCCTACCGCAGCGAGTCCCTGAACCGCTGGCAGCGGTTGATGTGCTGGGTCAGCGGTCACGGCGAGGGCTGGGCCCTCTACGCCGAGCGGCTGATGGAGGAGCTGGGCTACCTCGAGGACCCCACCCACCGGCTCGGCTGGCTCGACGGCCAAGGTCTGCGCGCGGCCCGGGTGATCGTCGACATCGGGATGCACCTGCAACTGGAGATCCCGGCGGACAACCCGTTCGGTTTCCACCCTGGCGAGCGCTGGACGCCGGCGCTGGGCCTGGAGTTCATGCGCCAGCACGCACGGATGGACGACCCGACCATCGTCTTCGAGGTCAACCGCTACCTCGGCTGGCCGGGGCAGGCGCCGTCCTACAAGGTCGGCGAACGGATCTGGCTCGAGGCCCGTGCGGCTGCCCAGGCGGCCGCCGGTGACGCGTTCGATCTGAAGTCGTTCCACCGCGCTGCGCTCGACCTCGGCCCGCTCGGGCTCGACCCGCTCCGGGCAGCACTGGTGAGAGGCTGATCCCTATGCCCCGCTTCGTTCTGGCCTCGGCCTCCCCTGCCCGCCTCGCCGTCCTGCAGCGCGCCGGCATCGACCCCGAGGTGATCGTCTCGGGAGTCGACGAGTCAGTCCTCGACCACCTCCCGCCCATCGAGTTGGCCGGTCAGTTGGCGGTGTTGAAGAACGCCGCGGTCGCCGGCGAACTCGACGACGCCCTGGTCCTGGGCTGCGACTCCGTCCTGGAGTTCGACGGCCAGGCACTGGGCAAACCGGCGGACGCCGCAGAGGCCACCGCCCGCTGGCAGGCGATGCGCGGGCGCAGCGGGGTGCTGCACACCGGGCACGCCCTCCAGGACACGGCGACGAACCAGATCGTCACCGCCACGGTCAGCACCACGGTCCACTTCGCCGAGGTGACCGATGAGGAGATCGCCGCCTACGTCGGCACCGGGGAACCGTTGTGGGTGGCCGGTGCGTTCACCATCGACGGACTCGGCGGCGCCTTCATCACCCACATCGAGGGCGACCATCACAACGTGATCGGCCTCAGCCTGCCGACGCTGCGCACCATGGTGGCCGAGCTCGGTCACTCCTGGGTGGGCCTGTGGCGCCCCACCCCGCAGAGCTGATCTCGATCAACGGGCCACACCGGAGGTCGAGCCTGTCGAGACCGGAACTGATCTCGACAAGCTCGATCAACGGGCCGCACCTCGGCGCTGCTTGGCGACGAAGCTGACCGAGGCCCGGCGCACCAGGCCGGGCGCGAACCGTTGCAGGCGATAGGCCAGCCGGGCCTGACGCGGCTCGATCACCACAGCCTCGTCGGCGACGACGGCCTGCAGCACGCGCGCTGCCAGGGCGTCCGGATCGACGGGCTTCTTGATCCCTTGCCCCTTGAGGTAGTAGTCGCGGCCGCTGATCGAGCCGAACTCACCCTTGTCCAGGATCGGCGTATCCACTGCGGCCGGGCAGACCACGGTGACCCCGACGCCGTGCGCGGCCGCCTCGGAACGGAGCGCCAGCGAGAGGCCAACCACGGCGTGCTTGGTCATCACGTAGGAGGTCAACAGCCCGGCCGCCATCAGCCCACCCATCGAGGCGGTGTTGATGAGGTGGCCGGAACCCTGCGCGACCATCCGCGGGTAGGCCGCCGTCACACCGTGCACGACGCCGCGGATGTTGACGTCGATGATCGCGTTCCACTGCGCGAGGCTGAGCTGCTCGGTGTCGCCGATCAGGGTGATCCCAGCGTTGTTGAAGACCAGGTCGATCCGGCCGTACTCCTCGACGATCCCGGCCACCACCGCCTCGACGGCATCGGCATCGGTGACGTCGAGTCCGACGCCTCGGGCGCTCCCCGGCCCGGCCAGCCCGACGGCGGTGCGCTCGGCTCCCGCGCCGTCCAGGTCCGCCAGCACGACGTGGCACCCGGCGGCGACCAGTGCCTTTCCGAGCGCGGCACCGATCCCCGAAGCACCGCCGGTGACCAGCGCGCTGCGTCCACGCAGCGTCGTCAACCCACGGCTCATCCGAAGGCCGCCATCACGTGCTGCACCAGGTCGGGGTAACGGCGCAGGTGCGCGCCGCCGTTGATGTCGATCGTCTCGCCGGTGATCCACCGCGCCTCGTCGCTGAGCAGGAAGCGGATCACCGCACCGATCTCCTCCGGCTCCCCGCTGCGCCCCAGCGGGGTGTTGGCGAGGTAGTCGTCACGGACGCCGGGGATCTCCATGGCCGGTGCCGTCAACGGGGTGACCACCAGGCCCGGGGAGACCGAGTTCACCCGGATGCCCCGGGCGCCGAGCTCGAGCGCGCTGACCTGGGTCAGGCTGACCAGACCCGCCTTGGCCGCGCAGTAGGCGGCTAGGCCGGCACCGGGCTGACGCGCGTTGAGCGAGGTCAGCGAGACCATGGCGCCGCCGTCCACCAGCGCCCTGCCGCCATGCTTGAGCACCAGGAAGGCACCGGTCAGACAGACGTCGACGACCCGCCGGAACTCGGTGACGTCGTGGTCGACGACCGAGGCCAGGGTGCTCACTCCGGCACAGTTGACGACGCCGGTCACCGAGCCGTGCCGCTCCTGCACCGCGGCGAACAGCGCCTCGACGGCCGACTCGTCGGTGACGTCGACCCGGTGCGAGCTGTGCTCACTCCCAAGGCCGGCCAGCGCAGCGGCCGCAGCGTCCTGGTCCAGATCGGCGACGGCGACCCGATGGCCCGCCGCAGCGAGCGCGTGGACGGTGGCGAGGCCGATGCCCGAGGCACCACCCACCACGACGGAGACGGGCGTGGGTGTAGCGGTCACAACAACTCCTGACGTTTGTCGATTCTGATTGACGCGTGTCAAAAGTAGCGCCTAGTGTGACCGCTGTCACCCCCTCGGATTCCACCAACACCACCGCCCGGAGGACCTATGAGCGCCCCCCGCACCGCGATCATCGGCGCGGGCATCAGCGGCCTGACCACGGCCAAGATGCTCGCCGACTACGCCGTCCCGTTCACCGTCTTCGAATCCTCCGACCGGATCGGCGGCAACTGGGCCTTCGGCAACCCGAACGGGCACAGCAGCGCCTACCGCTCACTGCACATCGACACCTCGAAGAACCGGCTCTCGTTCCGCGACTACCCGATGCCCGAGCACTTCCCGGACTTCCCGCACCACAGCCAGATCAAGGAGTATCTCGAGGGGTACGCCGACGCGTTCGACCTCAAGGCACACATCGAGTTCGAGAACGGCGTCGTCCACGCCGAGCGGAGCCCCGACGGCGGCTGGCTGCTCGACCTGCAGGACGGCACTCGCCGTGAGTTCGACTTCCTGGTCGTCGCCAACGGACACCACTGGGACCCGCGCCACCCCGACTTCCCGGGCGAGTTCACCGGCACCACGATCCACTCCCATGACTACATCGACCCGCGCACGCCACTGGAGTTCACCGGGCAGCGGATCCTGATCGTCGGGATCGGCAACTCCGCCGCGGACATCGCCGTCGAGCTCTCCTCCAAGGCGCTGGAGAACGAGGTCGTGCTCTCCACCCGCTCCGGAGCCTGGATCGTGCCCAAATACCTGGCCGGTCGCCCCGCCGACGAGCTCTACGCCACCTCGCCCTACCTGCCACTCTCCTGGCAACGGAAGATGGCCCAACTCAGCCAGCCCCTGATCTCCGGTCGTCCCGAGCGGTACGGCCTGCCCACCCCGAACCACCTCTTCTTCGAGGCCCACCCCACCCAGTCCGTCGAGCTGCCACTCCGGCTCGGCTCCGGCGACGTCACCGCGAAGCCCAACATCACCCGCCTCGACGGCGACACCGTCCACTTCGAGGACGGCACGTCGCAGGAGTTCGACATCATCATCAACGCGACGGGATACAACATCACCTTCCCGTTCTTCGACCCCGACTTCATCTCCGCGCCCGAGAACCACCTACGCCTCTACAAGCGGATCTTCCTGCCCGGCATGGACGACCTCGCCTTCGTCGGCTTCGCCCAGTCGACACCGACGCTCTTCCCGTTCGTCGAGGCACAGACCCGGATCGTGGCTGCTTACCTGACCGGCAACTACGCGCTGCCGAGCGCCGCCGAGATGGAGCAGACCATCACCGCCGACGAGCAGCGCTACACCGCGCACATGGTGCAGCGCCCCCGGCACACCCAACAGGTCGACTACTTCATCTACGAGCACGAGGCCCGGACCAAGGAGCTCCCCCGCGGCCGGGCCCGAGCCCTGGCCGCTAGGCAGGCACCATGAGTCGGATCGACCGGCGCACGCCGGGACGCGGAGACGAGCGCCGCGCCGCCCTGCTGGAGGCGCTCGACGACCTGCTCCGCGAGGCGCCGTCGCTGGAGTCGATCAACGTCGCCGAGGTGTCACGCCGGGCCGGAGTGACCCGCTCCGCGTTCTACTTCTACTTCGAGAGCAAGGCGATGGCGGTGATGGCGCTGCTCGAAGAGATGTACCTCGACGCCGCCGCCGAGACCGACCGGTTGGTCGAAGCCCGGGGCGAACCGCAGCCGCGGATCCACCAGGTGATCAGCCACCTCTTCGACATGGTGGATCGGCGCCCCTACGCCTACCGGGTGCTTCTGGAGGCCCGCGCCACCAGCGCCACACTGCGCGAGAACTGGGATCAGGGTCGGGCCGGTTTCGCCCAGCTGATCGCCACCATGATCACCAGCGAACGCCAAGCAGGTAAGGCTCCTGACGGCGCCGACGCCGACGCCCTGGCGAGCGTGCTGCTGGAGCTCAACGACCATTCGATCGAACGCTACGCACTGGGCCACGGCCCCAGCCGCGCCGACCACATCGACGCCCTGACCTCGATCTGGGTCCGCAGCATCTACGGAGGAGACCGATGACCACCAGCACCCAGCAGGAGCAGTCCGCCACCATCACCGAGCGGTTCACCTCGGGCGGCGTCACCTGCCACGCGACCCACGTCCCGGCGCGGAGCGACGCCCTCACCACTGCGGCCGGTCGCCCGGTCGTCGTTCTCGCCCACGGCCTGGCGGGCACCGTCGACTCCGGCCTGCTCCCCTTCGCCGAAGGGTTCGCGGACGCCGGCCTGGACGCCTTCGCCTTCGACTATCGCGGCTTCGGTGCCTCCGAGGGCAGCCCCCGGCAACGGGTCCGGATCGAGGACCAGGTCGCCGACCTCCATGCCGCCATCGACGCCGCCCGAGCGCTCCCCGGCGTCGACCCGGACCGGGTCGCACTCTGGGGCGTCTCCCTGGCCGGCGGCCACGTGATCCGGGTCGCCGCCGAACGCGACGACGTCGCCGCGGTGGTCGCTGTGGTGCCGATGGTCGACGGCCTGGCCGCTGCCGCTCAGGCCGCCAAGACCCACCGTCCCACCGAACTGCTGCGCGCCACCGGACGCGGTGTCAGGGGCCGGATCGCGGGCCGCCTCGGCCTCGGCGAGGTGACCATGCCGGTGGTGGCCGCCCCGGGCAAGCTCGGCGCGCTGACCCTGCCCGGTGCCGAGGAGGACTACCTGGCGATCGCCGGACCCACCTGGCGCAACGTGGTGCATGCCGATGTCGGCCTGGAGCTCGGCGGCCGCAAGCCGTTGCAGTTGGCCGGCCAGGTCACCGCACCACTCCTGGTCCAGATCGCCGACTTCGACCGGAGCGCTCCTCCGCAGGCCGCAGCCAACGCCGCCTTCGCCGCCAAGGCACAGGTCCGGCACTATCCGTGCGACCACTTCGACATCTTCGCCCCGAAGCCCTGGCACGGTGCCGCGTTGCAGCATGCGACCAGCTTCCTGAGCCGCGCCCTGGCCCGCTGAGCCGAAGAACGGTTCAGGAGTCGGTGGCCGACTCGCTCAGATCCGGAAGCGGCTCGGCCACCGTGCCCGCCAACGTCGTGTGCTGGTAGGACGGAACCGCGAAGACCAACCGCCGGAAGAGGTAGAACCGGGCGCCGGTGCCCAGTGCCAGTCCGACCACGTTGGCGGCGATGTTGTCGGAGAGCGCGTCGTTGAGCCCCAGTGCGTGCCGGCTCACCCAGAGGCAGGCGATCGGCAGGGTCATCGTGATCGCGTTGATCACCACGTACATGGTGACGCCGCCGTCGGGGTGCGCCGAGGAACGGTGGGCGAAAGCCCAGGTCTTCGTGCCGTGGTAACTGATCCACATGCCGACCGTGTTGGCGAGCACGTAGGCGATCGTCGGGTGCCCGTGCATCCACGGATCGTCGAAGAGCCCGAAGCCGTGCACCATGAAGTTGAAGAGCACGAACGCCACCAGCGTCGCCGCCCCGCCGACGGCGAGGAAGCGCATGGCCTCATCCAGGAGGCGCTTACTGCGTGGTCCCATGATGGCCAAGGCTAGGCCACCGCTCAGGCACTCCGCACAGGCACACTGGATTCTTCGACATCGGGCAGGCTCAGCGGCCACTGTTCGGGGGTGTCGAGCAGCTCCAGGAAGGCGGTCAGGTCGACCGGCCAGACCACCTCTCCCGCGGCCGCGGCGCCGGCCAGGTCGGTCCGACTCCACCAGCGCGACTCCTGCAGGGTGAGCTTCTCCTCCTCGGTATGACCCGAGGTGTCGATCTCGAAGGCAGCGGTGCGCACGGCGTAGAAGGTGTCGTGCTGATCCACCACGACGTCGCTGTAGCCGTGCCAGACCCGCCGCGCGGCCAACGGCCCGACCACCTGCCCGGCATTGACGACGAGCCCGGTCTCCTCGGCCAACTCCCGTTGGACGGCGACGAGATCGCTCTCCCCCGCATCGATGCCGCCGCCCGGCGTGATCCACCAGGTCGCCCCGGTGCCCGGGTCACTGTCGCGGAAGAGCAGCACCCGGTCGGCGTCGTCGATGACCAGCACCCGTACCGTCGAGCGCCGGCGACGTGGCCGGCTCGACGGATCGTCGGGAACCTCGAAGGTGCGGGTCTGTTCCTCGTGCGCCATGGCTCCCATTCAACAGGGACTATTCGACCGGCAGGCCGAGCCCCCGCGCGATCAGCATCCGCTGCACCTCGCTGGTGCCCTCCCCGATCTCCAGGATCTTGGCGTCCCGGTAGAACCGGGCCACCGGGTACTCCTCCATGAACCCGTAGCCACCGAAGACCTGGGTGGCGATCCGGGTGGCGGTGACCGCCGACTCGGAGGTGTAGAGCTTCGCCACCGACGCCGCCTGCTTGAACTCGGCGACGCTCGGGCCGCCGCCGGCCGCCATCGCGTCCTTCATCGCCGCCGCCCGGTAGGTGAGTAGACGCGACGCATGCAGCATCACCTCCAGGTCGGCGATCTGGAAGGCGACGCCCTGCTTGCGTCCGATCGGCCCGCCCATCGTCTGCCGCTCCAAGGCATAGGTGGTGCAGAGCTCCACACACGCCTGGAGCAGACCGACGGCGAGCGCCGAGATCGCGACCCGACCGTCGTCCAGGGTGGCCAGGAACTGGGCGTACCCGCGGCCCCGCTCGCCGAGCAGGTTCGCCTCGGACACCCGGGCGTCGGTGAAGGTCAGCGGGTGGGTGTCGGAGATGTGCCAGCCGAGCTTGTCGTAGCCGGGCTCGGCGGTGAATCCGGGCGTGCCACTGGGCACGATGATGGTGCTGATCTCCGGCTTGCCGTTCTCGCGGACGCCGGTGCGCGCGGTGACGGTGACCAGCGAGGTGATCGCCGAGCCGGAGTTGGTGATGAACTGCTTGGCGCCGTTGACGACCCATTCGCCTCCGTCGAGAACCGCCTTGGTGGCAGTCGCCCCGGCATCCGAACCGGCACCGGGCTCGGTCAGACCGAAGCCGGCCAGCCGCTGTCCCGCGACCAGGTCGGGCAGCCACTGCGCCTTCTGCTCGTCGTTGCCGAAGGTGAGGATCGGGTTGATACCGAGCCCGACCCCGGCCTCCAGGGTGATCCCGATCGACTGGTCGACCCGGCCGAGCTCCTCGATCGCGAGACAGAGCGAGGTGAACGGGCCGTCCTCGGGCGCGATGCCCGCGCCACCGAACTCCTCGGGGGCGGTCAACCCGAAGAGACCGAGTGCGCCCATCTTCTGCACGACGTCGACCGGGAAGTGGTGGTCGCGGTCCCACTGCGCGACGTGCGGGGCGATCTCGGCCTGGGCGAAGTCCCGCACCGAACGTCGGAACTCTTCGTGCTCACGCGACAGTTCAAAGCTCATGCGGCCACCCTAACCGCAAAGGTTAATGAACGATAACCCCTTCGGGAGAAGTCACCGGGAAACGCGCGTACCAACGCAGGGCGAGCGCCACCTCGACGCCGGCACCGGCGATCCGGTGCCCGAGCAGAGCCTCGGCCTTCTCACACCGGTACCGGACCGTGTTCTTGTGCACGCAGAGCGCGGTCGCCGCCGCATCGACACTGCCCAACTCCAGCAACGCCGCCACCGTCTCCCGCAGCCGTGCCTCGTTCTCGCCGGGGCCGGCCAGTCCGCCCAGCGTTCGCCGGACGAACCGATCGGCCGCCTCCGCAGAGTTGACCAGGGTCAGCAGCTCGACGTCGGTGAAGAGCGTCAGTGCCTCGGCGGAACGGGAGTGGTGTGCCAGCCGCCGCGCCGCCAACGCGTCGCGGTGCGACTGACCGAAACCCGCCATCCCGGACGCCGAAGCGCCCACCGCGACAGTGACCTGACGCTGCGCCAGCCACTGCCGCTGGGCTCGGAGCACCGACAGGTCGGGGGCGTGCCGGGTGCTGACCCAGCACCACAGTTCACGCCCGCCGGGTTGGACGATCAACCCGGCAGCCCCCTCGACCGCGCGGACCACGTGGGAGGCCGCGTCGCGGAGCCCGACGATCGCGTCGTCCTCGGCGGTGTGCACCACGAAGGCGGTCTGCACCCCGGAGAGCGGATAGCCGCCCAACGCCGCCGACGCCTGGCGTGGGTCGACGAGCCGCTCGGCCAGGATCTCCTCGACCGCCTCCAGCCTTCGGGCGGCGTCACCCTGGCTGATCCGCGCGGTCTCGGCCTGGTGGATGCTCAGCGAGTACTCGATCGAGTGGTCGATCCACGCCGACGCTCGGCTCCAGAGGTAGACCAGCACCTCCCGCTCGTCGCAGCTCCCCGCCGGAAGGGCGGCGACGATCGCGGTCAGGTGCGCCCAGATCTCCCGACGGGCATGGGTATAGACGCCCAGCACTACCGTCATCGGGTGCCGACGTTGGGCGAGCAGCGCGGCGAACTCCCCGGCCGCCGGAACCAGCACGAAGGCTTGTTCCGGCTGGCCGAGTTGGCCGAGGAAGGCGACCCACTGGGAGCGGGCCGCACGTACCACGGCTTCCGCGAGGACCACGTCGGCCGGGATCTGTTCGACTCCCTCCGAGATGCTCGCCACGATCCGGTCGACCCAGCCCTCCACCGGGCCGACCTGGATCTCGTTGCGGACGAACTCCTCCACCCACGCCGTGGTCCCTGCGGACATCCCTCTCCTACACCCCGGCCGACGTCACAGCGATGAAGTCGACCTTCTCGCGCACGCCGCAGTCCGGGCAGCACCAGTTGTCCGGGATCTCGGCCCAGGCGGTCCCGGCCGGGAAGCCCTCGGCCTCGTTCCCGCTGACCACCTCGTAGGTGTAGTCGCAACCCGGGCAGCGTGCCGCCAGCACCTCGTCTGCGAAGGCCGAAGCCTGAACCGCGGTGTCCGCGCCTTGCGTCAGACCGTGGCTCGGCGGCGGGAAGCGGCGCAGCAGCTTCTCGCTCCTACGGGGAGCCAGGTTCGCCAACCGCAGGTCGCCGTCGTAGTGGTCGACAACGCGGCGGTCCATCAGCCGCTTGAAGAGCGGAGGTACCAGTGCGACCACGATCATTCCCATATATCCGGTCGGCAGCACCGGTGCGTCGCGGAAGTCGCGCAGCGCCTGGAAGCTCCGGGTCGGGTTGGCGTGGTGGTCACTGTGCCGCTGCAGGTGGTAGAGCATCACGTTGGTCGCCACGTTGTTGGAGTTCCAGCTGTGCTGCGGCAGGACCCGCTCGTAACGTTCCCGGCTGCCCACGCCGACCTTCTGGCGCAGCATGCCGTAGTGCTCCATGTAGTTGACGATCTCCAGCAGGGTGAAGCCGATCACGGCCTGGATCAGCAGCCAGGGCAGGATCGAGGGGCCGAACGCCGCCAGCATCGCACCCCACAGGACCACCGACATCAGCCACGCGTTGAGGACGTCGTTGCTGATCCGCCACGGGTGCTCACGACGACGGGCGAGGCGACGCTTCTCCAGGCCCCAGGCGCTGCGCACCGAGCCGACGACCGTCCGCGGCAGGAAGCTGTAGAGACTCTCCCCCATCCGGGCCGACGCCGGGTCCTCGGCGGTCGCCACCCGGACGTGGTGGCCACGGTTGTGCTCGATGTAGAAGTGGCCGTAGAAGGTCTGCGCCAGCGCGACCTTGGAGACCCAACGCTCCAGGCTCTCCTTCTTATGGCCCAACTCGTGCGCGGTGTTGATCGCGACGCCGCCCACGATGCCGACCGAGATCGCCAGGCCGAGCTTCTCCCAGACCGCCAGGTCCCCGGTGCCGAGGTACCACATCGCGGTGCCCAGACCGAGGTACTGCAACGGCAGGTAGGCGAAGACCACGACCTTGTAGAAGCGGTCCTTCTCCAGGATCTCGATCACTTCGTCCGGCGGGTTGCTGTTGTCGCTGCCGCTGACCAGGTCGAGCAGCGGGATCACACCCAGGAAGACCACCGGAGTCAACCAGAGCAGGAGACCGGCGCCGGTGAAGTACTCACCCGCAACGCCGACCAAGGGCAAGGTCGGAACGACCAGACCCAGGACCCACAGATACCGCTTGGGGTCGGACCACGCCACCGCACTGCCGTCGGCGGCCACCGCACGATAGCGGCCGTTCTTCCTGCTCATGGTTCCTCCTCTGCCTCGCTCGCCCAGTGCTCGCTTTGAGGTGTCTACGGTCACACCCACGCGAGGTCGGGCGCTCCATCCGACGGCCAAGGTTCAGCGACCGCTTTGGACTTCTGCACAAAGGCCGCAGGAGCACCCGACCCACACCGCGTCACACCGCGTCGGCGACGTCCTTCGGCGGCACCACCGGTACCGCGAGCAGCGGCAGCGCAGCGGGTGCACCGGCCGGCACCACCGGCTGACGCGGCGCGACGACGGGGACCGCCAGGTACCTCTCCCCCAATGCCGGGCGCTGGTCCTGCTCCCCCTTGTTGGGCCACAACGCCAACGCCCGCTCGGCCTGCGCGGTGATCGTCAACGACGGGTTGACGCCCAGGTTCGCCGAGATCGCGGCACCGTCGACGACGTGCAGGCCCTCATGCCCGAAGACCCGGTGGTACCCGTCGATCACGCCGGCCTCCGCGTCCGCACCGATCGGGCAGCCGCCGAGGAAGTGGGCAGTCATCGGTACGTCGAAGACCTCGCCGACACCGCCGTAGGCGGCGCCACCGATCTCCTCGGCGATCAATCGCGTTGCCTCGTTGGCCTTCGGGATCCAGCTCGGGTTCGGTTCACCGTGGCCCTGCTCGGAGGTCAACCGCACCCGTCCGAAGAGTCCACGCTTGCCGCGGACCGTGATCGAGTTGTCATGGGTCTGCATCACCAGGGTGATGATCGACCGGTTCGACCAGTCCTTGAGCCCGAAGTAGAGCGCCAGGAAGTCGCCCGGGTGCCGGACGATCTGGCCCAGCCACTTCAGCCAGCGCGGCGCACGGCCACCGCCGTCGGTCATCACCGTGGTCATCAACGCCATCAGGTTCGAGCCGTTGCCGTAGCGGACCGGCTCGATATGGGTGTTCGGGTCGGGGTGGATCGAGCCGGTGATCGCGACGCCGTGGTGGAAGTCGTTCTCCGAACGCCTGCGCAGCTTGGTGTTCGCGGTACAGATCGACTCGGAGTTGGTCCGGGTCAGATAGCCCAGCCGTGACGAGAGTCGAGGCAGTCTCCCGGCCGCCTTCATCTGGTGGAGCAGCTCCTGGGTGCCCCAGGTTCCGCCCGCCAGCACCACCTGCTCGGCGGTGATCGTGCGCCGCTTACGACGCCGTCCGGTCCGCCCGACCTCGACCTCCCAGCCACCCGTGCCGCGCTCACTGAGCCCGTGCACGGTGGTCAGCGGGAGGACCTCCACGCCGGCCGTCTCGGCCAGGTGCAGGTAGTTCTTCACCAAGGTGTTCTTGGCGTTGTGCCGACAACCGGTCATGCACTCGCCGCACTCGATGCAGCCGGTGCGGGCCGGGCCGACCCCGCCGAAGAACGGGTCCGGGACCTCGACCCCCGGCTCCTTGGCGCCGTCACGGCCGAAGAAGACGCCGACCGGGGTGGTGTGGAAGGTGTCGCCGACCCCCATCCGCTCGGCGACCCGCTTGACCACCACATCGGCCGCGGTGGTGGTCGGGTTGAGGTTGACCCCCAGCATCCGCTTCGCCTGGTCGTAGTGCGGCGCGAGCTCGCTCTTCCAGTCGGTGATCTCCGCCCACTGCTGGTCGCGGTAGAAGGCGTCGGTCTGCGGCTCGTAGAGCGTGTTCGCGTAGACCAGGGAGCCGCCGCCGACACCGGCGCCGGCGAGCACCACCACGTTCTTCAGGACCCGGATCCGCTGGATGCCGAAGCAGCCCAGCGCCGGTGCCCACAGGAACCGCCGGACATCCCACGAGGTCTTCGCGAACTCGTCATCGGCGAACCGGCGGCCCGCCTCGATCACGGCGACCCGGTAACCCTTCTCCGCCAGTCGGAGGGCGGCGACCGAGCCGCCGAAACCGGAACCCACCACCACGACGTCGTAGTCGTATTCAGCCATCGTCTTCACCTGTCTCGCGTCACGCGTCGTAGTCGACGCGAAGTTCGGCACTGGTCGGGTGGGCCTGGCAGGTCAGCACATAGCCCTGCTCCAGGTCCTCCTCGGTCAGTACGTGGTCCTGGTCCATCACCGCGCTGCCCAGCAGCACCCGCGCCCGGCAGGTGCCGCAGGCACCACCCGCGCAGGAGTACGGCGCCGCCACACCGGCCTGGAGCGCGGCGTCGAGCACCGTCTCGCCGGTGGAGTTGAGCTCGAACCGGGTCTCCTCGCCGTCCAGGACGACGCTGACCTGGCTGACCAGCTCGGTCACCTCTGCGCCCGCCACCTCCTGGTGGTGGAAGACCTCGCTGAGCACCTGGCTGCTGGCGCCGACGACGCCGCTCAGGGTGGTGCGCAGGTCGGTCACCATCTGCTCGGGCCCGCAGAGGTACCACTGGTCGCCGGCGGACAGGTCCCCGACGAGTTCACGGACCAGTTCCGTATCGATCCGCCCCGCCCGATCGCTGAGGGCCGCCACCGGCTCGCGGCTGAGCACGTGGTGGACGAAGAGCCTATCCCCGTAGGCGTTCTGCAGCTCGTCGAGCTCGGCGGCGAACATGGTCGACAGCCGGGTCCGGTTGCCGTAGATCAGGGTGAACCGGCTCTCCGGCTCGGTCTCCAGCGTGGTGGTCAACGTGGAGAGCAGCGGCGTGATCCCCGAGCCTGCCGCGACGCCGACGTGGTGCCGGGCTTGCTCCGGATCCAGCCGGGTGTGGAACTGGCCGGCCGGCGTCATCACATCCAGGATCTCGCCGACGGCGAGCACATCGTTGACGTAGTTGGAGAAGGTGCCGCCCTCGACCCGCTTCACCGCCACCGTCAGCTCACCCGCGGAGACCGGCGTCACCAGCGAGTAGGAGCGGCGCTCGTCGACGCCGTCGATCACGGCGCGCAGGGTGAGGTGTTGCCCTTGCAGGTAGCGGTAGTGGAAGGCGAGATCCTCGGGCACCTCGAAGGTGAGGGCCACGCTCTCGTCGGTGACCGGCGTGATCGCCGCGACGCGGAGTGGGTGGAACCGCGGCCGACTCGCGGCACCGGCACCCTCGACGTCGCCGAGTTCGTCGGTGATCCGGCGCCAGGTGCGGTATTCACTGGCGGTGAGCGAGCGGCCGAACCAGGTGGAGATCGCGGCGTTCCGGTCGAGGTACGCCTGTTCGTTGCGGCGCCAGGCCCGCACGTAGCGGTAGAACGGAACGCTCGGGTGCAGGTGGTGGACGAGGTGGTAGTTCTGGTAGACGAAGAGCGGCGTCAGCACCTTCTCGCCACCGACCCGGACCCGCGTCGCGCGGTACTTGTCCTCACGCTGGGTCACGGTCAGGCCGTGGTGAGGCAGGTAGTCGAACCACCAGCCGAGGATCAGGATGCCGAACCGTTGCGGCACCAGGACACCCCAGAGGACGAACTCGCCGTACCCGCCGATCACCAACCCGGCAAGGGCGCTGACCGCAACCGTGAAGACGGTGAAGGTGAGCACCACCTCGCGTTTGGGCCGCTCGCTGAGCTTGCGGAGGTAGAAGACGATGTACCAGAGATCGATGGTGGCCCAGCGCAGCGGAAGCTGCCAGGCCGGCCCTTCGTCGCACCACATGTCCGGGTCGATCGCCTTGGGCTCATTGGTGTTGCGGTGGTGCTCGATGTGGATGTATTTGACCAACCCGAAGGTCGCCCACGGCACCACGAACGGCACCGAGAGGTAGCCGAAGAGGTCGTTGGTGCGCGTCGAGGTGCTGACCGCGTGGTGAGTCGCCTCGTGGACCACGCTGAACATCAAGAAGGTGACCGCAGCGCCCATCGGCACCGTCGCCCAGCGGGACCAGTCCCAGACCAGCAGGCCGCCCATCTCCACGGCGAAGAGCGCCAGCGTGCCCACCCACAGCAACACGGTGGGCCAGGCGAGCGCCGGGACGCTCTCGCCAGGGTCCGGCAGCCCACGTACGGGCTGCGGACTGGCGGCGGTGCCAGTGCTCTCAGGAATCGTCGACCGGGTCATGGCGTCCTCCAACTCGGGGCCGCGCAGGTACACGACCGACTACTTCGCCGACCCGCCAGCGGTGTCGACGCAGATCAGGCTAGGGAGCAGACCGCCCGATTGGATTGGATGAAATGACCAAACCCTGACTTCCTCGTTGGCCGCTGCGGCCGTGCCGATCACCCCCGTTCGACGGCGAGACTCGAGCGCACCAACCCGAAGGAGTCGCCCCGAATGACGAACCTTGCCCACCACCTCAGCGAGAGCGCCGAGCGCTTCGCCACCCGTCCCGCCGTCCGGCTCGACGCTCTGGCCCTCGACTACGCATCGCTGGAGGCCGCTACGGCCCGGATGGCCGGCCTGCTGACCGCCCACGGACTCCGCCCCGGGGACCGGGTCGCGGTGATGTTGCCGAACGTGCCGTACTTCCCGATCGCCTACTACGGCATCCTGCGGGCCGGCGGCGTGGTGGTGCCGATGAACGTGCTCCTCAAGGAGCGCGAGACCAGTTTCTACCTGCGCGATTCGGGCGCGGCGATCATCGTCGCCTGGCACGACTTCGCCGCCGCTGCCCAGCACGGCGCCGACGAGGCGGGGGCCACCTGCATCACCGTCCGGCCCGGCGACTTCGAGGCCCAACTGGCCGGTGCGACGCCGACCGACGCGGTGGTGGAGCGCGCCGACGACGACACCGCCGTCATCCTCTACACCTCCGGAACCACCGGTACCCCGAAGGGCGCCGAGCTCAGCCACGCCAACCTGCGCGGCAACGCCCGCACCGTGGTGGAGATGTTGTCCTTGGACTCCACCGACGTCGTGCTCGGCGCGCTGCCGCTCTTCCACTCCTTCGGCCAGACCTGCGGCCTGAACGCCTCGGTCGCAGCGGGCGCCTGTCTGACCCTGATCCCCCGCTTCGAGCCGGACGCCGCGATCGCGATGCTCGACCGCGACCAGGTCACCGTCTTCGAGGGCGTGCCGACGATGTTCGCCGCGATGCTGCACAGCGCGGCGCGCCCCGCCAACGGCACGCTGCGGCTCTGCGTCTCCGGTGGCGCGGCGATGCCGGGCGAGGTTATGCGTGGCTTCGAGGCCGCCTTCGGAGGCGAGATCCTCGAGGGCTACGGCCTCAGCGAGACCTCCCCGGTCTCCGCGTTCAACCAGCCCGGCCGTCCGCGCAAGGTCGGCTCGATCGGCACCCCGGTCGCCGACGTCGAGATGCGGCTGCTGAACGTCTCCGAGGACGGCATCGGCGAGATCGCGGTCCGCGGGCCGAACGTGATGAAGGGGTACTGGCAGCGCCCGGACGCCACCGCCGAGGTGCTGGACGCCGACGGCTGGCTCAGCACCGGCGACCTGGCCAAGGTGGACGAGGACGGCTACTACTTCATCGTCGACCGGTCCAAGGACCTGATCATCCGTGGCGGCTACAACGTCTACCCGCGCGAGGTCGAGGAGGTGCTCTACGAGCACCCGGCCGTCCGCGAGGCGGCGGTGATCGGCGTCCCCGACGAGATGCTCGGCGAAGAGGTGGTCGCCGTTCTCGGCCTCGTCGCCGGCGCGACCGCCGACGCCGAAGAGATCCGCGGTTGGGTGAAGGAGCAGGTTGCTGCCTACAAGTACCCGCGTCACGTGCTCCTCGTCGACGAACTCCCCAAGGGCCCGACCGGCAAGATCCTCAAGCGCGAGATCGCCGTCACCCTGCCCTGACCCCGCAACTCCTGGGCCGGCCTCTGCCCCCGCACCGGAGGCCGGCCCAGGGCCGTCTTTAGACCATTCCTACAAAAGGAACGCCGATGACCACGACCACCGAAACCGCCACCATCACGGTCCACGCACCCGCCACCGGCGAGGTCGTCGGTACCGTCCCCGACCTCGACGCCGCCGCCGTCCATGCCCTCGCCGAACGTGCCCGTGCCGCCCAGCCCGGCTGGCAGGCGCTCGGCTTCGCCGGTCGCGCAGTGATCCTGCGCAAGATGCAGCGCTGGATCATGGACCACGCCGACGAACTGGTCGCGACCATCTGTGCCGAGACCGGCAAGACCCACGAAGATGCGTTGATCGCCGAGGTCAACTACGGCGCCGCGGCCTTCGGCTTCTGGGCCCGGCAGGCGCCCCGCTACCTGGGTGACTCCCGGGTCCGCACCACCCAGCTCCTGGTCCGCGGCAAGCGCCTGCGCAGCCGGTACCGCCCGGTCGGCGTGGTCGGCGTGATCGGGCCCTGGAACTACCCGCTGACCAACTCCTTCGGCGACGCCATCCCGGCGCTGGCCGCCGGCAACGCGGTGATCCTCAAGCCCAGCGAAGTAACGCCGTTCACCTCGCTACTGCTGGCCCGAGGACTCGCCGAATGCGGCCTGCCCGACGGCGTCTTCGCCGTCGCCACCGGAACCGGCGCGACCGGCGCCGCCGTCGTCGACGAGGTGGACATGGTGATGTTCACCGGCTCCACCACCACCGGCCGCCGGGTCGCCGCGGCCGCCGCCGCGCGGTTGATCCCGGCCTCGCTCGAACTCGGAGGCAAGGACCCGATGATCGTGCTCGCCGACGCCGACGTCGAGCGGGCCGCGAACCATGCCGCCTACTACGCCACCTTCAACTGCGGACAGACCTGCATCGCGGTCGAGCGTTGCTACGTCGAGGCCCCGATCTACGACGAGTTCGTCGCCCGGGTCAGCGCCAAGGTGGCGGCCCTGCGCCAGGGCGTTCCGAACGGGCCGGGCAGCGTCGACGTCGGCTCGCTCACCTTCGCCCCGCAGGTCGAGGTCGTGGAGCGCCACGTCGCTGACGCCGTCGCCCGCGGTGCCCGGCTCCTGGTCGGGGGCGAGCGCGGCGACCAGAAGGCAGGCCTCTGGTTCCAGCCCACGGTTCTGGTCGATGTCGACCACAGCATGGAGATCATGCGGGAGGAGACCTTCGGACCGACCCTGCCGATCATGCGGGTCGCGGACGCCGACGAGGCGATCCGACTCGCGAACGACTCGGCCTACGGACTCTCCGCCTCGATCTTCACCCGCGACGTGGCTCGTGGGGAGGCCCTCGGCCGACGCCTGGAGGCCGGTGCCGTGACGATCAACGACGCGGTGGTCAACTACACCGCGCTGGAGCTGCCGATGGGCGGCGCCAAGCCGGGCTCCGGGATCGGGCGGCGGCACGGCAAGGAGGGCATCACCAAGTACTGCCGTCAGCAGTCGATGCTCAGCTCCCGGCTGCACCTGCGCCACGACCTGCACATGCACCCGTACACGGCCCGCCGGACCGGACAGCTCTTCGCGCTGCTGAAGCTGCTCAACCGCGGCCTGACGCGCTGAGCATCAGGCCGCGATCGCAACTCAGACCGGCTTGAGCCCGGCGATCTTCCAGGTGTCGTCGACGCGGACCAGCTCCACCTCGACGCGGGAGATCGCCCGGGCCGGCCGGCCGCTGCGACCGGTCGTGGTCTGGTCGATCAGGCAGAGCACCACCACGGTGTCTGCGCTGGCCGAGACGATCCCGGCGCCGGTCACCTCAGCGCTGGTGGAGACCCCACGCTTCTCGGCCTGGGGCCGGACCGTGTCGGCGACCATCGCGCTGAACTCGCTTCGGAACCCACCGGTGGTCATCTCCACCGCGCGGTCCAGATCGTCGCCCAACGTGGCGGCGTCGTAGCTCAGCAGCAACGGCACCCGCTGCTGCGCGGCCGCCAACGCCTCCGTTCCGGCGTCGGCGTTGCGGGACGCGTGTTCGGCCTGCCAGCCGGCGACACCGGCACCGGCCCCCACCAGGAGCACCGCAGCCAGGGCCGTCCGCGCCGTTATCGTGAGCTTCACGGGACCGTCTCCACTCCGGCGACCGACCAGCGGTCGCCCTTCTCCTGCAGGGTGACCCGGAACCGGTAGCGCTCAGCGCCGGCCTTCTTCTTGGCCTTCGGCCCGGCTTTCCCGCTGGCCGCCACGATCACCACCGCCCGGTCGTCGTCGAGCTCCGCGAGACCGGCCGAGTCGACGGTGCCGCCGGTCAGTTCGAGCGCGTGCTCACGGGCCGCGGCAAGTGCCGCTGCCGAGGCTTCGTCGCGACGCTCGGCATCGCGCCAGGCGAGGGTGCGCTCCGCAGCCACGGCGAGCAGCGCGATCACCAGAAGGGTCACCACGACGTGCGGCCAGGAGAGCCGCGCCAGTGTCGACCTCAAGGCCTGCTTCACCGGCCGACCCCGAGCGGACCGGTGAGCAGCGCGGTCCAGTCGTCGCCACGCAGCTCGGTGGCCGGCAGCGTCGGCTTCGACTGATCCGTGGTGGGCGCCGACTCGCCGTCGACGCGCTGAGCGCGCGGGAACTCCAGGCCACAGGCGGTCGGCAACGGGCCGCGTGCCGACGAGTTCGGGCACGGCAGGTTGCGGGCGCCACGGACCGAGGAGGGCCGCGACGGCGCCCCCTCACAGTGCGAGAGCTCATCGGTGACCCTGACCGAGGAGACCGCCGGGCTACGCCGGTCCCGGACCGCGAGGTAGCCGTCGGTGCACGACACCGGGTTGTTGACGCCGGCCCGCAGGTCCAGCTTCACGTCGCCGAACTCGGCCCGCGGGTTGACCGTGCTCTGCAGCCGCGCCACCGTGGCCGGGTAGACCGCCAGCACCTGGGTCAGGTTCGGCAGATAGGTGCCCGCGACCAGCGAGACGGTGCGCAGGTTCGTCACCAGCAACGGCAGCTCCACGGCGACGTCGTCGATCACCCCACGCGCGGTGGCCAACGTGTCCGGGCCCTGGTCCAGCAACTGGTTCAACGCCTTGTCGGCGCCGGCCACCTCACGGGTGACCCGGGCCAGATCGGCCCACTCCTGGCGGGTGACGGCGTCCAACTCGGTCTGGGTCCGCAGCACCGGGGTGAGCGCGCGCACCAGCCCGGTCGTCGCGTCGACCTGCTGGTGCGCCTCGGCGAGCAGCGTCTGCGCGGCGTCGACGATGCCGTCGACATCGCTCTCCGCGCCGCCGAGACCGTCCTGGACCTGGCTCAGCACCCGTCGGGTCGCCTGCTTGGGCACCGACTCCAGCAACGCGTTGACGGAGTCCAGGACCGGACTGATCTGCGGCATCTCCACGGTCTGCTCGACACCGATCACCGCGCCGGGCTTCAGGTACGGGCCGCCGCGGCTCTCCGAGACGAGGTCCACGTACTGCTCGCCGATCGCCGAGGTGCTACGCAGCATGGCGACCGAGTCGGCCGGGATCTTGGCGTCGTCGTCGAGGCGGAGCCGGACCACGGTACGGCCGTCGCCGAGGGTCATCTCCTCGACCTTGCCCACCTTGACCCCACGCTGGGTGACCAGCGCCTTGGGGTAGAGCCCGCTGGCGTCCTGGTACTCGACGGTGACGTCGTAGACCCCGACGCCGGCCATCTTCGGGACCTGCGCGTAGCGGAAGAAGGTCAGCCCGAGGGCGACCAGGGAGAGCACCGCGAAGATCACGAGTTGGCGCTTGATAGTGGCAGTGAGCAGCATCAGCAGATCCCCAGGAAGGCAAGCAGACATGACGACGTCGAGGGCGTGGCGCTCGGAGCGGTGCTGGGCGCCGTGGCGCCGGGCTCCTTCGCGGGTGCCTTCTTCCCCGGCTTGGACGGAGCGTTCGGCGCGATGGTCGGGTCGACGGGCACTCCCCCGGGGCCGGCCGCCGAGAGCCAACTGCCCAGCAGCGAGTCGGTGGTGACGTCGATGGTGGCGAAGAGGTTCGCGTAGTCCCCCTTGATCGCGTTCGGTGTCGTCATCGCCGGGAACGGGATCGTGGCAGCGATCTTCAACGCCTCCGGAAGGTCGGTGCTCGCCACCGCCAACCGGTCCAGGACCGGAGCGAGTTGGTCGAGGTTCGCCAACAGTGCTTGACGATTGGTGCGGATCAGCCGGGTCGCCCGGACCCCGGCCGTGCCGGTCGCGGTGACCGCCTCGACAAGGTGGGTGCGCTCCTTCTCCAACGCCCGCAGACCGGGCGAGATCCGCTTGACGGCCGCGATGATCTCGGTGGAGTCCTCGGCCAACCCTTCGGCAAGCTTGTCCAACGCAGCCAGGGTGTTGACCACCTCGGCACGGTTGTCGTCGAGAACCGTGAGCAGTTCGTTGGTCCGCCGGACCAGCGACCGGGTGTCCGGCACCCGATCCCGGAGTGCTGCCGAGAGCTCACCGGTGATCGTGCTGATCTGGCTGAGGCCACCGTTGTTGAGCAGCAGCGCCACTCCCCCGAGGACCTGCTCGGTGGACGGGTAGGCGCCGGTCTGCGCGGTCGGCACCACGGTGCCGTCCGTCAGCCGTCCGGGCACCTTCGCCCCAGCACTGCGAACCGGCGCCGCGACCTCGACGTACTGCGCGCCGAGCAGCGTCTTCTGCCCGATCGCGAAGACCGCGTCGCGGGGCAACTCGACCGAGTCGAGCAGCCGCAGCTCGACCTCGGCATGCCAGTCGCGGACGGCGATCTTGGCGACCGTGCCGATCACCACGTTGTCCTGTTGGACCGTGGAGTTCGGAACCAGGTTCTCCACCTGGTCGAACTGGACGGTGACGGTGTAGCCGTCGTCGCCGACCGCCACCTGCCCGGGCAATGTGTTGTCGTTCGGCTGGATCTGGCAGCCGCTGGCCACCAGGCCGAGCACGGCCACTGCCGGGAGCAGGGCCAACCGCGCGCTGAACGTCTTCACTGGGCCGCCTTGTTCAGAGGGAGCAGCGGTCCGAGCACGCCGCCGAGAAGCTGCTGGATCAGGTCGACGGGCTCTTGCGGCGCCGGCGAGCTCCCCGGCTTGGCGCCAGGCTGTGCCGTGCCGCCGTCGTTCTTGCCGGGCTTCAGGGCCTGATCGGCCACCGAGAGCAGAGGCTGCAATGCGGCCACGCAGGTCGCCGTCGTGCCACCTGCGCCGAGCACCGCGCCACAGATCAGCTGGGCGACACTGTCCAGGTTGCTCAACGTGGCGCGTCCGGTGATCGCCGAGTCCTCGATGATGTGGTGCAGATCGATCAGCGCGGTCGGCGCGATGTGCAGGATGCCGGCGATCTCGTTCGACTGGTCGGCGAGCAGCGCGGCCAACTGGTCCGCGTTACGAGTGACGGACCGGATCCCCTTGCGGTGCTTGGAGAGGTAGCCGTCGGTCACCGTCAGGGCACTGCTCAGGTCCACCAGGGCACCGCTCAGTTGGCTGCGGTTGGTGGAGAGCACCCGGGCCACGTCACCCAGTTCGGTGGCGAATCCCTGCACAGCCGCGTCGTTGACGGCGAGGTTGCGCGTGAAGCTGTTCAGGTTGGAGATCGTCCGGAACAGGTCGGACCGATCGTCGGAGAGATCGTTGGCCGCTTCATGCAGCGCGTCCAACGAGGCGCGCAACTGGGTGGAGTTGCCCTGCTTCAGTGACCGCTCGATCGAGCGGACCGCCTCGGCCAGCGGCGCCTTGCCTACGGCATCTCCCTGTGTGGCCTGAGGTCCGAGCACCTCGGCGAGGTCGGTCAACTGGCGCTTCACGTCGTCGAAGGAGACCGGTACCGCGGTGTTCTTCTGGGCGATCACCGCGCCGTCGGCCATCTTCTTGCCGCCGGTCCACGCAGGTTCGAGCTGAACGAATCGGCCGGAGACCAGGCTCGGCGCCACGATCACCGCGCTGGCGTCGACCGGGACCGGCTGGTCGGCGTCGACCTCGAGAATGACCTTGACCCGGTCGTCCTCGGCCTGCACCTTGCTGACCTTGCCGACGGCGACCCCCAGCACCTTGACGTCGTCGCCTTCGTGGAGGCCTTCGGTGGTCGGGAAGTAAACGGTCACCGAGACGTTGCCGGTGTCGTCGGCGAAGCGGGTCGCCCCCACACCGACCAGCGCCACCACGACGGCAACGATCACCAGGCGTCGGCGGGACCAGGTTCGGAGCCAGTTCACGGGATCACTCCTGAAAGGATCGGGGCCAGGGTGCCCGGCGAGGTGAGGTTCTGGATGTAGGCGTCGAACCACGGACCGCTGGAGATCGCCTCGCCGAAGGCGGTGGCGTAGCCCCGCACTCCCTTGATGCTGCGGACCAGGTCGACCCGGTTCTCGTTGAGCAGTTCGATCACCCGGTCCAGCTCGGTCAGCGCCTGCCCCGTCACGGTGTCGTTCTCCTTGACCACCGAACGGAGCTCCCGTGAGAGCGAGCGGGCGTTGCGGAGCAGGTCGACGACCAGGTCCTGGCGGTCGTCCAACTCGGCAAGCAGCGACTGCCCGGTGGTCACCAACGTGGTGATCTCCTTGTCCCGCGAGGCGAGCACCGCGCTGACCCGATCGGCGCGGTCGAGCAGGGAGGTCAGTTCGGCGTCGTTCGCGTTGAGCGTTTCGGCAAGACGTCGGATCCCGTTGAGGGCCGGGCCCACGTCGTCTGCCGTCGCGTCGAACGACGCCGAAGTCTGGGCCAACGCCGCGGCCAGCTGATCCTTGTTGATCGCTGCCGTGGTGTCGGTGAGCTGGTTGAGGGTGCTGGTCAGGCTGTACGGAGCCGACGTGCGTACCACCGGGATCGTGTCGCCGGCGCTCAGCGTCCCGGAGCCTTCGGGCCGGAGCTGGACGGCGGCGCGGCCGAGCAGCGTCATGGTGACGATCGCGGCCTCGGTTCGGGTGCCGAGCTTGAGGTCGCTGTCGCTGAGCACGATGTCGGCGATCACCGTGCCGCGTTCGAGGCGGACCTCACGGACCCGCCCGACCTGGGCTCCGGAGACCAGCACCGCGTCACCGGACTTGAGCGCGCCCGCTTCGGCGAACTCGATGTGGATCACGTCGTTGTTGCCGACCAACGGCAGCCGGTTGATGTTGAGACAGGCCGCGACCACCAGGACGAGCAGCAACGTGCCGATCAGTCCTCGCAGCGCGAGCCGGGTGACCTCTGCGGGCCTCATCGCTTACACCTCGCCACATCGGAGTAGATCCACGGCGTCACCAGCGGGGCCTGCGAACTGCCGGCCTGCAGCCGGACGCCACAGAGGAAGAAGTTGAAGAAGTTGCCGTACGAGGCGGTGTTCTGGATCTTCTCGTAGTGCTTGGGCAGTCCTGCGATCACCGCCCGCAGCGTCACGGCCTCGGTGTTGAGCCCCTGCGCGGTGTCGCGCAGACCGACCAGATCGGCGTGCAGATCCGTGCGCGCGTCACCGACCAGCGACGCCGCCTCGTCTGCCAACGTGTTGACCCGGGCCGCGGCGTCCAGGAGCTGGGTGTCCTGACTCTCCACGCCTTCGGTCAGGGTGGACAGGTTGGTGATCAGCTCACCGACCGTCTCGCGGTTCGCGTCGACAGTGCCCAACACCGTGTTCAGGTTGGCGATCACCGAACCGACCAGCTCCTCACGGTCGGCGATCGTCGAGGTGAACGAGCCGACGTGCTGGACCAACGTGGACAGGGCACTCTCCTGGCCCTGCAGCACCCGGATCAGCTGCTCGGATACCTCGTTGACCTGGGCCGGATTGAGCCCGGCGAAGAGCGGCTTGAAGCCGTTCAGCAGGGTGTCGAGGTCGAGTGCGGAGGCGGTCTTGGAACGCGGGATCGTGGCACCGCGGGGCAACTCCGGCGACGCTGCGGTGCTCCGACTCAAGGAGACGATCCGGTCGCCGATCAGGTTGCGGTACTGGATGGTGGCGTTGGTCGCCTCGTTCAGCCGCACCGCGTCGTCGACGTCGAAGGTGACCAGCACCGAGGAGTCCGACTGCACGTCGATCTTGCGGACCGTGCCCACGTTGACGCCGGCGACCCGTACCTGGTCGCCCGTCTGCAGACCCGAAACGTCGGCGAAGGAGGCCCGATAGCTGTGCGTGTCGCGCATCCGGACCTCGCCGGTGACGGCCGCGACCCAGACGGTGAAGAGCACCGCGACGACCATGAACAGGACGAACTTGATCAGGTCGCGGCGTTGTCCTTGGAGTACAGGACTCGTGGTCATAGCAGGTTTCCTCCCCCGAGCAGCAGGTTGACCAACGTGGTGGTGACCCGGTCGGCCGGATCGGGCTGAGGCCCGGAGTACGGGTTGGCACCGCTCCGGAAGCTGGCGGCCGGACCCGCGGCCTCCTGCGGCGTGATCCACGGCAGTCCGCGGCAGTGCGGTCCGGTGTCGTCGCCCACCTGCGGCAACTCCTGCGGGTAGGCGTAGGGGTCACGGGCCGGGACGACGCGGGTCACCGTGGTGACACCCGGGTGAGTGCCACCGACAGCGGCTTCGGCCAGCTTGTTGGCGCGGCCCAGTCCCTCGATCGTGCAGGGCAGTTCGGGCGCGTACCGGGCGAGCACCTTGGTCACCGGTGCGGCCTGCTGGAGCATCCCCGCGAGCGGCGTCTCGATCGACCGGACCAGGCCGTCGGCGCGAGCACTGAACTTTTGGAGACCGACCGAGAGGTCACGCAGGTCGCGCTGGTTCTCGCTCAACGTGTGTCCGCTGACCGCAAGGGCATCGAGGGTGGTGACCAGGTCCGGCCGCACAGCGGCGTAGGTGTCGGCGACGTCGTCGCCGAGCTTGAGGTCGGTGGCCAGCGCATCGAGCGCCGGGTTGAGATCGTTCAGGTAGGCGTTGCCGGCCTCGACGAGCTCGCCGATCCGGCGACCGCGGGTGTCGACGGTGTCGGCCAACGCCGTCAGTGCGCCGCTGACCTCCGCCGGGCGGGCGGCCTCCAAGACACCTGTCAACGAGCTGAACGCCTGGTCGACCTCGACGGTGACCCGGTCGCCTTCCAGAACGGCGCCCGCCTGGATCGGACCGGAGCCACCTTCGGGGTCGCTGAGTTGGACGTATTTGGCACCGAACGCCGTGGGCGGCACGATCTGCGCGGTGACGTCGGCGGGGATCCGCGCGACGGCGTCGCTGTCCAAAGCGAGCTCGATCGAGACGCCGTCATCGGATGGCTCCACCGACGAGACGGTGCCGACCTCGACGCCGCGCAGCTTGACGACGGCGCCCGGGGCCAGGGTCTGACCAGCCCGGTCGGCGCGGAGGCTGACCGTGACGGTGTCGTCGAAGGTGCCTCGGTAGGAGGCGACGGTGCCAGCCATCACCAACCCGATCAGGGCGACGAAGGCGATCCCGGAGAGCAGTCGGCGGTCCGGCAGCGGAAAGGATGATCGCTGTGACATGGGTGGCCTCCTCAGCCCGAGATGTGAACCGACGGGCCACCCCAGATGGCGATGGCGAAGACCAGGTCGACGAACATGGTCGCGATCAGCGAGGTGCGGACGGCGGTACCCACTGCGCGTCCCACACCGGCCGGACCGCCGGAGGCCCGGAAGCCGTGGAAGCAGCAGACCGAGACGACGACGAGCGCCATCACCAGCACCTTGATCCCGGCCAGGAAGAGGTCGGAGGAGATCAGGAACGTGTCGAAGTAGTGCTCGTAGGTACCGGGCGCCTGGTCGTAGCCGACGGTGACCACCAGCTTCGTGGCGAGCCAGCACATCAACAGCGCGATCGCGAAGAGCGGCACTGCGGCGATCAGGCCGGCGATGATCCGGGTGGTGACCAGGTACGGCACCGGCGGGACCGCCATCACCTCGAGTGCGTCGATCTCCTCGCTGACCCGCATCGCGCCGATCTGAGCGGTGAAGCCCGCGCCGACGGTCGCCGTCAGCGCGATGCCGGCGATGATCGGCGCCACCTCACGCGTGTTGAAGTAGGCGGAGAAGAAACCGGAGAAGGCCGAGACACCGATGTTGTCGAACGAGGTGTGGGCCTGGAGCCCGACCTCGATCCCGGCCGCGGCGGTGAGGAACCCGATCACCAGTACCGTGCCGCCGATCAGCGCGAGCGCTCCGGAGCCCAGGGATACCTCGGCGAGCAACCGCATGATCTCGCGGCGGTAGTTGCGCACCACGCTCGGTGCGTGCGCATAGGCACGGGCGTGGAAGCCGAGTTGGTCGCCCAGCTCACGCAACGCCTTGGCCGGGCCCGAGACCACCTTGCCGAGCACCGCACCGGCGCCGGTCCGTTCGTCCATCGTCGACACGTCAGGCTCCCAGCTTGATCTGGAGGAAGACGGTGCTGATCACGCTGTTCGCCGCGAAGAGCAGCATGAAGGCGAAGATCACCGTCTGGTTCACCGCGTCGCCGACGCCCTTGGGGCCACCCTTGGCGTTGAGCCCCAGGTAGCAGGCGGTGAGGCCGGCCAGCAGTCCGAAGACGGCGGCCTTCAGCTCGGAGGCGATGAAGTCGGAGAGTCCGACCAGCAGCGTCAGGTCGGAGAGGTAGAGGCCCGGAGTGGCGCCCTGCAGGACGACGGAGAAGAAGTACCCGCCGAGCAGGCCGACCACGGTGACGATGCCGTTCAGCGCGACACCGACCAGGGTGGAGGCGACGACCCGCGGCACCACGAGGCGCTCCACCGGGTCGATGCCCAGGGTCACCATCGCGTCGATCTCGTCGCGGATCTTGCGCGAGCCGAGGTCCGCGCAGATCGCGGTCGCGCCGGCACCGGCGACGACGAGCACGCTGACGATCGGTCCGATCTCGCGGACCACCGCCACCGCGGCGCCAGCGCCCGCCAGGTCGATCGCGCCGATCTGGATCAGCAACTGGTTGACCTGGAAGATGATCACCACGCAGAACGGGATCGAGACCAGGATCGCCGGCCAGAACGAGACGGTGATGATGAACCAGGCCTGGGAGATGAACTCCCGGAACTGGAAGCGTCGGGTGAACATCTGCGCGAAGACCTTGCAGACGAAGGTGTAGAAGTCGCCGAAGTTGGCAGCCGTCTTCACCAGCCCGTTGCTGGCCAACGCCTGCCGCGCGGTCTCCCGCGACGTCGGCGTCATCCCGGCCAGCAGGGTGGGGTCTGGCCCGGGGTCGACTGGGGAGCTCGGGCCTCGGGCCTGAGACATGGGCGCACTCCTGAGAACGACGGCAAGTTGCGACCGCGCGTCGATGCCACGACGTCAGGCGGTGCGCTGTGACTCCCATCTCATCGGAGGAGCCACCCCCGGCGCTCGTATGCAGCACCCAAACTAAGGAGCAGAGTTGTCACGAAGGTACAAAGCCGTTCGCGGCTGACTTTCACGCCCGACTTCGCGCCCGACCGCTCAGCTGGCCGGTACCCGCCGCGATCCGATGAAGGTGGCGTGGCAACGCAACGCCAACTCGATCTCGGTGCTCTGCGTATTGATGTCGCGACCGAGTAGCTCCTGGGCCCGTTCCAGTCGGTAGCGGACGGTGTTCTTGTGCACGCGCAGTTGCTTGGCGGCAGCTTCCAGGGTGCCCGCCGTCAGCAGCACGTGGAGGGTCGCCCGGAGCCGAGCGCTCTGGTCGTCGTCGGCGCCCAACGGCCCGAGCACCCGGCGCACGAAGCGCTCCATCCCGGCGTTGTTGCCGATCAGGCTGAGCAGTTCCACCTCACCGAAGAAGGTCAGCGGCGCGCTCTCCACCGCTTCGAGCGCCACCTTCTGTGCGGCCAACGCGCCACGGTGCGAGGAACGGAAGCCCTCCACGCCGCTGGCCGGAGCGCCGACGGCGACGATCACCCGATGCTCGAGCAGCCACTCCTCGCAACTGCGCAACCGTTCCACCTCGGGGTCGATCGAGGAGGGCAACCAGCACCACAGCTCACGGCCACCGGGGTGGACCAGCAACGGCTGGCGCACGCCGAGCGCCCCGGCCAACCGCTGGGCCGCCTTCGGCAGGTCCGCGATCATCGTGTCGTCGGCGGTGTGCAGCAGGATCGCCGTCTGCACCGCGGAGACCGGGTGTCCGCCCAGACGGGCCGCGATCTCACGGGCTTCGGTGGCCTTGCCGTCGAGCACCTCGCGGACCACTTCGAGGCGCCGCGCCTCATCCCCCTGGCGGAGCCGGTCGGTCTCGGCCTGGAAGAGCTCCACCGAGACCGCGACCGAGGCGTCGAACCACATCGAGCACCGGGTCCAGTAGTGGATCAACGCGTCGGTGATCACCTTGTGCGGTGCATCCATCTGGCCGACCACCGAGGTGATGAACTCCCAGACGGCCTGCTCGCCCGCGGTGTAGATCGAGAAGACCAGGGTCAGCGGGTAGCCGCGCTGCGCGATCACCTGCGCGACGTCGCGGGCCTCCTGGACCAGATGGAAGGTCTGCTCGGGCTGGCGCAGGTTGGCCAGGAAGGCCCGCCAGTGTTCCCGGCACGCGTCCTCGACGGCGGCCTGCAGCGTCGCGTCCTCGGCGACCTCCGGCAACTGCTCGACGATCCGGCCCAGCACCAGCGCCACCCACGACACCATGGCATCGCTGCGCGACTGTTCCTCGACGAAGACCGAAACCCATTCATCCAACTGCTGATCCAACGCCAACGGACTTCTCCCTGCCTCCCGCCGCGGCACCCTCATGCCACGTTCGCCGGTTCAACGCGCCAACGCCCACGGAGTCACGACCGGTTCGCACTCCGCCCGCCAGCAGACTCTCCTACTCCGCAGTAGGTATCGAGTGCCAATTCCGCGATCTGGGTCCCGCGAACTGTTCGAAGTCGCCCCGTTCTAGAATCCGTGAGTGGCGCTGCATCACGTGCGCCTCCACCACCCGCAGTCGAGGAGAACGAGTGCCTGAGATCAAGCCCCTGCAGAAGGTCCTCATCGCCAACCGTGGCGAGATCGCCGTCCGCGTCATTCGCGCCTGCAAGGACGCCGGCATCGCCTCGGTCGCCGTGTACGCCGAGCCGGACCGCGAGGCGCTCTTCGTGCGTCTCGCCGATGAGGCACACTCCCTGAACGGCGCCACCCCGGCCGATTCGTACCTCTCCATCGAGAAGATCATCGACGTCGCCAAGAAGTCCGGTGCCGACTCCGTGCACCCCGGCTACGGCTTCCTCGCTGAGAACGCCCTCTTCGCCCAGGCCGTCATCGACGCCGGGCTGATCTGGATCGGCCCGTCCCCCGACGCCATCGACAACCTCGGCGACAAGGCGAAGGCCAAGAACATCGCGCTGAAGGCCGGCGCCCCGCTGGCTCCGGGCCTCAAGGAGCCGGTGAAGGACGCCGACGAGATCGTCGCCTTCGCCAAGGAGCACGGTCTCCCCGTCGCGATCAAGGCCGTCTTCGGCGGTGGCGGTCGCGGCCTCAAGGTCGCCCGCACCCTCGAGGAGATCCCGGAGCTGTACGAGTCCGCCGTCCGCGAGGCGATCTCGGCGTTCGGTCGCGGCGAGTGCCTGGTCGAGAAGTTCCTCGACCGCCCCCGCCACGTCGAGACCCAGTGCCTGGCCGACCAGCACGGCAACGTGGTGGTCGTCTCCACCCGCGACTGCTCGCTGCAGCGTCGTCACCAGAAGCTGGTCGAGGAGGCCCCCGCGCCGTTCCTCACCGACGAGCAGAACGAGCGTCTCTACGAGTCCTCGAAGGCGATCCTGAAGGAGGCCGGCTACGTCGGCGCCGGAACCTGTGAGTTCCTGGTCGCCCGCGACGGCACCATCTCCTTCCTCGAGGTCAACACCCGCCTCCAGGTCGAGCACTGTGTCTCCGAAGAGGTCACCGGCATCGACCTGGTCCGCGAGATGTTCCGCATCGCCGCGGGCGAGGAGCTCGGCTACGGCGACCCGGCCGTCATCGGTCACTCGATCGAGTTCCGCGTCAACGCCGAGGACCCGGGCAACAACTTCATGCCGGCTCCCGGCACCCTGACCGAGTGGGCTCCCCCGTCGGGCCCCGGCATCCGCCTGGACTCCGGCTACGAGAAGGGCGAGACCATCCCGGGCTCGTTCGACTCGCTGGTCGCCAAGCTGATCGTCACCGGTCGCGACCGCACCCAGGCCATCGAGCGCTCGCGTCGCGCGATCGCCGAGTTCCGGATCGACGGCATGCCGACCGCGCTGACCTTCGACGAGGTCGTGCTCAACGACCCCGCCTACGTCGCCTCCTCGAACCCGACCGGTGAAGGCTCGTTCGACGTCTACACCACCTGGATCGAGACCGACTTCGTCAACAACATCGAGCCCTACAAGGGCGAGGCCGGCGAAGCCGAGGAGCAGGGCGAGCGCCAGAAGGTGACCGTCGAGGTCGGCGGCAAGCGCCTCGAGGTCGTCCTCCCGGCCGGTCTCGGTGGCCTCTCCGTCGGTGGCGGCGCGGGTGCTGCCAAGAAGCCGAAGCGTTCCGCCAAGAAGGCCGGCGCTGCCGTCTCCGGCGACTCCGTCGCCTCCCCGATGCAGGGCACCATCGTCAAGATCGCCGTCGAAGAAGGCCAGGAGGTCGCCGAGGGCGACGTCGTGGTCGTGCTCGAAGCGATGAAGATGGAGCAGCCGCTGAAGGCTCACAAGGCGGGCACCATCACCGGCCTGAACGCCGAGGTCGGCGCCACCGTCGGTAACGGCGAGGTCATCTGCGAGATCAAGGACTGACCTTCGTGCCCCTGGCACTTCACCGGAGCCCCGTCGGCAACGCCGACGGGGCTCCGGCCTTCCCCCGCACGGTCGACGAGATCGCCGCCGCGCTACGGGAGAACCCGGTCCTGGTCCAGGAGATCGTGGGCAACGGGCAGACCGCCGAACTGCGCAGCGCGCTGGAGCAGAAGGCCGCCGCACTCGACGTCCCGGTCTACGTAGTCATGGCCAAGGCCCCCGTCGGGATCAGCACCTCCGAGCCGAACGAGGAACTCGTCGTGCTGCTCCACCAGAAGCTCGGCGACGGCGTCTACTACGTGCTCACCCACAACGACGGGTATGCCTCTCCCCGGGTCTACGGTGACGTCCTCCCCCAGGACGGCAACGACGAGACCACGCTGCTGCACGCGTTCCAGCGCGTCGACCAGGTCGTCAACACGAAGGCGCTCAACGTCTGCGCCGACTGCTCCAGCCACCCCGGCGCCAAGGCCGGCCTCGTCCTCGACGTCGTCGCCGGTGCCACCACCGAACCCCGCTGGGACCCGGAGGAGCCGCTCACCGCGAGCCAGATCTCCGCCTACACCGCAGATCCCTGGGTCCACCGGGCCGTCCAGATGAAGTGGGACGACACCCCCTCCGACTTCGAGCCGAGCGTCGGCCTCTCCGCGCTGGTCGCCACCCTGACCGCGCTGGTCACCACGGTCGTCGCCTATCGGCTGATCCAGGCCGTACGTAGCCCGCGCACGCCGGTGGACGACACCACGCTCACCCAGCAACTACAACGCAGCAAACAGGTTCTCGACAACGCCGAACGCGCCCTTGATCGAGCTCGTAGCCGCGGCCTCGACCCAGCTGTGGAGTCTCAGGCCCTCGAGCAGATGGAGCGGGCCCGCGCCCTCCAGCAGAGCAAGGACCGACTCGACCAGGTCGGCGCGATCGTGCTGACCCGGATGGCCGAGCGGACCATCGCCAGCAAGGGCCGCGAGCAGTACCAGGCCTGCTATCTGAACCCACTGCACGGCGAGGCAGCGCTCGAGCTGACCCTGGGCGGCGGCCTCACCGTGCCGGTCTGCAAGCGATGCGAACGCCGTCATCAGGCCTCCCACCCGGCCGACGCACTCCGCGAACAGCGCAGCCTGGGCCGCCAGCGTCCCTACTACGACGGCACCTCCGTCTGGGCGAACAACGGCTACGGAGCCTTGGATCCGGAGTTCTGGCGGAAGGTCGGCCGATGAGGACCGGCCTCACCAGCCTGTTGCTGGCCGCGCTGCTCGGCGCCGGCGTCACCTTCGGCGTCAGCAGCTGGGAACGGGACAACTCCGCAGCCCGCGCGGAGGCGATCGGGAACCCCGACCTGGGCCGCACCAGCGACCGGGTCACCCACGCCGTCGAGGGGCTCGCCGACGACGGCGTCTATGTCGCGCCCGACGCCTACGACCTGATCGACGAGGCCGGAGAGAAGCTCCTGATCGAGGCCGTCGCCGCTGCCGAGACAGACGTACGGGTGGTGGTCTGGTCACGGACCCGGTTCGCCGGTACCGACTCGTTCGAGCTCGGCGAGCAACTCGAACGCGCCGTCGCCACCACCCTGGACCAGGGCCTGCTCCTGGTCTGGGAAGGCCGGACCGGCACCGGGAGCGACACGCTGATCGGCGAGGGCTATTGGATCAACGACACCGAGTTCCTCGGCAAGCCGGAGATCACCCTTCCGGAGATGATCGCCGCAGCCGACGCCGAGATCGAGTGGCGCCCGCGCGACCCGTACGGCAACGGCTCCGACTACTACGGCGGCGCCTGGGGCGGGTTCGCCGCCGGCCTGCTCTATGGCAGCGGTGTCCTGATCGTGCTGGCCCTGCTCTGGGGCCTGCTCCGCCTCGCCGGCGTGCCGCGCCTACCGGGTAGTTGGGGCTTGAGCAACACCCCCGGAGGCACCACGAAGAAGGGAACCCGTGATGGCGAAGCCTGAGCTCGTCGACCAGATCAACGCGGAGCTCAGCGAGGATCACGTCTACGTCCACCCGAGCATGCGCAAGCACCTCTCACCGGACGCCGAGCAGGCGCTGTCGGCAGCCCTCACCGAACTCCCCGATCCCACCTACGTGGTGCTCTATCCGTTCGCCAACGACGACCAGTTCGGTGGCAAGCCCGGCGATCTGCTCACCCTGCTGCACCAGACCCACCCGGAGCCCGGCGTCTACCTGAGCAACACCACCACTGTGGTCCCGGACTCCTACACCGCGGTACGGATCGAAGGCCGCCAGTGGGACGTCGACGGCGAGCGCAGCGGGGAGATCCCCTACGAGATCACCTCGCTGGTGCGCGAGGCGAAGCCGCAGACCGTCGAGCAGGCACTCACCGAGACCGTCGACCTGATGGCGTTGCCGGTCGAGGAGTTGAACGCCAAGTACCAGGCCTACAGCACGGCGCAGAACGCCGCGAACGAAGCCCGGATGGACGAGCTCGACGACGAGGATTCCGGTACCTCTCCGGTCCTGATCGGCAGCCTGATCGTGGCCGGTCTGGTGCTCGCCGCGGTGACGGCACGCGCGCTGCGCACCCGGCGGAAGGCGAAGGCGGCCCTCTCGCTGCCGCCGTCGGCGATGGCGCGGGTCCGGGCCGCCAACGAACGGACGCTACGGGCACGCGCGCAGAGCGAGACCCTGGCACTGGGTGAGGCACTCGACGCCTACGAGATCCGGGCCGTCGACAACCGGGACTCCTGGCAGCAGGCTCTCGACCACTATCAGGCGGCCAGCCGGCTCACCGAGGACGACAACGCACCCCTGCTCGACGTGGTCGGCGCCATCGTCTTGGCCGAGCGCGGCACCGCCGCGTTGAACCGCGCCCTGGCCGGCAAGAGCTGGAGCCCCACACCCGGCTGCTTCCTCCATCCCCTGCACCCGCACGGGAACACCGGTCGGCCGGTGCTGCTGGCCGGGCGCAGCGTCGCGGTCCCACTCTGCGACCGCTGCCGCCGCGACCTCGACCGGGGCCGCCCTCCGGAGATCCTCGACGTCCTCGACCACGGCGAGCCCACGCACTACTTCGACACCGACGCCGAGCCGTGGGCCTCGACCGGGTTCGGCTCCTTGGAACCGGATCTGTTGAGCGCGATGCGTCGGCGTCAGCGCCGCTGATCGTCGCTCAGGACTCGTCGCCGACGCTCTCGGCGCGGACGATCTGGTCCCCGCCGCTCCCCTTGGCCCGGTAGAGCGCGACGTCGGCGCGCCGGGTTGCCTCGGCGAGCTCGTCGTCGTCCTCGAGTCGGCTGATCCCGAAGCTGACACTGGGCAACGGCCCCGGCCCGGGCAGACCGGCATAACGCTCATCGATCTCCCCGACCAACTCCTCGGCGGAGGCACCATAGGTGAACAGCAGGAACTCGTCGCCGCCGAGCCGGGCCACCACGCCGTGGTCGCCCACCACGGTCCGAGCGATCTCCGCGAAGGTGACCAGCGCCCGGTCCCCGGCCTGATGGCCGAGACCGTCGTTGACCTCCTTGAACTCGTCGAGGTCCGCCACCACGATGGCCGCCTGCTCGCCGAGGTTGTGGCGACGTCGCAGCAGGGCCACCGCCTCCTCGAACGCCTTGCGATTGAGCAACCCGGTCAACGGATCGCGGCGCGCTCGTTCCCGCAGCGCGTGGGACTCGTGCTCGAAGCTCAGGATGGAGACGTTGAAGCTGACCACCATCACCAACAGGATCAGCAGCATGCAGGTGGCTTGAGCACCGAAGAAGATCCGGAACGTCTGGTCGTCGGGCCCGACGGTCACGAAGACGACGGTCCGCAACAGGTAGTAGGTGGCGAAGAGGCCACACACCGCGGCGACCGACTCGACCGAACGGCTGTACTCCAGCCGTGCCTCGGGGTCGCGCCGTAGCGCCACCGCCAACCGAACCAGCTCCCGCATCGCCATCAGCGTGACGACCGCGATCGAGGCCAGATAGACAGAACCGGCGGGCCAGACGTCGTGGGCCGGGTCGTCGAAGAACGCCGGGACCAGGACCAGCGCCGTCGTCGCGGCGAACACCTGCCACGGCAACTCCCGGCCGTCGAGGGCCCGGACCGCCGCCCAGATACAGACCGCGCCGAGCGCCGTGACGGCGTTCCCGAGCGGGTTCGCCACCGCCTGGAAGCCGGTGTCGTTGAAGAGATAGAGCAGTCCGCCCGGCCCGAGGCAGATCAGGGCCAAGCACCACCAGCCGCTATAGGCGGACCGGGTGGAGCGGTAGGTCACGAAGTAGGTCAACGCCAGCACGGAGACCGAGATCACCCCGAAGGCGACTCGGAGAGTGAAGGCGTCCAACATGGCACCATGGTAGGGGTGCGCCGAGGGCCGAGCCGACTACCCGCGCCAGACTGGGATGGCCTATCGTCGTGCCGTGCTCTCTGCCCCCGCTACCGACCTCGAGGTGAGTGCCCCGTTCCATGGCACGGTCACCCTGCTGGTCGCCTGCGGTGACGAGTTGGAAGCCGGCGCCCCGGTTGCGGTCCTGGAGGCGTTGAAGCTCGAGAGCATGCTGACTGCCCCCGTCGCCGGCACCGTGACCGGCACCGTGCAGGACGCCGTCAGCGGCGACGACGCGGTGGTCAGCGGCGGCGATGTGATCATCACGCTGCGCCGCCGCTGAACGCCGTTACTTCGCCTTGAAGGTGAACCAGTTCGAGCGCAGGCCCATCAGGTAACGGAAGTCGTCGCCCGAGACCGTCACCCGCGCGTTGGCGCCGATCAGCACCAGGGACCGGACCCGTCCGTTCCATTCGCCGTTGCCGTCGCGCGAGGTCACCTTGATCTGCTTCAACGCACCGATGCTCGGCCAGGCCGCCTCGATCTTCGCGCTGGTCAGCGGAACCTTCCAGTCGTGCACCGGGTTCCCGGCCCAGTCGTCGTACGGGTCCTCCTGGGCGCGCAGGTAGCTGAACTGGTTGGCCGCCGTCCAGCCGCCACTGCTGGAGCTGAACTGGGTGAAGGCCGGCTTGCCCCCGTGGGTCAGGATCACGCCGTGCGTCGCCTCGACTGCGGCGTTGGAAGCCGGATGCTCGGAGTTGACGCCGCCATAGACCTGGCAGGAGACGGTGTCGCAGAGCTGGTAGTAGGCCGACCGCGGGTGCTGCATCTCGTAGGAGGCGTAGGTGCGGGCGGCGACAGCCTGTGCCCGGACCGCGTTCGGGCTCCAAGTGGCGGGCATCTCCCGCGGGACGACGCCCCGGATGTAGTTGTTGATGCCGATCACGTTGACGGTGTGGCGGGTCTTACTGTTCGCCGGGCCGACGTAGTGCAGTTGACCGCGGTACGGCGTCGCCTTGCCGGAGATCCACAGGGTGATCGGCTTACCGGCGGCCCGGAACGACGCCTGGCCCTTCAAGGTCCGCCAGGTCCGCCAACCGTTGGCGTCGCGGAGTTGGACCACGGTGCGCAACTTGCCGTCCAGCTTGAGCCGCCAACGGTTCGCCTTGCCACTCGGAAGCGTCCACGTCTTCGCGGCACCGTGGTCGCGGACCCTCAGACCCGCGCGCGGGCTGACCTGGACAGCGCCACCGCCGTTCGCGCTGACCTGCACCTTGACCTTGCCGCGCTGCACCGAGCGCTTGGTGCCCGGGTAGTAGAAGGCGAGAATCTGCTTCCAGTTCAGGCCCTTGCGGGCCGCTCCTTCAGCCCCGTACTGGGACATCCCGTGGCCGTGACCGTAGCCGTGGCCGTGGACCACCAGGCGGTTGTTGTTGGGCACCGTGAAGTTCTGGGAGACATCGACGGCATGACTCTGAGCGACCACCACGATGCTCGACAGCGCCAAGGCGACGGGCATCGCGAGTCGCGCCCCGAGGCGCGCGCTCGTTGTAGACATGAGGGGATTCCTCTCGGATCGCGGATTCCCCAACGTAACAGGGATCCGCCGGGTCAGGCCTGGATGCGGTTGCGCCAGGCGTCGATCTTGGCCGGCTCAGCCCCGTGTGCGGTCAGCCAACCGCGCGCTCCCCCGGCGGCGCTGGTGAACCGGTCGACGGCGAGCTCGATCGCTTCGCGCGGAGTGAGCAGCCACTTGGTCATCGTGCCTTGATCGTTGGTACCGGACTGGAAGGTCTTGCCGTGCAGTTCGGCCCGCTTCTGCCAACGCGCCACCAGGTCGTCCATGTTCGTGCCCGTGGCGAGATAGTCGTCGACCACAGCCTCCGGCTCGACGTCGGCAGCCAGCAGCAGAGCCGCCACCACCAGACCGGTGCGGTCCTTGCCCGCCGAACAGTGCACCAGGGCAGGGCCGCCCAGGTCGTCGGCGACCAGGCTCACCACAGCAGCCAGGCGATCGCCGGCGTGGTCGATCAGGAAGGCGTACATGTCGCTGAGGTTGCCCTGCTCAGCAAGGTCGGTCGGGATCGCCCGCTCATGCACCGGGTGGTGCTGGTAGCGCGAGCCCGGCTCCCATGGGTACGTGACCCGCTCGACCTCGATGTCGGAGCGCAGGTCGATCACCAACGCCGGCGGCCAGGACCCGACGCCGCCCGGAAGAGCGTCGTCGGGCCACAAGGCGTCGCCGCGGTACAACACGCCGTCACGGGTGGCGCCACCGCCGACGATCGGCAATCCACCGACGTCGCGAAGATTGACCAGGGTGTCCAAACGCGGGCTCATGGCCTCATTCTCGCTGTCGGCGGCAACTCGTGGGCGGGTGTCTCACACGTGGTGCAACCGACGCGCGGCTTCGGCCAGCGAACCACTCAACGACGGGTAGACCGTGAACGCCTGGGCGAACTGGTCCGCGGTCAACGATTCGGAGACCGCGATCGAGAGCGGGTGGATCAGTTCGGAGGCGCGGGGCCCCACCACCACTCCGCCCACCACGATGCCCATACCGGGACGACAGAAGAGCTTCACGAAGCCGTCGTGGATCCCCTGCATCTTGGCGCGCGGGTTCCCGGCCAACGGCAGCATCACCGTCTCCGCCACGATCTCGCCTGCCTCGACCGCCTTCTGCGAACAGCCGACGGTCGCGATCTCGGGGGCGGTGAAGACGTTGGAGGCCACCTTCTTGAGGTCCAGCGGCGCCACCGCGTCGCCGAGGAAGTGCCACATCGCGATCCGGCCCTGCATCGCGGCGACCGAGGCCAGCATCAGCACACCGGTGCAGTCACCGGCCGCATAGACGCCACGGGCCGACGTCCGCGAGACCCGGTCGACCTTGATGAAGCCGCCGTCGTCGGTGATCACACCGGCGCTCTCCAGGCCGAGGTCAGCCGTGTTCGGGATCGAACCGAGCGCCAGGATGCAGTGACTTCCGGTGACCTGACGACCGTCGGTCAGGGTGACCGTGACGGAGTCGCCGTCGCGGACCACCGACTCCATCCGGGACTGGCCCAGCACGTGCATGCCCTTGCGGATCGACACCTCTTCGAGGACGGCCGAAGCGTCGGCGTCCTCCCCGGGCAGCACCCGGTCCCGCGACGAGACCAGGGTGACGTCGACACCGAGCGCCAGGTAGGCGCTGGCGAACTCGGCACCGGTCACCCCGGAGCCGACGACGATCAGCTTCTCCGGCAGCTCGTCGAGGTCGTAGACCTGTTCCCAGGTCAGGATCCGCTCGCCGTCCGGCTGGGCGCTGGCCAAGGTCCGCGGCGCGGCACCGGTGGCGATCAGGATGGTGTCGGCCTCCAGTACCTGCTCGGTGCCGTCGGGCGAGGTCGCGATCACTCGCTCGTTGCCGTCGAGACGGCCTCGGCCGACGATCACCTTCACGCCGTCGCGTTCCAGGCGACGAGCGATGTCGCCGGACTGCTCCGCGGCGAGCGACTTGACCCGTGCGTTGACCTCCGCCAGATCGACGGTGAGGTCGGCGACCAGGCCGGTGAAGCCGGGCAGGCGCAGACCGAGCTCGCGCGCACCACGGATGTCGGTCATCAGTTCGGCGGTGGCGATCAGCGTCTTGGACGGCACGCAGTCGGTGAGCACCGCCGAGCCGCCGATGCCGTCCGAGTCGACGACGGTGACGTCGGCGCCGAGCTGGGCGGCGACCAGGGCGGACTCGTATCCGCCCGGGCCACCGCCCAGGATCACAACCCGTTGTGATTCAGGCATCGGCTCAGAAGTTGATCATGTGGCCGGAGATGCCGTGCACGGCTTCCTTGACCGCCTCCGACAGCGTCGGGTGGGCGAAGACGTTCCGTGCCACCTCGTCGGCCGTCAGGTCCCACTTCTGGGCCAGGGTCAGCACCGGCAGCTGCTCGGTGACGTCGGGGCCGATCATGTGGGCACCGAGGATCTCGTTGTGCTCGGCGTCCGCGACGACCTTGACGAAACCGACGGCCTCACCGAGACCCTGGGCCTTGCCGTTCGCGCTGAACGGGAAGGTCGCCGTCTTGACGTCGTAACCCTTCTCCTTGGCCTGCGCCTCGGAGTAACCGAACGAGCCGATCTGCGGCTGGCAGTAGGTGGCGCGCGGAATCATGTCGAAGTCGATCTCGATGGTCTCGACGTCGGCGATCGTCTCCACCGCGACGATGCCCATCGCCTCGGCGACGTGGGCCAACATCATCTTGCCGGTGACGTCACCGATCGCGTAGATGCCGGGCACGTTGGTGCGGCCGCGGGCGTCGACGTCGATCGCGCCACGGTCGGTGAGCGCAACGCCGGCGACGTCGAGGCCGTAGCCCTCGACCCGCGGCGCGAAACCGAAGGCGGCGAGCATCTTGTCGGCCTCGAGGATCTGCTCCTCGCCACCGGCCGCCGGAGCCACGGTAACCTTGACGCCGGAGCCGGTGTCCTCGACGGACTTCACAGCGGTGGAGGTGAGCACCTTCACGCCGAGCTTCTTGTAGTGCTTGGCGAGTTCCTTGGAGACGTCGGCGTCTTCGGCCGGCACCATCCGGTCGGCGAACTCGACGATGGTCACGTCGACGCCGAAGTTCTTCATCACGTAGGCGAACTCGACGCCGATGGCACCCGAGCCACCGATGATCACGGAGTTCGGCAGGTTCTCGTCGAGGATCTGCTCCTCGTAGGTCACCACGTTGGCGCTCTTGCTCATCCCGGGCAGCATCCGCACCTGGGCACCGGCGGCGACGATGATGTTGTCAGCGGTGTACGAGGTCACGGAGCCGTCGGCGCCCTTGACGTCGAGGCCCTGCTTGCCGTCGCGAGCGCCGGTCAGGGTGCCCCAACCGTCGATCTCGTCGATCTTGTTCTTCTTCATCAAGAAGTGGACACCCTTGACGATGCCGGCCGAGACCTGCCGGGACCGCTTGTGGGTGGGACCGAAGGACATGCTGGCGTCGCCTTCGATGCCGAACTTCGCCTTCTCGTGGGTCAACACGTGAGCGAGCTCAGCATTCTTCAGAAGTGCCTTGGAAGGGATGCAGCCCACATTGAGGCAGACACCTCCCCAGTACTTCTCCTCGACGACTGCAACGGTTTGGCCGAGCTGGGCTGCGCGGATCGCCGCGACGTAGCCACCAGGACCGGCACCAAGGACAAGGACGTTGTAGTGGGTCACGACCGCCAGACTATCCTGCTCCTCGTGACGCTCTACGCCGCCTACGGGACCAACCTGGACCCGGCCCGCATGAGTCAGCGCTGCCCGCATTCGCCGTTGCGCACCACGGGCTGGCTGGAGGGCTGGCGGTTGACCTTCGGCGGCGAGGAACACGGCTGGGACGGCGCCCTGGCCACCATCGTTCCGGACCCGTTCGAACAGGTCTTCGTGGCGCTCTACGACGTCACCGACGACGACGCCGCGGCGATGGAGCAGTGGGAGTCGACGACCCCCGGGCTCTACCTGCGGACCAAGGTCCGGGTGAAGTCGCTGACCGGCGATCTGGTCGCCTGGGCGCTGGCGCTGGACGCGTTCGAGGGCGGATTGCCCTCGGCCTCGTACCTCGGCGTGCTCGCGGACGCCGCCGAGGCCGCCGACGCTCCGGCCGACTACGTCCGGGCGCTACGGCACCGGCCGTGCCGCTCCACGGGGCTGTGACCTGACGCCGCGGTGACGGCCTAGAAGTCCAGCTGGACGTCGAGCTCGTCGCGGCTCATCCCGCTGGCGAAGAGCACATCGGCGGCCAGGGAACGGATCTGGGCCGCCACCGCTGCGGTGTTGACCGTCATCTCCCCGGCGAGCGCCGTCATCGCGAGCCGGACCGCCTCCACCAACTCAGCTTGTGCGTCCGCTTGGGCAGCGCTGTTGCCGAGGCCCACTTCGAAGAGGTGGACGCCGTCGGCGAGCAGTTCGATCGAGCGCTGGGTCTGCTCGGCGCACGACTCCCCCAACCGCAGTAGCGTGCCGACCCGTCGCGCCAGGACTCGGGCGTCGCGGATCGCATTGTCGATGTCACCGAGTACCGCGGCGTACTCGGCGACCTCGCGTCGCTGCCGCCACCGCACGGGGGACATGCTGGCGACCTCGGCGACGTTGGCCGCTGTGTTGAGGGCGGTGTTCACCTGGCCCTGCAGTCCGCGGGCAAGCTCCAGCGCTTCGTCCGCATGGGCGGGATCGCCCTGTTTCAACGCCTCCGCGACGCCGTGCAGCACCCGTTGCAGTTGGACCAGCAACGGCCGAACCTCCACCGCCAGGTCCCGGGTGGCGTTGCGCGGTAGGAGCAGGATCATCGCCACCCCGCAGAGTCCGCCGACCAGCGCGTCAAGGAAGCGCGTCACTGCCGGATTGTCGGCTCCGGCAGCCGGGATCACGGTGGCCAGCAGCACCGCGGAGTTCACCGCTTGGGTTCGGGCCAATCCCTGGAGACCACTGAAGTGGACGATCGCCGCGGTGAGCACCACCACAAGTCCGAGCTGCCAGGCGCCCCGGCCGATCGCCAGGATCAGCAACTCACCGATCAGCACCCCGAGCGCCACCCCGACGATCAGCTCGACCAGGAGCCGCTGCCGCAGCCCGGCACCGGCCAACAGCACGATCACCGCGGCGATCGGCGCGAAGAACGCCTGCTCGTGGCCGAGCAGGTGGGTCGAGATCGCGTAGGCGGCGCTGGTCGCGGCAGCCAGGCGGACCAGGGTGCGCCAGCGGACCGTGACCGCCGTGACGCGGTCCTTGAGGGTCATCTCAGCCGTGGTCGGGAGCAGGTTGAGAATCCGGCGATCGGCAGCCACAGCTCACGATCCAACCCTCCCGACGCCGTCACAGCAAGACGTCAGCGGATGGCCGAGGTGCATGCGGCGCTGGCGCGGCCTACTATCGCTGGGTGACTGCGACCGACCCTTACGCCCTCGCTACCGAGGCCGCGGCGACTCTCCGCGAGCTGACCGGCGTTGAGCACCATGACATCGCACTCGTTCTCGGATCCGGCTGGCTGCCTGCTGTCGACGCCCTCGGCGAGGCGACGGTGGAGATCGACACCACGGACCTGCCGGGCTTCTCGGCCGCCGCGGTGGCCGGGCACTCGGGCAAGATCCGCTCGATCCGGGTCGGCGAGACCAACGTGCTGGCCTTCTTGTCCCGCACCCATTTCTACGAGGGCAAGGGCGTCGCAGCGGTCGTCCACCCGGTCCGCACCGCGGCCGCTGCGGGTTGCCGCGCGATCGTGCTGACCAACGGCTGCGGTGGCCTGCGCGAAGGTTGGCGCCCCGGGCAGCCGGTGCTGATCAGCGACCACATCAACCTCACGGCGACCTCGCCGATCGTCGGTGCCAACTTCGTCGACCTGACCGACCTCTACAGCCCGCGGCTGCGTGCGCTGTGCAAGCAGCTCGACCCGACCCTGGACGAGGGTGTCTACGTCCAGTTCCCCGGGCCGCACTACGAGACCCCGGCCGAGATCCGGATGGTCCGGGCGATCGGTGGCGACCTGGCCGGGATGAGCACCACCTTGGAGGCGATCGCCGCCCGCGAGGCCGGCATGGAGATCCTGGGCATCAGCCTGGTCACCAACCTGGCCGCCGGCATGAGCGGCCAGCCGCTGAACCACGAAGAGGTGCTGGAGGCCGGCAAGGCTGCGGCGTCGCGGATGGGCGGGCTGCTGAGCAGCATCGTTGGGGAGATCTGAGTTGCCGAAGATCACCGGCGGGTCGCTGGATGCTCACCGCGAACAGCTGCGGCAGAGCGTGTTCGAGGCGCTTGCCTCGCTACTCGCCGAGCGCAGCTTCGACGCCATCTCGATGGCGCAACTGGCGGCCCGCGCCGGGATCGGCCGGACCGCGATCTACCACCACTTCCCGGACAAGGAAGCGGTCGTGGTCGCCTTCGCCAGTCACGAGACCGAGCAGTACGTCGAGGCACTGAACGAGGTGCTGGACACGGCGGACTCCCCCGTCGAGCGGATGCGCCTCTACGTCCACCACCACCTGGTGGCGGGCGAGCAGTTCCACATGGGGATGGGCACCCAGCTCTACGGCGTGCTGTCGCCGGAGTCGCGGCTCGCGATCCGGGAACACGTGATGGACGTCGAGAACGTCCTCCGCGCGATCCTGGCCGACGGGGTTGCCAGTGGTGACTTCGTCGTCGAGGACCCGAGCGTGACGATGTCGCTGATCCACGCCTGCCTGAACCCGCGGCACCTCCCGGTCGAGGCGATCGAGGCGTTCGTCCTGCGCGCACTGCGCGCGAGCTAGGCAGCGAAGGGGTCGGCATAGATTTCGATCCCGTCTGCTGAACGGGCCAACAGCTCGGCCTCGGCGGCGGTGATCCGGCGGGTGCCCCGGTGGTCGACGACGTAGGCGAGCCCGTGCGGCGTCGTCCACAAGTAGCGGTGCTCGCCGATCTGGCGCACCCGATAACCGGCGTGGGTCTTCCACCGGTGGTGTCGTCGGCTGAGGGGGCCGGAGTTGTGGGTGCCGGTCTGGGCGTCAGAGCCGGGTGGCCCGGTGTCGCCACCGGTGTGGTCGAACGGAGTGACGTGGTCGTAGTCGACGTTGCGGCTGGTCGAGGAACTGTAGGGCCAGTAGTCGCCACCGGTCCGGAGGTAGACCCGCTCCTTGAGCGCCTCGGGATGCTCGTAGGCGGTGGTCCGGACCCGATCGTTGAGGTCGATCACCGGTTTGACGGTGACGGACGCACCTGCCAGCAGCCCGTGGATCTGATCGAGGGTCTGGGCGCGGAGACCGAATCCACCTGCGGTCTCGATCCGGACCACGCCGGGCTGTTTCTGCTGCGCGCCGACGCCAACGAGCGCTGTCTCCGCCAGGTGGAGGTAGAGCGTGGCCTTGGGCCGCAACTGACGCCAGTCGACGCTGCTGAGGGCGGTAAGGAGCTCCTGGGGGAAGGCGATCGCGCGGCTCTGGCCACAGGGGCAGGAGGATTCGCCAGGTTCGTCGGTGGCTGCCGCGTGTGCGTCCTGGGCCAGAAGAGCGAGGAGTTCCGCGGGCCGCGCGAGGTAGCCGAGCGCCATCGAGCGCCACTCGTCGCGGGTGCGATCGATCGGGTCGTGTTGGGCCAAGAAGTCGGCGACTCGGCTGATCGTCGCATCCAACCAGGCGGCGTCACCGGCCTCGACCTGGGCGATCATTGCGCGGAGGCCGTACTCGTTGGTGCGACCGAAACCGACGTAGCGGCGGCGCTTCTCGGCCTCGACACGCGCGTTGTGCGCGTCGAGGTCTGCTTCGATGACCTTCGCCTCGGCAACGTCCAGGATCCGTCCGCCGCCTTCGTGACCGAGCATCCGCGCGACGGCGGCGTCCACGATCCCGACAGTGGCGAACGGTACGTCGCGCGACATCTTCGCGACCTTGCGCACGAGCCAGACCTCGACGCCGCCCAGCACTGCGACCGCCCAGATCTTGGGCAGCCGGTGGATCAGGTCCAGCACGTCGGCCAGGGCGTTCGTCGTCGCCGTGACATGGGTGCCGCGGGCGAGCGCGATCTCGCCGAGGCAGTGATCCTGCACCTTCGGGGTGCCCTCTCCCCCGAGCTGGACCAGCTTGTTGCGCGACCCGGGCGCGGTATCGGCGGAGTGGATCGCCGCCCATTGGGCGAGCAGTTCGAGCTCGGAGATCTCGACCAACCGGCGCTGCGCGACGCGCTGGCTCGCGGCAGCTAGCACCGCGGCGGCGTCGGAGTCAGGCAACGGAAAGTTCATGCTTCGCACGCTAGAACCGACCTCCGACACAATGGCGACGAGGACAGAAAACGGCCCCACCCCGCGGAGCGGGATGGGGCCGTCGTGAGCTCTCTCAGCGCATGCTGAGCGTCACTTCTTGACCTTGATGGTCACGGTCTTCGAGGAGCCCTTGTAGTTGCTGTCGCCGCTGTACTTGACGGTCAGCTTCCACTTGCCCTTCTTGAGCTTGGGCAGCTTGACGACGACCTTGCCGTTCTTGTTGAGCTTGGCAGCCTTGACCTTCTTGGTCGCCTTGCCCTTCTTCAGCTTGAACGTCACCTTGCCGGAAACCTTTACCAACGGGCTACCGGTCACCGTCACCGTGGCCTTGCCGGCCTTCTTGGTGCGAGGCTTCGTGGTGACCTTGACGGTGGTCTTCGAGGTGTTCTTCGCGATCCCGGCGATGCTCACCGGGAAAGACTTCAGCAGCGGGTCACCAGCAGTCGGGTTGCCGTGCGCGGTCCAGGTGTAGACGCGGTACTTGGCGCCCTTGACGAGCTTCGACTTCGCGCCCGAGAACTCAACGTCGGTGAAGTTGCCGTCCACCAGGGCGATGTTCGGGATGTAGGTGCTGGCGATGAACTTCTCCATGCCACTGCTCTGGCCCGTCGAGCTGACCTTGGTGATGTCCTGCTCGTTGGCGAGACCGACGTAGATGCCGGTCGCCCCCGGGCGCCAGCTCGTGTCGAAGCCGGTTCCGCTGGCCTTGACCTCGATGTAGCCACCCGAGATGACGGCGCTGGCTGCCGTGATGGACGAAGCCGCCGTGACCGGAGCGAGTACCGGCTTCTTCGGGTTGGTGCTCCCCGTTCCACTGTCGTAGAAGTGGCCCCGCACGTTGGCGGTGATCTGACCGAGGAACTCCGGGTGGAACGACTTGCCGTCCACCGGCTGGGTAGCGGTCATCCCGAGGTCAAGCGCCTGCTGGCTACCTGTGGCAAGCACGCCCTCCCAGGCAGGAGTAGCGGTGAAGACGCCGTTGTCGAAACCTGCATCCGAGATCTCTGCGACCGTCACACGCGCTGCGGAGGTGGTAGCCGGCGGAACAGGCGCGCCCTGGAAGCCCGAGACCACAGCCGTGATCTCGCCGACGCCTGCGGCGTCGTAGCTCACCTCGGGGTCGGTAATGGTGACGCCGTACATCGTGCCGAACTTGCCGTCGATCGTGCCCTCGAAGGAACGGGTCGTGACGCCGCCCGACGTGCTGATGCCGTCGGCGCTCCAAGTGATCTGGCCGTTCTCGAAGCTGGCGCCGGCGCTGCCGGTCAACGAGGTACCGGGAACGTGAGCGGAGGTGAAGTGCTCGACGAACTGCACAGAGACATTCCACGACAGATCTGCCCCTGGGGCTGCCTGCGCAGGTGCGGAGCCGACGAACGCCAAGGCGCTGGCGGTGACTGCGGTCGCGGTAATCGCCGTAGCGCTCTTACGCCACGCCGATCCGCTTCGGGTGAGCAACGACATCAGGTTGCCTTTCTCGGTTGGGTTTCCTACTGGTGCAGATGAGCTGGTACAACGGCTGCCGAGAACTACTCGGCAGTCCGGGTCAAGCCTTGGTGCGCTGTTGGGACGGGATCAGCAGAGCGAGAGCAGCGATCAACGTCAGTGAGCCCGCTAGCCACCAGATCCATCCGTCGGTGGCCTGCTCCGCTGAAGTGGTGGCAGCGACGGGACGCGCACCCACCAGGTCGTCGGCTGTGAGCAATGACGGTGCGTTCCCGGGAGCCACCGCGGCACTCGGCGCCGAGGGAGCCGACTGAACCGGGTTCGCCGGTGGGCCGACCAACGGCGGCGGGGTCTTCAGTGAGTTGTTCACCTTCGGCTGCTCCGGTTCCGGCTCCGGTTCCGGCGCCACTTCACGCGCGGTGAGGCTCACCGACACAGGCAGCGGCAGCTTCGTCTTGTCTGTCGCCAGACCCGTGGAGTACCAGAACTGATCGTGAATGCCGAGCGTCGCAAGGAAGTCGATGAACTCCTGCGGGTACGAACCCCAGACCTTGCCGGCGCGGAACTGGGTTGCCGAACCGTTCCTGACAGAGACTCCGAGGTAACGCGGAGTGGCGGTGAACCCGGTGTTGGTGAGCTTCACGCGTCCTAGGTCGAGGATCTTCACGCCCGAGGACCGCTTCAACTCCCACTGACTCGTGGGCGCTCCCCCGGTCGACGGGTTCAGGCTGTCGGTCGCAAACCCAAGCAGATCAGCGCGGACGATGCCTCGCCCATTGCGCACCTCGAGGACCGGGTCCTTGACAGCGAAGATCGCATTGCCGCCGTAGTAGACGACGCTGAAGGTTCCGGTCCAGGCGATCGTCGCCCAGCGCTTCGCCACGTTCACCGTGCCTCGGCCCTTGCGGATCACCACGTTGTGGTTGCTGTAGGGGCCCTTTGCGCCGATCGCCTTCGTCCCCGTGGCGTTCGTGGACAGCCCAGCCCAGGTGGCCGACTGCCAACGCTTCTTGGCGCCCCGCCACTTCTGGATCTGCACATTGCCGGACTTGGCGCGCCAATCCTCGGCCAGCAGCTCACGCCCTGCCTTGCCGGGGTTGGCGAGTCCTGCCGCCAACAGGTTGATCGACGACGGGTTATGTGAGCGGGCGTTGGACTGGTTGTTGATGCCCCATCGGAAGACGGCATCGGTGACCTCTAGGCCGTCGACGACAGGCTCAGTGGTGGGTGCCGTCGGAATCGGTGTGGGGCTGGTCTCCGGGTCGGTGGGATCCTCGTCGCACTCCGCCTCGCCGTCAGCTGCGGACCGGGCCTGGGCCTGCGCGCCGGCAGCCGGTGGCGCCTCCTCGCCCTCGCCGGATCCGTCGGATCCGCCAGCGCCGTCGGAGTCACTTTCGTCGCCGTCGGATTCGCCGTCGCCGTCGCCGTCCTCGCCGCCGTCACTGGGCGGGGTCGTCTCGCACTCTGTCTCCGTGGCAGCGAAGGCATCAGGCGCCTGGGTCAGTCCCACAGCTCCGGCCGCGATCGCCAGCACCAGCAGGAGAACGGCGGCCATCGGGCGCAGGCCGCGGGTCAGTTCACTTCGCACGGCGCGACCTCGCGATCAGCAGCAACCGGGCGAGCGCGAGCAGCAACAGCGCGGCGGCGAAGCCGGTGAAGATCTTGCCCCAGGTCTCGACGGTGTCGTCCTTCTCGTCGGTATGTGCGGCGGCCGGTCGAGCATCCGTTGCGTCGTCGGCGGCGCGCACCGCGAACTTCACCGACGGTGCCTTGTCGACACCGAAGACCCGGAGTTCATAGGTCCCGGCCGGGAGCTCTGCGGGCAGGGTGATCACTCCGGCCAGTTGGCCGGTCTCCCCCACCAGGAACGGTCCAGCAGCGGCGCGGCCGTCGGCGAAGACCACGGTGATCTGCTGGCCACTGACCAGGCCGGTCACGGTGAACGGCAGCACTCGACCAGCGACTGCGGAGGTGCGGTCGACCTCGAGCTTCGGGTTGCCTGCCTTGCGCTTGGCCTTCTCCGCCGGCGTCCCGGGCTCCGGCGGAACGGCGCCCGCGAGCTCATCGGGGTCGGTCGCGGCGGGCTGCGCCTTGTAGAGGTCATCCACCGAGACCGGCGAGAAGGTCTCGTTGTTCGCGTTCTTCACACCATGGGCGCCGACGGTGATCACACCGCACTGCACCTTGCGGCAGTCGACCGTCACGGCCGCACCGTTGCGGCCCACGGCCTGGAAGGTCGGGCCCGGAACAGCGAGCTTGACCCGCCAACTGCCGTTGGCGTCCATCGTGGCAGCCGCCGACGAGGCGGTGTCAGAACCGGGGAAGGCGACGTAACGCTGGAAGCCCTGGTTGTTGGCCTCCTCCGAGTCCGGCACGTAGCGGTAGTCCTGGCCCGAGACGCCTCCCTTACTGGGCTGCCACCCCGCACTCACCGTGCCGAACCAGACGTAGACACCGCCGTGGCCGCCCTTGATCGACTGGAAGCCCGAACCGCTGACGGTCAACGTGGTCGAATAGGTGCCGTCGATCTTCGCGCTGCCGAACTCGTTGACGACGCTGACCCGGCCGGCGGCCTGTGCGGGCACCGTGCCGAGGAACGCGAAGGTGGCGCAGAACAACGCGATCGCGCTCATCACTCGGACCATGCGCACCATCACTTGCCTCCTTGAGAAGCGCGTCGCACCGGCACCACGATCAGCTGATCCTGGTGCTGGATGACCTGTACCGGGTGCTGGTAGACGTCGCTCAACATCTCCGGCACCAGAACCTCCGCGGGCGCGCCGAGCGCGCGGACCTCGCCGTTCGCGAGCACGCAGATCCGATCGGAGTAGGCGGCTGCGAGCGAGAGGTCGTGCAGCACCACGACGACGGCAGCACCGGCGTCCGCGGCATCACGGGCCACTTCGAGCACCTGCTCCTGGTGGTGGATGTCCAACGCCGCGGTGGGTTCGTCGAGCATCAGGATCGGCGTCTCCTGGGCCAGCAGCCGAGCGAACGCGGTGCGGGCCTGTTCGCCGCCGGAGAGCGTCGGGAAGAACCGGTCTCCGAGGTGGGTGACGTCGGCGCGCTTCATCGAGTCGGCGATGACGGCGTCGTCGAAGTCTTCGCGGTCAGTGCGGTGCCAGGGTGCGCGGCCCATCTCGACCACCTCCCGTACCCGGAACCCGAAGCTGAGCAACTGCTTCTGCAGCAGCATCCCGCGTTCGCGGGCCAGCTCTTTGGCGCTCAGCGTGGTCAGCCCCCGCTCGCCGAGGAGAACCGCTCCACTGTCCGGGGCCTGGTCGCCGGCCAGCACGCTGAGCAACGTGGACTTCCCGGCACCGTTGGGACCGACCAGGCTCAGCACCTCGCCGGCCCGGACGTCGACGTCCACGTTGCGCAGGATCTCCGCGGTGCCGAAGGCGAGCGAGATGCCCCGCGCGCTGAGTGCGGCGGTCGCGTTCACGTCGGAGGTGCTCATGCCCAACCTCCCGCGGTCTTGCGGGCACGGCGAATCAGCCAGAAGAAGAAGGGCCCACCGACCAACGAGGTCAGCATGCCGATCGGCAGGTCGGCGTTGACGATCGCGGTCCGCGCCCAGAGGTCGGCCGCGACCAGGAGGACCGCACCGCCCAGAGCGCTGGCGGGGATCAGCAGCCGGTGACCGGGGCCGGCGATCAACCGGATCAGGTGGGGCACCACGAGACCGACGAAGGCGATCACACCGCAGAACGCGACGGCACCCGCGGTCAGCACCGCGACGACAACGATCGCGGTGACCCGCAACCGTTCGACGTCCACACCGACATGGCGGGCGGCACGGTCGCCGAGTGCCAGCAGATCGAGTTGACGCGCCATGAAGACGGCGGCCGCGATCCCGATCACGGTCAGCGGGAGGACCACCCAGATCTGCTCCCAGCGGGCGCCGTTGAGGCTGCCCAGGGTCCAGAAGACGATCTCCTCGCGCGCGGTGGTGTCGGCGAGGAAGAGCATGAAGGAGAGTCCGGCGCTGGTCATCGCGTTGATCGCGATGCCGGTCAGGACCAGGGTGACGACCTCGGTCCGTCCGTTCTCCCGGGCCATCAGGTAGACCAGGAACGTGGTGACCAGGCCGCCGATGAAGGCGGCCGCGGCGATCGTCCAGTTGCCGAGGAAGGCGAGGTCGAAGACGATCACGAAGGCGGCGCAGACCGCGGCGCCGTTGGCAACACCGATCACGCCGGGTTCAGCGAGCGGGTTGCCGAAGACGCCCTGCATCACCGCGCCCGCGGTGGCGAGTGCGGCACCGGCGAGTGCGGCCAGGACGACGCGCGGGAATCGCACATTCCACAAGGCGTCCTCGCCACGCGGGTGGGTCGGCAAGGTGCCGATGTCGAGGCCGATCTTGTGCATCAGCGAACCGAAGACCTCGTTGGCAGGGATGTTGACCGCGCCCTGTCCGGCGCCGATCACAACGACCGTCACCAGCAGCGCCGTCAGCACACCGAAGAGTCCGAACCGGGTCGCCATGCTGCCGGCAATCCGTTCGCGCAGACTTCCGGGCCGAGGGCTGGTGGCGACTGCCATCAGGAGATCGCCTCCGGGGCGTAGACGGCGACACCGAGCGCGTTGAGGACCGAGGCCGTCAGCGGGCCGTAGCCCAGGATCTGGGAGTCCTCCATCGCCACGAAACGCTCGTTCTCACCGGCCGGCGTGTTCGCCAGCGCGGGTACCTTCTCCAGCAGACCCTTGACGTCGCCGACGCTCTCCAGCCCGCCTGACATCAAGAAGACCAGGTCGGGCTGCGCCTCGATCAGGGCTTCGGCGGTGACGTTGCGCGAGCCCTTCCAGTCGATCTCCTCAGCGACGTCGTAGAGCCCGAGCGCGTCGATCAGGGTGTCGGCACCGGTGCCTTCGCCGAAGAGCTGGTAGACGTTCGCCTGGCCACGGACGTAGAGGAAGATGGTGCGCAGCTTCTGCGAGTCGTCGCCCGGCGCGACGGCGGCGATCTTCGCCTTGACGACGTCGATCTCCTTCTGGGTCCGCTCGACGAGGGTCTTGCCCTGCTCCGGAAGGCCGACCGCCGTGGCGACCGAGGTGATCAGCGAGCCGACGTTATCGACGCTGCGCTTGGAGTCGACGACCACGACCGGGATCCCGGACTCGCGCATCTGCAGGATCACGTCCCACGGGCCGAGCGAGGTGTCGGTGATGATCAGGGTCGGGTCGAGGTCGAGGATCGACTCGGCGTTGAGGTCGTGTCCACCCTGGGTGACCAGCGGCAGCTTCGCAGCTTCGGGGAACGACGTCGACACGTCGCGTCCGACCAACGAGTCGCCCAGACCGAGTTCGTAGACGGTGCGCGACAGCGTGCCGTAGATGTCGAGGGCGAGGATCCGACTGGTGTCCTTGATGGTCACCTTGGTGCCCTGGTTGTCGGTGACGGTGACCGGCAGGGCGGGCTTCGGGTTCTCCGCGACGGCGTTGACAGCGGTGTCCTGGGCGACCGCGGTGACCGCGCCCTTCCAGTCCTTCGCGTCAGCCAGCGGGGTGACGCTGTCCAGGTCGGGGGCCGCGGGGCCGGTGGCGGCACTATGGCCCTCGTTCTTGTCCCCTACCTCGATACCGCAGCCGGCGAACGCCAGGACGACGATGGAGAGCGCAGCAACAGCGGTGCGACGCACGCGGATTTCCCCTCTTCTGTGGGATCCGTGGATCCGACTCAGCCCTTCCCCGAAGAAGGCAACCCTAACAAACCTTCTGTTAGGCTAACCTCACCACGGCAGATTGACACATTGTCGAATCGGAGTTGACAAACCGTCCTCTTGATTCTGACAATGTGTCAGGACGTTTTCAGGGACGCACACCCGTCGCCGAGAACCCCTCACACGCATCGCATCCGCATACGCCATCCCTGCCAGGAGCAACCATGACCCTCCTCGAGACCACCCCCACCGAGGCCCTCTCCGTCGCCATGCGCCAGGGCTCGATGGCCGAGCACACCGAGGCCGAGAACGCCGGCTTCACCAGCCTCCTGCTCGAAGGGAAGATCAACGAGCTGGGCTACCTGCACTACCTCGAGGCGCTGCGCACCGTCTACGGCGCCCTGGAGAAGGTCGGGCGCACCCTGCTCGACGACGCCTGGGTGGGCACCCTGCACGACCTCCGCCTGGAGCGCGGCGCCGCGATCGACGCCGACCTGCAGTACTGGTCCGAGCGCGCCGGCGTCGAGCTCGGCAACGTCTCCGCCGCGGCGACCGGCTACGCCGAGCGCGTCGAAGCCGCCGCCGCCAACCCGCTGCTCTACGTGGCCCACCACTACACCCGCTACCTCGGCGACCTGTCGGGCGGCCTGGCGATCGGTCGCGTCCTGGGTCGCACCTACGAGGTGGCGCCCGGCTCCGCCGGCCTCGCGTTCTACGAGTTCGCCGAGATCGAGAAGCCCAAGGTCTACAAGGACGGCTACCGCGCCGCTCTCGACGCCCTTCCGCTCGACGCCGAGCAGCGCACCACCGTCGTCAACGAGGTCAAGGTGGCCTTCGGCCAGAACCAGGCGCTCTTCAACGAGCTCGGCGAGAACCTCGCCGCCTACCAGCGCTGAACCGCTGATCGAGCTTGTCGAGACCAGAACCAGAGCGATCTCGACAAGCTCGATCTCCGGACTCGATCGCCGGACTCGAGACCCGCTGATTCGATCTCGACAGGCTCGATCTCTGACGGCGCCATTGGCTAAGCTGTCTCCATGACGCTACTGGTGAGTAACACCGTGACCGACGGCATCGCCCACGTGCGACTGACCCGCCCCGAGAAGCTCAACGCCCTCACCCTCGACACGCTGGACCAGCTCGTCGAGACCGCCAACACGCTGCGCAAGGACCGCACCCTGCGCGCCGTGGTGATCTCGGGCGAGGGTGACTCCTTCTGCGCCGGGCTGGACTTCGCCACCGTGCTGAAGGACCCGCGCCGCGTGGCCAGCGCTCTGGTCCCGCTCCCCTGGCGCGGCACCAACAAGTTCCAGGAGGCCTGCTGGGCCTGGCGTCGGCTACCGGTACCGGTGATCGCCGCCGTCCACGGCCACTGCTACGGCGGCGGCCTGCAGATCGCCCTCGCCGCCGACTTCCGGTTCTCCACCGCAGACGCCCAATGGTCGGTGATGGAGGCCAAGTGGGGGCTGATCCCCGACATGAGCGGGGTTCAGTCGCTCTCCGAGCTCGTCGGCATCGACGTCGCCAAGCGGCTGACCATGACCGCCGCCGTGATCTCCGGCAGCGAAGCCTCCACGATCGGCCTCGTCACCGAGGTCGCCGCCGACCCCGAGGCTGCCGCCGTCGCCTTCGCCCGCGAGTTGGCCACCCGCTCCCCCGACCAGTTGGCCGCCGCCAAACGGCTCTTCAACACCACCTGGCGGGCCAGTGCCCGACGCACCTTCTCCCGGGAACGGTGGGAGCAGTACTTCCTGCTCGCCTCCGCCAACACCAAGGCCGCCCGCGAGGCCGCCTTCAAGAAGGTGCCCGCCACCTTCTCCCAGCGTCGTCGCTGAAGAGCCGGGTCGCGGGCTAACGTGAGGCCATGAGCTCCGAGCAGATCACCGCCCTCCTCGCCCAGGCCCGCGACTGGGCGGCTCAGGACCCGGACCAGCAGACCCGCGACGAGCTCGTCGCCGCCATCGCCGCCGTCGAAGCGGGCGGCGACGGCACCGCTCTCGCCGACGCCTTCCGCGGCACCTTGGAGTTCGGTACCGCCGGGCTCCGCGGCGCGTTGGGAGCGGGTCCGAACCGGATGAACCGGGTCGTGGTGATCCGGGCGGCTGCCGGTCTGGTCGCCTATCTGAAGAGCCAGGGCGCCACCGCCGAGGACGCCGTCGTGATCGGCTACGACGCCCGGCACAACTCCGAGGTCTTCGCCCGTGACACCGCCGAGGTCGTCGCCGGGGCTGGGCTCCGCGCGCTCCTCCTGCCGCGGCATCTGCCGACCCCGGTCCTCGCCTTCGCGATCCGCGACCTCGGTGCAGTGGCCGGCGTGATGGTGACCGCGAGCCACAATCCCCCACAGGACAACGGTTACAAGGTCTACCTCGGCGACGGCAGTCAGATCGTGCCACCGGCCGACGTCGAGATCGCCACCCGGATCGCCGCCATCGGTGCTCTCGAGTCGGTCCCTCGGCTCAACGAGGTGACCGTGCTCGGCGACGACGTCGTCGAGCACTACCTGGACGCCGTCGCAGGTCTCGCCGGCGAAGGCCCGCGCGATCTGCGTCTGGTCTACACACCGCTGCACGGCGTCGGCAACGACGTCGCGTTGGAGGTGTTGCGCCGGGCCGGTTTCGCCGCGCCGCACGTGGTCACCACACAGCGCGACCCCGACCCCGACTTCCCCACCGTCGCCTTCCCGAACCCTGAGGAGCCGGGTGCGATGGACGCCGCGCTCGCCCTCGCCGCCGAGGTCGACGCCGACCTGGTGCTGGCCAACGACCCCGACGCCGACCGTTGCGCGGCCGCCGTCCGCGGCCCGCACGGATGGCAGATGCTGCGCGGCGACGAGGTCGGCGCCCTCCTGGGTTCCTACCTGCTGCGCAAGGGACGCAGCGGCACCTATGCCGCCTCCATCGTCTCCTCATCACTGCTCGGCAAACTGGCCACGGCGCACGGCCAGGAGTATGTGGAGACCCTCACCGGCTTCAAGTGGATCGGCCGCCTTCCCGGGCTCGCCTTCGGTTACGAGGAGGCGCTCGGCTACTGCGTCGATCCGAACCACGTGAAGGACAAGGACGGCGTCTCCGCGCTGCTGTTGTTGAGCCTGCTGGCCGCCGAGGCCAAGGCCGATGGCAAGACGCTGATCGATCTGTTGGACGAGATCGCCCGCGAGCACGGCCTGCACGCCACCGATCAGCTCTCGGTCCGGGTCACCGACCTCACCCAGATCTCCCGGGCGATGGCCCGGCTCCGGGAGAACCCACCGACCGAGCTCGCCGACCTGGCCGTCGTCACCGCCGAGGACCTCTCCCTCGGTACCGCCGACCTTCCGCCCACCGACGGCCTCCGCTACCAACTCGACGGAGGCGCTCGGGTGATCGTCCGTCCGAGCGGCACCGAGCCCAAGATCAAGTGCTACCTGGAGGTCGCGGTCGCCGTCGAGCCCGACGGCGACGTCGACGCCGCGCGGATCTCCGCCGCCGGTCGCCTCGACGCACTGCGGGACGGGATCAAGCAGGCTGCCGGGCTGTAGCGGGCCCCGAAATGGGCAGATGCCACGACCTCTGCGTTCGATTACGCTGGCAGCATGACCCAAACGGTTCCCGGATTCGAACGGCTCACGGTCGAGGCTGACAAGCTCGGCGGCCAGCCGTGCATCCGCGGATACCGGTTCAGCGCCGAGCAGTTGCTGGGTCTCCTCGCCGAGGGGTACTCGGTGGCGCAGATCCAGATCGACTATCCCTTCATCGAACCGGCCGACGTCACCGAGGTGCTCAGGTACGCCGTCATGTTGGCCGAACGCGACCACTACCTTCCGGGCCGCGCAACCGCGTGAGGATCCTCGTCGACCAGAATCTGCCCCGGTCATTGCAGACACAGTTGGCAGAGTTCGGGCATGACTGCCTGCACACCTCAGAGGTCGGCCTCGGCATGGCGTCCGATCCGGAGGTCTTCAAGTGCTGCGAGGCGGAGGGGCGCCTCCTGATCACCGGCGACAAGAAACTGACCAAGTACCTCGCTGAGTCAGGTGGATCTGCGCCCAGCCTGGTGATCGTGCGAGGTTTCTCCGGTTCACGCAACGAACTCCTCGCCACGCTCGTCAGTACGCTTCCGCTGATTGAGTCGCGCATCCGTGACCAGGGTGAAGCGATCTTCTCAGTCGCCGTAGACCGCCCTACCCGGGGTGCAACTTCTCCCCCTGTCGAAGTCCTGAGCCGCGGCGGCTGAAACCCAAGGCGGCTCGACTCAGCGGAGCAGGCCGACGAGGAGCGCGGCCGAGCCGGGGACGGCGACGAGGGCGACCAGCCACCAGACGATGCGCTGGGTGACCGGTCCGGCCGGCAGGCCCTGGTCCTGGGCCTCGGTGATCCGGGTGCGGACCCGGAGCTCGATCAGATCCTGGGTGACGTTGACCGGGTCTGGCTCCGCGTTCTTGCGCAGCGTCCGTCGGGAGCGGGAGATCGCTGCGCAGGTGTAGCGGTGCTCGTGAGCCGCGACCTGCAAGGTCATCCGGAGCTGCATCTCGGTGATCGCGGCGAGCGGGATCACCACCACCCGGAACGGGTTGTGCAGCTCCAGGTTGTCCCCGTTGATCTCCAGGTGCGGCTGCAGCAGGAAGGCGTAGAGCCCCGCCGCCGCCGTCAGCAGCAGGCAGATCACGAACAGGTCCGAGTCGTGCTGGCCGTCGGCGATGGTGGCGATGATCCCCACCCCGATCAGCGCCTCACCCAGCCAACCGATGGCGGTGCCGTTCGTGGCCGGGAAGCTCTCGGGTGCGTTCTTGCTCATCGCCGGTTCCTGGGATTGCCACCACTCATGTGGCCAACCCTATGCTGGGGAGGTGACTGACACTTCCACGACGACTGCTTCTGCGGCGTACGACGACGTCACCGCCTCGGACTCCACGCTGCGCCGTTTCCTGCACGGCCTACCCGGCGTCGACCAGGTCGGCGCCGAAGCCCGGGCCGCCTCCCTCGGCACCCGCTCGATCAAGACCTCCGCCAAGGAGTTCGCGATCGACCTCGCCATCCGGATGGTCGACCTGACCACCCTGGAGGGCGCGGACACCGCGGGCAAGGTGACCGCGTTGGCCAACAAGGCGATGCGGCCGGATCCGGCCGATCCGAGTTGCCCGGCGACCGCCGCCGTCTGCGTCTACCCGGACATGGTCGGCATCGCCAAACAGACCCTCGGCGACAGCGGCGTCAACGTCGCCGCCGTCGCCACCGCCTTCCCGAGCGGCCGCGCCGCCATGGACATCAAGCTCGCCGACACCCGTGACGCCGTCGCGGCCGGTGCCGACGAGATCGACATGGTGATCGACCGCGGCGCCTTCCTCTCCGGCCGCTACCTCCAGGTCTTCGAGGAGATCAAGGCCGTCAAGGAGGCCTGCGGGCCGGCGCACCTCAAGGTGATCTTCGAGACCGGCGAGCTGCAGACCTACGACAACGTACGCCGGATCTCCTGGCTCTCGATGTTGGCCGGCGCGCACTTCATCAAGACCTCCACAGGCAAGGTGCAGCCCGCAGCCACCCTGCCGGTCACCCTGATCATGCTGGAGGCGGTCCGCGACTTCCGCGCCGCCACCGGCCAGATGGTCGGCGTCAAGCCGGCCGGCGGCATCCGCAACACCAAGGAGGCCATCAAGTACCTGGTGATGGTCAACGAGGTCGCCGGCCCGGACTGGCTCGACCCCGACTGGTTCCGGTTCGGCGCCTCCTCGCTGCTCAACGACCTGTTGATGCAGCGCACGAAGATGCAGACCGGCCGCTACTTCGGCCCCGACTACTTCACCTTGGACTGAGGCCCGCCATGAGCAACGTGTTCGAGTACGCACCGGCGCCCGAGTCGCGCGCCATCGTCAACCTGCAGCCCAGCTACGGACTCTTCATCAACGGCGAGTTCGTCGATGGCGCGGGCAGCAGTTTCAAGACCATCAACCCGGCCACCGAAGAGGTGCTGGCCGAGGTCGCCGAGGCGGACGCCGCCGACGTCGACAAGGCGGTCAAGGCCGCTCGGCGCACGCACACCCGGGTCTGGGGCAAGATGCCTGGACGCGAGCGGGCCAAGTACCTGTACCGGATCGCCCGGATCATCCAGGAGCGGGGCCGTGAACTCGCCGTCCTGGAGACCCTCGACAACGGCAAGCCGATCCGCGAGGCCCGCGACGTCGACGTTCCGATCGTGGCCGCGCACTTCTTCTACTACGCCGGCTGGGCCGACAAGCTGGAGTACTCCGGCTACGGCACCCGTTCGCTCGGTGTCGCCGCCCAGGTGATCCCGTGGAACTTCCCACTGCTGATGCTGGCCTGGAAGGTCGCGCCGGCGTTGGCCGCCGGCAACACCGTGGTCCTCAAGCCGGCCGAGACGACGCCGCTGACCGCCCTGCTCTTCGCCGAGATCTGCCAGCAGGCCGATCTTCCTGCGGGTGTCGTCAACATCGTCACCGGCGCCGGTGCGACCGGCCAGGCCCTGGTCGCCCACGACGACGTCGACAAGGTCGCGTTCACCGGATCCACCGAGGTGGGCAAGGCGATCGCCCGCGTGGTGGCCGGCACCGACAAGAAGGTCACCCTCGAGCTCGGTGGCAAGGCCGCCAACATCGTCTTCGACGACGCCCCGCTCGACCAGGCCATCGAAGGCATCGTCAACGGCATCTTCTTCAACCAGGGCCACGTCTGCTGCGCCGGCAGCCGGTTGCTGGTCCAGGAGTCGGTCGCCGACGAGGTGCTCGACCGACTCAAGGCTCGGATGTCCACGCTGCGGGTCGGCGACCCGCTGGACAAGAACACCGACATCGGTGCGATCAACTCCGCCGAACAGTTGGCCCGGATCCGGGAACTCTCCGAGGTCGGCGAGGCCGAGACCGGCGGCGGCCGCTGGTCGCCCGCCTGCGAGCTGCCCAGCCAGGGCTTCTGGTTCCCGCCCACCGTCTTCACCGGCGTCACCCAGGCCCACCGGATCGCCCGCGAGGAGATCTTCGGCCCGGTGCTCTCGGTACTGACCTTCCGCACCCCCACCGAGGCGGTCGAGAAGGCCAACAACACCCCCTACGGCCTCTCCGCCGGGGTCTGGACCGAAAAGGGTTCGCGGATCCTTTGGATGGCGAACCAGCTGCGCGCCGGAGTGGTCTGGGCCAACACATTCAACAAGTTCGACCCGACCAGCCCGTTCGGTGGCTACAAGGAGTCCGGCTACGGCCGGGAGGGAGGCCGCCACGGCCTCGAGGGTTACCTGAAGGGAGCCGAGTGATGGCTGGCCGGATCGACGTCCGCAAGACCTACAAGCTCTTCATCGGGGGCGCGTTCCCGCGATCGGAGTCCGGGTACTCGTATGTAGTCAACGACGCGAAGGGACAGTTCATGGCGAACGCCTCCCTGGCTTCCCGCAAGGACGGCCGCGACGCCGTCGTCGCCGCCCGCAAGGCCTTCGACGGCTGGTCCGCGCGGACCGCGTACAACCGCGCCCAGATCCTTTACCGGATCGCCGAGGTGATGGAGGACCGCCGTCCCCAGTTCGTGGACGCCGTGCTCCGCTCCGAGGGTGGCTCGGCCGCCCGCGCCAACAAGGTCGTCGACGAGACCATCGACCGATTGGTCTGGTACGCCGGTTGGGCCGACAAGATCACCCAGGTGGTCGGCGGCGCGAACCCGGTGGCCGGACCGTTCTTCAACCTCTCCACGCCCGAGCCGACCGGAGTGGTCGCCGTGCTGGCACCCCAGGATTCCAGCCTGCTCGGTCTGATCAGCGTGGTGGCACCGGCGATCACCCTGGGCAACACCGTCGTGGTGGTCAGCTCGTATGAGCGCCCGCTGCCTGCGGTCACCTTCGCCGAGGTACTGGCCACCTCGGACGTCCCCGCCGGCGTGGTCAACGTGTTGACCGGCTCCGCTGAGACGATCGGCCCCTGGCTCGCGTCGCACATGGATGTCAACGCGATCGATCTGACCGGGATCGCGGGCCAGGACGACCTGGCTCGGAACCTCGAGATCGCCGCCGCCGACAACCTCAAGCGGGTCCGCCGGGCCCCCGCCGCCGAGCCCGACTGGGCGCTCGACCCGGGGACCGCGCCGATGACCTGGCTGCTGGAGACCAAGACGGTCTGGCACCCGATCGGCCTGTAGTGGCTCAGGCGCAGGTGATCGTTCTGGCCGGTCCGTCGGGGGCCGGGAAATCCCAGCTCGCCGAGCGGACCGGCCTCCCGGTGCTCCGTCTCGACGATTTCTACAAGGACGGCTCCGACCCGACCCTCCCCCGGCTCGTCAGCGGAGCGAACGCCGGGATCGTGGACTGGGACGACCCGCGTTCCTGGCTGCCCGACGACGCCCTGAGCGTCCTCGAGCAGCTGTGCCGCGACGGCGTCGCGAAGGTCCCCGTCTACGAGATCAGCAACGACGGGCGGACCGGGTGGCAGGAGCTCTCCTTGGCGGGCTCGCGTTATTTCGTGGCCGAGGGCATCTTCGCCCAGGAGATCGTCGCTGCCTGCCGTGAGCGTGGACTGCTCGCCGCCGCCTACTGCGTCCGGCAACCGGCTCTGATCACCTTCTGGCGCCGCCTGGTGCGCGACCTGCGGGAACACCGCAAGCCACCGCTGGTGCTGATCCGGCGTGGCGTGGCACTGATGCGGGCTCAACGCCGGGTGGTCTCCGACGCCGTCGCCAAGGGCTGCCTGCCGGCGCGCCCCGACCAGGCCTACCGGGCGATCGAGAGCCTGATCGCGCAGTGAGTGGGCTCCGGTTGTTCCCCCAGCCGGACGCGCGTAGCTGCGGTGCCGCAGCGATGGTCACCGCCCGGCGACTCCTGGACGCCGACTACGCGGCCCAGGTGGAGACCGCGGACGCTTTCGCCCGGGCGGCTCTGGGCCTACACGCACAGCTGACGTCGATGCTCGGCCCGGACGGACGTCCGCAGGTGCCGTGGCCGCGGGCCCTGGGCACACCGCCGTGGGCCCTGGCCCGGTATCTGCGTCACCTCACCGGGCGGCGTTACCGGACCCGACTGGCCCTACGCCGCGGCATCGGCGGGTTCGAGGAGGCGTTACGGGCCGTCGGTCCCGACAGCCCGGTGGCGCTCTATGTGGGCTCGCGTTGGCTGCCGCGCCATGTGGTGCTGGTCGTCGGCCGGGCCGACGATGCGCTGGTGGTCTATGAACCGAGCGCCGGCCGGCTCCGCACCGTCCATCGCGGCCCGTGGCGTTGGCACCGGCTCGGGCTGGCGGGCTGGCGTCGTGGGTGGTTCGTGGTTCGCCCCGACGACGTCAGCCAGCGCCAGACCTGAAGCCTCGGCTCAGCGCTGGTGGGTGTGCGCGATGTAGACGTCACACGGCGCGTGCGCAGCGACGTCGCGGGCGATGCTGCCCAGCACGCGGGCGATGCCCTGGACCCGCTTGTTGCCCAGCACGATGAGGTCGGCGTTGAGCGCCTCAGCGGCCTTGACCAGTGCGTCGCCGGGGCGGCCCTCGGCGGCGGCGGAGGTGATCTCCAGGTCGGGGTGGGCGGCGCGCAGAGTGGCCAGCACCTGGTGCACGGTCTGCTCGGCCTCCTGCTCGTTGCTGACCAGGATCTCGTCGGTGCCGATGTTGATCGTCTCGGCATCGAGGTCGCCGTAGGCGGAGAGGATGTGGAGTCGTCCGCCGAAGGCAGCGGCGATCTCGGCAGCCTTGGCTGCTGCAGCAGCGGCGGTCTCGCTGTCGTCGACACCAGTCACGATGAGCTTGGTCATGTTCCACTCCTGTCGATTTCCGCCCTGGCCCCAACTGACCTGACGGCAATGAACTTCATCTGGATCGCAGCCTAGCGATGAACCCGCTCCACAGGGATGCGTGGCACGGGTGAGCCTGGTCGCAATCGGGAGAAAAGGTCAGAACTTGTCATATCCGGGCTTGATCACGTCGTTGATCAACGCGAGCCGCTGGTCGAACGGGAGGAAGGCCGACTTCATCGCGTTGATCGTGAACCAGCGCAATTCGGGCAGCCCGTAGTCGAACGCCTCGCACAGCGCAACCATCTCCGAACTCATCGACGTGTTGCTCATCAGCCGGTTGTCGGTGTTGACGGTGACCCGGAACCCCAGCCGGGTCAACAGGCCGATCGGGTGCTCCGCGATCGAGCTCGCGGCCCCGGTCTGCACGTTGGAGGCCGGGCACAGCTCCAACGGGATGCGCTTGTCCCGGACGTAGGCCGCCAGCCGGCCCAGCTCGACGGAACCGTCCGGGTGGACGGTGATGTCGTCGACGATCCGGACGCCGTGCCCGAGCCGGTCGGCGCCGCACCACTGCAACGCCTGCCAGATCGACGGCAACCCGAACGCCTCGCCGGCGTGGATGGTGAAGTGCGCGTTCTCCCGCTGCAGGTACTCGAACGCGTCCAGGTGCCGGGTCGGCGGGTTCCCGGCTTCGGCACCGGCGATGTCGAACCCCGCCACGCCACGGTCACGCCAGGCGACGGCGAGCTCGGCGATCTCCCGCGAACGCGCTTGATGGCGCATGGCGGTCAACAGCTGGCGCACCACGATCCGTCCCGACGCCGCGGCACCTTCATCGAAGCCACGCTGGACGGCACCGACCACGTCATCGAGGCTGAGCCCTTGTGACACGTGCTGTTCCGGCGCGTAACGCACCTCGGCGTAGACGACGCCGTCCGCGGCCAGATCTTCGACGCACTCGCGGGCGACCCGGGTCAACGCCTCCGGCGTCTGCATCACCGCAACCGTATGTTGGAAGGTCTCCAGGTATCGCTCCAGGGAGCCGGAGTCCGCCGCCTCGGCGAACCAGACGCCGAGCTTGCCGGGGTCACTGACCGGCAGCGGATGGCCGATCTCGGCAGCGAGTTCAGCGACCGTCTCAGGACGGAGTCCACCGTCCAGGTGGTCGTGCAACAGGACCTTGGGTGCAGCCCGCACCACGTCGATTCCGAGCGTCATGGCCCCATCATCGACGATGGGTGGTAGTCAACACCACCTCTGCGTGAGTAGGTTCGTCTCCAGTGAATCCACGCGGCGGGGCGGGGTGATCGCCTGAGCCGCAAGGCAGTCAAGGAGGACACCCATGAAGGTCTTCACCACCGTCGAGGAAGTCGTCGCCGCAGCCAACACCGAGTTGGGCAGTTCGGACTGGATCACGATCGACCAGCGCCGCGTCGACCAGTTCGCCGACGCCACCGGCGACCACCAGTGGATCCACGTCGATGTGGAGCGCGCCAAGACCGGTCCGTTCGGAGGCACCATCGCCCACGGCTATCTGACCCTGGCGCTGATCCCGTGGCTGGGCTCGCAGATCTTCACCCTGCGCACCCCGGGCGCCAAGCTCAACTACGGCCTCAACAAGGTCCGGTTCCCCGCCCCGGTCCTGGTCGGCGCGAAGATCCGGCTGACGGTCAGCATGGGCGAGGTCGCCGAACTCCCCACCGGCCAGCAGTTGACCTTCCAGCACGTGGTGGAGATCGACGGCCAGGAGAAGCCCGCCTGTGTCGCGGAGTCGGTGGTACTTCTCCTGCCCTGAGCCGCTCAGCCGATCCGGTCGATGATCAACGGGGACGGCGTGAACCCGGTGCCCTCGGCTGCGATGTCGTAGCCACCCTCGAGCGAGGCGAGCGCGCGCTCGAACCGCTCGGGGGTGTCGGTGAGCAGGGTGAAGAGGGGCTGACCTGCGGTCACGGAGTCACCGGGACGGGCATGCCAGATGACACCGGCTCCAGCCTGCACGGGCTCACCCTGGCGAGCCCGGCCGGCGCCGAGACGCCAGGCCGCGAGCCCGACGTCCATCGCGTCCAGCCGAGTCAGGACACCGCTGCACGGCGCCGTCACCACGTGGGATTCACGCGCGGTCGGCAGAGCCGCGTCCGGGTCGCCGTCCTGAGCCCGGATCATCGCCTTCCAGACGTCCATCGCCTTGCCGGAGGCGAGCACCTCCGCCGGGTCGACGTCGTCGCGACCTGCGCCGGCCAGCATCTCCCGGGCCAGTGCCACGGTCAGCTCCACAACGTCGGCGGGGCCGCCACCGGCCAGTACCTCGACCGACTCGGCGACCTCGATCGCGTTGCCGGCGGTGTAGCCGAGCGGGGTGGACATGTCGGTGAGCAGCGCAACGGTGCGGACCCCGGCGTCGACACCGAGCGCCACCATGGTCTCGGCCAGCTCGCGGGCCTTCGGCAGGCTCTTCATGAAGGCGCCGGTGCCGACCTTGACGTCGAGCACCAGCGCACCGGTGCCCTCGGCGATCTTCTTGCTCATGATCGACGAGGCGATCAGTGGGATCGCCTCGACGGTGCCGGTGACGTCACGCAGCGCATAGAGCTTCTTGTCGGCGGGCGCGAGACCGGAGCCGGCCGCGCAGATCACGGCACCGAGCGACTCGAGCTGCGCGAACATCTCCTCGTTGCTGAGCGCCGCGCGCCAGCCCGGGATCGCTTCCAGCTTGTCCAGCGTGCCTCCGGTGTGGCCGAGGCCGCGGCCAGACAGTTGCGGCACCGCGACACCGCAGGCCGCGACCAGAGGCGCCAACGGCAGCGTGATCTTGTCGCCGACACCGCCGGTCGAATGCTTGTCGGCGGTCGGGCGCGACAGGGCGGAGAACTCCATCCGTTCGCCGGAGGCGATCATCGCGGCGGTCCACCGTGCGATCTCCGGCCGCTCCATGCCGTTGAGCAGGATCGCCATCGCCAACGCCGACATCTGTTCGTCGGCGACCTCACCGCGGGTGTAGGCGTCGATCACCCAGTCGATCTGCGAATCGGTGAGCACGCCTCCGTCCCGCTTGGCGGTGATCACTTCGATCGCGTCGTGCTGGCTCATCATGCGCTCCTGACCGGCACCGAGTGGTAGCCGCGCAGGACGAAGGTCCCGCGGCTGGTGGGCTCGCCGTCGAGCACCAACTCCGGGTGCCGCTCGAAGAGGGTGGTCAACGACTCGGTCAGCTCCATCCGCGCCAACGGCGCGCCCAGGCAGAAGTGGACGCCGACGCCGAACGCGACGTGCGGGTTCTCGGCGCGGTCCGGGCGGAACTCGTCAGGAGCCTCGAACGCTGCGGCGTCCCGGTTGGCGGAGCCGAGCAGGACGGCGATCTTCTCGCCCTCGGCGACCTCGATGTCACCGACGGTGACCGGCTCGGTGGCCGTCCGTTCGAAGAGCTGCAGAGCCGAGTCGAACCGGAGCATCTCCTCGACACACGCCGCCTTGTCGGCGCCCGGGCGCGCACCGGCCCGGAACATCGAGACCAGCCCGTTGCCGAAGACGTTGACGCTGGCCTCGTGGCCGGCGTTGAGCAGCAGCACCGCTGCGGCCACCATCTCGTCCTCGCTGAGCTCGGTGGCGACCAGGTCGCTGATCAGGTCGTCGGCCGGCTTCGCCCGACGGGCCCGGATGAAGTCGCGCACCAGGTCGGCGAAGTCGGTAGCGGCCCGGACCGCGGCGTCGACGCGCTCGGGGGTGCGGTCGGGTTCGTACATCTTCACGATCGCCTGCGACCAGTCACGCAGGTCGTCGGCATGGCTGGCCGGGACCCCGAGCAGTTCGGAGATCACCAGCACCGGCAGCGGTTCCGCGAAGTCTCCGACGACGTCGAACTTCTCCCCGGCCCGGTCCAACAGCTCGTTGGCGAGCTCCTGGACACGGGGACGGAGCCGCTCCACGTGACCGCGGCTGAACGCCTTGGCCACCGGACGGCGGAGCCGGGTGTGGACCGGCGGCTCGTTCTCCATCATCTGGTTACGGTGCAGCAGGTTGAACGGCTCGAGGTAGTCGGCCGGCTCGTGGTCGGTCCAGATCCGGCCCAGTCGCCGATCACGCTGCGCCGCGCTCACCTCGGCATGACCGAAGACCAACCAGCGTTGGCTCTCCTCGTGCCAGGCGACCGGGTGCAACGCACGCTCGCGCGCGAAGACCGGGTAGGGGTCGGCGACGAATCCCGGGTCAGAGAGATCGATCGAGGTTGTGGGGACCGAACGCATCGGGGAGGACCTCCTTCATCGTGCGGATTCCCGAGACCGTAAGCAGCAGCAGGTCCGGTCCGCCGTTCTCGTACAGAAGCTGTCGGCAGCGACCGCACGGCATCAGCACCTCGCCTGCGCCATCGACGCAGACGAAGTGGGTGAGCCGGCCGCCACCGGTGATGTGAAGCTGCGAAACCACGCCGCACTCGGCGCACAGGGCGACGCCGTAGCCGGCGTTCTCGACGTTACATCCGGTCACCACGCGACCGTCGTCGACCAGCGCCGCAGCGCCCACCGGGTAGTTCGAATAGGGGGCGTAGGCATGGCGCATCGCCTCGGTCGCCCGGGCCTGCAACGCAGCCCAGTCGACCGTCGGCTCAGCACTCATCCCACGGACCCCTTGCGATAGATCAACCCGTCGGCCTTGGGCATCCGTAGACGTTGCGAGGCGAAGGCCAGCACGAGCAGGGTCAGCACGTAGGGCGTCATCGAGGTGAAGTCACGCGGGACCTCATCGGTCAGCGCGAACCAGAGCAGGAAGAACGCCGCGCCACCGGCCACCACTGCGGCGGTGGTCCGGGCGCCCTGTCGCCACTGCACCACGGCATAGACCGCGAGCGCGATCGCGACCAGGAGCAGCAACGCGTGCACCGTCGTCGCGTCCCGCAGGCGCAGGCTGTCGGTGTAACCGAACATGCCCGAGCCCAGCAGGATGCCGCCGGGGCGCCAGTTGCCGAAGATCATCGCCGCGAGGCCGATGTAACCGCGTCCGTTCGTCTGGCCCTCGCTGTAGCCGGAGCTGGAGACGAGAGCCAGGAAGCCACCGCCGAGACCGGCGAAGGCACCCGAGACGATCACGGCGGCGTACTTGTAACGGTAGACGTTGATGCCCAGGCTCTCGGCAGCGTGCGGGTTCTCACCACACGAGCGCAGCCGCAGACCGAACGAGGTGTGCCACAGGATCCAGGTCGTCGCGATCAGCAACACGAAGACCAGGATGGTGACCACCGAGAGGTTCGTCGACAGCGCCGCGAGCAACGAGGCGACGTCGGAGATGAAGAACCAGTGCTTGGCGGCGAGGTCCGCCATCCACTCGGAGAACCCGGGGATGGTGATCGTGTCGGGTTTGGCCAGACCGGTCAGCTGACGCGGCCCGCCGCGCCCGTGCTCGGAGTTCAGGTCGGCGAAGAACGCCTCGGCCAGGAAGCTGGCCAGGCCGAGTCCGATCAGGTTGATCGCGACACCGGAGACGATGTGGTTGACGCCGAAGCTGACGGTGGCGATCGCATGGATCAGGCCACCCACTGCGCCGAGCGCGATCGCACCGATGATCCCGGTGTACGGGTCGTACCAGTAGGTGAAGTACGCAGCACCCCAGGTACCGAGGATCATCTGGCCTTCCAGACCGATGTTGACCACGCCGGCCCGTTCGGCCCACAGACCGCCGAGTGCGGCGAGCAGGATCGGGCAGGTCGCGGTGATAGCCGCGGTCAGCGAGCCGGGTGAGTCGAGTTCGTGGGTCCCGGTGACGATCCGGACCAGCGAGATCACGGCGATCACCGCTGCCACGATCAGCAACCAGACTGCTGGGGAACGGCGCTTCTTACGGACCGGGGCCGCCGGGGCCTGAGCGGTCGTCGCGACACTCATGCGGTGACCTCCTGCTTGCTGGGGCTCTGAAGTGCTGCGGTGACCGCGCGTTGTTCAGCGGCGGCGCGCCATCTGCCGACCACCTCGTAGGAGATGACGATCGTCAGCACGACCACACCCTGGATCACCATGACCACGTTCTTGGAGACGTCCAGGCCGGCGAACTCCAACGCGGAGGCCTGCACGCTGAGGAAGGCGAAGAGCAGGGCACCGAAGACCATGCCGACCGCCTTGTTGCGGCCCAACAGGGCGACCGCGATGCCGGTGAAGCCCAACTGCACCTGGAAGGTGCTGCTGGAGAAGTAGTGTCCCGAGGCGGTCTCGGCGAAGAGACTCGGCAGCCAGATCAGGCCGGCCGTCGCACCCGAGAGCATCATCGAGACGACGATCATCTTCTTCACGCTGATCCCGGAGGCGACGGCCGCGGTCTCGCTCTGGCCGGTCGCCCGCAGGTCGAAGCCGAAGCGGGTCCGGTTGACCACGAACCAGTAGGTGACACCTACCAGCAGGGCCAGCACCGTCAAGCTCCAGATCTTGCCGTCGGTCCGCTCGAACGGCTGCCAGCCGGCCAGCAGGGAGTCCTCGGAGATCGGGGTGGTCCGGCGCCCGTCGCCTGCCTTCTCGCCGTAGTTGGAGAGCAGCCAACCGACTCCGAAGACGGCGATCGAGTTGAGCATGATCGTCGAGATCACCTCGCTCACCCCACGGGTGACCCGCAGGATGGCCGGCAGCGCCGCCCAGGCCGCGCCGGCGAGCATCGCCAGCAGCAGCGAGAGCACGACGTTCAACCAGCCGCTGACGAAAGCCGCCCCGGCGAAGACGGCGGCGACGTAGGAGGCCACGCGGTACTGGCCCTCGACACCGATGTTGAACAGGTTCATCCGGAAGCCGATCGCAGCTGCGACCGCCGACATGAAGATCATCGAGGACTGGTTGACGATGTTCACCAGGCTGCGGTTGGAGGGCTTCTCCAGCATCGCCTGCCAGAAGTCCACCGGCGAGGTTCCCGAGACCGAGATCACCACCGAGGTGATCAGGACCGCGGCCACCAACGCCATCACCGGCGCGAGGAGCCCGGCCAGGAGTCGTTTCACAAAAGGCATGTTCAGTCGCCCTTTCCACCGGTCATCGCTTGACCGAGGTCCTGCGGAGTGACGTTGCGCGGGTCGAAGTCGCCGACGATCTCGCCGCGCAGGATCACCTTGATCCGGTCGGAGAGTCCGATCAGTTCGTCGAGGTCGGCGGAGACCAGGAGCACCGCGAGACCTTCGCGACGGGCCCGCTTGATGTGGCCCCAGATCGCTGCCTGAGCGCCGACGTCGACACCACGGGTCGGGTGCGCGGCGATCAGCAGGACCGGGTCGCCGGACATCTCCCGGCCGATGATCAGCTTCTGCTGATTACCGCCGGAGAGCGCCTTGGCCGGCGTGTTGATCGACGGCGTCCGCACGTCGTAGAGGTCCACGATCCGCTGGGTGTCGGCCTTCGCGCCGCGGCGGTTGATCATCGGGCCGGTGACGCTCGGTGACGACGTCTGGTGGCCGAGGATCCGGTTCTCCCACAGTGGAGCGTCCAGCAGCAGGCCGTGCCGGTGACGGTCGGCGGGGATGAAGCCGATCCCGGCCTCCCGACGGCGGCGCGTGCTGAGGCCGGAGACCTCCCGCGAGCCGACGGTGATCGAGCCGCTCCCCCGGCGGATGCCGATCAGGGTCTCCAACAGCTCGTCCTGACCGTTGCCCTCGACGCCCGCGAGGCCCACCACCTCACCGCGGTGGATGGTCAGGTTGATCTCGGAGAGCAGGCGCCTGCCGAACTCGTCGACGAGGTTGACGTCGACCATCTGCAGCTGGACGTCGGTGGTCACGGTGGACTCTTCGGTCTCCGGCGACGGCAGCTGGGCGCCGACCATCAGCTCGGCGAGCTCACGCTTCGTCGCCGTCTTGGGGTCGGCGGTGCCGACAGTGGTGCCGCGACGCAGCACGGTGATGTCGTCGGCGATCGCCCGCACCTCGTCGAGCTTGTGCGAGATGAAGAGCATGGTGTGGCCGGAGGCCCGCAGCTCCCGCAGGTTGGCGAAGAGCGCGTCGACCTCCTGGGGCACCAGGACGGCGGTCGGTTCGTCGAGGATCACGATCTTGGCGCCGCGGTAGAGCACCTTGAGGATCTCGACCCGTTGCCGCTGGCCGACACCGAGTCGCTCGACCAACTCGTCAGGGTCCAGAGCGAAGCCATAGGCATCCGAGATCCGCTGGATCTCGGCCCGCGCCGCGCTACCGATGCCATGCAACTTCTCGGCACCGAGAACCACGTTCTCCAGCACGGTGAGGTTGTCGGCGAGCATGAAGTGCTGGAAGACCATGCCGATCCCGGCCTTGATCGCCTCGGTCGGTGAGGAGAAGGAGACCTCCTGCCCATTGACCTCGATCGTGCCCTCGTCAGCCTTCTGGACCCCGTAGAGGATCTTCATCAGCGTTGACTTGCCGGCACCGTTCTCACCGATGAGCGCATGCACCGTGCCCTCGGCGATATCGAGATCGACGTCGTGATTGGCGACCACGCCGGGGAAGCGTTTGGTCACGCCACGCACCTTGATCGCCAGGGGACGACTCGAGGTCGTCTCTCCCGCCGGGGTTGCGGCCATGCTGCTCAAGGGCCCTCCTCCTAGAAACGCACGGTGCCCGGCAGTACCGCCGGGACGGGTGCGGGCCTGTGGCTACCTCAGCGGCAGCCACAGGCCCGGGTTCAACCGTTCTGCCCTGGGATCAGGGAGCGGTCGGGACGGTGATCTCGCCGCCCTTGATCTTCTGAGCCCATCCGTCGAGGTCGCCGGTGATGTCGTCGATGAAGCCACCGGAGGTGGAGTAACCGACGCCGTCGACCTTGAGGTCGTAGGTCTGGTAGCTGACCAGCGGCTTGCCGTCAGCGACCGAGCGGATCATGTCGAGCGTGGCCACGTCGACGCGCTTGAGCATCGAGGTGAGGATCTGCTTCTGCTGAGCAGCCGGAGCCGTCAGGTACTGGTCCGAGTCGACACCGATCGCCCAGTTACCGGCACCGGCAGCGGTCGCGGCCTCGAAGACACCGGTACCGGAGCCACCGGCAGCGTGGAAGACGATGTCCGCGCCCTTGTCGTACATCGCGGTCGCGGCAGCCTTACCGCCGGCCGGGTCGGCGAAGCCCTTGACGTCGGACTCCTCGATGTAGGTCACGTCGATCTTGATCTTCGGGTTCACGGCCTTGGCACCAGCCACGTAGCCGGCCTCGAACTTCTTGATCAGGTCGTTGTGGACGCCACCGACGAAACCGATGTGGTCCTTCTTGGTCTTCATCGCCGCAGCGGCACCGACCAGGAACGAGCCCTCGTTCTCGGCGAAGCCGAGGTAGGCGACGTTGTCGTTGACCTTGTCGTCGGGGTCGAAACCGTCGACCACGGCGAACGCGGTCTCGGGGTAGTCAGGCGCAACGGCGTTGACCGACTCCGAGTAGGCGAAGCCCACACCGATGATCGGGCTGTAGCCCTGCTCGGCCATGCCGCGCAGACGCTCCTCGCGGACCGACTCGGCCTCGCCCGTTGCCGCTTCGCCCTCGAAGCAGGTGATGTCGAACTCGCCGACAGCCTTGGCGACACCGGCGTAGGCGGCGTCGTTGAAGGACTGGTCGCCACGGCCACCGACGTCGTAGGCGAGGGCCACCTTGGGGCCATCGCCATCAGCCGTCTTGCAGACGTCTTCGGTGCCCGCCGAGGCGGAGTTGTCGCTGCCGCTGCCCTTCGAGTCATTGGAATTGTCGTCGTTCTTTCCGCAGCCGACCAGCACAACGGAAGCGCAGGCGGCGACGGCAACAATCTTGGTCAAGCGACGCAAGACGGCCTCCTCTTGGGATTTTCAGAACCGGAACTGGTCCCCGAGCACCATATGACAACAAATCATCTACGACTGTTGCCAACCTGTTGCAGTTTCATATCAAAACCACGGATCAGTCGGGAAATCCCTGCTCAGCCAACCGCTTGCAGCGAGTGCAGCGCCGCTCCGGCCAGGACCCGGGCCCCGATCGCCACGCTGCGTTCGTCGACGCGGAGGTCACCCTGGTGCAGGTCGTAGGTGGGCCCGCCCGGGGTCCGCGTGCCGAGGCGACCCATCGCGCCGGGAACCCGGGCGAGGTACCAGCCGAAGTCCTCCCCACCCAGGCTCTGCTGGGTCGGCACGGGTCCGGTCGGGCCGAGAGCGGCCTGCACGGAGCCGGTCAACAGTCCCGTCGAGACGTGGTCGTTGACCACCGGCGGCACACCGCGCTGGTAGCCGACCTCGGCGACGACGCCATAGGGCTCGACGATCTGAGCGACCAACTCCCGGACCAGAGTCTCGGCGTCGGCCCAGGCGACGGCGTCCAGCATCCGTACGGTGCCGGCGACGCTGCCCCGAGCGGGGATCACGTTGTGGGTGGAGCCGGCCTGGACCATCCCCCAGACCACGCTGACGCCGGCCCGCGGGTCGAGACGCCGGGACAGGATCGCCGGCAGTTCGGTGATCACCTTGCCCAGCGCGAAGGTGAGGTCCTCGGTCAGGTGTGGCCGCGAGGTGTGACCGCCCTTGCCGCGCAGTTGCACGCCCAGGGCGTCGGCAGCACCGGTCAACGGGCCTTCCCGCAGCCCCACCTCGCCGACGTCGAGACTCGGATCGCAGTGCAGACAGAAGATCCGCTCCACGTCGTCCAGCGCGCCGACACCGATCAGATCGAGCGCACCGCCCGGCATCACCTCTTCGGCGGGCTGGAAGAGCAACCGGACGCGGCCCGGCAACCTCCCCGCCTCGTGCAGCGCAGCCAGTGCGTAGCCGGCGCCCATCAACGCGGTGGTGTGCACGTCGTGCCCGCAGGCGTGCGCGACGCCCGGCACCGTGCTGGCCCACGCGTCGGTGGTCAGATCGTCGACCGGGAGCGCGTCGAGGTCGCCACGCAGAGCGACCAGTGGACCGCTCTCCCCCACCTCGGCGATCAAGCCGCTGCGCGGCAACCGGCGCACCCGCAACCCAGCCTTCTCCAACCGAGCGGCGACCCGCTCGGTGGTGCGGGCCTCCTGCCAGGAGAGCTCGGGGTGCGCGTGCAGGTCGCGACGGAACTCCAACAGCTCCGGCTCGGCGTCCAGGATCGTGGCGCGCAACAGGTCGAGCGCTGCGCTAGGCGTTGAGGATGACATCGCCGCCCACTCTAATCTGGCGCCTCCGCCGCTTCGTCGCGTCCGGTCACGACAAGGTTCCAGCGCACCCCGGCCGGAGCGTCGACATCGATCTGGAACTGCTTGCCCGGGACGGTGAAGATCTGAGTCCTGGTGACGATCCCGTCGCAGGGAACCGGGAGCGGCTCGCTGCGCGGGAGGGTGGTCCGAAGGGCGAGCTCCGCCTCCGTCTCGCTGACACAGGTGCCGTAGACGATCACGAGGTCGAGCGATCGCCCGGTGATCGCGGCCGGACTGGTTCCGGTGCCGCTGGCCTCGCCGATCGGAGACTCATCGGGACGCAACGGGGTCGGTGTCACCGGCTCCAACGCTGGGCGGTCGGCGCTTGAGGTGGTGGACACCTCACCACAACCGCCCAGCGCGAGAAGCACCGCGACGACGACGCCTGCGCGCCGCGCTGCGATCAGTAGATCCACCACCGCAGGCGGGCCGGCGCCTGGAAGGTCCAGTTCTTCGTGGTGGTGCTGCAACCGCCGCCGCAGGCGTGCAGCTTGGTGTAGCCCTTGAGGCGCTCGTTCACGATGCCCCGATCGCAGTAGACCGTGGAGTTGGCCGGGATCTTGAAGGTCGCCGAGGTGACGTAGCCGGAGGTCATGCTCTTCTCGATGTTGGAGTTGATCTCGGCCTTGACCCCGCCGAAGATGCCGGCCTTGATCTCGGTCCCGAGCGTCGACCCGATCGAGTAGGACGACGTCTTCTGCGTGCTCGCCTCGCAGTGCCCCGAGATCGCATACCGACGACCGTTGCTGATGCTGTCTCGGTAGCCGATGGTCTTCGAGTCCTCGATGTTCTGCGTGACGTAGCTGCACCAGGAGCTACTCCGGGTCTGTCCACAGTCGATCTTGTTGGGTGCGGCGCTCGCCATCGGGGGTGCGAAGAGCACCACCAAAGATGTGGCCAGTACCGAGAATAGGGCTGCAAATCCAGTGGTTGTTCGCTTCATGGCCGCGACATTAACACCGCTCAACCGCACCTGTTGGGCGTTTCCGGAGGGCACGTGCGGGCGCCCGCGAACCCGGGAATCGAGGTCAGTCGGTGGACTCGTCGTACGCAGCCAGGATCAGGTCGGCGGCCGCCGGAGCACTGAGCTTGCCGCTCAGCACCTGGGCACTCATCTCCTCGCGGACGGCGGCGACCGACTCCGAGCGGCGCAGCCGGTCGAGCAGTTCGTCGCGGACCAACGACCAGGTGAAGTCCAACTGCTGCTGAGCGCGCTTGGCCAGCAGGCCTTGCTCGCCGAGGTGCTCGCGGTGCGCGGTGATCCGGGCCCAGACGTCGTCGACGCCGACCCCGGTCAGGCCGGAACAGGTGATCACCGGCGGCGCCCACTCCTTCGGACCGCGCACCATCCGCATCGCACCAGCCAGTTCACGTGCCGCGGCCCGCGCCTCGACGGCACGGTCGACGCCGGCGCCGGACTCGGAGTCCGCCTTGTTGACGGCGATCACGTCGGCGATCTCCAAGATCCCCTTCTTGATCCCCTGCAACTGATCCCCGGTCCGCGCCAAGGTGAGAAAGAGGAAGGTGTCGACCATGCCGGCCACCGTGATCTCGGACTGACCGACGCCCACCGTCTCCACCAGCACCACGTCGTAGCCGGCGCCCTCCAGCACGCTGATCGCCTGCGAGGTCGCGGCCGCGACGCCCCCCAGCGTTCCTGCCGACGGCGACGGCCGGATGAACGCGTTCGGGTCGGCGGAGAGCTGCGCCATCCGGGTCTTGTCACCCAGCACCGAGCCACCGGTCCGCACCGACGACGGGTCGACGGCGAGCACCCCGACCTTGTGGCCGGCGGCCGTCAGGTAGATCCCCAACGCCTCGATGAAGGTGGACTTCCCGACGCCCGGGACCCCGGAGATGCCGACCCGGACCGCAGGGGTCGCGGGTGGCTGCTCGGCGAGGGTGGCGAGCAGCTCGCGCGCTGCCACCCGGTGCCGCAGCGCGGAGCTCTCGACGAGAGTGATTGCCTGAGAAACCGCGGCGCGGCGCCCGTCTCGGATACCCGAGACAAGCGCCGCGACATCGACGTCACGCGCCATCTGTCAGGCGTCGCTACGCAGCTGCTCGAGCAGGTCGAGCGCAGAGTCGGCGATCACGGTGCCGGGCAGGAAGACCGCGGCGGCACCCATCTCCTTCAGGGTGGGCACGTCGTCCGGCGGGATGACGCCGCCGATGACCACCATGATGTCGTCGCGACCGAGGTCGGCCAGCGCGCTCTTCAACGCCGGCAGCAGGGTCAGGTGACCGGCCGCGAGCGAGGAGACACCGACGATGTGCACGTCGGCGTCGACGGCCTGCTGCGCAACCTCTTCCGGCGTCGAGAAGAGCGGACCGACGTCGACGGTGAAGCCCATGTCGGCGAACGCCGAGACGATCACCTTCTGGCCACGGTCGTGACCGTCCTGGCCCATCTTGGCGACCAGGATCCGCGGACGGCGACCCTCGGCCTCCTCGAAGTCGGCGGTGGCGGCCAGGACCTGGTCCAGCTTGGCGTCGCCGGCGTTGGCGGAGGTTTCGCGGTACACACCCGAGATGGTACGGATCGTCGCCTGGTGACGGCCGTAGACCTTCTCCAGGGCGTCCGAGATCTCACCCACGGTCGCCTTGGCACGGGCCGCGTCGACGGCGAGCGCCAACAGGTTGCCGTCCAGCGAACCGCCACCGGCCGAGCCACGCTCGGCGGAGTTGGTGAGCGCCTGCAGTGCGGCGTCCACGTCGTCCTGGTTCCGCTCGGCGCGGAGCCGCTCCAGCTTGGCGATCTGCTGGCGGTAGACCGAGTCGTTGTCGACCTTGAGGACGTCGAGCGGGTCCTCGTCGGCGAGACGGTAGGTGTTGACGCCGATCACCTGCTGGGCGCCGGAGTCGATCCGGGCCTGGGTGCGGGCAGCCGCCTCCTCGATCCGCATCTTCGGGATGCCCTGCTCGATCGCCTTGGCCATACCGCCGGCCGCCTCGGCCTCCTGGATGTGGGCCCAGGCGCGCTCGGCGATGTCGTGGGTCAGCTTCTCCACGTAGTAGGAGCCCGCCCACGGGTCGATGATCTCGGTGGTCCGCGACTCCTGCTGCAGCAGCAGCTGGGTGTTGCGCGCGATCCGGGCCGAGAAGTCGGTCGGCAGCGCGATCGCTTCGTCGAGTGCGTTGGTGTGCAGCGACTGGGTGTGACCCTGGGTCGCGGCCATCGCCTCGATCGCGGTGCGCTGGACGTTGTTGAACACGTCCTGCGCGGTCAGCGACCAACCCGACGTCTGGCTGTGCGTACGCAGCGAGAGCGACTTCGGGTTCTTGGGGTTGAACTGGCGCACCAGGCGCGACCAGAGCGCGCGGGCGGCGCGCATCTTGGCGACCTCCATGTAGAAGTTCATCCCGATCGCCCAGAAGAAGCTCAACCGCGGCGCGAAGGCGTCGATGTCCAAGCCTGCTTCAAGACCGGCGCGGATGTACTCGACGCCGTCGGCCAAGGTGTAGGCGAGCTCGAGGTCGTTGGTCGCCCCGGCCTCCTGCATGTGGTAGCCGGAGATGGAGATCGAGTTGAACCGCGGCATCTTCTGCGCCGTGAACGAGAAGATGTCGGAGATGATCCGCATCGACTGCGCCGGCGGGTAGATGTAGGTGTTGCGGACCATGAACTCCTTGAGGATGTCGTTCTGGATGGTCCCGGCGAGTTGCTCGGGCGCGACGCCCTGCTCCTCAGCCGCAGCGATGTAGAGCGCCAGCACCGGAAGCACGGCGCCGTTCATCGTCATCGAGACCGACATCTGGTCCAGCGGGATGCCGTCGAAGAGCACCCGGGTGTCGTAGATCGAGTCGATCGCGACACCGGCCATGCCGACGTCGCCGCGCACCCGCGGGTGGTCGGAGTCGTAGCCGCGGTGGGTGGCCAGGTCGAAGGCGACCGAGAGACCCTTCTGTCCGGCCGCGAGGTTGCGGCGGTAGAAGGCGTTCGACTCCTCGGCGGTGGAGAACCCGGCGTACTGCCGGATCGTCCACGGCTGGGTGCTGTACATGGTCGGGTACGGGCCGCGCAGGAACGGGCTCAGACCGGGCCACGAGTCCAGCGCGTCCAGGCCGGCCAGGTGCTCGGGACCGTAGACCGGCAGCACGTCGATGCCCTCGGGCGAGGCCCAGGCGGCACCGGTGCGGACGGCGCCGGTGTTGACGGCGTCGCCGTTCAGCGACAGGCCGGCGAAACTTTCGGGGATGCTCATGCGTGTGCTCCTTCGCCAGCCAGGTGAGCCCGGGTGGTGGTCAAGAAGGCGAGTGCGTCGACGCCGACCGAGCAGGTGTCGTCCACCTTGCTTGCCTCGACGGTCTTCTCCCCCGCCTTACCGGCCAGGATGATGTGCTCGGCACCGGCGGCACGCAGTGCGTCTGCGGCAGCCGCGCCCCACTCGGCGTAGGTCTTGTCGGCACCGGCCAGGCAGACGACGCGCTGACCGGCGTAGGCCGCCACCAGCGCGTCGACACCGTCGGTGGCCCCCGCCACGTCGACGCCGATGCCACCGGCTGCGAACAGGTTGCTGGCGAACGTTGCCCGCGCGGTGTGTGCCGCGACGGTGCCCAGCGTGGCCAGGAAGACCTTCGCGGTGGCCGGCTCATCGCGCAGCGCCTCGAAGGAGGCGCCGTACCGACGGACTTCGTCGGCGTCCGGGTTGGCTGCGCGCTCGGGCAGCTGCTCGTCGAGGTTCGGGAACTCCGAGACGCCGGTGAGAGGCCGCTTACGGCGCGCGATCTCGGCCTCGCGGGCCTCGACCACAGCGTCGACGCGGCCCAGCAGCGAACCGTCCTCGAGCGCGACCAGGATGCCCCCGACCTCCTCGATCCGGCCGAACTCGGCCCAGGCTGCCTGAGCGAGGTCGTCGGTGAGCTTCTCGACGGCGTACGAGCCGCCGGCCGGGTCTACCACCTTGGCGATGTGCGACTCCGAGATCAGCAGCGCCGAGGTGTTGCGGGCGTTGCGGCGGCCCAGCACGCTGGGCTGGCCGAGCGGCGCGTCGAACGGCAGCACGGTGATCGCCTCGGCACCGCCGACTCCGGCGGCGAAGGCGGCGACGGTGGTCCGCAGCATGTTCACGTACGGGTCGTACTTGGCCATCATCGGCCGGCTGGTCACCGCGTGCTGGCGCTGGCCGCCCGCGTCGGCTGCGGCACCGGAGAGCTCGGCCACGCGGGCCCAGAGCCGACGCGCGGCGCGGAACTTCGCGATCGTCGGGAACTGCTCGGCGGTCGCGGCGTAGCGGAACTCGATCAGGCCCAGAGCCTCCTCCACCGAGAAGCCGGCGGCGACCAGACGACGCAGGTAGGTCGCGCCGACCGCGAGGCTGTAGCCCAGCTCCTGGGCGTCCGAGGCACCCTGGTCGTGCAGTGCGGAACCGTCGACGACGACGGCAAGCGTGCCGGCCTCCTTGGCCAGCGCGGCGATGGCGTCGACGACGTCGAGGCTGATCGCGCCCTCGCCACGCACCTGCGCGCCGATCGGGTCAGCGCCCAGGTTGGTGCCTTCGGCCGGAGTGACGTCGAGCTCGCCGAGCAGCGCGACGAAGGCGGTCGCGGCGGCGATCGGGTCCTCAGGTGCGTCGAGGGTGACCGGAGCGAGATCGAGGAAGACGCCCTGGAGCGCCGTGCCGAGCTCAGCCGGAGCAAGCGCCCCACCGACGTGGAGCCAGAGCGAGTTCACGCCGCTCTCGAGGTCGAGCAGAGCCGCCTCGTTGAGCTCCTTGGCAGCCAGACCCGAGAAGTGCGCCCGGACGTCCCAGCCGATCTCGGGCTTCTCGGCGAGCCGGCCCCGGGTGAACGGAGCGGCGCCGGGTACCCCGGTCGCAGGCAGTTCGGCGGTGGCCGCCGAGGTGCCGATCGGAGCTACCGCGATCCCGTCGAGGGTGGTGCGGGTCAGCTTCTTCCAGACGTCTGCGTCGGCGTCGGACTCGGCAAGCCGGCCGGCCTTGCGGAGCACCGCTGCGGTGGCCTTCTCCCAATCAGCAGCAGAGTGCTGGTCCTCGGGGGCGGCCAGGGCAAGGTGATCCGTCTCGGATCCTGAAGTCATGTTCGCAGGATAGGACGCGGCCGCTCCCGGACTCCATTTGACCCAAGATCTGGAACGCCCGGTCCCGCCTGGCGAGCCTGAGCCGGGTCGCGCAGTGTGACCCAGGTCAAACTCTCGCCGCCACCGCCTGCTTCCCGATGGCCGATCGGTTGCCCGCTCCTCGCCGAAGGTTGGCCGGACCGCCACCTGATGGCCATCTGGCCGCGACAGGCTGGAGCCATGGACCGAACCCGCATCCTGCTGGTCACCGAAGCGTTCCACCCCACGGTGGACGCCGCCACCATCACCACCCGGCATCTTGCCGACCATCTGATCGCCTCGGGCGCCGACGTTCAGTTGGCGACGATGGCACCCGGCCTCGAGGTCTACCGGAGCAGCCGAGTACTCCGGCTCCGCCCTCTCGAGGCGCTCGGCCCGCAGATCCGTACCGTGCTGACCGGCTTCCGGCCGGACCTCGTGATCGTTCTCGGGCCTCGGCTCCTGGGGCGCAAGGCTCTCAAGCACGCGCAGCGTCTCGGGATCGCCACCGTCACCATCGAGCACGCGCGCTGCAAAGAACTGTCGAGCGACAACTGGCGAAGGAAGGTCGCCGAACGCAGCGACCTGTTGGTGACCTTGACCGAGGCTCAGGCTGCGACGGTCACCGATCTGAACCCGGTGTGCTGGCGGCCAGGGGTCGACGTCGACACCTTCTCCCCCGCCCGACACGACCGCGCGCTGCACGACCGGTGGGCGCGCGCCAGCCACCCCAGGGGCCCGCGCACCGTGGTCGGATTCGTCGGCGACCTCACCCGCCCGCACCGGGTCCGGCAGTTGCTGGAGGTCGCCGAGATTCCCGACACCGAACTCGTCGTGATCGGCGCCGGGCGCCAACGCGAGTGGCTGCGCGACCGGTTGCCACAGACCCAATTCCTGCCGCCGCTCGCCTCCAGCGATCTCGCGGTGGCCGTCGCCTCCTTCGACCTCCTGGTCCACCCGTCCCCGGCGTTGACCGCTGCCCACGCCCTGCGCGCCGCGGCAGCGTCCGGGGTGGCGATCGTGGGTGCCGACGTCGGCGGCTCCGCAGAGGTGGTCCGCCACCTGGAGACCGGCCTGCTCTTCGAGTCGGCCGCGCCAGGTGCCTTCAGCGACGAGGTCGCTGCGCTCTGCGCCGCCGATCGGGCCGCCCTGGGCGCCCGTGCCCGGGAGTTGGCGACCCGGCGCACCTGGTCGCAGGCCAGCACCGAACTGGTCGAGGAACACCTCGCGCCGCTGCTCGGTCGAGAGTTGGCGGCGTGACCCGCGCCGTGCTCTGAAACGATGGCCCCATGGGCGGATCGCATCGCAGTGGCCATGACCTGACTATCGAGACGGCGCATGGACCGCGCCGACTCCTGCTCGGGTTCCTCGCCGTCGTCGCGGCGCTCAGCGTCGTCGGCACGGTCTGGCTCTGGCCCTCCAGCGACGACCAGCCGACGCATCAGGAGTTCGCCGCCGAGGGGGTCAGCTTCCTGACCGCGACGGTGGTCTCGGTTGCCGAACCGTGCCCGGTGATCAGGTCGGACGTGAATGCGCCGCCGGAGGAACGCCAGAGCTTCCCGGAGCACTGCAACGAGGTCGTGGTCCGACCGGAGAGCGGCAGCGCCAAGGGTCGCGAGGTCACCGTGATGGCCGGGCCCGAGGCCGCCCGTGCCGGCGTGGAGGCCGGTGACTCCGTGCGGATCACCGAGATCCCACCCGCGGTCGAGGGGGCCGAGCCGATGTTCACCTGGTTCGGGATCGAGCGGAGCTTCCCGCTCGGCCTGCTCACGATCGGCTTCGTCCTCGTCGTCGCGGTGGTCGCCCGGATCCGCGGCATCCTGGCCCTGATCGGGCTCGGCTTCGCCGCGTTGGTGGTCGGCAAGTTCATGCTGCCCGCGTTGATGGCCGGCGAGAACGGGACCGGCGTCGCCCTGGCCGGCTCGACACTGATCATGTTCGTCGTCCTCTATCTGACCCACGGCGCGTCGATCCGGACCAGTACCGCGTTGGCCGGGACCCTGGTCGGCATCGCGATCACTGCGCTGCTCGGCTTCTGGGTGGTCGATGCCGCGCGGCTCTCCGGCGTCTCCGACGAGGGCGCCGAACGACTCTCCGCCTTCGTCACCGACATCAGCTTCCAAGGATTGTTGATGTCTGCGGTGATCATCGCCGGTCTCGGCGTGCTGAACGACGTCACCATCACCCAGTCCTCGGCGATCTGGGAGCTCCGGGCCGCCGGCCCCGAGCTGACCCGGCGTCAACTCTTCACCAGCGGGATGCGGATCGGGCGCGACCACATCGCTTCCACGATCTACACGATCGTCTTCGCCTATGCCGGTACCGGGCTCATGGTGCTGATGCTGCTCTCGCTCTACGACCGGAGCCTGCTCGACACCTTGACCGACTCGGCGATGGCGGAGGAGGTGGCGCGCACCCTGGTCACCGCGATCGGTCTGGTCCTCGCGGTGCCGGTGACGACGGCGATCGCCGCCGCAACGGTGTCTGGCCCGACGACCTCGGGCGAGCAGAACAGAGCGGGTTCCGACGTCGACGCCGCGCCGAAAACCCACTAAGGCTAGCCTAAATAATCTGGTGACTCGCCGGTAACGCGGGGAATCTCACACACGCCGATTTGGCACCGGCTGGCACCCAAAGGCGCGACCAGGGGTAGCGTGGAGCCTCGTGGCAACTCCGACTCTCATCAAAGGCGGCCGGTCGACGCGATCCACGATCGCCCTGAAGCTCCTGATGGCCGTTACCGGCCTCATCTTCATCGGCTACGTGCTGGCCCACATGTACGGCAACCTCAAGGTCTTCGCGGGCCAGGATTCGTTCGACACCTACGCACACCACCTGCGTACCTTCGGGGAGCCGATGCTCCCGTACGAGGGTCTGCTCTGGATCATGCGTGTCGTTCTCCTGCTCTCGGTCTTCGGCCACGCCTACGCGGCGTTCACGCTCTGGGCACGTGCCAGCAAGGCACGCAGCCAGAAGTACGTGGTCAAGAAGGCCGTTGCGGCAACCCTGAGCTCGAAGATGATGCGGTGGGGAGGTGTCGCACTGCTGCTGTTCGTGGTCTTCCACATCCTGCACCTGACCACGCGCACGATCACGCCGGGCGGTGACCAAGAGTCCCCCTACGAGCGGATGGTCGTCTCGTTCCAGCCCGAGCGCTGGTACATCGCCGTGATCTACCTGCTTGCGATGGCCGCTCTGGCGATGCACCTGCGCCACGGCGTGTGGAGCGCGTGCCAGACCCTCGGCTTCACCAACTCGGCCCGGGCCCGTCTCCGCGCCAACGCTGCGGCGATCTTCCTCGCCGTCGTCGTTGCCGGCGGCTTCGCGATCGTGCCGCTTTCCATCCTCTTCGGGATCGTCGAGTAAGTAAGGACCACGCAACAAATGGCTACCACCCTCCACGACGGTCTGACCCCGCTCAACGTCGCGCCTGAGCAGAAGTCCGACGACGCCGCCGGCTACTACTCGCTCGGCGACAAGCTCGTCGACCCCGTCGCCCCCACTGGTCCGATCGCCCAGCGCTGGACCACCCGCAAGTTCGAGAACCGCCTGGTCAACCCGGCCAACCGTCGCAAGCTCGACATCATCATCGTCGGCACCGGCCTGGCCGGCGGCGCTGCCGCTGCCACGCTCGGCGAGGCCGGCTACAACGTGAAGTCGTTCTGCTACCAGGACTCTCCGCGTCGCGCCCACTCGATCGCCGCCCAGGGCGGTATCAACGCGGCCAAGAACTACAAGGAGGACGGCGACTCCACGTTCCGTCTCTTCTACGACACGGTCAAGGGTGGCGACTACCGCGCCCGCGAGAACAACGTGTACCGGTTGGCCGAGGAGAGCGCCAACATCATCGACCAGTGCGTGGCGCAGGGTGTCCCCTTCGCTCGTGACTACGGCGGTCTGCTGGACAACCGTTCGTTCGGTGGTGTGCAGGTCTCGCGTACCTTCTACGCCCGTGGCCAGACTGGTCAGCAGCTGCTGATCGGCGCCTACCAGGCGATGGAGCGCCAGGTCGCGGCCGGCACCGTCGAGGCGTTCACCCGCCACGAGATGCTCGAGCTGATCGTCGTCGAGGGCAAGGCCCGCGGCATCGTCACCCGGGACATGGTCACCGGTGCGATCGACACCCACCTGGCCGACGTCGTCGTGCTCGCCTCGGGTGGTTACGGCAACGTCTTCTACCTGTCGACCAACGCGATGGGCTCCAACGTCACCGCCGCGTGGCGTGCGCACCGCCAGGGCGCCTACATGGCGAACCCCTGCTACACGCAGATCCACCCGACCTGTATCCCGGTCACCGGTTCCCACCAGTCGAAGCTGACCCTGATGTCGGAGTCGCTGCGTAACGACGGCCGGATCTGGGTGCCGAAGAAGGTCGAGGACTGCGAGAAGGACCCGCGTCAGATCGCCGAGGACGACCGCGACTACTTCCTGGAGCGGATCTACCCGTCGTTCGGAAACCTGGTCCCCCGCGACATCGCTTCGCGTGCTGCGAAGTACATGTGCGACGAGGGTCGCGGTGTCGGTCCTCAGGTCGCCGAGATCGGTCCTGACGGCGAAGAGCGCATGGTGCGTCGTGGTGTCTACCTCGACTTCGCCGACGCGATCGCCCGTCTGGGCAAGCACGGCGTCGAGGAGAAGTACGACAACCTCCTCGACATGTACGCCCGGATCACCGGTGAGAACCCGTACGAGACGCCGATGCGGATCTACCCGGCTGTGCACTACGTGATGGGCGGCCTGTGGGTCGACTACCACCTGCAGTCGAACATCGAGGGTCTCTTCGTCGCCGGCGAGGCCAACTTCTCCGACCACGGCGCCAACCGCCTCGGTGCTTCCGCACTGATGCAGGGTCTGGCCGACGGTTACTTCGTCCTCCCGAACACCATCCGCGACTACCTCGCCGATGGCCCGTTCGAGAAGGTGGCCGAGAACCACCCCGAGGTGGTGGCTGCGCGCACCGCCGTCGAGGAGCGGATCAACAAGTTCCTGTCGATCCAGGGCACCCGCTCGGTGGAGAGCTACCACAAGGAGCTCGGCTCCTTGATGTGGGAGTACTGCGGCATGGAGCGGACCGAAGAGGGCCTCAAGCTCGCGATCTCCAAGATCCGCGACCTGCGTGCCGACTTCTGGACCAACGTCAAGGTGCTCGGTGCCTCCGACAACCTCAACCAGGACCTCGAGAAGGCCGGCCGCGTGGCCGACTTCCTCGAGCTGGGTGAGCTCATGTGCATCGATGCACTCAACCGCCGCGAGTCCTGCGGTGGTCACTTCCGTGGGGAGTCCCAGACCGAGGACGGCGAGGCGCTGCGTCACGACGACGAGTTCGCCTACGTCGCGGCCTGGGAGTGGGGCGGCGACTCGAACCAGGGTGGCGAGCCTGTCCTCCACAAGGAAGACCTGATCTACACGGCGATCGAAATGAAGCAGAGGTCCTACAAGTGAAGCTCACACTCAAGATCTGGCGGCAGGCCAACGCCACTGCCAAGGGTGAGATCAAGACCTACCCTCTCGACGGCGTCTCGCCGGACATGTCGTTCCTGGAGATGCTCGACCTGCTCAACGAGCAGCTCGTCACCCAGGGCGAGGAGCCGGTGGCCTTCGACCACGACTGTCGCGAGGGCATCTGCGGCATGTGTTCGTTGATGATCAACGGTCAGGCGCACGGCCCGGAGGTCACCACGACCTGCCAGCTGCACATGCGCTCGTTCTCCGACGGCGACACGATCACGGTTGAGCCGTGGCGTGCCGACCCGTTCCCGGTGATCAAGGACCTGATCGTCGACCGTTCCGCGTTCGACCGGATCATCCAGTCGGGTGGCTACATCTCGGCGAACACCGGTTCGGCTCCCGAGGCCAACTCGGTGCCGGCTCCGCGTGACAAGGCCATGCGTGCCTTCAACGTGGCTACCTGCATCGGTTGCGGCGGCTGCGTCGCGGCCTGCCCGAACGGCTCGGCCTCGCTGTTCCTCGGCGCCAAGATCACCCACCTGGGTGAGCTGCCGCAGGGCCAGCCCGAGCGCTGGACCCGCGTCGTGGACATGGTCGCCCAGCACGACGCCGAGGGCTTCGGTGGCTGCACCAACATCGGTGAGTGCACCGCTGCTTGCCCGAAGGAGATCCCGCTCGACGTGATCTCCCAGCTCAACAAGGACCTGCGCACCGCCATGAAGCACGGTCTCTGAGCAGAACACGCATCACCAGGAGCCCCCAGTCGAACGGCTGGGGGCTCCTGGCATATTGAGCAGTTCCCGAACGGGGTTCGCACGGACGAGGAGATGGCGATGAAGACCCGGAGCCCGGACGGCCAACGGTGGCGAGTGACGCGGCGGTGGGTGCCATGGCGGCGGCGTAACCGCAACATCGATGCGACCGACTTGGCGGTTGGCTTCGGAGACGATCCGATCAGCCTGGTGCTCGGTGTCTTGGCGCTGATCGTGTTGCTCCCGGCGTTGCTGGTCGGGGTGGTTGCGGTCCTGGAGATGCTTCTGCTCATCGTCCTGTTGCCGGTGGTCCTGGTCGCACGGGTCTTCTTCGGACGACGCTGGTACGTCGAGGTCCGACGCGAGTTCCGCCCCTGGTACGAAGAACCCACCGGTGACTGGGCCGCCAGCCGCACCCGGATCGCGGAACTGACCGCCGAGATCGCAGCAGGTCGGATCCCCGAGCAGGCGCTCGGGGACCTCCCCGAACCCCGCGACGTCATGCGCTGAGACCATCCGTTGTCGTCCCCGGAAGGCGAGGCCGGATTTCGTTGGTCGAGCCGCCGCCCCGTTGGTCGAGCTTGTCGAGACCACTAGTGCGCGCCGATGCCTCCGGTGACCCGGGTAGGTACCGGAGGTGGCGGCGGTGCTGCGGTTCAGTCGAGCCGGATGGTGCCGACGGGGGTGACCAGCCAGGCTTCGCCGTGTTTGTTGGTCCACAGATAGTGGCCATCCTTGGTGCGTTGATAGCGCCAACGCGCCATAGGTCTTGGCGAGATGGTGACGGCGACAGATCGGGGCTAGATTCTCGGGGCTGGTTTGGCCCGGTGGTCCGGTGTCGTCATAGGGGTTGATGTGGTCGAGGTCAGCGTCGACTGAGCTGCGGGTGCAGTGCGGGAACACACAGTGCGGGTCGCGGAGCCGGACCTGTTCGGCCATCCAGGCCGGTGGGTCGTGGCAGTCCACGGAACCGGTGCGGTTCAGGTCGATCACCGGGGTGATCGAAGCGATGGAGCCGTGACGCTTCAGCCAATCTTCAAGCTGGGTGACGAGCACCGGACCGAGCCGGTCCGCGTCAGCCAGCGCGAGGTCGTCAGTACCGAAGAGATCGGCGAGCGTGGTGTGCACGAAGACCCGCAACCCGCGCCGCGGTGGTCGAGACCCCCGGTCGTGGTCGCGGGGTTGATCTCGACAAGCTCGATCAACGGAACCCCGGTGGTCGAGCTTG
>NZ_JBLBWI010000039.1:0-1133 GCF_047308515.1 Nocardioides sp. Bht2
CTAGCTGTGATGTCCAGCCACGTTGGTCGAGATTCTGCGATGACACGGTCTGACTTGTAGATGGACGAAGGCCTCCCGGTGTGGAGTGGAGCTATCTAGGAACCGCTCCGCCACCAAGGAGGCCTTCGTGTCCCACGCTACCCACTCCAACGCAGCCTTGACACCACGTGCCCGACTTCGACTTGCGCGCCTGATCGTCGACCACGGCTGGCCACCGGCACGAGCAGCCGAGCGGTACGACGTTTCCTGGCGAACCGCCAAGAAGTGGGCCGACCGTTACGCGAGCGAAGGACCGGCCGGGATGTACGACCGATCCTCCGCACCCCGCCACCAACCGAATCGCACCCCAACACCAGTGGTACGCAAGATCGTGCACCTGCGCTGGAAACAACGCCTCGGGCCCGTCGAGATCGCCGACCGACTCGGTATGGCCTCCTCAACCGTCCACGCCGTATTGGTCCGCTGTCGGCTCAACCGGCTTACCCACCTCGACCGCGTCACCGGCGAGCCGATTCGCCGCTACGAACACGTGGCACCGGGCAATCTTCTCCACGTCGACGTCAAGAAGCTCGGCAAGATCCCCGACGGCGGTGGCTGGCGCTACGTCGGCAAGCAGCAGGGCGACAAGAACCGCTCCGCGACCGCAGCACGCACTGGTGGCCCCAAGAACAAACACCGCCAGCCGTTGATCGGTACCTGCTACCTGCACACCGTCATCGACGACCACTCCCGCGTTGCCTACGTCGAAGCCCACGACGACGAGACCAGCCAGACCGCAGCGCTGGTGCTGCGCAATGCTGTTGCCTGGTTCGCCGAACGCGGCGTCACCGTCAAACGCGTGATCAGCGACAACGGCAGTTGCTACAAATCGCACCTGTGGCGCGACACCTGCACCGAGCTGGGCATCACGGTGAAGAAGACCCGGCCCTATCGCCCGCAGACCAACGGGAAGATCGAACGCTTCCACCGCACCCTGGCCGAGGGCTGGGCGTTCAAGAAGTTCTACAACTCCGAATCCGCCCGACAAGCCGCCCTGCCATCATGGATCCACCAGTACAACCACCACCGGCCCCACTCAGCAATCGGGAAAGCCGCCCCCATCACCAGGTTGAACAACCTGGCTGGGCATCACA
>NZ_JBLBWI010000040.1:0-724 GCF_047308515.1 Nocardioides sp. Bht2
GCCGAGAACGTCAAAGCGGCGTTCACCGTGCACATCAACACCAAGCTGGCCCACGACCTGGTCGTGACCCTGAGCAACAACGCCCAGGTCACCATCAAGGCCGGCGAGACCAGCGCGCCGTACATCCATGACGAGCAAGGCGAAGACGTCTACATCGACAAGGGTGCCATCAAGCTGGGTATCGAGTCGGCGGTAGACGCTACCGGCGCGACCTTCGAGAACCTGCAACTGGGCGGTGAGGCCACTGTCCAGGTGACCGATACCATTGACGAAGTAGTGGCCAAGCTGACCGCGACGCCTTCGGTGACCGAAGGCGGCGAGATCACCTACACCATCACGCTGACCAACAAAGACGGCTTGCCGATCAACAACCACGGTGAACTGACCTTCACCCTGAGCGACAAGACCACAATTGTCGTGGCGGCCAACAGCACCACCGGTTCGGCTACTGTGATTGCCCCGGACAACGTCTACGTCGGTACCAACTCGGCAGTGGTCAACTCGATCGCCACCGTTGGCGGTGCAGATGACGGCAAGTTCGAGAAACTGACTCTGGACAAGACCGAGGTCAAAACCCAGGTTACCGACGAGCCAGGCACTCCGGGTGTCCCAGACGGTAACGAAGGCGATCTGGTCCTGGTGACCATCACCGCCGATCAGACCTCGGTAGCCGAGAACGTCAAAGCGGCGTTCACCGTGCACATCAACACCAAGCTGGCCCACG
>NZ_JBLBWI010000041.1:0-718 GCF_047308515.1 Nocardioides sp. Bht2
TTTAGCAAACTGCTTCAGTGCCGGTATCGCGCTTTCATCAGCCAGACGCAGCCACTGCTTCCAGGCTGATCGCCAACCCCAGGCGGTGGTGGGCGACCACAGCGCTTTTAACTCTGCTTTCATCAGATAAACCGTCATCAGCGATTGGTTAGCCGACAGCAGATCCCTCAGGTGCACCTGTTGATCTTTTCGCTTGAGATTTTCCGGATTACGCAGCAGTAGCCAGCGTGCTTGCTTGATCACCCTGCGCGCGGGTTTGTCATGGCGCAGACGGTTGGCTTCGTCGACCCGTACCCGGTCAATCACCTCGCGCCCATACTTGGCGACTACATGAAACAGGTCGTAGACCACGCGTGCCTGAGGGCAGTGTTGGCGTACCTCCAGGTCAAATGCGGTGTTCATGTCCATCGCCACTGCTTCGATCCGCGCACAGCCTTCTGGCCCCAACTCCTCAAAGAAGGGCCTGACAGCCGCTCTGCTACGTCCTTCGCCAATCCACAGAACCCGGCGGGTATCGGCGTCCAGCACCACGCTGGCGTAGCGATGGCCTTTTAACTGGGCGAACTCGTCCATCACCAGGCGCCTGGGCTGGGCCTTTGGTAGCTTCTCTAGAGCGGCTTGTAGAGCTCGTCGCTCCAGCAAGCGCACACTGTCCCAATGCAAGTCAAACAGCTCGGCGACGTGCAGGGTAGGCAGCCGCTGGCAAGCCTGGATCACG
>NZ_JBLBWI010000042.1:0-653 GCF_047308515.1 Nocardioides sp. Bht2
ATAATCTCATGACCAAAATCCCTTAACGTGAGTTTTCGTTCCACTGAGCGTCAGACCCCGTAGAAAAGATCAAAGGATCTTCTTGAGATCCTTTTTTTCTGCGCGTAATCTGCTGCTTGCAAACAAAAAAACCACCGCTACCAGCGGTGGTTTGTTTGCCGGATCAAGAGCTACCAACTCTTTTTCCGAAGGTAACTGGCTTCAGCAGAGCGCAGATACCAAATACTGTTCTTCTAGTGTAGCCGTAGTTAGGCCACCACTTCAAGAACTCTGTAGCACCGCCTACATACCTCGCTCTGCTAATCCTGTTACCAGTGGCTGCTGCCAGTGGCGATAAGTCGTGTCTTACCGGGTTGGACTCAAGACGATAGTTACCGGATAAGGCGCAGCGGTCGGGCTGAACGGGGGGTTCGTGCACACAGCCCAGCTTGGAGCGAACGACCTACACCGAACTGAGATACCTACAGCGTGAGCTATGAGAAAGCGCCACGCTTCCCGAAGGGAGAAAGGCGGACAGGTATCCGGTAAGCGGCAGGGTCGGAACAGGAGAGCGCACGAGGGAGCTTCCAGGGGGAAACGCCTGGTATCTTTATAGTCCTGTCGGGTTTCGCCACCTCTGACTTGAGCGTCGATTTTTGTGATGCTCGTCAGGG
>NZ_JBLBWI010000043.1:0-600 GCF_047308515.1 Nocardioides sp. Bht2
TCCAGCGCCTCGGCGATTTCGCGACGGGTGATGACCACGCCCAGCGGCTGGCCGTTACCCATGCCCTTGGCCATGGTAATGATGTCCGGCACCACGCCCTGTTCCTCGAAGCCCCAGAAGTACTCGCCCAGGCGGCCATAACCCACCTGCACTTCGTCGGCGATGCACACCCCGCCGCGGGCGCGGACCTTGGCATAGGCTGCGCGCAGGTAGCCTGCGGGCAGCGAGATACCGCCGGCATTGCCGTACACCGGTTCGCAGATGATGCCCGCCAGCTGACGGCCACGGGCGTCGAGGTCAACCAGCTTGGCATCGACGTCTTGCAGGTAGTCGGCGGCGCTGTCGGCCCCGCGGAAGCGGCCGCGGAAGGTGTTCGGTGCTTCGACCGGGTGAACCCAGTCCGGGCGGGTTTCCAGGGCTTGCGGGTTGTCGGCGATCGACGTGGAGATGGCATCGGTGGCCACCGACCAGCCGTGGTAGGCCTCCAGCACACTGAGCAGATCGCGCCCGCCACTGTAGGCCCAGGCCAGGCGAATCGCCAGGTCGTTGGCCTCGGTGCCGCTGTTGACCATGAACACCCGGTCGAAACCTTCGGGGGCC
>NZ_JBLBWI010000004.1:0-237485 GCF_047308515.1 Nocardioides sp. Bht2
GATCTCGACAGGCTCGATCTGCGGGCAGGTGATCTCGACAGGCTCGATCTGCGGGGTGGTGATCTCGACAGCCTCGAACCAGGGAGTTATCCCCACTGTGGATAACACCTGTGGAGAACTACAGACGTGTTATTCACCGCTGTGGAGGGGCCTGTGGAGGAATTTGTCCCCGGCCTGAAACGGCGGAAGCCCGCTGTGGATAACAGCGGGCTTCCGGGTGGAACGGGGTGTGGGTGCGGCTCACTCCCAGCGCGTGGCGTAGGTGAAACCCACCGCCATGAAGCCGATACCGACGACCAGGTTCAGCTGACCGAGGTCGGTCAGCAGCCACAGGTCGTGAGCGTTGTCGGCGAAGACGTAGAAGGTACAGATCCACAGCAGGCCGATCAGGAAGCAGCCGAGCATGCCGACGACGACACCGCGACCGCGACCAAGCGGCGTCGACGGGTGGGCGGCGACCGCGAGGCCGAGCAGGATCGCGCCGAAGCCGATCGCCCAGTTCCAGTCGTCGAGCTTCTTGATCCCCGGGATCAGGGTCTTGGGGTCGGTGCCCTCAAGGCGAACCTCGCGCACGTAGAGCGTCCAGATCACCACATAGGCGATACCCGCGGCGACCAGCAGGATCGCCAGCAGGAAGCGAACCGAGAAAATCGGACCGGTCTGCGCGTCGGGATCGACGAACGCGTCCTTGGTCTTGGCCACTGAACTCTCCTCTGATCTTCGGGGGCGCGATGCATCGCCGCATTGCGCACCCGGTTAGCGTAGTCGTCATGACCGCACGTGATCACGGGCACCGCCGGAAAATGAGGAAGTGGCGTATCGCCACCCCCCTCGTCTTCGGCTGCGCCGGGATGCTGTTCTGGTCAAGCGCGAACTCCAGTGACGGTACCGACCTCCGCCCCGGTCGCAACGACGACCTGGCCAGTCTGGTCCGCAGCGAGAGCAAGCAGTACCAGGCACTCGAGGACCGCGCCGCCGCGCTGAACCGCGACGTCGACCGGCTGACCGGGCAGGTCCAGGACCGATCGGTGCGGACCGAACGGCGTAAGGCGGCCGTGTTGGCCGGCCCGGCGGGCTTCGGCCACGTCGAAGGTGGCGGCCTGCGGGTCGTGCTCTCGGATTCGCCTGCCGAGGTCCGGGAGAGCTCGGATGAGAACATCAACCTGTTGATCGTGCACCAGCAGGACATCCAGGCCGTCGTCAACGCGATGTGGCGGGCCGGAGCCGAGGCGATCACGGTCCAGGGGCAGCGGCTCGTCTCCACCACCGGGATCAAGTGCGCGGGTAACTCGGTGGAGCTGCAGGGCATCCCGTACCCGCAGCCGTTCGTGATCGAGGCGGTCGGCGACCCGACCGCGCTCCAGGCCGGCGTCGACGCGGACCCGTACCTGACCTACTACCGTTCGCAGTCGGTCGACCCGGCGATCGCGATCGGGTGGGAGATGAACCAGAGCAGCGACGTCGTCGCTCCTGCTTACAACGGTCTGCGCACCCTGCAATACGCAACCGCGCTGGATCCCGAGGATTCCTGAGGAACCTCGCGAGCCAGCGCGGCTGCGGTGGTGCGGTGGACCGGGTCAGTCGCGGAGCATGCCCGGAGCCAACCGCGGGTTGCCGTTGTCTGGCAGGTCGGTCGGCAGGTCGGTCGGCAGGTCCGTGGGCTCGTCGGTCGGCAGGTCGGTGGGCTCCTCGGTGGGCTCCACGTAGGTGGAGACGGTGATCCGGATCTCGGTGTTCTTGATCGCGGTCTCACCTTCCTCCGACGACTGGCTGATCACGGTTCCGGCGGGCTCGGTGGTGTCGTCGGACTCCACCACGTAGACCCGGAACCCGGCGTCGCGGATCCGCTTCTCGGCGGCGTCCTGCTTCATCCCGACCACGAAGGGGACCTCGTTCGGGCCGTCGGAGACTCCGAGCACGATCACGGTGCCGGGCGGCACCATGTCGCCCTCGGCGATGCTCTGGTCGAGCACCTGACCCTTGGGGTCGTCGGTGTCACGATCCTCGAACCGGACCCGCAGCCCCAGGTCGCGCAGTTGTTGGGCGGCTGCGGCGCGCTTCTCGCCGATCAGATCGGGGACCTCGACGGGCGCCGGGCCGGTGGAGACGAAGATCTCGACGACGGTGTCGGGGGAGACCCACTGGCCCTGCGACGGCGTCACGTCGTAGACCACGCCGGCCTCGACGTCGGCGTGTGGCGTCTCGGTGACCTTGTAGTCGAAGCCCGCGTCGGTGAGGAGCCGTTCCGCCGCAGCCTGCTTCTCGCCGATCACGGTCGGCACCTGGATGTCGGCCGGGCCGTCGTCGCCGCCGCGGTTCAGTGCCCAGATCGTGCCGGCGACCAGGGCGAGCACGAGCGCGCCGACGAGGATCCAGAGCCCGGTCCGCTTCTTGGGCTCTTCCTCCTCCTCGACCGGCGCTGCGGCGACAGCGGTCTGCTGCGGCAGGTAGGCGGTGGAGGCGGCCAGCGGGGTCGCTGCGACGGCGGGTGCCGCGACCGGGCGTCCGGCCAGGTAGCGCTCGATGTCGGTCCGCATCGCCGCGGCGCTCTGGTAGCGGTCCTCGAGGCGTTTGGCGAGCGCCTTCATCACGATCGCGTCGACCTCGGGCGGCAGCTCGGGGTCGAACGTCGACGGCGGGGTCGCGGGTTCGCGGACGTGCTGGTAGGCCACCGCTACCGGGGAGTCGCCTACGAAGGGCGGGCGTCCGGTGAGGAGTTCGTAGAGCAGGCAGCCGGTGGAGTAGACGTCGGAGCGCGAGTCGACGGTCTCGCCGCGGGCCTGCTCCGGGGAGAGGTACTGGGCGGTGCCGACCACGGCCGCGGTCTGGGTCATCGTGGTGGAGGCGTCGGAGACCGCGCGCGCGATCCCGAAGTCCATCACCTTGACGTCGCCACCGGGCGTCAGCATCACGTTGGCGGGCTTGATGTCGCGGTGGATGATGCCGGCGCGGTGTGAGTAGTCGAGTGCGGAGAGCACGCCGGAGGTGATCTCCAGGGCGCGCTCGGGGAGGATCTTGCGACCCTCGCGCAGGATGTCGCGCAGCGTGCGGCCGGCGACGTACTCCATCACGATGTACGGCTGGGCGACGCCTTCTTCGGACATCTCCTCGCCGGTGTCGTAGACCGCCACGATCGACGGGTGGTTCAGCGATGCCGAGGATTGCGCCTCACGGCGGAACCGCGCTTGGAAGGTGGCATCACTCGCCAGGTCCGTGCGTAGACGCTTGACCGCCACCACTCGGCCGAGGCGGGTGTCGGTGCCCTTGCGGACCTCCGCCATGCCGCCGCGCCCCAGCAGTTCGCCGAGCTCGTAGCGCCCGCCGATCAGGGTCGGTTCGTCGTTGGTCATCTCAACCCATTCCTTCGTACCGGTGTCACTTGATCACCGCGTCCATGATCGCCCGAGCGATCGGTCCGGCCTGTCCGCTGCCGGAGACGACGCTTGCGTTCGACTTCTGCACCATCACTGCGACGGCGACCTCTTGGCCGTCCTGGGAGGCGTAGGAGACGAACCACGAATAGTTCTGGCACCCGGCGCAGTTCTCCGCGGTGCCGGTCTTGGCGCCCACCCGGACGCCAGGGATCTGAGCGACCGAGGCGGTGCCGCGGTCGACGGTGTTCACCATCATCTTGCGGAGCTCGCCCGCGGTGGACGGCGAGATCGCGCGGCTGAACTCCTCCTGCTTCGCCGTCTCCAGGACGTCGAGGTCGGCGGAGCGCACCTGGTCGACCAGGTACGGGCGCATCACCACGCCGTCGTTGACGATGCCGGCCACCACCATCGCCATCTGCAGCGGCGTCGCCTGGACGTCCTGCTGGCCCATGCCGGTCTTGGCGAGGAAGTCGGCCGAGATGTCGCCGGTGGGGTAGCTGCTCGCGGACTGCTCGCTCTCGGCGAAGTCGCGCAGCAGGTTGCCGTTGTTGAACCCGAACTTCTCGGCCTGCTCGAGCATCTTCTTGTGGCCGACCTGGTTGGCCAGGGCGAGGAAGGTGGTGTTGCAGGACTGTTCGAGAGCCTGGGAGAACGTGATCTGGTTGCTGCCACAGTTGCGGCCGCCGTTGGTGATGCTCAGGCTGGTTCCGGGCAGCTTGTAGCTGGGGCCACCGGGGACCAGCGAGTCGGCGTCGTAGCCCTCGGACTCGATTGCCGCGGCGGCGGTGACCAGCTTGAAGACGGAACCGGGGGAGAGTCGGATCTTGGTGGCGCGGCTCTGCAACGGCTTGTCGGGGCGGGTCTGCATCGCCTTGTCGTAGGCGTCGACCGCGGAGGTGTCGTGGCTGGCGAACTTGTTCGGGTTGAAGCTGGGCAGCGAGACCATCGCCAGCACCTTGCCGGTGCTCGGCTCGATCGCCACCGCACCACCCTGGACGTTGTCGCCGAGTGCGGCCAGGCCGTCGTAGGCGGCGCGCTGGGCAGCCGGGTCGATGGTCAGCGAGACGTTCCCGCCCTTGGGGGAGGAGTTGTTGACCAGGTCGACGAGGCGGGTCACGAAGAGGCGGTCGTCGTCGCCGCTGAGCAGCTTGTTCTGGCTGTTCTCCAGCAGGGTGGAGCGGGCCAGCGCGAAGTAGCCGGTGAGTGGCGCGTAGAGGTACGGCCGGTAGGGGTAGACCCGCTGGAACTTGTAGCGGTCGTCGGAGGGGCGGGACTCGGCGACCGGTCGCCCGGCGACCAGGATCGCGCCGCGCTCGCGGGAGAGGGTCTCGTCCTTGACCCGCGAGTTGAGCGGGCTGTCGCGGTACTCGTCGGCCTTGAAGTACTGCACCCAGGTGACGTTGAGCAGCAGCGCCAGGAAGAGGAAGAGGCAGAAGACCGACATGGTCCGGATCGGCTTGTTCATGACAGCTTCACCACCTGCGTCTGCTCGGCCGCGTTCTCGTCCTCGATGTCACCCGACAGGTCGGGGACCGGGCGCCGGGCCTGGTCGGAGACGCGGAGCAGCAGCGCGATGATCACCCAGTTGGTGACCAGTGACGAGCCGCCGTAGGAGAGGAACGGTGTGGTCAGACCGGTCAGCGGGATCAGCCGGGTGACGCCGCCGATGACGACGAAGACCTGGAGCGCGACGACCAGCGCCAGACCGCTGGCCAGCAGCTTGCCGAAGCCGTCGCGGCAGACCAGGGCGGCGCGCAGGCCGCGCTCCACGATCAGGCCGTAGAGCAGGATCACGGCCATCACACCGGTCAGGCCGAGCTCTTCGCCGATGGCGGAGAGGATGAAGTCGGACTCCGAGTAGGAGGTCAGGTCGGGACGCCCCATGCCGAGGCCACGGCCGAGGAGGCCTCCCCAGGCCATCCCGAAGAGCGAGTTGCCGACCTGCTGCGAACCGGTCTCCCAGCTGGCGAACGGGTCGGTCCAGGCGGAGACGCGGGCCTGGACGTGGCCGAAGAGCTGGTAGGCGACCAGGGCGCCACTGAAGAACATCGCGGCGCCGACGACCAGCCAGCCGGGGCGTTCGGTCGCGATGTAGAGCATGGTCAGGAAGATGCCGAAGAAGAGCAGCGACGAGCCGAGGTCGCGCTGCAGGACGAGGATCGCGAGGCTGACCGCCCACATCGAGAGGATCGGGCCGAGGTCGCGGCCGCGGGGCAGGTCGACGAAGAGCAGTCGGCGACCGGCCAGGGCGAGCGCGTCGCGGTGTAGCACCAGGTAGCCGGCGAAGGCGACCACCAGCAGCACCTTGGCGACCTCGCCGGGCTGGAAGCTGATCGGGCCGAGCCGGACCCAGATCCGGGCGCCGTGGATGCTGGTCCCGAGGATCGGCAGCATCGGCATGATCAGCAGCACGATCGCGCTCAGGCCGGCGGTGTAGGTGAACCGCTGCAGCACCCGGTGGTCGCGCAGTACGACCAGGGTGAGCACGAAACCGACGACGCCGATGGTCATCCAGGTGAGTTGCTGGCGGGCGAGCTCGCTGTCGCGGGCGAGGTCGAGGCGGTAGATCATCGCCAGGCCGAGGCCGTTGAGCGCGGTGACCACCGGCAGCAGTACCGGGTCCGCGTAGGGGGCGGTGAACCGGACGGCGACGTGCGCGGCGATCGAGAGCGCCGTCAGCCAGCCGCCGTAGATCACGATGTCGGCGGGCAGTTCGTCGTTGACGCCGAGGCCGACGGCCGCGTACGCGCCGAGCCCGACGGCGAGGGCCAGGATCAGCAGGAAGAGCTCAGCGCCGCGACGGCGGCGATGAACGAACCCGAGGAAGCTTCCGGTCTGCGACATCTGTTCAACCTTGTCCGGTCGGGCCGGTGGGGTCGACGGAGTCGTCGTCGCTGATGCATTCGGAGGCGGCCTGCAGTTCGGTGACCGTGCGGCGGGCCGCGGAGAGGCTGTCGGCCTTGATCCCCTCACGGATGTCGTTGGCCTGGTAGGCGCAGATCTCGTCGAGGGTGAGGTCGAAGGTCTCCACCGGGGTGGAGAGGTCGAGCAGCGGGATCGAGTAGTCGACGCCGCGGAAGATGGTGACCTTGTCGTTGTCGACCGAGACGTAGTACTGGCGCTGGGAGAGCACGTAGAGCGCGGCGGCACCGGCCCAGGCGAGGCTGGCCAGGATCACCAGGACGCCGAGGATCTTCAGCCAGGTGAACCGCTGCGGCGCGCGCGGCGCGTACCGGGCGATCTCGGGGTCGATCGGGTCGCTGGGGATCGCGTGCGCCGGGGCTTCGGCGGGGATCTCGTCGTACTCGTCGGTCTCGGTGGCACGGTGGCCCAGAAGGCGGCCGGCGCGCTGACCGAAGCTGCGCCGCGGCAGGTCGGCTGCGGCGCCTACGAGCATCGGCGGCTGTTCGGCGACCGGGGGTTCGCTGACTTCGGCGACGACGCAGGTGACGTTGTCGGTGGAGCCGGCCTCCAGGCTGGCGCGGACCAGTTCGACGGCGGCGTAGTCGACGGTGCCGTCACCGAGGATCGCGGCGAGCTGGTCGTCGTCGAGGACGCCGCTGGCGCCGTCGCTGCAGAGCAGGATGCGGTCGCCGAGGGCGAGTTCGACCAGGAAGAGGTCGGGCTCCGTCTCGTGGACGCCGTCGACGGCCTTCAGGATCAGGTTGCGGTGCGGGTGGACCCGCGCCTCGGCCTCGGTGATCCGGCCTTCGTCGATGAGGGACTGGACGAAGGTGTGGTCGCGGGTCAGTTGGCTCATCACGCCGTCGCGCAGCAGGTAGGCGCGGCTGTCGCCGATGTGTCCGATGCCGAGCCGGGCGCCGTCGAAGAGGGCGAGGGTGGCGGTGGTGGAGGTGCCCGAGATGTTCGGGTCCTCGTCGACCAGTTCGCCGATCCGGTCGTGGGCGCGGTGCAGGGCGCCGGCGACGGAGCCGAGCAGGTCGTCGCCGGGCGCGGCGTCGATCCGGCGCAGTTGCTGGATCGCGGTCGAGGAGGCGATGTCGCCGCGGGCCGCGCCGCCGACACCGTCACAGACGGCGAGCAGCCAGGGGCCGGCGTATCCGGAGTCCTGGTTGTCCTTGCGGACGCGGCCGACGTCGGAGATCGCGGAGAAGGCCAGCTGCAGGGGCGCGGCCGAGGAGTCGGGGGCGGTCAACGCGTCACTTCCTCAACTCGAGGACGGTCTTGCCGATGCGGACCTGGATCCCGAGCGCGAGGGTGGTGGGCTGGGTGATGCGGGCGGCGCCGACGTAGGTGCCGTTGGTGGAGCCGAGGTCCTCGACGAACCACTGGTCGCCGGAGAGCGCGATCCGGGCGTGTCGGGTGGAGACGTAGTCGTCGTCGAGGCGGATCGCGGCGTCGGGGCCGCGGCCGATCAGGATCGGTGCCTGGCTGAGGTCGGCGCGGGCGCCGGCGTTGGGGCCTTCGACGACGGCGACGTGGGTGGGGGAGCCGCGGCGGCGCGGCGGGTTCTTCGGCTGTTTGCCGGGCTTGTTGGGTCGCGGCTGGGCCGACGCCGGCAGCCGGGCGCCGTACATGTCGGTGCGGATCACGCTGATCGCGGAGAGGACGAAGATCCACAGGATCGCCAGGTAGGCGAGCCGGACCAGGAAGAGGGTGAGCTCACTCATCGGGGTTCGCCCTTCGTGCGGCGCCCTGCGGCGTCGTCATCGGATCGCCTCGCGGACCAGACGGACTGTGATCACGGTGGTGCCGATCTTGACCTGGGAGCCGTCGCGCAGGGTGGCGCTGGTGACCTTGTGGCCGTCGACCAGCATCCCGTTGGTGGAGCCGAGGTCGTAGACCTCCACGTTGGGTTCCTGGCCGGTGTGCTCGACGCGGAACTCGATGTGCTGGCGACTGATGCCGGGGTCGTTGATCCGCAGACCGACGTCGGTGCCGCGGCCGACGACGAGGCCAGGCGGGTTGAGCGGGTGGCGGACGCCGTTGACCTCGAGCATCGCCTCGGCGCGGCCGTACTGCGTCTCGGTGGCGTGCGTCGTCACCTTGGCCTGGGCGGCGCTGCGGACCCGGAAGCGGCCGGTGGTGAGGTCGTCGGCCTGCTCGAAGTCGATGCTGACCGGGCCCGGGAAGACGTAGCTCTGCTGGTCGGCGTGGTCGCGCAGGGTGTTGGTGAGCTCTGCGGAGAGGGTGCTGTCGAAGGGGGCGAGCCGGTCGAAGTCGGCGCCGCTGAGCTCGACGTGGAAGGTGTTGGGCACCAGGCGGCGGTCGCGGCTCAGGATCTGTGCGTTGTTGTCGACCTCGCGCTGGAGGGCGGCCGAGATCTCGACGGGTTGCACCGCACTGCGGAAGGCGCGCGCGAAGACACCGGAGATGAACTGTTCCAGTCGGTTCTCGAACTTCTGGAGCCCACTCATCCGCGCCTCCTCTCTATGTTGCTCGTTGCGTAGCGCTGGCAGCCTGTGTCCAGGCAGCCTCTCACTTACCCACGACTCGGGTAGGTGGACACCGGTGATCGTATCGGTGTGGCGGTGGCCAAGTGCCGGATCAACCCCGCGGTTTGGGCGATTCGCCTCGCGTGGGCTAACGTTTCCCTTGCTTCAAGCGCGAGTGGCGGAATAGGCAGACGCGCACGGTTCAGGTCCGTGTGTCCGAAAGGACGTGGGGGTTCAACTCCCCCCTCGCGCACGCTTGAGTGAAGGCCCCGGTCCAGTGGACCGGGGCCTTCGTCGTTCTCTGGGCGATTCGGTTCAGTCCAGGGGAGCGTCGACCCACCCGGTGAACTGGCTGCCGACGCCGGGGATCTCCACGCGGACCTCACCCGGGAGCGGCTCCGGCAGCGCGGACGGCTCGTGGGAGTCGCAACTCACGTAGGTGAACGTCGGCCACCACTTCTTCGGCCTGGCCTTCTCGGTCAACCCACAGACCTCGCACACCAGATCGACCCACACCGGCTTCTTCCCGGTCCGATTGGCACGCGACTGCACCAGCCACGGCGGCGGGTTGTCCTCGATCTCGCGCAGCTCGGCCTCGGTGAGGGTCGAGGGCAGGCCGTGCCGGGCGGCCATCTCGATGGGGATGTCCAGGCGTTGGGCAGCTTCGCGACGGGTGATCACCGCCTCAACGATAGTCAGGGTTGCTGAGAGCGCAGGCGTGGGAGGCAGTCGTGGTCGAGAGGTGGGGCATGCGGAACTTGCAACTGGTGAGCTGATGTCGGTCCCGTCACTCACGTCACCTTAGGAAAGGCTGCTTTCTTGGTGGTGGTTACGGGCACTCGCGGCGGAGTGACGCGTCTTCGGGAGTGCGGTTCCTTGGCTACTCGTCGCGGTAGCCAAGGACTGCGCGGGTCATCTGGTTGCGGGTGTCCAGAAGGTCATCGAGGGAAGTGTCCAGGTCGTCGGCGGTGACTTGCAATTGGGTGCCGACCGACTGGTCCTCGCGGTCGGCGGCGACTACCGCGGCGCGCCGTAGGAGCTCCTTGAGGAAGGAGGCTGTGACGCCATTGGTGCGTTCGAGGACACTCTCTATCCGGCTCAGGTCGACATCCAGGGCGCCGCGGTAGAGCTCGACAAGTCGGCGCCGCGAGTCGCGATCCGGCAGCGGGATGTGAACGGCCTGGTCCACGCGTCCGGGCCGAGAGGCTAGGGCTGGCTCGAGGAGGTCTGCCCGGTTGGTGGTCAGCAGGAAGACGACGTCGGCATCCTCGTCGAGTCCATCCATCTCGTTGAGAAGTGTGAAGAGAAGTGGTGTCTCGCCGCCGTAGTGACTACGTTCCTCTGCGATCAAATCGACGTCTTCGACCACGATCATCGCCGGCTGCAGGGCACGGGCCACCGAACACGCCTCGCGGATGCCGTGCAGTGTCTCGCCGGTGAGCTCGACGACTGTGGTGTCGACCAGTTCGCTGATGAGGTAGCGCACGGAGTGGGTCTTGCCGACGCCGGGCGGTCCGTAGAGCAGCATTCCGCGCTTGAGGTGCTGCCCGGCGGCCCGCAGACGCGTTCTGTTGCGGGCCACGCCGACAACCTGGCGGCGCAGGTCCTCGAAGGTGGTCGCGGGGAGGATCAGCTCCTCGCGCGAGGTCGTGGGGCGCTCGCGGAAGCGCAAGAGCGACGATCGTTCACCGAACATGCTGTGCCCGAACGAGACGACCTGTCCTCGGTAGACGTTGTGCTCCAGAGCGAGCTGGCGGAGCCGCTGGCCGAGGTGCTCGGCTGCGTCCGGACGGGTGGCGATGATCTCGAGGGTCACGTCCGACAGGCCGCTCTCGGGGTCGGGTCCGCGGAGGAGGACCGCCATTCGGTGATCCTGAGTCGCAAGCAGGATGACGGCGGCGCTCAGGCATTCGCGGGTCCTGTCGCCGGGGCCGCTGGGCAGATTGATCTTGGTGACGTTGCCCGGTTGCGGTCCGCCGAAGTGGGACTCGTCTCCGATCAGGTCAGCGATTCCGAAGGGTCCTCGGTGGCGATGACCGGCCACACCGATGACCTCGGCTTCGTTGCCGTGCTCGGCGAGGATGACGTCCAGAGCACCTTGCACGTTCACGTGCTCGTAGGCCGGCCACTGTTCCAAGGTGACCGGGAGCTCGTGCACGCCGTTGCCAAGGTGTTCGATGAGGAGCCTGCGGAAGGTAGGTCGGTCGGCTGCACGGGCTGCGGAGACGAAACGCCGTACGACGTATCGGCCGTATCGACGCACGTCAGAAAGTTGCGGGGCGTGGTCGTCGATCGGGGAGGGCGCCCCGGTGGATACGGAGAACGACATGCCGGGAGCGTAGGGCACCCTGACCGCGTCGCGCGATGCCCGTTTTGGACAGGCCTTGAGCCCAATCGCGGCGGAGAGACGCGGGTCTGCCGTTGCCGGCGCCCGGATGTCCGTTGATGCGGCTGGGGTCAAAGCGCTAGGACGCACGCAGGGGAAATCGTGAGTGCCCAGCCCACCGAAGAGACCGTCCTGTCGATTCTCCGCGAGGCCCTACGCGCGGCGTTGTCCACGTTAGACGGCGCAGCACATGGGTCGGTCTGTACGGATGGCACTTGGCGAAGCACTTGGTGGCGTCGCGTTATCAGGCCTCGACAGCCGAATGGTCGGGTACAAACTGAGTAAGTACGACGAACAATGGAACGAGACGGCGCGCCGCTACTCGCTTGTCTGCCTGGAGTGGATCGACCTGTGGGCCGCGCGTTCGCGGCTGGCGTTTCGCTGGCCGAAGCTCATTATGTTCGACGCATGGCTCGACGCGAGGCAGCACTGAGGGGCTCCTGTCCGTGGCATATCTGCGTCGACACAGACTGGCGGTGGAGCGACGTGGCGGGTTGGGCTGGCTTTCAGCAGGCCTACCAACTTCAGCCAGCACCGGCTGACCACCCTGGTCCACAATGTCGCCATGACCGCGAACCGCCCGCCCCCGCCACGTCACCCGAAGGTATCGCTCGGCTGACGCTTGACGGCCCAGTCGAGGCGTTCCGCGCCGACGGTCTCGTGTCTGTCAAGCGCTCACGGCGGAGTCGTGCCGGCAGATTCACTCGCAATCGTGTTCCGTCTCAGCATGGAACGTTCGAGTACGAGATTTCGTGGCTGGAAGAAGACGGTAGTCCGTTTCTGTTCGACGGCGGAGTCGGTGAGCTATCCGACCCAGTGATTCACGGTCTTTGTGAAGGGAGCGTGGTTCTCTACGGCGAGACCTTCACCGCGCGAAGGCTTGAAAAATCTGAGTTCATTGAGGCCAACCGCGTGATTCGGAGCGGTGACGAACCTCTGGTCCGCCCCCGGGGCTTGCGGAGTTCCGACGGGAGCCTCGTGCCGATCAGAGTGCTGCGAACAGGTCGGCGACTGGCACGATGGCCGTCATCCCGCCACCGAAGCTGATGGCTGCCCAGCCGAGGCTGTCCCACCAACTACTGCGCTTAGACATTCGGCGCGCACCCTCGCCTGCTGTTGATGCCAACGCCATCTGCACGAATCCACCGAGGGCTAGCAGAGATGCTCCATATGCCGGAGCGAACAGCTGCATCGTCGGCCAGTCCCGACTGGCAGCCCACAAGACGGCCAGAACGATTGCGGTTAGCGCGGCGACGGTTGCCAGAGCCTTCGCGCCCTCGAGGAATGACTGCGTCTTGGTTCGGTGTTCGCTCACGACAGGACGATTTCATGGGGAATCGGCCGGCGTCGGGGTTTTCCCGTTTCTGTCTCGATCACTCTAGACCGCACGCCGCCGGGCTCGCGTCCGGATCGATTGCCGACAAGGTCGGCGTGACTGCGCCCGTTGTGTCGCGGGATCGCTGCGGCGTGGGCGATGCGCTGGACCACCCGATACACGTCACGTCGATCAACCGGCTTGCCTGGTGAGCGAACCCAAGATGAGTCGCCCTGGTCGACCGCTCGTCTCGGCATACCTCGAGCACTCGAAGGACCGGGACAGTGATTGGCATGGCACCGGGCTTGTTGCCCTTGCCGCCCAGGTGCAGGACACGGTGGCTGCGCAGCGTCTCGGCGTAGTCCTCTATCCGGACCACCGCCGCCTCTGAGGATCGCAACGCGTTGATCCCAAGCAGGTAGGCGAGGGCGCCGTGATGGACCACGATCGTCTTAGCGATCTAGAGGAACTGAATGAGCTCAGGTCGGTCGAGTCCTTGGTTTACGTGACTCATCCCGATGTACCTCGGGTGGGCGGGCGTAGACCGCTGGGTCGGTGAATGTGAGTCCGTCGATGTGGGGAATCGGAAGTACCCGCGTACCTATGCATCATCGTGACCACGGCTCGTCCATGAGGCTACCCTCAGTCAAGGAGCAAACGTGAAGCTCGATGTGTGCACATTCGACGCCGTTCAAGGCGTCGATCCCATTGATCTCGCACCAGGCGAACCGCCGGGGCAGTTGGTAGGCGTACAGGCGCTGAGTCAGTCCGGAATGGCGAGCGAGGAACGTGATGGCGGTAAATTGCGCGGGCGTCATTTTGGCAGGCTAGAACGGCATTAGCTCCCTAGGAGCGTATTGGCTGGTCACGGAGTCCCCCGCAGCGATACCGGAGTGACCCGCTATGCTTGCCGTCGACCCGACGAGGTCAGAACACCGCCGCTATGTGCAGCAGGGCGACCGGAAGTATTGATTGGTACGCCGCGACAAGCCCCGCAAGCGGCGGCTTCGACGCACTCTCCTTTCGCCGCCGGGCTACGGGGTAGAACTACCTCGCGAACCTCAAATGGTTCCAATATCTTGGCGAGCTGCTTCCCTGTACGCGTCGCGCGCCTCATAGACGGTTGACAATCTTTCTTGGGCCTTCGTCACGCTTTCGTCCCACTTCTCTGGATCTTTTTCGTACATGTCGAACGAAATCAGCATCACCCACACCCCGCGAAGCCGTCCGACAGCGACTTCGGCCGCTTTCGCCGCCGAAGTCGAGGCTAGAAGGTGAACGATGGCCAACTGCTTCTCTACTAGCTCGTGGGCTTCGGCAGCCGCATCTTGGAAGGGCTTGCGGTCTTCCTTGCTGTACCCGAATAAGCGCGCCAGGCTAGCCTTGCTGGAGGCACTGCGGAAAGCGTCAATCGCAAGCGAGTACGCCTCAAGCAGATCGGCGTGCGCTCTCTTTCGCTCATCCCGCCAATGCTCGGCCAACGCGTCTGCACGCTCCTGCTCGCGCCGGCGTGTTTCAGCAAGGCGGTCCCGGCTCCGCTCGCGATGGTCGTCGCGTCGCACTCGTTCCTCCCGCCTTCCAGCGAGCCATCCCTGTGCGACGAGTGCGGACGTGGTGATGACGGCGACCCAGATCGTGTCGGGGAGGTCCCCGAGAGCGAGCCAACCGGGCGCTTCCCTTGACGCGAAGGTCGCCCCGATGCCGATTGCCGTTCCTGCCAGGAGGCCGGTAATAGGTCCGCGGAACTCTCGTCTTTCAGGGTTCTGCTGAGAGTCGTCATCGGAGTCCAGTGTCATATCGCAGAGGATACGGAGGCCACCTGCCGTGACCGACCAAGCCAGACTGATAATTCCTTCGCCGCCCCATCGCTATGGCCGTGGTGCTGTGACAGGCAACCAAACGCGCCGCTGCGCAGGTCGGCGGAAGGACGCGGAAGCTGCGCCCCAGTTCGGATTCACCATCGAGGACCAGACGCTGCTCAGCTGCCAGAGAAGCTTCCTGACCGTGTCGGTGGCGCCAGATGCAGGCCACGCCCGGCCACGCCCGGCGGCGACAGGCGGCGACTGGCGGACTATTTTCCCGGCACCCTGCGGAGTTTGCCGTTGACTTTCACACCAAGCTGGATCGGCCGCTTGAGGAGGCCAGGGCGGGGCTCTGGAGGACGGCTACTGAGCGGGGCGACATACCCGCCGTTTTCGGAGACAAGCACCCGCGTGCCGTCACCGAAAAGATCGAACGCGATGCCGAACCGTGCGTGTCCAGTCTTGTCGCGTACCCAATCATTGTCGGCCTCTCCGGAGAGGTAGAACTCGATGCGAACCGCACCACCGGCCGACACCTGCTGCAGCTTCCGTCCGGCCTGCTGGTTGATCCTGGGCTCGCTGGTTTCAAGCGTGCCGACGTGCTCCCATGAGTTGCTGAACGGGGCGGCCGGGTCGCGATTGACCAGAACTTGGATTGTCACCCCGGGACCCTATCGGGTCACCGACGTACGTCGTCTAGCCCGCTTAGGTGTCGGCACTCGTACGTGCGGAATTGCCAGACACGCGCTGCGGCCGCCCTGCGACGGGATGTCGGTAGATAGGTACATCCGCGCCGTCCGTCGACAGGCGGCGGAATGCAGCAGCACTGGTCTGAACCGAGGACATGCCGCCAAGCGGTCACTACGGTGTCGGGGGGGGGAGACCCCTGTCGATGCTGCAGAGAGAATGTCGAAGTTGGTCCCCGCTCGCGAGGACGGGTGGGGAATCGTGCGATGCGACGGAACTCTGGAGGAGTTGGCCGCATACCGAGCGGGCTCGGGCGATTACGGCTGGACGTTCGTGCGTACTGCGAGGTCGGCGACCTGCTGATCGGAACGGTGGGCCAAGGGCGATCTCGCGTCATAGTCAACGTAAATCGCGTTGAGGGCGTTGATGCGCGTGGAGTGATATGGATGCCGGAGACAGAGGTTCCGATCGTTCCGCCTATCGGATGGTCGGAAGTCGCAGCACGGTTCGGGAGAACGAGCGCATGGCAGCGCCTCGATGGCCGAGTCGCCAGGTCGTTCGTGGGCGCCCTTGTCGCTGAACTGCGCAGTGCGACTGATCTTCCAGAACTCGAGGGGCAACTCGGATTGGGACGCTGTCGCAAGCGGTCGCCTACCGCGGCTCTCGGATTCATCGCCCCCGAGACCCGGTCGCCACCGCGAAAAGCGCCCAACGAAGTCCGGTTACAGCTCGCCTTGCGAGCGGGCGACCTGGATTCCCCGCGCCACAGCACCGGTGATGAGCAGGTAGAGCGCTGGGCCGACGGTCACCATCGAGAGGACGAAGAAGGCCACCGGACCTTCGTCGAGGTAGGCGGCGAACCCTGCGGCCAGGCCGAGGAGGAGGGTGCCGGCGATCAGGTACCCGACCGGGGTCAGCACGAAGAGGGGCGGGCCGATGTCTTGCTTCATGCGCGCAGCATGGCAGAGCGGAGCCGGCAGGGTGCCGACTCCGCTTAGATGGCTCAGCTGGTCTGCGGCGGTGACCACGCCGAACCCCGCGATGTACTCGGGGATCGGCCGGTAGAAGGACGACGCCACCTCATACGAACCGGCCGCGGCAAGGGCGCTGAACGAGGCGAGCCAGGTACGGACCTCGTGGGCCGAGTTGCCGGCGTCGGCGGTCATCTCATCCGGCGTCATCGCGTCGAGGGCTTCGAGATCCCCCGAGGCCAGGGTCGCCATCAGGGCACGGTCCCACTCCGGGTTGAGGTCGCGGATCGCGGCCCGGCCGGCGGCGAACTCCCTCGCGGTGTCGATCACCCGCTGCTGGCGGGCGTCGCGGGCCGCGGCGGTCGGGTGACGGCCGTTGAGCAGCATCGCCCGCTGCTGCTCGTTGGCGTGCGCCCACTGCGGCACCGGCGGGTCGTGGGAGAGCCCGCCCGAGCCGATCACCAGCACCCGTTCATCAAGCTCAGCAAGGAACGAGCCGATCGCGGCACCCAGCTGGCGGATGCGCCGCATCCGGGTGAACGGTTTGGCGACGCCGTTGACGAAGACCGGGATCGTCGGCACCGTGTCGATCCCGCCGAAGAGGATCTCCAGCGGCTGGATCGCGCCGTGGTCGATCTCCATCCGCCGCGAGATCGCGACGTCGACATCGGCGTCGATCACGTGCTGGGCAAGGCGTTCGGCCACCTCGGTGGGCACATCGAGCGGGCCCTCCGTGGTGCCGTAGTCGCCGACGCCGAGCGCCTCGTAACCGATGCAGAACGGCGGCATCAGGTCGTAGAAGAACCCGTTGTAGTGGTCCGGAGCGAACGAGACGACGAGGGTCGGGTCGTAGTCGGCGACGAACCTGCGTGCCTCGGCGAACGCACCCTCGACCGCCTCGGTGACGTCGGCCGGCGGGCCGGCGAACTCCAACAGCGGGCTGTGCGACATGCAGACCAGGGCGAGGCTCATACGAGGGCTCCTTCGGTCGTGACGGGCTGGACGGATGCTGGTGCGCCGACGTCCGAGAGCCGGTACGACGCCGCGGCGAAGGTGGCGCCCAAAGCCTCAGATGCCTGCTGGGCAAGGGATGCGGCCGCGACGAACCGGTCGGGACGCAGCATGACGACGCCACAGGCCCGGGTGTCGAACCAGTTCTTGAGCCGACCGTCGACGTCGCCGACCACCGTCACCGGAACCGGTGCGTCGGCGAACTCCTTCTCCGCCCAGGGGCGTTGCGTCTCGGGCATGAAGCTGACCAGACGGACCCCGAACCTCCGCACCAATTCAAGATCGGACGGGCTCAGGTGCCGGGTCGGGTCGTTGCCCCACGCGGCCAACGTCCACCACCCGCCGAGCACGTCGTCGAGCAGCACCCCGGACGCCGTCGCCGTGTTGACCCGCGGCTGGATGAACTGCAGGCCCACCGGCGAGACGGCACCAGCGTTGTCCACGAACGGCTGCAACCGGCTGCCTTTGAGGGAGACGTCGCTACGCCCCGGCGTCAGGCTCGCCTGGTCGACGACGACGCCACGTGAGTACCGCGGCATCGGCTTGAACCGCAGCTCCGAGAAGTACGCCTTCGCGGACGGCGCCACGTTGAGTGCCGCAGCCGCCCGATCACGGAGCCAGCCCTTGACCGGCCCGCACTTCATGATCGCGCCCGCCGCCATGTTGACCTCGATCATGTCCGAGGCGTGCTGGTGACGCTCGTCGGTGTAGGTATCGAGGAGGGCGTCGTCGGCCTGCCCGGTCAGCACCGCGGTGAGCTTCCAGGCCAGGTTCGTCGCGTCGCGGATACCGGAGTTCCAGCCCTGTCCCAGCCAGACCGGCATCAGGTGCGCGGCGTCGCCGGCGATCAGCACCCGGCCCTTGCGGAAGGACGACGCGATCCGGCCGTGGTGGGTGAAGACCCGTTGGTTGATCACGTTCAACGAGGTCGGGTCGGGCACGTGCGGGGTGAGCACGCGAGCCATGAACTCGGGGGTGTCCACGAGCTCGGTCTTCTCGTCGTCGAAGAGCATGAACTCCCAGCGACGGATGCCGTGCGGGAGGCCGATCGAGACGTACGGGCGGCGTGGGTCGGCACCGAGGTAGACCGACGGCGTACCGAGCGGGTCGTTGTCGACGTCGACGACCAACCAACGCGTGGACGGCGACTTGCCGACGAACTCGACGCCCATCCAGCTGCGGGTGAAGGAACGCCCTCCCTCGCAGCCCACCACATAGGAGGCCCGCAGTTCGGTGGTGCTGCCGTCGGCGAGCTCGGCGGTGACGACCACCTGTTCGCCGTCCTCGGCCAGTCCGGTGACCGTGTGGCCGAACCTCAGATCCGTGCTGACGAAGCGATCCAGGCCCGCGGCCAGCTCCTTGTCGACCAGCGGCTGGATGAAGCCGTGCTTGCGCGGGTGGCCGAACTCGTCGGTGCGCGGGTCGTTGGTGGCGAGCACCTGGCCTTTGCCGTTGACGAACCGGACCACGTGGTGCGGAACGGTGTACGGACGCACCGACTCCCACAGGCCCGCGGTCTGCAGGGTGCGCACCGACTCGTCGTCCAGGCCGACGCCGCGGGGATAGTCGATCAACGAGTCGCGGGTCTCCAGGACCAGTGCGCTCTGGCCGCGCAAGCCGAGCAGGTTCGCCAGGGTCAGCCCGACCGGGCCCGCGCCGATGATGATCACGTCGGCGTCGTTCGGCAGCGGCCACGTCTGCCGCATGGTCGAGGGGTTCTCGGTGGTCATCGCCGCTCTCCTCAGTTGTGGGAGAGGAAGTCGACGACCAGGCGGTTGAACTCGTCGGCGTGCTCGATCATCGCCCAGTGGCCGCACCGGTTGAGCAGCACGAGGCGCGAGTTCGGGATGTTCGCGAGCAGGTTCAGGCTGACCTCGAAGTGGAGCACGCGGTCGTCCTTGCCGTGGATCAGCAGGGTGGGTACCGCGATCTCGGGGAGCTTGGCGCGGTCGACCTTGATCGGGATCGGTGCGCCGTGGGCGAGGCCCTCGACGTAGTTCGCCAGATGGTCCGGGCGCTCCAGCGCGGCGGCCGAACGGGCGCCGGTGAGCTCGGGGGTGGCGAAGCGCTCCTTGTCGTAGGTCATGATCTCGACCAGAGCCTTCATGTTCTCGGGGCTGGCGTCCTTGTAGGCACGCACCAGCACCTTGAGACCTTCGCTGGGGCCGTCGCCGGGGCCGAAGAGCGATGCCTGGCCGCGTCCGAGCGATGCGCCCATGGTGACCAGGTGGGTGAGCCGCTCGGGGTGCAGCGTGGCGAAGCGGACGGCGGTGTGCGCGCCCATCGAGTTTCCGACCAGCGCGGCCCGCTCGATGCCGAGCGCGTCGAGCAGCTCGAAGAGGTCGCGGTCGTGGTCCATGTCGATGGTCGCCACTGCCGACGATCCGCCCCAGCCGGGCATGTCGGGAGCGACGACGTGGAACCCGGCGTCGGCGATGGCGCCGATGTTGCCGGAGAAGTTGGACCAGCCGGTGGCACCGGGGCCGGAACCGTGCAGGAGGACGACGGTCGCAGCACTCGCCTCACCTGCCTCGTAGTAGCGGATCTGCGTCCCGGACGGGAGCGTGATCTCGCGGGCGGTGGACTGCTGGGTGACGGTCATCTCGGCTCCTTGCTCGATATCTGCACACCAGGATGCGTTATTTGCACGCCATCGGGCAAGCCTCTGCCCCGCTCAATGTGACCTCAGCGCTGGATCAGGCGCTGAATTGCGACGCTGAGGTCACATTGAGCGGTCAGGCGAGGGCGGCGTGCAGACGCTCGGCGGCGGCGATCAAGGTGGGCGGCGCGCCCTCGGCGAGATCGGCGCGGTGGGTGATCAGGTTCAGGCAGGCCGCGGGCATCCCGGGGGTGGGTGGCAGCGGGACGGCGACGCCGTACGCGCCGGGCTCGACCTCGCCGAAGGTGGCCGCGTAGCCACGGCTGCGGGCCTCGGTGATCGCGGGCGCTTCGCCGGGACGGGCCGGGCTCGCGGCGAGCAGGGCGACGCCGGCGGATCCGCGCCCGAGTGGGTGGTGGGCTCCCGCCCGGAAGGAGATCAGGTAGTTCACTCGGGGCGGCTCGACGACCGCGAGTGCCACTGCCTCGTCGCCTTCGACGACCAGGAGTGAGACCGTCGCGTTGAGCTCGGCGGCGAGTTCGTGCAGGACCGGGTCGGCGGCCTCCCGCAGTGCCAGATGGACGCCGGCCGAGAGCGCGGCGAGGCCGGCGCCCGGGAGGTAGCGGTTGTCGCGACCGCGGGTGACCAGGCGGAAGTCCGCGAGTGTTGCCAGCAGGCGCGACGCGATCGAGCGGTGCACGTCGAGCTCATCGGCGATCTCCTGGACGCTCAGGCCGTTCCGTGCGCCGGCGACGAGCTGCAGTGCGCGGAGGCCGCGAGCCAGGGTCTGAGAGCCGGCGGCCGAGCTGCGTGCGGGTTCCATGTGCCGCAGCCTAGTGGCCCGTCGAGGTCCAAGTAGCGGGGCCAGGGCGTTTCAGAAGACTTGACAACGCGCTGTGAGCGCCCTCACGCTGTTCGTTATTAACATCAACGCGTGCGATATATGCACGCCTGAGGGAGTCTGATGAACCTCGACGCAGCCATCCGCAACAACCCGATGACCCGATTCCAGTGGTCCGTCGTGGCGATCTGCATCCTGCTCACGATGATCGACGGATACGAGATCCTGATCACCGCGTTCACGCTGCCGGCGTTGACCGAGCACTGGGGGCTCGGTAGTAGCCAGCAGGGCCTGGTCGCCTCCGTCGGCACCCTCGGCATGGGCATCGGCGCCGTGCTGCTCGGGCCCCTTGCCGACCGGATCGGCCGACGTCGCCACATCCTGTGGTCGCTGGCGCTGATCGTGCCGGGGATGCTGCTCAGCGGCCTGGCCTGGTCGTTCGAGTCGTTCCTGGTCTTCCGGTTCCTCAGCGGTCTCTTCCTCGGCGGGATCGTGCCGAGCATCAACGTGCTGGTCGCCGAGTACGCCAACAAGGAGCGCCGCGGCGCGGTGATGGGCGTCTACGGGATCGGACTGCCGCTCGGTGCCGCGATCGGCGGCTTCCTCTCGGTCGGCCTGATCAACGCGTTCACCTGGCGTGGCCCCTACTTCTTCGCGGCCGCCGTCACGGCGGTGCTGCTGGTGCTGGCGATCTTCCGGCTCCCGGAGTCGGTCGGCTACCTGGTGCAGCGGCGCCCGGCCGGTGCGCTCGCCGCCTACAACCGGATCGCGGTCCGGGTCGGCGTCGCCCAGGTCGACGAGTTGCCTCCGGCCGCCGTCGCCACCGAGGTCGGCGTCGGCTCGATGTGGCGCGGCATCATGCTCCCGCGCACCCTGCTGCTCTGGCTCGCCTACGCCACCTTGATCGGCGCGTTCTACTTCGCCAACAGCCTCACCGCCAAGCTGGTCACCGAGGCCAGCGGTGACCCTGACTTCGGGATCCGTGCCCAGGCCCTGGTCGCGGCCGGCGGCGTGGTCGGTGCCCTCGTCTTCGCCTACGTCTCCCGCAAGGTCCACCCGCGGGTGGTGACGGCCTGGATCATGGCGTTCGGAACCGCTGTCTTCTTCGCCTTCGCCGCCTTCTTCGAGGATCGGACGATGGTCGTCCTACTGGCGATCCTGGTCGGCTTCGCCGTCAACGGTGGTCTGGCCGCCTACTACGCGATCAGCCCCTCGATCTACCCGCTCGCCGTCCGCGCGGCGGCCGTCGGCCTGATGATGGGCCTGGGTCGGATCGTCGCCTTCTTCGCCCCGAACATCGCCACCTACCTGCAGAGCCACGGCTTCTCGGCCGGCGACCTCTACCAGCTCTACGGCGGCGTACTCGTCGTCTCCGGGCTCGCGGTGCTGGGCCTGCACGCTACCTATCGCGGCGCGAACCGGCGCGACGCGATGGACGAGGAGGACGTGCAGGGGCAGGCTGGCGCGCGTCCGATGGCGAACGCCGCGCGCTGACGCTCGATGTGACCTCAGCGCTGTGAAACCTCCGGTTTCCACGCGCTGAGCTCACATTGAGTTGCGGGGCGCTACCGTGGCCCGATGGTGAGTGACCCGGACGTCGAGTACTTCGGCAGCTTCGAGGTAGTGCCTGAGTCCGGTCCGCCCAAGGATCTGGACACCGACCACTGCTGGTTCTGTGGCCAGGCGCCGGGTTCGGTGGTGGTCGACGTCGGGGAGACGCCGCCGGGCCGGAGTTGGGCGATCGGGCGGTGGTGGGCGTTGTGCCGTGACTGCGTCGCCGTCGGGAGTCGGGACGGCGCCGAGGGGCTCCTGCCCCGGGCCACCGAGGAGCTCGCCGAACTGCCGATGCTCGACGAGATCGTGCAGTCGATCCTGGCCGCGCTTCGCGACCGCCGTTCAATGTGACCTCAGCGCTCGGAAACCTCCGGTTTCCGCGCGCTGAGGTCACATTGAGTTAGAGGGGGGAGTGGACGACCAGCCACTGGCCGTTCGGGTCACGGAGGACCGCGCGGATCTCGTGGGGGCCGGCGGTCGGTTCGGTGACCACGGTGGCGCCTGCGGTGCGAAGAGTGGCGACGGCTGCGGCGACGTCGTCGACGCGCAGGGTCAGGGCGGGGTTGCCCTCGGTGATGTCCTCGGGGCCGCTGACCAGATGGACCGTGGTGCCGCCCGCCTTCAGGGCCGCGTAGCGCTCGCCGTCGCTGAAGCTGAGCTCGCAGCCGGCGCTCTCGGTGTAGAAGGCGATCGCGGCGTCCAGGTTCGGCACCGGCCACATCACGCTGGCCGGACGGGTGAGCTGGAGGGACATCGGGGCTCCTTGTGACTCGGAACGGGAAGGGTGTTCCCGTCTGTCTTCCTATCTTATATAGTTATAGAAAATAGACGGTCGGTAGGCCGTTCGCACAACGGCTTGCAGAGCGACAGCTTGCAGAACTGAGGGACAGCGATGACACAGACAGCGGGAGCCATCCGCGTTGACGAGGCACAGTTCCGTGCCGTGATGGGCGAGGTCTGCTCGCCGGTCGCGGTCATCACCAGCGCCTTCGACGGCGCTCCGCACGGCACCACGGTCAGCGCCTTCGCCTCGCTCTCCCTGGAGCCCGCGATGGTCAGCGTTGCGCTCGACCTCAACTCGAGCCTGCTGGCGATGATCCGCTCGTCGCGCCGCCTCGGCGTCAACGTCCTCAGCGAGGAGCAGGCCGAGCTCGCCCTCCGCTTCGCCCGCAAGGGTGATGACAAGTTCAACGGCGTCGAGTGGGAGTGGGACCACGGCCTGCCGCGGTTGGCCGAGACCGCCGGTTGGCTCGCCTGCGACGCCACCGACCTGGTCGTCGCCGGTGACCACGTACTGCTGATCTCCTCGGTCGAGCATGCCGCCGTCGCCCCCAGCCCGCCGCTGGCCTACCACCGCCGCACCTTCGGCACGCACTCGGCATACGCCTGAGCGTCGCTCCACAAATAGAAGAACGGGTGTCCCGGAAGGGACACCCGTTCTTTTTCGTAGCCGCCGCGAGGGGGCGCGGCGGCCACGAAGGTCAGACGCCGTTCAGGCCACCGGTGTGGCGGCGGTCAGCGACTCCCACAGCCCCTCTTCGCCGGACTCCAGGGCGCGTCGGCCGAGCTCCTGGGTCCAGGTGGCTTCGCTCCGGCCGCTGTCGCGCCAGGCCCAGAGCCGGGTGCTGTAGCGGTGCAGGCCGAACTCGGCGGTGGTGCCGATCGCGCCGTGCAGCTGGTGCGCGGTCCGCGCCACCAGGGTGCCGACCTGGGCAGCCAGCGTCCGGGCCACCGCGACGGCGTCCCCGCTCTCCGCGACGCCGGCGCTCACCTGGGCCTCCGCCCGCTCCAGTGCGGCCTCGGCCTGGACCAGGTAGATCCGCATCAGGGCGATGTGCCGGGTCACCGCGGGGAGCGCGATCAGTGGCTTGCCGAACTGTTCGCGGGTGCGGACGTGCTCCTTGGTCATCGCGAAGGCGCCGTGACAGGCGCCGATCAGGGCTGCCGCCTGGAGCAGTGCATGGCGGGCCACGATCTCCGCGCGCCGGGGCGCGTCCGCGGGCAGCGGCGTCACGTATGCACCGCTGAGCACAATCGTGTCGCAGGCCTCCTCGGCCAGGTTCTCGCTCTGCTCGATCCGGCTGGTCGCCGGGGTCAGTTCCACCACGAAGGGTTGGCCGTCGACGCCGAGCGCAACGACCGCCTCTGCGTGCCGCGCCCAAGGGACCCGGTTCAGGGTGCCCGAGACGACGGCCCCGTCCAGCTCGAGGTCGGCGTCCAGAGCCAGGGTGCACAGCCCGGGTTCTCCGAGCGGCCCGGCCGTGGCGCGGATCCAGTCCGCGACCGCGACCTCGATGAACGGCACACTGACGCCGGCCTGGCCGAGCGCCGCGGTGACGTTGACCAGGTCGGCGAGGCAGCCGCCCGAGCCGCCCTGCGACTCCTCGATGCCGATCCGGACCAGGGCGAGCTCTTGGAGATGACGCCACAGGTCGGTCTCGAAGCCGGTGCCGGCTCCGGTGCTCTCGCGGGTGTCGCGGACGACTTCGGCGACCAGGCTGCGGATCTGGGTATCGAACTCGCTCATAGCGCGATCTCCTGCTTGGCGATGATGGAGAGCAGTACGTCGGAGGAGCCGCCGCGCAGGCTGAAGCCGGGGGAGGCCAACAGGGCTTGGCCGAACGCCGAGGAGCGCGATCCGGAGCCGGGGCCGCAGAGGGCGCGGTAGGTCTCGATCACCTCGACCTCGAACGCGTTGCCCAAGAACTTCAGGGCCGCAGCCTCCTGCACCGGCGCGCGGCCGGCGTCCAGGGCACGGGCGACGCGCCACGCCAACTGGCGCAGCGAGGCGAGTTGGGCGACGAGGGCGCCGACCCGGCTCTGTGCCTCCGGCGTCGAAGGCACGGTGGCGATCAGTTCGTTCAGTACCGGGTAGGTGGAGAGGATCCGCTCCGGCCCGCCACGTTCGAACGAGAGCTGCTCGATCACCTGGCGCCAACCTTGACCGGCGACGCCGAGCAGGCGGTGTGCCGGCACAAGGACGTCGTCGAAGGTGACCTCGTTGAAGTGGTGTTCGCCGCTGAGGTCGTGGATCGGGCTGATCGAGATCCCGGGGCTGTCCATGTCGACGATGAACTCGCTCAACCCGTGGTGCTTCTTGGGGCCGGCCTCGGAACGGGCCAGCACGTAGCAGTGGGTGGCGCGGTGGGCATGGCTGGTCCAGATCTTGCGGCCCGAGATCCGCCAACCTTCGGGCGTCTCGGTGGCCTTGGTCCGGACGTCGGCCAGATCCGAACCCGCCTCGGGCTCGCTCATCCCGAGGCAGAAGAGCGCGTCGGCAGAGATGATCGCGGGCAGGATCTCGTCACGTAGTTCGGGACTGCCGTGGCGCAGGATGGCGGGCCCGATCTGGCGGTCGCCGATCCAGTGCGCAGCAACGGGCGCGCCGGCCCGCAGCAGTTCTTCGGTGACGGCGAGCCGGTCGACATGGGTGCGTCCGGCGCCGCCGACGCTGCGCGGCCAGGTCATCCCGATCAGGCCGCGCTGGGCGAGCTCTTTACTGAAGGCGGGGTCGAAGCAACGCAGCCAGGCGTCACTGCTCGGCGTGAAGCGACCTTCGCTGCGCCATGCCGAGATCAGGTCGCGAGCGGCGCCGACCGAGTCCATCTCTGAAGCTGAATTCTGCGCTGTCGGCAGGTCTTCCACGTCTGTGCATCTCCATGGCTGGGGGAGTTGCGGCAGGCCAAGGAGAGTGCGCCACAACTCCTATTTACTCTATCATAGAGAAGTTAGAGTCAGACATGAGTTTGCGGAGGTCCAGGATGGGGACTTCGATGCCCTCGCCGTAGTTCGGCGAGGGGTAGCTCTGGGCCTTCAGCAGGTGCTTCGCAGCCAGGGTCCGGGTGGCGGCTCCGTCGCCGGCCTCGATCAGATCGATCAGCTTCTCGTGCACCTCGAGGGCCTGGAGGCGCTCCTCCATCGGCACCTCCTTGTCGGATTCACGGCTCTGGATCAGGTCGGTCTCGTGGTTGGACCAGAGCGCCTCGAGGGCACCGACGATGACGATCAGCGGCCGGTTCCCGCAGAGGCTGACCAAGCCTTCGTGGAACTCGCGGGAGCACTTCGTGACGGCGTCGAGATCCTCCACGCTGGCCACGGCCTTCGCGTGCAGTGCCCGCAGCTGCGGGACCACGGCCTCCATCCGGTCGGGCCGTTCGGCGCAGGCCTGCGCGCAGCCCGGCTCGAGTTCGCGCAGCGCGTAGGCGACCTCGGGGATGTCGACGCCCTTGCTGTGCAGCAGCAGGGAGAGTGTGTAGGCCACGTTCATCGATGTCGGCCGGTGCACCACCGCTCCGCCCTTGTTGCCGCGCCGAACCGTGATCAGGCCCTCGGCCTCGAGGATCCGCATCGCCTCGCGAAGAGAGGGCTTGCTGACCGGATAGGCGAGCCGGAGCTCCTCCTCCTTGGGCAGCGTCATGCCGTCCTCGAGGTCACCGCCGAGGATGCGTTCGCGAAGGTGATCTGCGACGAGCTCTGCGACGCGCTGCCACCGTAGGTTGACGGCTTTCGGGGCGGGGGTGGCCACTGGATCCCTCACTTAGTGGTGTGGTGACGAGCCCTCGATTCCTGTGACGAGGTGGAGGGCTCTGCCGGTGCGATCGGGGCGCTGCCGACGCTGAATACGTACCTGCGCTAGCGCGCCTTTCCGCTGTTATTGCTAAAAGATACAGGTTGAGTGGATTGCTGTATCACAATGCGCGGCTCAGTTGTCGGGCGTAGCCACTCCGCGGATCATCCGTACGGGTTCGTAGGTCATCACTGCGACGCCGTCGCGTCCGACGACGGTGTTGCGGGTGGTCACCACACCTCGCTTGCCGTCGCTGGTCGGTCGCGCCTCGAGAACTTCGACGACCACGGTGATGGTGTCGCCGACGAGCACCGGTGCATGCACCTTGACGTCGGCGGAGAGGAACGCCATGCCGGTTCCGTGGATGACGCCGGACTGCATGACCAGCCCCTCGGCGTAGCTGAAGGTGAGGGCGCCGGGGATCAGGCGACCGCCGTAGCCGGCCTCGCGCGAGGCGGCCTCGTCGTAGAAGAGCGGCTCGTTGAGTCCGGCAAGGGCGGTGAAGCTGACCAGATCGGACTCGGTGACCGTCCGCGAAGCGGTGCGGAAGGTGGATCCGGGGGTCATCTCCTGGAAGGTCTGGCCGCTGATCAGCGGGCGGATCTGGTGCAGGTCGACGGGCGAGTGGGCGCTCATGGCAACTCCTGAGGGTGCGGGCTGTCGAGGGGTCGGGCTCGATTGACTTTGATCCTTCTCTCTATAAGATACAAAATATGGAGAAGAATGAGTCGACACTACCGGGCGAGGTTCGCGCCGGTGGCCTCGGTGTCTGGGCGCCGTCGGTGATGCCCACGATCGGCGTCGAGTTGAGCGACGAGCAGCAGCTGGCCTGCGTCTTCCGAGTACTGGCCGCCGACGGCTTCTCGGAGAACATCGCCGGGCACATCACCTGGCAGCGTCCTGGCGGCACCGACATGCTGGTCAACCCGTGGGGTCTGTGGTGGGACGAACTCACTGCGGCCGACATCTGCACCGTCGACACCGAAGGCCGCGTGGTCGCGGGCAAGTGGGACGTGAGCCCGGCGATCCACATCCACACCGAACTGCACCGCCTGCGCCCCGATGCGCGGGTGGTGATCCACAACCACCCGTACTACGTGAGCGTGATGGCGGCCCTCGGCATGTTGCCCGAGCTCGTCCACCAGACCGGCAGCATGTACCTCAACGACCTCAAGCTGGTGATGGAGTACAGCGGCGAGGTCGACACGCCCGACCTGGGGGTCGAGCTGGCCGAGCAGATCGGCGACGCCCCGGTCTCGATCCTGGCCAACCACGGAGTCATCGTCACCGGCGCGACTCCTGAGGAGGCGCTCTATCGCGCGGCGACGATCGACCGCACCTGCAGGCTCGCCTATGACGTGCTCGCGGTCGGCCTGCCGGCTCTCAAGATCGCCGAGGGCGTGATGGTCGGCATGCAGCAGTCGCTGCTCGAGCGTGGTTCGCAGGTCTACTTCGACGGCGCTGTGCGGCGTCTGCTCCGTGACCACCCCGAGGTCCTGCACACCTCCTGAGACCACGCGCGTCGGCGTCCCGGATCGGTGACGCCGACGCGCGGCCAATGGCGTGGCGAACGCGACTTTCTGCGCTTCGTGATGCTAAATTCCCAATGTTAGAGAAAATAGCGTTTCCAGAGCGGGCCGTGCGAGCGGATGAACCGCCCCTGACCCTCGGAGGTTGTCATGAAACTCGCCAGTGTCTCGGTCCCGTCGGGACGCGCTGTCGTCGTCGCCGCGCTGGGCACCGAGCCCTCCTACCTCCTCGACGTCGAGGGCTACCGGCGTCACGCCGCGGCCGTAGCCGATGCTCCGCTCGCGGAGACGGACCGGCTCGCGCCCACCATGCGTGACCTGCTCGCCGGCGGCAGCGCGGCGATGGCCGAGGTGGCCACGCTGGTGGCGGCCGCCGCCGCCCAGGTCGCGGCGGAAGGTGTGGAGTCGCTGGCGGCGCAGGAACTCGTCGTCGCCGAGTCCGAGGTCGTCTTCCAGGCGCCGGTGCCGAACCCCGGCAAGATGATCTTCGCGGGCCGCAACTACCGCGCCCACCGCGAAGAGGTCGGCCTCGATGAGGACCGCGGCGAGGCCCCCACCTTCTTCGCCAAATACCCCTCGACGCTGACCGGTCACGCGACCAACATCGAGGTGCCCTGGTTCTCCGACCAGATCGACTACGAGATCGAACTGGCTGTCGTGATCGGCACCCAGTGCCGCGACGTCGAGCCGCGAGACGCCCTCGGCGTCGTCGCCGGATACACGGTGACCAACGACGTCAGTGCCCGCAACTTCCAGCTCACCGAGAAGAACGCCATCTTCCTGGGCAAGAACTTCGACACGGCCGCACCGATGGGTCCGTGGCTGGTCACCGCCGACGAGGTCGGCGATCCCACCAACCTCGACATCGAGTGCCGCGTCGACGGCGAGGTGCGCCAGCAGGGCAACACCTCCAGCATGCTCTGGTCGATCGCCGAACTGATCGCCTACGCCTCGCGATTGACCTTGGAGCCGGGCGACATCGTCTCCACCGGCACCACCAACGGCTGCGCCTACGGCCAGCCCCCCGGCGCCGAGCGCGACCGGCTTCTACTCCGCCCGGGCCAGGTCCTCGAGTCCGAGATCAGTGGCGTGGGGCTGCTCCGCAACCCCATCGCCGACAGCTGATCCGGCTCGTTCCTGCGCCCGAATCCCCAGCACCCCAACGACTATCGAGATGCGGACCCTCCCTGGGGAGGCTCCGTTCCATGCAGAGAGGACTGGCTCTTGCCTAGCAGCAGCGAGACCGCGACAACGACCACGAACACCTCCCTGAAGGCCGGCATCTTCATGATGCCCGCCCACGCCCCCGACCGGCCGCTGGCCGAGGCGCAGAACTGGGACCTCTCGGTCCTGACCGCGGCTGACCGGATGGGCTTCAGTGAAGGTTGGGTGGGCGAACACTTCACTTCGCCCTGGGAGCCGAACCCGGCCCCGGACCTGTTGCTGGCACAGGCGTTCCGCGAGACCGAGAACATCAAGCTCGGCCCCGGTACCCACCTGGTCCCGTTCCACCACCCGGCCGAACTGGCGCTCCGGTTGGCCTACATGGATCACCTCTCCGGTGGTCGGCTGCAGGTCGGACTCGGCCCGGGCAGCGTCCCATCCGACCATGCCACCTTCGGTGTGGACGGAAAGAGCGGTCAGCACCTGGAGATGTTCCACGAGGGCTTGGAGATCATCCTCAAGTACTGGAACGAACGCGAGCCGTGGCGCTTCGAGGGCAAGTACTGGACCTGTGAGCGGGTCGCCCGCGACTTCATGGCCGACGGCCGGCTCGGCCAGTTCCTGGAGCCGATGCAGACGCCGCACCCGCGGATCGCGATGGCCGGTGCCAGCCCCAACTCCGAGACCCTGCGGATGTGTGGCCGCCGCGGCTTCATCCCGCTCTCGCTGAACATGCACCCGCGTTTCGTGAGCCAGCACTTCGACACCTACGCGGCCGGTGCCGCCGAAGGTGGCCGGGTCGCCGACCGCCGCGACTGGCGGATCCTCAAGGAGGTCTTCGTCGCCGAGACCGACGCCGAGGCCCGCAAGCTGGCGACGTCCGGCTTCGTGGAGCGCTTCTTCAACGAGTTCTGGCTGCCGATCTACGGCAAGAACGGCCGTCTGCTGAGCATGCACAAGCACGACGACTCGGTCGCCGACGAGGACGTGACCCTTGACTACCTGATCGACACCAGCTGGATCGTCGGTTCGGTGGAGACGGCGATCGACAAACTCCAGGCGCTCTACGACCAGTCGGGTGGTTTCGGCACGATCATGATGTTGAGCCGCGACTACCAGGACGCCCCCGAGGCCTGGTTCAACTCGATGGAGCTCTTCGTCAACGAGGTGCTCCCGAAGATCAAGACGCATGACGGTGAGCCGATTCAGGTCGCCACCGAAGCGTCCGATGCTGCGTCGCTCGTCGGCGCGGGCGAGAGCTGAGGCCGCGATGCGTCACGGTCTCCTGGTTCCGGCGAGCTACACGGACTGGCCGACGTTGCGTTCGTGTTGGGAGGTTGCCGATGCGGACCCGATCATCGAGTCCGCGTGGTTGACCGACCATCTCTTCGCCTCCACCGAACTGGGCCGTCTCGACAGCTCCGGCGACACGTTGGAGTCGTGGACGACGGCGGCCGCGCTGGCGATGGTGACCGAGCGGATCCGGATCGGCTTCTTGATGGCCAACGTCTCGCTCCGGGCCCCCTTCGTGATCGCCAAGATGGCCGCCAACCTGGACCACCTCTCCGGTGGCCGGTTGGAGCTCGGCATCGGTGCCGGTTGGGCTGAGGCCGAGGCGCAGGCTTGCGGCACCACGCTGGGCACGCCGAAGGAGCGGCTGGCGCGCCAGGAGGAGGCGCTGGAGATCATCACCCAGCTGCTCACCGGCGAGCCGGTCAGCTTCGATGGTGAGCACTTCAAGATCGAGCTCGCCCAGTGCGTGCCCGCTCCGGTGCAGACGCCACGTCCGCCGATCGCGGTAGGTGGGCACGGTCTGGTGAAGACGCCGCGGTTGGCGGCGCAGTGGGCCGACCACTGGAACTGCAACTGGCGTACGCCTGAGGAGTGGACCGAACGGCGCGACGCCTTCGTCAAGGCTTGCGAGGTGCACGGCCGCGACCTGTCCACGATGACGACGTCGACCGCACTCGCCTTCGACCCGGCGGCTCCGGAGAAGTACCTGGAGCTGCTTGCCGAGTACGAGCGCCGCGGTGCGGACCTGGTGATCGCGGTCCTCGACTCGGGGACCGGGCCGGACGACGTCCAGCTGCTGATCGACACGATCCGCAACCGCTGACGGGCACCGGGCACTCCGTGTGCAGCAAGGGTTTCCGAGCGTCCGACGTCGGCTTCTGGCCGGCGTCGGCCCCTCGGATCGGCGTCCTCTCGGCCGGGTACGAGGTGCCGCCAGAACGACGAATTTGAGTCCCTTGACTTTTTTCGTATCTTTTATAAATTACGCATCACAGAACCGGGCAGCGACATCCATGCGATGCGTCAACCGGCCCTTCGGATGGGAGATTGTCGTTGTATCGGAAACTAATGTCCGCCGTCGTGGCGCTCGGGCTGGCCAGTGCTCTGGCCGCCTGCGGCTCGGAAGCGTCGGATAACACGGGCGAGGTCGACCTGAACGCAACGCTGCGTTTCGGCATGACCTATGGCACCAGCAGCTACGACCCGCACAAGACGCTGCAGACCTCGGACAACAACCTGTTGTTCAACGTGTACGACCGGCTGATCCAGCGCACGCCCGACGGCGACCTGATCCCGGGTCTCGCCGAGTCGTGGGAGACCGACGCCTCGGGCAAGGTGATGACGCTCAAGATCCGCAAGGGCGTCAAGTTCCAGGACGGCGCCGTGCTCGACGCCGAGGCCGTGAAGATCAACCTCGACCGTGCGAAGGAGCCGGACAGCAACACCGCGCCGCTGCTCGCCTCGATCGAGTCGGTCGATGTTGTTGACGAGTCGACCGTCGCGCTGAACCTCGACGGCTTCGGCGCTGCGCTCCCGCAGACCCTGACCGACCTGGCCGGCATGATCGTCAGCCCCAAGGCGCTGGCCAAGCCGGACGCCGCCGAGTTCTTGGCCACCACCCCGGCCGGTGCCGGCCGCTACAAGCTCAAGTCCGCCAAGCCGGGTGCGCACTACGAGTTCACCGCGTTCGACGGCTACTGGAACGCCGACGCCGTCAAGGCGAAGAACCTGGTCTGGGAAGTCATGCCGGACGCCACCGCGCGCCTGAACGCGCTGAAGTCGGGCCAGTTGGACATCGCGCTGATCGCGCCGACCATCATCGGCCAGGCCGAGCAGGACAAGGATCTGACCGTTCAGATCAAGCCGAGCCTGACGCACTACATGTTCTACTTCAACCAGCAGAAGGCTGAGTTCGACAAGGTCGAGGTCCGCCAGGCGATCGCCAAGGCGATCAACAAGGACGCCATCGTCGAGGCCGCCTTCGAGGGCCAGGCCGTGGCCGCCAGCCAGGATGTGCCGAAGGACTACTTCGCGTACAACCCCAGCCTGGAGAGCGTCAACACCTACGACCCCGACGGCGCGAAGGCCCTGCTCGAGCAGGCCGGCCTGAAGGACGGCTTCAGCTTCACCGCGATGGTCATGAACATCCCCGAGTACGTGGTGATGGCCGAGATGATCCAGTCCGACCTGGCGAAGATCGGGATCAAGATGGAGATGACCATGTTGCCTCCGTCCGACCTGGCTCCCACCTTCAACAAGGGTGAGGGCGACGCCACCATCAGCGCCTGGGTCGGCCGTCCCGACCCGTCCATCCTGTACAGCAGCTACTTCCTCAAGGACTCGGTCTCCAACCCGTCCAAGTCCGAGGTCGACGGCATCCGCGCTGCACTGGACAAGGCCAACTCGGTCTACGACGACAAGGGCCGCGCCGCAGCAATGGGTGAGGTCTCCGCCATGGTCATCGAGAACGCACTCGTGGTCCCCGTCGCCTTCATGGTGACCGGCGCGATCCACACCAAGGACGTGCTCGGCTTCGACGCTTACGCCATCGGCGTCGAGCTGCGCGAAGCAGGCCTTTCCGGCAAGAAGTAACGGACGTCCCCACGTCCCTGTGTCAAAGGCTGGCCGGTCCGACGGACCGGCCAGCCTGACTGGGAGGATCCCCCCTTGTTCATGATGGTTCTGAGGCGCTTGGCGGCCTCCATCCCGTTGATTCTCCTCGCCACCGTCATCACGTTCGCGTTGGTCTTCTTCATCCCTGGAGACCCAGCCGCTCGGATCGCGGGCGAGGGCGCCACCCCGGAGCAGATCGCCCAGGTTGCCGACGATCTCGGGCTCGATCGACCTGTTGCAGTGCGCTATCTGGATTTCGTGGGAGACGCCGCCCGCGGTGACCTCGGAACCAGCTACACCTTCCGTACCCCGGTTCGCGAAATGATCGTGCAGCGCCTACCGGTGACCCTCTCGCTGACCCTGGTCGCGGTGGTGATGGCTCTGCTGATGGGACTTCCCGCCGGCATCTACGCCGCACGCCGTGCCGGTCGCTGGCAGGACCGGGCGGCCACTGCGGTGACCACCTTCGGTCTGGCCACCCCCAACTTCGTCCTGGGCCTCTTGCTGATCCTCGGACTCTCCATCCAACTGGAGTGGTTCCCGGCGACCGGCTATATGCCGATGTCGGAAGGGTTCGGCCTCTGGCTCAAACACCTGATCCTTCCCGGGCTCGCGCTCGGCGTGGTCGCTGCCGCTGAGATCGCCCGGCAGTTGCGCGGCTCGTTGATCGACGTCCTCAAGCAGGACTACATCCGCACCGCCGTCGCCAAGGGTCTGAGCCCGGTCAGCGTGGTCTGGAAGCACGCGCTGAAGAACGCCTGCATGCCGGTGATCACCGTGCTGGGTATGCAGATCGCCTTCCTGCTCGGTGGCACCGCCGTCGTCGAGTCGATCTTCGGAATCAAGGGCCTGGGCGACTTCGCGGTCCAGTCCGTGATGTCGCGGGACCTGCCTGCCATCCAGGGAATGGTGATCTTCGCCGTCCTGGTCACGATCCTGGCCAGCCTCGTCGTCGACATCGCCTACGGCTGGCTCAACCCCAAGGTGCGTACCTCATGACCAACTCCAGCGCCGCCTCCGCGCGTGGCACCCGGAGGAACAAGGCGGAGACGCCACGGCGCCGTTTCGTGCGCCGCTTCACCCGGCGTCACCTGAACCTCGTCTCGCTCGGGTTCCTGCTGCTCGTGATCGTCTCGGGGCTGTTGGCGCAGTGGCTCGCGCCGCACGACCCGTTGGCCCAGGACGTCGTCAATCGACGTCTGCCACCGTTCTCCCCCGACCACCTGCTCGGCACCGACAACCTCGGTCGCGACACGTTGAGTCGGTTGCTCTACGGCAGCCGGGTCGCCGTCCAGGCGGCAGTGATCTCGGTCGGTATCGGCCTGGGTATCGGTCTGGTCCCGGCCCTGATCGCGGGCTATCTCGGCGGGTGGTGGGACGGCGTCCTGTCCCGGATCGCCGACACCCTGCTGAGCTTCCCGCCGCTTCTGCTGGCGATGGCGATCGTCGGCGTGATGGGACCCAACCTCACCAACGCGATGACCGCGGTCGGCATCATCTTCGCGCCGCGTTTCTTCCGCGTGGTCCGTTCCGCGGTGCTCTCGGTGCGCGAGGAGACCTACATCGAGGCGTCGCGCAGCATGGGCACGCCGACCCACTACATCCTGCGTCGTCACGTGCTCCCCAATGCGCTGTCGCCGCTGATCGTGCAGATCTCCCTGGCCTGTGGTTTCGCGATCCTGGCCGAAGCGTCGCTGAGCTTCCTGACCTTGGGTGTGACGCCACCCGAGCCGAGTTGGGGCCGGATGTTGGCCGAAGGCCGTGAGGCGTGGTTCTACACGCCGTGGCTCACCGTGATCCCCGCCGTGGCGATCGTGCTGACCGTCCTCGCCTGCAACCTGATGGGCGACGGAATCCGCGACAGTGTTGGACGAGAGACGAGGGACGCCGGGTGAACGGCACAACGCAGAACACAACGGCCGGCGCCACCACCGTGGACCGCAACGCCCAACCCCTGTTGCGGATCGATGGTCTGAGTGTCGACTTCTCCACCGAGCACGGCTGGGTCAACGTCGTCAACGACGTCTCCTTCGACCTGCCGCACGGTGCCATCGTCGGTCTGGTCGGTGAGTCCGGGTCGGGCAAGTCGGTGACCTGTCAGTCGATCCTGCAGTTGATCCCGCAGCCCCCTGGCCGGATCACCTCGGGCCGGATCGAGTTCGAGGGGCGCGACCTGCTCTCCTTGACGCCGCGGCAACTGCGCTCGGTGCGCGGCGCGGAGATCGCGATGATCTTCCAGGAGCCGATGACCAGCCTCAACCCGGCCTTCACCATCGGCAACCAGATCGTCGAGGTGGTGCGTCGGCACAAGGGCGCGGACCGGAAGACCGCCAGGGCGCGCGCGATCGAGGTGCTCGACCTGGTCGGTATCCCGCGGGCCGCCGACCGGCTCGACCAGTACCCGCACGAGTTCTCCGGCGGAATGCGGCAGCGCGCGATGATCGCGATGGCGTTGGCTGCCGAGCCGAAGCTGCTGATCGCCGACGAGCCGACGACCGCGCTCGACGTCACGATCCAGGCGCAGGTGCTGGAGCTGATCCGCGGTCTGGCCAAGGACCTGGACATGGGCGTGCTCTTCGTGACCCATGACCTCGGCGTCGTCGCCGACGTCTGCGACCAGGTCGTGGTGATGTACGGCGGCCAGGTCTTCGAGTCGGCCTCGACCGCGGAGATCTTCGAGAAGCCGGCGCACCTCTACACCGAGGCTTTGCTGCGTTCGCGCCCGAGCATCGAGGAGGTCGTCGACCTCCAGGTGATCCCCGGCGCACCGCCGCTGCCCTTCGAGATGCCGCCGGGCTGCCGCTTCGCCCCACGTTGTACCGAGTACGAAGCCCAGTGCGATGAACCCGTCCAGCTGCTCCAGGTCGCCCCGGAGCGGATGAGCCGTTGTGTACGTGGCCCTTTGATGATTGCGGGTGGTAACCGATGACGCCTCTGTTGCGTGTGAAGGACCTCGGCGTCCAGTTCAAGGTCCGCGGCGGTCGTCGCCTGCAGGCCGTGCGTGGGCTGAGCTTCGAGATCGCACCCCGGGAGACGGTGGCACTGGTCGGCGAGTCGGGCTCCGGCAAGTCGACGGCGGCCCGCGCGGTGCTGCGTCTGGTCAAGAGCTCCTCGGGAACCGTGGAGATCAACGGCCAGGAGATCACCACCATGCGGCCCCGCGAGCTCGCCCGGTTCCGGCGGCACGCCCAGATGGTCTTCCAGGACCCGTACTCCTCGCTCGACCCGTCGATGACGATCGCGGAGTCGCTCGCCGAGCCACTCCGTTTCCACACCGAACTCACCCGAGGCGAACGCCGTAGCCGGGCCGAGGAGTTGCTGGAACAGGTCGGCCTGCGCCGTGAGCACGCCGACCGGTACCCGCACGAGTTCTCCGGTGGCCAGCGCCAGCGGATCGCGATCGCGCGGGCGATCGCGCTCAACCCGAGCCTGTTGGTCGCCGACGAGGCTGTCAGCGCCCTCGACGTGTCGAGCCAGAACCAGATCCTGCTGCTGCTCAAGCGGCTCTCCGACGAGCTCGGCATCGGCTGCCTCTTCATCAGCCACGACCTTGCGGTGGTGCGGAACCTCGCCGACCGGATCCTGGTGATGTACCTGGGCCACATCGTCGAGGAGGGCCCGACCCAATCGGTCTTCGAGTCGCCGCGCCACCCCTACACCGCGGCGCTGCTCTCGGCCGCACTGGTCGCCGACCCCAAGCGCCAGGCCGAGCGCCGTCGGGTGCAGCTCACCGGTGAGCTGCCTGACCCGACCAACCCACCCAAGGGCTGCGTCTTCAGCACCCGCTGCCCGCAGGCACAGGCGATCTGCCACCAGGAGGCACCGGTCTCCCGGTCCACTGCTGTCGGCGGATCGGTCGCCTGCCACTTCGAACTGACCCCCAGCAATGGAAAGCGTGAGGCATGACCCAGCTCGATGTCGTCCGGGAATCCGAACGACATGTTGACGACCTGCAGGACCGTTACACCCTGGCCGACGGGGAGGTGTTCCTGACAGGTCTCCAGGCGCTCGTGCGGTTGCCGCTCGAGCAGGCCCGGCGCGACGCCGCCCAGAAGCTGCGAACGGCGACCTACGTCTCGGGCTACGAAGGCTCCCCGCTCGGCGGGTACGACCTGGAGCTCGCCCGCCGCAAGTCGCTGATGTCCAACAGTTCGATCATCGTCCAGCCCGGCGTCAATGAGGAGCTCGCAGCGACCGCCGTCGCCGGCACCCAGCAGGCGCCGACCATTCGCGGAGCGCGCTACGACGGCGTCCTCGGCTTCTGGTACGGCAAGGCGCCCGGCCTGGACCGCGCCTCCGACGCGATCCGGCACGGCAACCTGATCGGCACCCACCACCAGGGCGGTGCCGTCGCCCTGGTCGGTGACGACGCCGCCTCCAAGTCCTCGACGTTGCCGTGCTCCTCGGAGCCGATGCTCTCCACCCTCCTGATCCCGACCCTGGCCCCGGCCGACCCGGGCGATGTCCTGGAGCTCGGGCGGCACGCGGTCGAACTCTCCCGGATCAGCGGACTGTGGTCGGCGCTGAAGATCGGCACCAACGTGGCCGACGGTTTCTCCTCCACCCGGGTCCGCTCGCAGTGGGACCCGATCGTGGTGCCCGAGGTGATGCTCGACGGTCGCCTCTACCGCCACGAAGTGAAGATGGCCGGCGACGTGAAGTCGCGCCAGGAGCTGGAGCGGACCGCGCACCTGGCTCGGCTGCCGCTGGCCCGTGCCTACGGCCGACTGAACGGCCTCAACCGGATCCGTACCGCCGCCCGCGACGCCCAGGTCACCATCGTCGCGGCCGGTAAGACCTACCTCGACCTGCGCCAGGCGCTGCGGTCGATGGTCGACGACGCCGACCTCGAGCGGATCGGGATCCGCCTGGTCAAGCTCGGCATGATCTTCCCGATCGATCCCGCCGACATCGTCGAGCTCGCTGACGGCGTCCGCGAGATCATCGTGGTCGAGGAGAAGACCCCGTTCATCGAGACGGCGATCAAGGAGGCCCTCTACGGCCGGGCGCACGCCCCGCGAGTGGTCGGCAAGCTGGACGACGAAGGCCAGCTGCTCTTCCCGTCGACCGGTGAGCTCGACCCCGACGTGATCGGTGCGGCGCTCCGCAGGCGGCTGCGACCGATGCTGGAGGCGGTCGGCGCGACCGTGCCGGAGCCGGCCCAGGCCCCGCGGGTCCGGACCCAGCTCCCGCTCGCGCTGCCGATCTCGCGTGGACCGTTCACCTGCTCGGGCTGCCCGCACAACTCGTCGCTGGCGGTCCCGACCGGGTCGCTGGTCGGTGCTGGCACCGGGTGTCACTCGCTGGTCGCGCAGATGCCCGCCGACAAGGTCGGCGACGTCGTGGTCAAGGGTCAGATGGGCGGCGAAGGCGCGCAGTGGTTGGGCATCTCGCCCTTCACCAGCCACGAGCACATCTTCCAGAACCTGGGTGACGGCACCTTCGCGCACTCCGGCAGCCTGGCGATCCGGGCCGCCGTCGCAGGTGGCGTGAACATCACCTACAAGATCCTGTTCAACTCCGCCGTCGCGATGACCGGTGGTCAGCGCCCGGTCGGCGAGATGAGCGTCGCCGAGATCGTGGAACTCCTCGAGGCCGAAGGCGTCAAGAAGATCATCGTGACCACCGAGGAACCCAAGCGGTATCGGCGGATCAGGCTCAGCTCGATCGCCGAGGTTCGGGAACGCTCGCAGATCGTCGCGGCGCAGGAGGAGCTCGCCAAGGTTCCCGGCGTCACCGCGTTGATCCACGACCAGGAGTGTGCGGCCGAGAAGCGGCGCAAGCGCAAGCGCGGCACCCTGCCCACGCCGGAGCAGCGGGTCTTCATCAACGAGCGTCTCTGCGAAGGTTGTGGCGACTGCGGCGTGAAGTCCAGCTGTCTCTCGGTGCAGCCGGTGGAGACCGACCTGGGCCGCAAGACCCAGATCGATCAGTCCTCGTGCAACAAGGACTACACCTGCCTCGACGGCGACTGCCCGTCGTTCATGACGGTGGTCCCGGCCGCGGGCGGTGGCGCGATCGCGCCGTTGGCTCCGGCTCGGACCCTGGCTGCCGACGACCTTCCGGACCCGGCTCCGACCGGCGATGGGCGGGTCTCGCTACGGATCACCGGCATCGGTGGCACCGGCGTGGTCACGGTCTCCCAGATGATCGGTATGGCGGCGTTCGTCTCGGGTGCCCATGTGCGCGGCCTGGACATGATCGGCCTTGCCCAGAAGGGCGGAGCCGTCGTCTCCGACATCAAGGTCCGGCCCAACGACGCCGACGAGGCCAACCGGAACGCGGTCGGCGAGTGCGACCTCTACCTGGGTTGCGACCTGCTGGTCGCCGCGGATGCTGCGAACCTGAAGACCGCGGAGCCGCGACGCACCGTCGCCGTCGTCTCGACGACCGAGGTGCCGACCGGCAAGGCCGTGGTGGACACCGCAGTGCAGTACCCGTCGGTGCCGGGACTGATCGACCAGATCGACCAGGCCACCACGCCGGGCCGCAACGTCTTCTTCGACGCGCGCGCGGCGGCGACCAACCTGTTCGGTGACGACCAGTTGGCCAATGTGCTGCTGCTGGGTGCGGCGAGCCAGACCGGCCTGCTGCCCTTCTCGCCGGCCCAGTTGGAGCGGGCCGCGGAGCTGAACGGTGCTCGCGTCGAGCAGAACATCCAGGCGTTGCGCTGGGGTCGGATGCTGGTCGCGGACCGGGCGAGTTTCGACCGCGAGCTGGCTCGCGGCACGGTGCTGCCGACCCCGGTCGAGTTCTCGGCCGACGCTGTCGAGTTGGCCGCGATCGTGGCTGCCGCCCCGGGCACCGAGTTGGCGCGCGTCGTCGCAGATCGGACCGCCGACCTGATCCGGTACCAGAACAAGGCCTACGCGCGCCGCTACGTCGAGGTTGTGGAGCGGGCCCGGAGTGCGGCCGGTCGCGCGGATCTCGACGATGCGTTCGCCGAGAACGTGGCGCGCCAGCTCTACAAGCTGATGGCGTACAAGGACGAGTACGAGGTGGCCCGGCTCGCGCTGGACCCGACGGTCCGCGGCGAAGTGGCAGCGACCTTCGGCAGTGGCGCCAAGGTCGCCTGGAAGATCCACCCGCCGATCCTGCGGGCGATGGGTCTGAAGAAGAAGTTGACGCTGGGTGCGTGGTTCACCCCGGTCTTCCGGCTGCTCTACGGGCTGCGCTCGATCCGGGGGACCAAGCTCGACATCTTCGGCTACGACGGCGTCCGTCGCACGGAGCGTCAGCTGGTCAAGGAGTACATCGAGACCGTCGACGGGCTCTCGGGCCGACTGAACGCGGGCAACGCCGAGGTCGCGATCGAGATCGCCGGGCTGCCGGACATGGTCCGTGGCTACGAGCAGATCAAGCTCGACAACGTGGCCCGCTACCGGGCCCATCAGATCGAGCTGCTGGAAAGCCTGACTGTCCCCGTCAGCTGACCGGCCCGCTCCACCTCAATGTGACCTCAGCGTCGTGAAACCTTCGGTTTCCACGCGCTGAGGTCACATTGAGGTGGTGGTGGCGAAGTGTCGTCGGACGTCGCTAGGGTGATCGGGCGTTGTGCAGAGCCCCATGTACATCGACCGACAGGACCCGAATGTCCGCTTCGTCGTCACTTGATCCGCGCATCCCGGGCGCCCCGCCCGGCCTGCGCGGAGAGGTCGCGCCCGTCGATCGCTCGGGGCCGCCGGCCCTCGCGTGCGCCGGTGCAGTGGCCCGACAGACTCTGGCCGACCCCGGCCAAGGCTGATCGAGGGCGACCTGGGACAGCAACCCTAGGAGAATTCTCGTGGTTCATCTCCCCAGGATCTCGGCGGGCCGCCATTGCTGCCGGATTGGTCGCCCTCGCCCTCGTACCGATGACTATCGCGGATGCCGACGTGCCCGTTCCGGGCCCGGACACCTCGGTGGTCACCCTCGCGGTGGGCGGTGATCGCACCGGCACCCGCACCGTGGCGCCCCTGGCCGGCGTGCAGCTCGGCCTGTTCGCCGATGCCGCGGATGCGACGCCGATCGCCCAGCCCTGGGCGACGTGCACCTCGGACGCCGATGGCGACTGCTCGTTCGTCGTCCCGGGTACCGCGGACGGTGGCGCGAACGACGGTGCGCGGTTCTGGGTCAAGCAGATCTCCGCTCCGGCCGGCTGGTACCTGAACGAGAGTCTCCGTACCGGAGCCGGCAGCGGCTCCGGCTCGGTGGACAACCCGTATCGCTTCCAGACCCCGGCCCTGGCCGCCGGCACCACCTACCGCAGCACCAGCGACTTCATGTTCGGCCCCGCCGACAGCGGCTCGGGGCAGGAGGAGTCCGAGGGGGTCTGGCAGCAGTCGCGCATCAATCCGACGCTCACCGACTCCTGCGGCTTGGACGTCGCTCTGGTCATGGATTTCTCGGCCTCTGTCGGCTCGGCGCTGCCGAACCTCAAGGGGGCGGCCGACACCTTCATCGACGCGCTGGTGGGCACGCCGTCGCGGGTCGCGCTCTTCTCCTTCGACGCCGCCTCGCCCAACTCCGGGGCCGACGCCAACTATCCGCAGCCCCGGTCGGTCTCCACTCCGGCCGGTGCCCAGGCCGTGCAGGACACCTACGCGAACTGGGTCCTCGGCGCCGGCACCAACTGGGACCAGGGCCTGTGGGCGGTCGCCCAGGCGGCACCCCGTTACGACCTGGTGGTGGTGATCACGGACGGCAACCCGACCCGGTTCAGCGCCGATCCGCTGCTCGGCTCGGGCAGCACCACGCACTTCCGTGACGTCGAGAACGGGATCTACTCGGCGAACGCGATCAAGGCAGAGGGCAGCCGCCTGGTGGCGGTCGGCGTCGGCAACGGTCTGGACGAGATCAGCCGCAAGAACCTGGCCGCTCTGTCGGGGCCCACGATGTACAACGGTGCTGACGTCGAAGACGCCGACTACTTCGACGCCGACGACTACGAGGAGGCAGGCCAGGCCATGCGCCAGTTGGCGCTGGCGCGCTGCGAGGAGCAGGTCGCCGTCTTCAAGGAGATCGTCCCGCCGGGCACCACCGGAGAGGACATCACCGGCGCTCAGCGCGCCGGGCCGGGCTGGACCTTCTCGGCGACAGGCACCCCGGGCGTCGGCGGCCTGCCCGACCAGAAGACGACCTCCGACGAGACCGGCTCGGTCCACTTCGACCTCGACTACCCGGCCGGCATGGCCAATGCCGCGATGACGATCAGCGAGACCCAGCAGGACGGCTACCAGCTCGTCACCCAGGCGGGCGAGAACGCCGTCTGCCGCAACCGCACGGCTGCTGACGCACCACTCGCCGTCACCTCCTCCGGCGATCCGGAGGAGCCGGGGTTCACGATCGAGGTGCCGGCTGGAGCCTTCGTCGTCTGCACGATGTACAACCGCGCCAGTGCCGCGATCGTCGTCGAGAAGCTCTGGGTGGTCGACGGAGTCGAGTATCCGGACGGCTCGCAGCCGGCCGGGATGAGCGCCGAGGCCAGCCTCACCGGACCGGGTGCTGCCGGAGGCTCGGCCCAGCCATGGGGTGAGGAGCGCAACGGGTACGCGCAGGGCGAGCAGGTGACGGTCGACGAGACCAGCCAGCTTCCCAGCGGCTGCACGGTGGCCGCGGCGGAGGTCACCGAGGTGGACGGCGACCCCGCCGATCTGCCGCTGCCCCTGGAGACCACCGCCGACTTCCCGGCCCGGCGGATCCAGATCACCAACGAGGTCGAATGCGCTACCACGCTCACCTTGGCCAAGGTGGTGGTGAACGACGACGGCGGCTCGGCATCCCCGGAGGACTGGGAGCTGTCGGCCGATGGCCCGAGCCCGATCAGCGGAGTCACCGGGGACCCCGCGGTGACCGCGGCCGAGATCACCGCCGGCGACTACGACCTCGCCGAGTCCGGTGGGCCCGACGGCTACACCGCCGGTACTGGGTCTGCCTGGAGGACGGGGAGCCGTTGGCCGTCGCCGACGGACGGGTCAGCATCATCGAGAGCACCCACGTCACCTGCACCATCACCAACGACGACGATCCGGATTCCGGCCCCGGGACAGATCCCGGCACCGACCCCGGAACCGATCCGGACAACGACGACGACAACGCGAACAACGGCCCCGGGGGCGTGCTCCCCGACGCCGGCTCACCGGTGACGTGGGCGGTGGTGGGCGGCGCCTTGCTGGCCGCGCTGGCCGGTGCGCTGCTGATGCGCCGCAGGAGGCTCAGTCGGCCCTGAACCCGTCGAACGCCACTTCAATGTGACCTCAGCGCCGTGAAACCTTCGGTTTCCACGCGCTGAGGTCACATTGAGCGGTGGGGCCGGATGATCCGTTGCTCAATGGCGGCCGCGACGGCGCCGGCCCGGGTATCGACGCCGAGCTTGGTGTAGATGTGCGAGAGGTGCGACTTCACGGTGGCCTCGGAGACGAAGAGCTCGCGGGCCATCTCCTTGTTGCCAAGACCGCGGAAGAGCAGCTCCAGCACCTCGACCTCGCGTTCGGTGATCGTGGTGGCACCCGGGGTGGTCCGCCGGATCAGGGTGGCGGCCACCGACGGCGCCAACACCGTCTCGCCGCGCGACGTGCCGCGGATCCCGGCGAAGAGTTCGTCGGGCGGTGCGTCCTTCAACAGGTAGCCACGGGCGCCGGCCTCCAACGCCCGCAGGATGTCGGACTCGGTGTCGTAGGTGGTCAGCACCAACACCTCGGGGCGCTGCGGCAGCGCCCGCAGAGCTGCGGTGACCTCGGCCCCACCCGGCTGGTCCGGGCCCAGGCTCAGGTCCATCAGGACGACGTCCGGCTGGTGGGTGGCGACCGCCGCCAGCGCCTCGTCCATCCCGGCCGCCTCGCCGACCACCGAGAGGTCCTCCTGGCTCTCGACCAGCGCACGCAGCCCGGCGCGGACCACCGGGTGGTCGTCGACCAAAACGATCCGGATCATCAGGCCACCTCCGGATGGATCGGGAAGCTGACCGAGACGGTCGTCCCCTCGCCGGGCGCGCTCTCCACGGTGGCGTGGCCGCCGAGGTCGACGGCACGCGCGCGGAGCCCGGCCAGGCCACGACCCCGGTTGCCGCGCGGCCCGATCTGGTCGGGATCGAAGCCGCGACCGTCGTCACGCACGTCCAACACCACCTCGTCGAACTGGTAGGTCAAGGTCACCACGGCGCGGCTCGCGGCAGCGTGTTCACGGACGTTGGCCAACGCCCCGCGGGCGGTGCGGACCAGAGCCGCCGCGATCTGCGGCGAGACCGCGATCGGGGTGCCGTGGATTCGCACCGTCACCTCAAGACCGGGCACCGCTTCGCCGGCCGTCTGGCGGAGGGCTTGTTGCAGGGCCTCGCCGTCGCGGTCCTCGGTGAGCTCGGCCGGAGCCAGGTCGCGGACCACGCGACGGACCTCGTCGAGGCCGTCGCGCGCTGTCGCGGCCGCGGTGCGAACGTGGGCGCGGGCAGCGTCGGGTTGCTGGTCCCAGGCGCGCTCCGCGGCCTGCAGCAACAGATTGATGCTGGAGAGTCCTTGGCCGACGGAGTCGTGGATCTCCCGAGAGAGCCGGGTCCGTTCGGCGAGCGCGCCGAGCTGCGCCTGGGCCCGTTGCCGGGCCCGGGACTCCAGTTCGAGGGCCCGGTAGGCGAGCACCGTGACCAGGGCGACCCCGATCGGGCCGACCACCTGGACCGGGTCGAAGCCGTCGGAGATCCGTTGCCAGGCGGCGGTCAGCAGAAGGGTCATCGCCACCACGACCCCGACCGCCCAGGAGAAGGGCAGCACCTGGAGCACCGCGAAGGCGACCGGGACCGCGCACCAGGCGAACGAGGGCGCGGCTGCGGTCAGGACTCCCCAGAGCACGACCATCGCGCTCACCCAGACCGTCGGCCACCAGGCATGGTCGCGGAGCAGGCCGCGGGTCGCGTAGGCGACCCCGAGCGCTGCCGCGCCGGCCAACACCGCGACCCCGGTGGCGCCGAACCCGTGCCGATCCAGGTAGCGGATCGCGCAGGTCGCCAACAGCGCGGTGAGCACGATTAGCAGCCACCGGTCCAACCGGGCCGCGGGCGCGAGGATGCCGTGCTCGCCGGGGCGAGTGACGGAGCTGAGGTCAGACATGGCCCCGCCAGCCTAGATACCGGGGCGGGCGAGCCGCATCATCCGATTGGCTATCGAGGGGTGGCCAGCTGCCCGATGTCTCGACCCCAGCGCCCGGCGGAGGCTGTTGCCATGAACCGACACCACCTGACCAGGATCCTGCTCACCGCCTCCATCGTCGCCTCGGCCGGCCTGGCGGGTGCGGCCACCGCATCCGCGCACTCGGGGCACTCGTCGGGGCGCCCCGCGACGTATCTGCTCCAGGGCGACGCCGACAGCCCCGTGGGCTCCAAGTTCGAAGGGATCGGTGCCGACCAGCGGCGCGGGCTCTTCTACGTCAGCGAGGTCACCGGCGGCGAGATCCACCGCGGCTCGGTGAACTCCGCCCGGACCAAGGAGTGGATCGCCGGCGACGGCACAGACGGTCGCTACACCGCCCGTGGCATCACCGTCGACGCCCAGGGCCGGGTCTATGTGGCCGGCGGTCCGAACGGCATCGGCACCGGCCGCCCCGACCTGTGGGTCTACGACGCGAAGGGCAAGCTGCTCGCCGCGCTCCGGGCGCCGGGCAACGATGTCTTCCTCAACGACGTCGCCATCGGTCGCGACGGCGCCGCCTACTTCACCAACTCCAACGACGCCCAGATCTTCCGCGTCGCGCCGGGCCGGGGCGGCTGGCAGGCGACCCTGTGGGCCGATGCCAGCAAGGTGATCGAGCGCAAGGATGGCTTCAACCTGGGCGGCATCGTGCTCTCCGCGGACCGCAGCGGCTTCGTGGTCGCGCAGGGCAACGTCGGTCGGATGTGGCGCTTCGACAGCCGTACCGGCGCCGTCCGCGAGATCGCTACCGACACCGACCTGGTCAACGCCGACGGCCTGGTGCGCCGTGGCAATCAGCTCACGGTGGTGCGAAACTTCAGCAAGATGATCGCCACTCTGCGGGTCTCCGCCGACGGTAGCCGCCTGGTCACGCTGGGCCAGCGGCCGACCTCGGCCGACCGCGTGCTGACCACAGCCAAGGAGCTCCGCGGCCGGATCCTCTACGTGGACAGCAAGTTCGACGAGGCGGTGGCGTCCGGTCCCTACCAAGTCATCACCGACCCGAGCCGATGAAACGACTCGCGATCGCACTCCCGCTCGCGTTGGCCCTGACGGCCTGCGCGGGCGGGGGTTCGGGGCCGGCGAACCCGGACCAGAGCGCCGACCAGAGCGCGGCCAGCTCACCGGCCAGCTCACCGGCCAGCTCACCGACGAGCTCCGCCCCGGCCACCGACGACGACCAGCGGAAGCAAGTGCCGCAGGCTCAGCTCGACCAGCAGCTCCGCGACGCAGCGTGGGCCAACGACGTCGCTGAGGCGCGACGGTTGGTCCGCCGGGGCGCCGACGTCAACGCCCAGGACGAGACCCAGCAGTCGGCGTACCTGATCGCCACCAGCGAGGGGTACCTCGAGCTGCTCCGGCTCACCCTGCGCAACGGCGCCCGGATCAACGACAAGGACAGCTGGAACGGCACCGGCCTGATCCGGGCCGCCGAACGTGGCCACGGCCTGATCGTCGGGGAGCTGTTGCAGGCCGGGATCTCGCGCAACCACGTGAACCGGATCGGCTACCAGGCGATCCACGAAGCGGTCTGGCTCGGCAAGGACACCGCCACCTACGCGACCACCGTGCGGGCGCTGGTCGCCGGCGGTGTGGAGCTGGACCGGGTGTCGTCGTCCGCGGGCCTGACGCCGTTGCAGATGGCCCGCAGCTGCGGGTACGACCGACTGGAGAGGATCCTGGAGACCGTGACCACTGCCAAGCCCCCGGCCAACCCCGACGCCGCGCTGCTGCGGGCCGCCGAGAGTGGCGACCCCGACGCCGTCGCGGTGGCGCTGCGTGCCGGCGCCGACCTCGAGACGCGGGACGGCAACCGGCGCACCGCGTTGCTGCTGGCGAGCACCTTCGACCATGTCGAGGTGGCTCGGCTGCTGGTGGCGATGGGTGCCGACCCCGACGCGCTCGACGACCGGCACGACACCCCGTGGCTGGTGACCGGCGTGACCGGAAGCGTGGCGATGCTGGAGGCGTTGCTGCCGGCCAACCCGGATCTCACGATCGTCAACCGGTACGGCGGTCTGTCGCCGATCCCGGCGGGCGAGCGCGGCCACGTCGACTACATCCGGCGGGTGGCGAAGACCGACGTCGATCTGGACCACGTCAACAACCTCGGCTGGACGTCGATGCTGGAGGCGATCATCCTCGGCGACGGCAGTGCCGACTATGTCGAGATCGTGCGGTTGCTGCTGGCAGCGGGCGCCGACCCGTCGATCGCCGACAAGGACGGGGTCACTCCCTTGCAGCACGCCCGGCAACGCGGCTACGGCGCGATCGTCGACCTCCTCTCTTCGTGACCCGGGCCCTGCTCCACGGCACCAGACGTCTCGTGGAGCGGGGGTCATCTAGGCCGGTCTCAGGTGCGGATTCGGCGGGCCGATGGTGAGGTACGGCGGACTGGCTCGGCGACCGCCTTCCTGATCCCCACCGATTGGCTTCTCATGTCACGCACTCTCTTTGGAAAGACGGTGGCGATGACCGCTGCCGTCGCCGGGATGGCAGTCGCCGTCACGGCCTCCCTCAGCACCGGCGCGGTAGCCGCGCCCTCGACCGCCACCGAGCGCGCGCAATCGGCTGTGCCCGTCGTCGAGTGGTTCGTCGACCCGCGCACCCCCGCTCAGCGCAAGGCGCAGATCGCCGTGCCGGCCAAGCCCGCCAAGTACCGCGGCAAGCTCCGCGAGACGCGCGCCGTCTACCGCACCCAGGACGGCGCCCTGGCCGTTCCGATCCGCACCGCCACCGGCCACCAGCTGGAGAAGGGGCAGGCGGTCACCCTCGACGGCGACGGCCTCTTCACCAGGAACTCGGCGAAGCTGACCCCGGCCGCGAAGCGCCAGTTGGCGACCTTCAACGGCTCGCTGACCGACGCCGCCAGCATCCGGTGCGAGGGATACACCGACTTCACCGGCTCGAAGGTGCGGAACCGGACGCTGTCCAAGCGCCGTGCGGCTGCCGTCTGTGGACAGCTGGTCTCCCTGCGCCGCGGTCTGAGCCAGAGCTCGGTGGGCTTCGGCTCGACCAGGCCGGCCGTCGTCGGCGGCAAGGTCGCGCAGCGGAAGCTGAACCGGCGCGTGGTGATCGAGCTGACGCGTGCCAAGCCGGCTGCGCCGCAGGCGACCACGCCGGGAGCGCCGACCCTGGTCGGTCTCTACGGCGAGCAGGGTGGGGTGGGCTACTCGTTCCGCGCCCCGATCAGTGACGGCGGAGCGCCGATCACCGGCTACCAGGTGAACAGCGGCAACGGCTGGAGCGCCGTCCAGTCGATGCCGGCCCGAGCCGTCGCCGAGCGCTGCGCCGGGGACTGCGGCGACGACCTGATCCGAGGCCGGATCTGGGACCTCACCCCGGGGTCCGAGATCACGATCCGGGTCCGCGCGGTCAACCGGGTGGGTGGCGGCGCGCCGTCCGAATCGCTGAGCACGACGGTCCTCGATGTGCCGGGTGCCCCGGGGAACCTGGTGGCCGCCGCACAGGACCGCACCGTGACGCTCACCTTCGAGGCGCCGTCCGACGGAGGCGCCTGGATCATGGGCTACGAGGTGAAGACCGACGACGGTGAGTGGGTGACCGCTACCGTCGCCCAGGGCTCGGTGGTGCTGGCCGACCAGACGCCTGGCACCCACACCTATCAGCTGCGGGCGCGCAACTGGCTCGGTACCGGCGCCGCCGCGACCAGCAACCAGGTCGTGATCGCTCAGCCCGGGCCGACGGTCTACCGCGCCGAGCACTACTACTCGATGGGCACGTTCTGGAGCTACGTCTTCCTCATGGCGGCCGACGGTGCGCAGAGCTACGAGGCGCGCTTCGACAACGGTGACTGGCTGCCGATCACCATCGAGGGTGGGCAGGTCGACTCTGTGTACGGGCACGTGGTCGACCCGGTCTGCTCGGCAGGCGGCTGTACCGCCCACCGCACGGTCGAGGTGCGAGCGATCTTCGCCGATGGCCCGGGCGACCCGGGCAACACCTTCACGTCCAGCTTCCTGACGCTGGGCTGACCCACTCAGTGTGACCTCAGCGCGCGATTCTCCCCTGATCGAGGGCGCTGAGGTCACATTGAGGCGGGGCTGGACGGCCGCCTGATCGGCGCTGCCAGCTCGAAAGTTGTCACGCGCGTTAGCAAAAATCGAACTATCTTTTTCGATCTCCCTGAAGGGGCTTGTCCCGCCCTGAACTGGCCCGTAACTTCGCGTGTGGGGCAGCCCCCACTGGTTCACTCCCTCCCAAGTTAACGCGACCAGTGGGGGCTTTTTTCATGCCCCGGTTCGGGCGCGACATGGCTCGCGCGAACCGGGTTCTGGGATCTCTGGACCTGCCCGCGTCGGCCCGCGTCGGCCCGCCTCGGGCCGGCCGCGTCGCGTCCCGCTCCGGCGGCATGACGCCCTCTTCTCGGCTGAGCCGCTGCCTCGGTTCGTTCGGCTCCCGAGCGCCGCGGCCAGCCACCCTGGCCGCCGGCTCAGCGACGGCTGAACCCGGCTGCCTGATGTCGGTTTTGTCCCTTGATTATATGGAACATTGCGACCAACGAACGCGGCTTAGGGCGTCCTAACCCGCCTGAACTTCCAAATAATTGATTAAAAGATTCGTCCAAAAACTTGCTTTCAGGTACCGAAACCTCATACCTTCAGCGGGTGACGCGCGTCACCCGATGGGGAGTTCGGGACGTGCGCCGTGTCCGTGGGTGGGGGTATCCCCATCCGCGACTGACCCCTGCGCATGGGCGCGGGCAGAGTTGAAGGGTTGGCCCACCTGAGATGTTGACTTCCACCACCAAGAGGCGATCGGCCGCGGCGATTCTCGCCGGCGCGCTGTTGATCGCACCGCTGTCCGCATGCGGTTCCAGCAAGTCCGACGACAAGGGCGGCTCCACCGGTAGCCCGGCCGCAGCCGCGGACCCGTCGAGCTTCGACCGCACCGCGACGATCACCGTCGGCACGCCGTCGCCGTCCAACATCTTGGACCCGGCGCTGCAGAACAACATCGGTCAGAACACCTTCACGTTCCTGATCTACGACTCGCTGACCCAGATGGACTCCAACTACCAGGTGCAGCCGATGCTGGCGACCTCGTGGGAGTACGCGAAGGACGGCTCGTCGCTGACCCTGAAGCTCCGTGACGACGTCACCTTCAACGACGGCACCAAGTTCGACGCCAAGGTCGTCGAGGCGAACATCAACCGCGGCAAGACCCTGCAGGGCAGCGCCCTGGTGGCCCCGCTGGCCCCGATCGAGAAGGTCGTCGTCGTCGACGACTACACCGTTCGGCTGGATCTGAAGAAGGGCCTCGGTGCCGAGCTGCCGGCCGTCTTCGCGCTCAACGCCGGGATGATGGTCAGCCCGAAGGCGTTCACCTCGCGTGGCGCTGAGCTGGCCACCAACCCGGGCACCGCGGGCTCCGGCCCCTACATCCCGGTCCAGGTCACCTCGGGCCAGGAAGTCGTCCTCGAGCGCAGCGAGAACTACTGGAACAAGGAGACCGCCTACGCCAAGAAGCTGGTCATGCGCACCGTCGTCGACCAGGCAGCGCGGATCAACGGCGTGCAGACCGGTGACCTCGACGTCGCCCAGATCTCGGGTGCCTCCCCGGTCCAGGAGTCGCTGGCTCTCGTCGACCGTGGCGCCTTCGAAGGCGACCTGATCAGCCAAGCCACCCCGGTCATGGTGATGATGAACGCCGAACGCGGCGACCTCAAGAAGCCGGAGATCCGCAAGGCGATCGGCCTCGCGGTGAACCGCGAAGAGATCGTCGAGGGCCTCTTCGCAGGCAACGCCACCGCTGCGAACCAGTTCTACGCCGAGGGCTTCTGGGCCCACGACGACGCGATGTCGGCCACCCGCAGCTACGACGCTGACGCCGCCAAGAAGCTCGTCGAGGAGGCCGGCGGTGCGGAGATCACCATCGCCGCCGCCACCGGTTCCACCGCTGAGCCGGTCGCTCAGGCGCTCCAGGACCAGCTCGGCAAGGTCGGCATCAAGGTCAACCTGCAGTCGATCCCGTTCGCTCAGATCGACGACATGTACCGCCGCGGCGAGCTCGACGCCCAGGTCATCAACGCCTCCCCGGCACCGGACCCGGCCAGCACGATGGACTACTACGTCACCTCCGGTTTCAACGCGGCCCGCGGCCACGGCGACCTCTTCGGCAACCTCGTCGCCGAAGCGGCCGACCCGACCAAGTCGATCGAGGAGCGTGGCGCGAAGTACCACGAGATCTGGAACGTGATGGCGGAGAACGACGTCTGGGTCCCCGTCCTCTGGGGCGAGCAGGTGTGGGTGCGTAACGACAAGATCGCCAACGTTCCGAACCTGCCGTGGGTCCGCAGCGGCTTCCCGAGCTACCGCGACATCGGCAAGGTCAAGTAATCCCCGCTAGGTGAGTTGAGCAGGAACAGATCATGACTCTGTATGCATTGCGTCGGCTGGCCGTCGCGCTCCCGATCCTCGTAGCCGTCACCTTCTGCGTCTTCGCGCTGGTGGACCTGGCTCCGGGCGATCCGGCCGCGGCCATCGCCGGCGAGAACCCCACGGCTGAGCGGATCGCGGAGATCCGCGTGATGCTCGGCCTGGACGAACCCCTGTTGACGCGTTACTTCAGTTGGTTCACCTCTGCGGTACAAGCCGATCTGGGCTCCTCGCTCGCGAACGGGCAGTCGGTCACGGAAGTGATCGGTGACCGACTGCCCGTCACCATCTCCCTGGTCGCGGTGTCGATGGTGATCACCTTGGTGGTCGGCCTCGCCGCCGGCATGGTGGCCGCGCTCCGGCACGGCCGTCTCGCGGACCGGGTGATCACCGCACTGGCCTCCGGAGCTATCGCGCTCCCGCCCTTCTGGGTGGCACTGGTGCTGGTCCTCATCTTCTCGGTGAATCTCAGCTGGTTCCCCTCGATCGGTTACGAGCCGCTCGCGGCCGGACTCTGGCCGTGGCTCTCCCACCTGCTGTTGCCGGCCATCGCCCTGGCCCTGTTGCCGATGGCCGAGGTGACCATGCAGTTCCGTCAGGCGTTGGCCACGGTGTTGAAGCTCGACTACATCACCAACGCCGAGGCCCGCGGCCTCTCCCGTCCTCGGGTGCTGGGCAAGCACGCGGCCAAGAACGCGGCCGTCCCGGTGACCACCGTCTTCGCCTACCGGTTCGCCCAGGTGCTCGGTGGCACGGTCGCCATCGAGAGCGTCTTCGACCTCCCCGGCATCGGTCGGCTCGCGGTCAACAGCGTGCTCTCGCGCGACATCCCGGTGCTGCTCGGCCTGGTCGCGCTGACCACCCTGATCGTCCTGGTGATCAACCTGTTGGTCGACATCTCCTACGGCTACTTCAACCCGAAGGTGCGCGCATGAGTACGCAGGCTGCGCAGAGCGCCACCATCACTCCCGGACGCGGTCGGCTCCGTGGCTTCGTCCGCTCCGAACCCCTCGCTGCGGTGGCGTTCGTCTACCTCTTCCTGATCGTGTTGGCCGCCGTCTTCGCGCCGGTCCTGGCCAGCCACGACCCCAACGCGCAACAGCTGATGCAGCGTCTCCAGCCGTGGGGCGGTGACCACGTACTGGGCACCGACGACTACGGCCGCGACGTGCTCAGCCGACTGATCTACGGAACCCGCGTCACCTTGCAGGCTTCGGCTGTGGCGGTCGGAGTCAGTGTTCTGATCGGTGTCCCGACCGGCCTGGTCGCGGGCTACCGCAAGGGCATCGTCGACGCCGCCCTCTCCCGGATCTTCGACGGCCTGATGTCGATCCCCGGCCTGATCCTGGCGCTCACCATCGTCGCCGTCCTCGGCCCCGGCCTGACCAACGCGATGGCTGCGGTCGGTCTGATCTTCGCCCCGCAGTTCTTCCGGGTCACCCGTGCCGCCACCCAAGAGGTGATGGGCGAGACCTACATCGAGTCCTCGATCTCGATCGGCTGCAAGCCGACCCGGGTCGTCTTCAAGCACGTGATGCCGAACGTGGTGCCCGCGATCCTGGTCCAGGTGTCGGTCGCCCTCGGTGTCGCCGTCAGCGCCGAGGCCAGCCTGAGCTTCCTCGGTCTCGGCGTCGAAGCACCCACCGCGAGCTGGGGTTCGATGCTCAGCACCTCGGCGCAGACGATGACGATCGCACCCAACATGGTGTGGCTGCCCGGCTTGATGATCTTCAGCGTGGTCTTGGCCTTCACCCTGCTGGGTGAGGGGATGCGCCGTGCGCTCGTTGCTACCGGAAAGAACGACGATGACTGAGAAGACGACGTCCGCTCCACCTCTGCTCGAGGTGGAGGGCCTCACCCTCGAATACGGCAGCGGACGTCGCTGGACCCGCGTCGTGGAGGACGTGAGCTTCACCCTCAACGCCGGGGAAACCCTTGCCCTGGTTGGCGAATCGGGCTCCGGCAAGACGGTCTCGGCGACCGCTGTGCTCGGTCTGGCCGGTCGCAAGGGTGGCCGGATCGCCGAAGGCTCGATCAGGTTCCGGGGCCGCGAGCTCGTCGGACTTCCGGAGCGCGAGCTGCGCAAGCTCCGTGGCTCCGAGGTCTCGATGATCTTCCAGAACCCCCTGCGCAGCCTGAACCCTGCCTTCACCGCCGGTGAGCAGGTGGCCGAGGTGGCCCGCGTGCACCAGGGGATGGGCCGCAAGGCCGCCTGGGCGCGCGCCATCGAGATGCTCGACGCGGTCGGTATCCCGGACCCGGAGCGCCGGGCCCGCGACTATCCGCACCAGTTCAGCGGTGGCATGGCGCAACGGCTCGCGATCGCCGCAGCCCTGTGCAGCAATCCGTCCGTGCTGATCGCCGACGAACCGACCACCGCGCTCGACGTCACGGTGCAGGCGCTGGTCCTGGAGCTGTTGCGCAAGGTGCAGAGCGAGACCGACCTCTCGGTGCTCTTCATCAGCCACGACCTCGGCGTGGTGGCCGACGTCGCCGACCGGGTCGTCGTGATGTACGCCGGTGAAGTCGTCGAGCAGGGGCCGATCGCCGATCTGTTCAGCAAGCCGGCACACCCCTACACCGCTGGCCTGTTGTGTTCGATCCCCGCGCTCGGCCGCGGCGAGCCGCTGCGTGCCATCCCAGGCACGATCCCGCCGCCGGGCACCCTCTCGGGGACCTGCCGCTTCGCCGAGCGGTGCAACTACCGCGAGGCCGCCTGCGCCGAGGCGCACCCGGTGCTGACCGAGCTCACCGACGGCCGAGCCACGCGCTGCCGTCGTACCGCAGACCTCGTCCTGGAAGGGATCACGGCATGAACGCGCTCCTGGAGGTCCGCGGCCTGGGCAAGTCCTTCGGCGGGAGCTCCCGGCTCTCGCTGGGACGCGGCAAGGTCGCCACCAAGGCGGTCGACGACGTCTCGTTCACGGTCACCAAGGGCCGCTCGGTCGCCGTCGTCGGTGAGTCGGGTGCCGGCAAGTCCACGGTCGGGCGGTTGGTGCTCCGGCTGATCGAGCCCGATGAGGGCACGATCACCTTCGACGGTGTGGATCTACGCGCCCAGAGCTCGGATGCGATGCGGCAGATGCGGCGTCGGATGCAGATGGTCTTCCAAGACCCGTACAGCTGCCTCAACCCGCGGATGAGCATCGCCGAGTCGATCGGTGAGCCGCTCGTCGTCCACGACCTGGCGTCGCGGGCCGAGCGCGAGGCCAAGGTCGCCGAGATGCTCGACCGGGTCGGACTCGGCTCACGGTTCCTGCGCCGGTTCCCGGTGGAGCTGTCGGGCGGTCAGCTGCAGCGCGTGGCGATCGCCCGTGCGCTGATCGTGGAGCCCGACTTCATCGTCTGTGACGAGCCCACCGCGGCGCTGGACGTCTCGGTGCAGGCGCAGGTCCTGGAACTGCTGACCCAGATGCAGCAGGAGTTCGGTCTCGCCCTGCTCTTCATCACCCACCACCTCGCGTTGGTCGAGGTGATCGCCGATGACGTCCTGGTGATGAAGCGCGGCCGCGTCGTCGAGCAGGGTCCCGTCGCCGAGGTGTTGCGCAACCCCCGTGAGGAGTACACCCGCGATCTGCTGGCCGCGGTGCCGAGCCCGATCCCGCGTGCCCTGCGCGACCAGACCCCGCTGACCTTGAACTGAACAGACCTGACGCGAGTGAACAACAGAAGGAGTCATAGACGATGACGATGGAGATGGTGAACTTCACCAGCATGGACGACGCGACGCCGGAGGAGATCCAGCTGATCGCCAGCGAGGCCGCTCGTCACCGCAAGGAGAACCTGGTCCCGAACCTGGTCCGCCAGCTGGAGGCGATGAAGGGACACACCTACGGCTACCGGGTGGACCGCTACACCCACTCCCTGCAGAGCGCGACCCGCGCACTGCGTGAGGGCGCGGAGACCGACATGATCGTGGCCGCGCTGCTGCACGACATCGCCGACGACCTCTCGCCGGACAACCACAGCGAGGTCGCCGCCGCGATCCTGCGCCCCTTCGCCTCGGAGGAGGCATGGTGGGTGGTCAAGCACCACGGTGTCTTCCAGACCTACCACTACGGCGAGGCGATGGGCATCCCGACCGACTCCCGCGAGCGGTACCGGGACTCCGAGTACTTCGACTCCTGCGCCCACTTCTGTGCGGCCTGGGACGCGGTCTCCTTCGACCCGGACTACGACACGCTGCCGCTGGAGGAGTTCATGCCGCTGCTGCACGAGGTCTTCGGTCGTGAGCCCAAGGTGTGGGGCGACCCGAACCTCGAGCTCGAGAAGAGCCCGGTCGCCTGAGCGGCTGAGAAGTAGGTCCAAGTGGGCGGCGCCGTCGGTTCTGACGGCGCCGTTCGCCTTTCATCTGGTGGCACGCGCTCCGCGCGCTGGCCGATACGTGTAGGAATAGAGGCATGGCTACCACTGCATTCAAGGGCAACCCTGTGAACACCACCGGCGAACTGCCGGCCGTCGGCGCCTCTGCGCCCACCTACGAGCTGGTCGGCGAGGGTCTCTCCGCGCTGACCTCCGAGGGCCGCGCCGGGCGCACCGTCCTCAACATCTTCCCGAGCGTCGACACCGGCATCTGCGCCGCCAGCGTGCGCAAGTTCAACGAGCTCGCCGCGGGCCTCGACAACACCGTCGTGGTGAACGTCAGCAAGGACCTGCCGTTCGCTCAGGCCCGCTTCTGCGGCGCCGAGGGCATCGAGAACGTCCAGGTCGGCTCGGCGTTCCGCTCCAGCTTCGGTGAGGACTTCGGCGTCACCATGACCGACGGTCCGCTGGCCGGCCTGCTGGCCCGCTCGGTCGTCGTCCTCGACGAGAACGGCACCGTCGTCCACTCGCAGCTGGTCCCCGAGATCACCACCGAGCCCGACTACGACGCCGCTATCGCCGCGCTTTCCTGAGCCACCGAACCACCCCGCGGGACGTCATGCGGAGGGAGCACCCGCTCCCTCACAACGTATGACGTCCTGCGGCATTTACGCGGGCTGACGGCGTCGCTCGCGCGCCAGCCACCACAGCCCGACGATCGGCAGCACCAACGGGACGTACCCGTAGCCGGCGCCGAAGTCGGACCAGACCGTGGCGTCGGGGAAGAGCTTGTCGTCGAAGACGGTGAGCGCGCCGACGATCACCACCCCGGCCATCTCGATTCCGATCGCGGTCCAGGCGATGGCGCGGGCCCGAGGCCCGGTCCAGCGCAGCGCGACGGTCGCCACGAGATAGACCGCGGCCGCGAACGCCGACAGCAGGTAGGCCAGCGGGGCCTCATCGAACTTGGTCGCGATCTGGACGGCGCTGCGAGCGCCGGCCGCGACCGCGAAGACCGCGTAGACCGCGATCAACAGTTGACGACCCGGGGTGCGCACCGTGCTCACCAGGTCTGCTGGAGCCGGATCACCAGCACCGCCGCGGCGAAGGCGGCGACCGCCACCACGAACAGGTGCGGCGGGTCGACGACGACCTCGGCGTCCGGGTCCTCGGGATCGGCCGGTGGCGTGTGCCGCGTCAACAGCAGCACCGGGACGCCGACCGCGGCGATCGCATAGCCGGCGTGGGTCATCCCTTCGTCCGCCTTGTGGCCTTGAAGCAGGGTGATCACGTCGTAGAGGACGAAGAGGGCGATCGCTACTTGGCCACCCTTCATCGCCCACCGGACGCCTTGTTCGGCGCGGGAGAGCGCGGGAACGGTGGCGACCGCGATGGCGGCGACGCCGATGGCGATCAGGGCGCAGGCGAGAACGACAGTCGGGATCCACGGCACGAACAGCGAGAATACCCGGCGCATCTACGGTTCAATGTGGCGGTGAAGTCGATGCGCTGGTGGCCGTGGGCGATCGTCCCCGTGCTGATCCTGATCAACCTGCCACTGGGCCACTATCTGTGGACCAACCAGCGACTCGATACCGACGGGCTCACCACCTCGGCCGAGGTGGTCTCCGTCAAGGCCGTCCCGGAGCACGGCGAGAACCAGAAGTTCTACGTCACCTGGCGGTTCGCCGACGACGTCGAGGCCGGCGTCGACGAGTTCACCAGCGAGGTGACCGCCGAGGGGTACCGGACGGCGGAGCGTACCGACACCTTGGAGGTCGAGTACCTGCCCGGCAACGTCGACGCCAACCGCCCGGTGGCCCGACCGACCGGCAGCATGATCGCGGTGATCATCACGGCGGCCGGCAACGTCACCGTGCTCGCCATGATGGCGCTGATGCTGTGGTCACGGCGCAACGCTCAGCTCGAGGTGCTGGCGCTGGGCGACGTCGTCCGGTGCAAGCCGCCGGAGGAGTTGACCGAGTTGGAGCACGACGAGGTGATCGTGCGTGGCGAGGTCGAGGAGATCGCCGACGACCGGATCGTGCTCCGCTGCCGTGGCAAGCGGGTGACGGTGATCCTCGGCGAGTTCAGCAACCCGATCGGGTATCAGCAGTTCGCCGAGGTGCACGGCCGGCGGGTCCCCCGCTGAGGAGGCGCCGCTCGGTTCACTGTCCGGCGTAGGCGGCCCGGAGTTTGTTGCCGTCCAACGGCACCTTGCTGGTCTCCATCATCACCTTCCAGGCCCGTTCCGCGCCTGCTGCGTCGGGACCCTGGAGGCACTCCATCAGCACCGTCGGAACCAACTGCCAGGCGTATCCGTAGTGGTCCTTGAGCCAGCCGCACTCACTGGGTGCGCCGGCGTCGCCGATCAAGGCGTGCCAGACCCGTTCGAGCTCGGTCTGGTCGTCGAAATCGATCTCCAGGGAGAACGCCTCGTTGGGCACGAAGACCGGGTTGCCCTCGGCATCCGTGCCTCCGTTGATCCCGACGAACCGCATGCCGAGCACCTCCCACTCGGCGGTCAGCGGCTGCTTCTCGCCATCGGGGTTGGTCGGCCCTTCGCCGAAGGTTGAGAGCACCTTGCCGCCGAAGATGTCGGCGTAGAACTGCGCTGCCTGGGCTGCTTCGTGGTTGAACCAGAGGTTCGGGATGATCCGTTGCATGGTCTGCTCCTGATGGCCGGATTCGGATACAGGACAGACCAGGCAACGGGGCTCAACTCATCGCTACTCGGTGACCCGCTCCAGGTACTCCTTGCGTGCGGTGTCGTCGGTGCGGGTCAGGATCTGGTCGTCGATGCCGCTGAACTTGGCGAAGCGGCGCTTGACCCGCAGCGGCCAGAAGTCCTGCATCCGCAGCATCCGGCCCAGCGAGCGCGGCACCACCAGACGCGGCTCAGAGCGGCCCGACTCCAACGCCTCGGCGACTGCGGTCGCGACGTCCTCGGGCTCGATCATCGAGGCGATCTTCACGGTCCGGTCGCTGAACGGGACCGGGAACTGGGCGGTGGTGTCGAGGCCCGAGCACAGGTCGGTGTTGACCGCGCTCGGCAGCACCGTGGTGATCGCGACGCCGGAGCCTTCGAACTCGGCTGCCAGCGCCTCGCCGTACATCACCATCGCGGCCTTGGAGGCGTTGTAGGTGGCCAGGCCCGGCACCGGCACCAGACCCATCGTCGAGGCCAGGTTGACCACGTGGCCACGCCCGCGCGGCACCATCCGGGCGAGCGCCTTCTTGGTGCCGAACATCATCCCGACCACGTTGACCTCGAGCACCCGTCGGGTGGTCGCATCCGACTCTTCCAACAGGGAGCCGGTCGGCATGATCCCGGCGTTGTTGACCAGGGCGTCCAGCGGCCCGACCTCGGCCTCGACCTGCGCGAGGAACGCGTCGAAGGCGTCGGCATCGGTGACGTCGAGGACGGCGGTCAGCGCCGCGCCCACCTCCGCTCCGGCGGAGTCCAACGCCGCCGCGTCGACGTCGGCGAGGGCGACCCGCGCGCCTCGTGCGACGAGTGCCCGGGCGATGCAGAGTCCGATGCCGCGGCCGGCACCGGTGATCGCGACGACCTGTCCGCTGAGCGTGCTCATCAGCGTGCTCCCATCTTCTTCAGCAGCCGCAGCTGACCGTTCGAGATCTTGATGAAGGCCGCCGAGGAGAGGAACGGCGGCACTCCGGCCGGCAGCAGACGCTGGTTCGCGATGGTCTGCGGTTCGGTGTACTTGCGGATGCCGTCGGGGCCCTGACGGCGACCGAGACCGCTGTCGCCCATCCCGCCCATCGAGGCCTCGATCGAGCCGATCGCGGCGGCGAAGCCGTCGTTGATGTTGACCGACCCGGCGCGGATACCGCGCGCGATCCGATCGGCAGCCTCGCTGTTGCGCGAGTAGACACTCGCCGAGAGGCCGTAGTTGCCTTCGTTGGCGAGGGCCAGGGCTTCGTCGTCGGAGCCGGCCCGGTAGAGGGAGAGCACCGGACCGAAGGTCTCCGTGCCGTAGGCCTCCATCTGCGGCGTGACACCCTCCAGCACGGTCGGTGCGTAGGCGAACGGCCCGATCTCGGGGCGCGCGGTGCCGCCGATCAGCACCTTCGCACCGCCGTCGACGGCGTTCTGGACGTGCCGGGTCACCGAGTTGAGCTGCTTGGCCGAGACCAGCGGGCCGAGGTCGCTGGAGTAGTCCCAGGCCTGGCCCAGCGTCAGCTTCTGCACGCGGGCGATCAGCCGCTCGCGGAAGGTGTCGTAGATGGCGTCGTCGATGATCGCCCGTTCCACGTGCACACACATCTGGCCGGAGTTCATGAAGGCCGCCTCGGCGAGGCCGTCGACCGCGCGGTCCACGTCGGCGTCGGCGCGGACCACCATCGGGTTCTTGCCGCCGAGCTCCAGCGAGCAGCCGATCAGGCGTTCGCCGGCGCGCGCCCCGATCAGCCGACCGGTCGCCGTCGAGCCGGTGAAACCGATGTAGTCGACGTTGTCGACCAGCGCCATCCCGACCACCGGCCCCGGCCCGGCCACCACGCCGAAGACCTCTGCCGGCAGGCCGGCCTCGATCATCAGGTCGCGGGCCCACAGCAGGGTGAGCGGTGTCTGCGCATCCGGCTTGGCGACGACGGCGTTGCCCGCGAGGAGGGCGGGGATCGCGTCGGCGACCGAGAGGTAGAGCGGGAAGTTCCACGGCGAGATGATCCCGACGACGCCCTTGGGCACCCGGATCTCGACGGTCTTGGTGAGGCCGGGCATGAAGCCCCGCACCGAGCGGTCGGCGAGGTAGTGCGCGCCGCGGCGAGCGTAGTGCCGGGCGGTGGTGGCGACCATGTAGACCTCGACCCAGGCGCTCTGGCGGGTCTTGCCGACCTCCCACTGCATGAGGTCGAGGACCTCGTCCTGGCGGTCGACGAGAAGGTCGTGGAAGCGGAGGAAGACCTCGGCCCGCTCGGCGAAACTGCGCTGCGCCCAACCGGCCTGGGCGATCCGTGCCGAGCGGACGGCGTCCGCGACCTCAAGCTCGCTGCAGGTGGGCAGGGTGGCGATCGTGCTGCCGTCGAACGGCGCGAAGTGGGTCTCGGGGCCGGCCTGACCGGCGTGGAGCCCGGCGCTGATCTTGTCGAGCAGCGCCCGGGTGACGTGCTGGGGAAGTGCGGGGGCGCTCATCGGTTCCTCCGGGTGATCTGGACGGGGAGCCCGTCCTTGGGCTTGGGCAGTGAGATCCGGTCGACGGGCATCTCGTAGTCGGCGGGCACGGACCAGTCGAGGTCGAGCAACATCCTGTGCAGCACGGACTTGACCTCCATGCCACCGAAGAACATGCCGATGCACTTGTGGACGCCGGCGCCGAACGGCAGGTAGGCGTGCCGGTGGACCTGGTCCTCCCGGCGCTCGGGGGAGAACCGCTCGGGGTCGAACCGGTGCGGGTCCGGCCACAGTTCGGCGCGGGTGTGGATGTGCTGGATCGGCACACTGACCTTGGTTCCCTTGGGGACGAAGTGCCCGAGGATCTCGGTGTCGCGCACAGCGATCCGGGCGACGCCGGGGACCGGCGGGATGAGTCGCAGCGACTCCTTCATCACCAGGTCGAGCGAAGTGAGCTCGTCGATCTCGGCGAGGGTCGGGTTCTCGCCGAGCGCCTCGGACTCGGCACGGCAACGCTCGCGCCATTCGGGGTGCTTGGCCAGGTAGTAGGCCATCACGCTGATCGTGGTGGTGGAGGTGTCGTGGGCCGCCATCAGCATGAAGATCATGTGGTTGAGCACGTCGACGTCGGAGAACTCCTCGCCGTTCTCGCCGCGAGCGTGACAGAGCCCGTGAAGCAGGGTGTCGTCGTCCTGGTGGCGGGCGCGGGCGATCAGCGGCGTCAGGTACTCCTCGAGCCGCGCGCGGGCGGCGAGTCCCTTGGCCCAGCGCAGCCCCGGCACCGGGTAGCGGACGATCGCGGTCCCGGCTCGGACGCAGGTCTCGAAGTCGGACATCACCTGACGGGCTTCGGGCCCGGTCTCCATCCCCATGAAGGTACGCACCGCGATGTCGAGGCCGAGGTTGCGGACCAGCGGACTGATCTTCGCGGTGCCCTCGGGCCAGGCTGCGATGGTCTCGTCGATGGTGCGCTGCAGCCCGGTCAGGTAGTTCTCCAGGCGGGAGCGGACGAACGCCTGCTGCATGATCAGCCGGTGGGTGCGGTGCTCGTCGCCGTCGAGCAGCATCAGCCCGCGTTCGAAGAACGGGCCGATGAAGAAGCTCCAGCCCGGGCCCGAGGCGAAGGACTTGTCCTTGTTGAGCAGGACGGCGCCCGCGGCGTCCGGGTGTGAGGCGGCGATGAAGGTCTGGTTGAGCGCGCGCGACCAGTAGACGCCGCCGTGCTTCTCGTAGAGGGAGTCGTCGGTCATCCAACGGCCGGTCGCCATCTCCAGGGTGCGTCCCAGCAGGGGGAGGCCAGCTTCCCCGGGGATCGGGCTGAGCCCTGCGGCACGTGCTTCATGCACTGCGAGTAACGCCATCGCAGAGCCTCCTGATCGGCAGTAGGTGTGATCTCAATCTCGCTCTTGTGACTGACCGTAAAAGTGATAACGTTCGTTGTCAACAAGTTCGATGAGATCGAGATCCGGGATGGCGAAGATGGCGAACGCGGAGCCTGTTGGCCGCTCATATGCGGGGCAGTCGCGCGCCGAACGGCAGGCGGCGCGGCGCGCGACCCTGATCGAAGCCGGCCTCGACGTGCTGGCCGAACAGGGGTTGACCGGCGTCGGGGTCCGCCCGATCTGCGCCAGCGCCGGGCTCACCGCGCGCTACTTCTACGAGTCCTTCCCGAGCCTCGATGATCTGCTGATCGCGCTCTGCGAGAGCGTCGGCGCCGAGATCGTGGACGCCGGACTCCGCGGGCTGCGCGAAGCCGCCGACGACTGGGCGGCCCAGATCGAAGCCTGTGTCGCGGGCGCCTTCGACGTGATCCTCGACGATCCGCGCAAGGCGTGCGTGGTCGCCGTCGGCGCCGGCCATGCCGGGATGAACGCGACCCGACAGAAGATGCTGCTCGACTACGCCGACCTGGTGATCGCGCAGTTCGACCTGATCGCGCCGGCGATGGCCGGCACGCTCTCCCGGCCGCGGGCCGTCTTCCTGGTCGGCGGCGCCGTGGAGCTGGTCACCGCCCGGATCACCGGACAACTCGAGATCGACCGCGACGCCCTGGTGGCCGAGACCACCGGCGTCTTCCTAGCCGCGATGGGGGCACACGGATGAGCGAGACCACGACCGAGGCGATCGAACTCGGGCCCGACTGCGTCCTGGGGCGGCTCGCCGCCGACCCGCGGATCGGGTTCACCGGCTTCTCCGCCGGCGTGCTCCAGTTGATGCACCCCGCGGTCAGTGCCGGGGTGCTGGACCACTCGGCGTTCTTCTCCGACCCGTTCGACCGGATCTACCGCTCGATCCCGCGGATCGTGAACTCGATCGTCGCCCCGGACAGCCGGGAGCGCGCCGTCAAGGTGCGCGAGTACCACCGCGACATCAAGGGCACCGACGCCCACGGCAACCGCTACCACGCACTCGACCCCGACGTGTACTGGTGGACCCATATGACCTTCGTCTGGGCGTTCCTCTCGGCGGCCGACCGGTTCCACCCGAGGCCGCCCCGCGGTGCGGAACGCGAGCGCTACTACGCCGAGTCGCTGGAGTGGTGGTCGCGTTATGGGCTCTCGCTGCGTCCCGCGTTGCCGGACCTCGCCTCCTTCGAGGCAGAGTTCGACCGGATCTGCCGCGACGAACTGGAGTGGACCAAGGCCGCCCGGCTCTCGATGAAGGTCAAGAAGATCGAGGTCGCCGGGATGTCGCCCCAGCTCAACCGGGTGCTCTCGATCCCCGGAGCCCCGTTGGTCCGACTGGTGCTGACCGGGGGCCTGCCCGCAATCGTCCGCGAGCGCTTCGACATCGAATGGTCGCGCCTCGACCAGGTCTCCTACGACGCCCTGGCCCTCTCGGTCCGGACCGGCGGCTACCTCGTCCCCGACGAGGCCGCCACAGGCTACGGCCGCCGTCTGATGAACAAACTGGAGCGGACCACCACGCTGGTCAAGGAGTAGCTCAATGTGACCTCAGCGCGCAGTTTCGGCCGAAATCGCAGCGCTGAGGTCACATTGGGCGAGGGCGACGGGGAGGGTCTCGTAGCCGCGGAGGATCCGGGTGCTGCGACGTCGGCCACCGCCGGACACGGTGAGGTCCGGGAAACGCTCGTAGAGCTTGCGGAGTGCGACCTGTGCCTCGAGTCGAGCCAGCCCGGAGCCCATGCAGAAATGGATGCCGGAGGAGAACGAGAGGTGCGCGTCGGCGTTGGCGCGGGTGCTGTCGAAGCGGTGTGGGTCGGTGAAGACGGCAGGGTCGCGGTTGGCGCCGGCCAGGATCACCACGACGCCTTGGCCGGCCGCTACCTTCTCGCCGCAGACCTCGGTGTCGACGTAGGCCTGGCGCAGCGTCGACTGCACTGGTGGGTCGAACCGCAGCACCTCCTCGACGGCGTTCGCCCATCCCGACGGATCGGCGATCAGGGCGTCGCGCTGGTCCGGGTGCGCGTCCAGCAGCGCGACGGCGTTCCCGATCAGGTTCACCGTCGTCTCGAACCCGGCGCCCAACAGCAGCAACGCCAGGGTCCGCAGTTCTTCGTGGTCCAGGTTGTCGGTGTCGGTACTGCTCACCAGGCTGCTGAGGATGTCGTCCCCGGGGTTGCGGCGCAGCTGCTCAAGGTGCCCGTCGAACCAGGAGTGGAGATCGTGGACGGCGTCCTCGGCGTCGCTGAAGACGGCCCACGACAGGCCGGGGTCGAGCAGCACCGCGGCACGGTTGCCGAGGTCGAGGAGCCGGGCGTGGTCCCGCTCCTCGATGCCCAGCACGTCGGCGATCACGGCCAGCGGGAGCCAGGCCGCGTAGTCGTCGATCAGGTCGACGGGGCCGGAGCGTCGGGCGAGCTCGTCGAGCAGCCGGTCGGCAACCTCGTCGACCCGCTCCGAGAGCCGTGCCACCGCCCGGGCGGTGAAGGCACGCGAGACCTGACGGCGGATCCGGGCATGGTCGGGTGGGTCGATCGCCAACAAGGACGGCGGGTCCAACGGCCCGGCCGGGGTCTCCTTGCTGAGCAGCTCCATCAGCCGCCGTCCGCCCATCGGTAGCTCGCCATGCCCACCGGCGACCCCGAAGTCCTCGCTGCGCAGGATCGCGTTGGCGGCGTCGTGGCGCGCGGTGGAGGCGAGCAGCACACCGCGATGCAGAGGGCCGGCGTCGCGGATCGCATCCAGGGTCGGGCTCGGGTCGGCGGCGACCGCGTCGTCGACCAACAGCAGCGGCAGCAGTTCGCCGCGCCTGGCACGCAGGCGCAACAGGGCCCGCCCTGCGGCGTGCTTGGTCAACCAGCGACCGTAGGTCCGGGCGGTCTCTAGGCGTGGCATCGGTCCTCCTGGGGTGGATGGCCCCGACGCTACGGCGGATCGCTGGGCTCGGCATCGTGCGTGGGTCGGCAATCGGACTCCTACCTGGGTAGGAGTGCAGCAGCCTTCCGCAGATGGACGCGCGGGGCGCCGTCCGCGCTCTACGCTGAGCCCCATGTGGGCAGGAGTGGCTCGAAGCGCGCGCCGATGGCGCGACACGGTCCAGTCCGCGAGCCTGGCCCACGGCCTCTTCTATCCCTGGTGGATCGCCGTCTCCTGCGCGGTGCTGACCACCAGCGCCGCACTGCTCGGGGTGACCCAGCGCGGCGTCTTCGCCGAAGGCGACCTTCTGGTGCTGGCGCCGCTGGTGGTGCTGGCGCCCTACCTGATCCAGTTCTCCACGACCCGCTGGCTGCCCTGGTGGGTCACCCTGGGCCTGGTCGCGGTCGGCGTCTCGTGGATCCTCACCGACCCGCACGAGAGCCCTTACGACCTGGCGCCGGCGGCCTTCGCGTTCGCGGTCGCCGGGGTGACCGCCACCGACGGGGCCAAGGTCGGCGCCGTCGGGTGCCTGGTCACCTTCACCGTGCTGGCCGTCAGCCTGCCCTGGGAGATCGGCCTCGTCGTCTACTCCCTCGAAGCGCTGGTCGGCTTCCTGGTCGGCGTCATGCTTCGGTGGCAGATGCGTGCGCTGCTTGCCGAACACGCAGCCAGGGAAGAGGATCGGGCGCGCAGTGCGCTCGCCGAGCGACAACGGATCGCGCGCGAGATCCACGATCTGGTGGCGCACTCGTTGAGCGTGACGATGCTGCACATCACCGGTGCCCGCCGCGTGCTCAGCGACCCGGAGCCCGACGTCGACGACGCCATTTCGGCGCTCCGCGACGCCGAGCAGATCGGCCGGGAGGCGATGGCCGAGATCCGGCGCACGGTGGGACTGCTCGGCCAGGGCGACGGCGTCGCCGTGATCGAGCCGTTGCCGACGGCGACCGACCTCCCTGTGCTGGTCGCCGGTTTCGCGGCGGCCGGGGTGCCGTTGACGGTGCAGAGCCGGGGTGACCTCAGCACCCTCGACGACGCCGCCGGTCTCGGCCTGTACCGGATCGTTCAGGAGTCGCTGACGAATGCGGTGCGGCACGCGCCGGGGAGCGGGGTCTCGTTGACGATCGATGCGACCGGGCCGGAGGTCAGGGTCAGTGTGCGGAACCGGGTCCGCGGATTGTCGCCGGAGGCAGCCGCCGGCGCGGGTGGTGCCGGGCTGCGCGGGATGCGGGTCCGCGCCGAGCAGATGGGAGCCACCTTGACGACGGGCGAAACCGACGGCACCTGGGCGGTCGAGTTGGTGGTGCCAGAGCACCGTGACGCCGTGCGACGCCGTCAGGAGGTGGGGAGGTGAGTGCGCGACGCGTGCTCCTGGTCGACGACCAGGACCTGGTCCGTTCCGGGCTGCGTCGGATCCTGCGGCCGCGTGACGGGTTCGAGGTGGTGGCGGAGTGCGTCGACGGCGACCAGGTCCTTGCCACGCTCGACGAGCATGAGGTCGACGTCCTGGTGCTGGACCTGCGGATGAAGCGGGTCAGCGGGATCGAGGTGCTGGGTCTGCTCGCAGCGCGGGACCAGGCGCCCCCGGCGTTGGTGCTGACCACCTTCGACGACGACGAACTGCTCTCCGCGGCGCTGCGGGCCGGTGCGGCCGGCTTCCTGCTCAAGGACTCGCCTGCCGAGGATCTGATCCGAGCCGTGGAGGTGGTCGCGGCCGGAGGCTACTGGCTCGACCCGTTGGTGACCGGACGGGTGCTGGCCACCTACCGCGAGGCGCCGCGGGCCGCCACCAGGAGCGAGGCGGAGCTGTTGACCACCCGTGAGCGGGAGGTGCTGGTCGCGCTCGCCCGGGGGCGCACCAACTCCGAGATCGCGGCCGAGTTGGTGATCAGCGAGTTGACCGTGAAGAGCCACGTCGGCCGGATCTTCGCCAAGCTCGGCCTGCGGGACCGCTCCGCGGTGATCGTGTGGGCGTACGACCACGGGTTGGTTCGCCCCCGCTCAATGTGAGCTCAGCGCTCACTTGAGGCCGAAATTGCCGCGCTGAGGTCACATTGAGCGGCGTGGGTCATGATCGAGTCATGCGCCTTGCTGCTCTCCTTGCCCTCGGACTCTCGGCCTCCGTGCTCGTCGCGTGCAGCGACGACGGCGCTGACCAGGCCCGCGAATACGCCGCCGGGTTGGCCACCGCGCTCGAGGCGCGGGACCTCGCAGGTGTCGAGGTCGACGGCGACCCGAAGGCGTACGCCGAGCTGATCGCGCCGCTCAAGGCGGTGCCGGTCGAGGTGGAGGTGGCCGGGGTCGAGACCGACGGTGACGCCGCCGAGGTCGAGTTGGCCTGGCAGTGGCAGGTCGGCGAAGAGCCGTGGAGCTACGCGACCACCGCCCAGCTGACCCGTGACGGCGACTCCTGGTCGGTGCGCTGGGAGCCCGAGCTGGTCGAACCCAGTCTGGCCGACGGCGAGCAGTTGGCGCTGTCGCGGCAGTCCGCCCGTCGCGGCGAGATCCTCGGCCGCGGCAAGACGCCGATCGTCACCGAGCGGGACGTGGTCCGCTACGGCCTCGACAAGACCAAGATCAAGAAGGCTCAGGTGGCGCCGAGCGCCCGGCAGATCGCGCGTGCCCTCGACGTCGACGTCGCGGGATTCGTGAAGCGGGCCAAGGCGGCCGGTGACAAGGCGTTCGTGGAGGCGCTCACGCTGCGGGCCGACGACGCCCGGGAGCTGGTTCCGGCCTCGTTCGAGTCGATCCCCGGCGCTGTCGGGATCGGGACCACCAAACCGCTGGCGCCGACCCGCGACTTCGCGCTGCCGCTGTTGGGCACGGTCGGCGAGGCCACCGCGGAGATCGTCAAGGAGTCGGACGGCGCGGTCCAGCCGGGCGATCAGGTCGGCATCAGTGGCCTTCAGGCCCGCTACGACGAGCAGCTGCGCGGCGTACCGGGTGCCCGGATCACCGCGACCGGTGACGGCGACCCGCGCGTCCTGCACGAGTCCGAGCCGGTCGACGGCGAGCCGTTGACGCTGACCCTCGACGTCGTTCTCCAGCGTCGCGCCGAGCAGATCCTGGCCGACGTCGGCCCGGCCAGTGCGATCGTCGCCATCGACCCGGCGACCGGGAACCTGGTCGCAGCCGCGTCTGGGCCGGGATCGACGGGGCAGAACACGGCCACCTTCGGCCGCTATGCGCCCGGCTCCACGATGAAGGTGGTGAGCTCGCTGGCGCTGCTCCGCTCAGGGCTGGGACCGAACAGCATGGTCGAGTGTCCGGCCACGCTGAGCGTCGACGGCAAACGGTTCAAGAACTACAGCGACTATCCGGCCGCCTCGTTGGGCCGGATCCCGTTGCGCGAAGCGGTGGCGCAGTCCTGCAACACCGCCTTCGTGGGCCAGTACGCGAAGCTCTCCGACGACGCGTTGACCGATGCCGCCGCAGCGCTCGGCCTCGGCGTCGACCACGACCTCGGCTTCCCCGCCTACTTCGGTCAGGTTCCGGCACCGGCCGGGAAGACCGAGAAGGCCGCCGACCTGATCGGCCAGGGCAAGGTGCTCGCCTCACCGATGGCGATGGCGACGGTGGCTGCCTCGGTCCGGGCCGGGAAGACGGTGCTGCCGAGGCTGATCGTCGGGCGCGAGGTCACCCAGGAGGAGCCGGCCGTGCCGCTGACCGCCAGTGAGGCGAAGCAGTTGCGCGCACTGATGCGCGGAGTGGTCACCTCCGGCTCCGGCCGTTTCCTCGCCGACCTCGGTGGCGACCTCGGCGCGAAGACCGGCACCGCGGAGTACGGCGAGCCCGACAACTCGGGCGCCCTGGCGACCCACACCTGGATGATCGCGCAGCGCCCCGGCCTCGCCGTCGCCGTCTTCGTCGAGACCGGGCAGTCCGGCTCCGTCACCGCCGGCCCACTCCTCAAGAGCTTCCTGAACTAGCTCCCGAGGGCGCAGAAATAGCCCGCCGAAGTCACACCCTCGAATGCTATTTGTGGGCCCTCGGGCTCAGGGGGTGATGGGTTTGATGGTGCGACGGTGGCGCTCGGCGAGTTGGGGGTAGTGCACCGGGTTCGCCTCCACCCAGAAGGCGGCCGAGCTGCCCGCGATCTCCTTCTTCACCACAGCCGGGCTGCCGGCTGCGAGGACGCCGTCCGGGATCGTGGTGCCGGGGCTGACGGTGGACCCCGCCGCCACCATCGAACCGGCGCCCACGCTGGCTCCGTCCAGGACGGTGGACCCGTTGCCGACCAGGCCGTGCCGGCCGATGGTCGCGCCGTGAACGGTGCAGTTGTGGCCGATGGTGGCACCGACGCCGATCTCGACGACCACCTCGGGCGCGGCATGCACCACGGAGTTCTCCTGGACGTTGGCATCCTGGCGCACGATGATCGTGCACTCGTCGCCGCGGAGTACCGCGCCGTACCAGATGCTTGCGCCCTTCTCGACCCGCACGTCGCCGATCAAGGTGGCCGTCGGCGCCACGAACGCCTCGGGGTGCACGGTGGGCCGTCTTCCTTCGAACTCGAAAAGGTACATCTGTGCACTGTGCCAGACTCGCCCCGATGGACGAGGTAGCAGCAGCGCTTCGGGCAGCCGGGTGTGTCTGGGCCGATGAAGAGGCCGCGATCCTGCGCGCCCACGACGGGGACCTCGCCACTCTGCTCGCCCGCCGGGTCGCCGGAGAACCGCTCGCCCACGTCACCGGCTGGACCACGTTCGGCCAGCGCAGGTTGACCGTCGCGCCCGGAGTCTTCGTGCCGAGGCCCCGGACCGAACTGCTGGCCCGGATGGCGGCGGAGCGGGCCCGCGCCGGTTCGGTGGTGGTCGAACTCTGCTGTGGGGTCGCGCCGGTCGCCGCGGTGGTGGCCGACGCCAGCGCCGAGTCGGTGGTCCACGGTGTCGACGTCGACGCCGCCGCGTTGGTCTGTGCCACGGAGAACGTGCCGTCGGGGCACTTCCACCGTGGCGACCTCTTCGCCGCGTTGCCGCGGACCTTGGCCCGGCGGATCGACCTATTGGTGGCCAGTCCGCCGTACGTGCCGAGCGCCGACCTTGACCTGCTGGACGGCGACGCCCGCCGTCACGAGCCCCGATCGGCCCACGACGGCGGCCCGGACGGGCTGACCTTGGCGCGTCGGATCGTCGCCGAGGCGGGCTCGTGGCTGGCGCCGCACGGTCGGCTGTTGATCGAGGTGGCGCGGCACCAGGCCGCGGTGTTGGCGGAGGCGTTCGCGGCGGCGCGGCTGGCCTCCACCGTGGTGCGTGACGACGAACTCGGGGCCACCGTCGTGGTCAATGAACCGTGAGTGTTCGCGGTACATGACAAAGTTGGCCCTATGAGCCGACGTAGCCGACGGGGGAGCTCCCCGCTCACCGAAGTGGTGCAGAAGTACGCCGGTATGCAGGACCGGCTCCGGCACGTGACGGCGCTCTACGACGCCTATGTCCAGGGCCTGCTCGACGACGCGGGTATCAACTATCTGTCGGTGACCAGCCGGACCAAGTCGGTCAGCTCCTTCGCCAACAAGACGACCCGCAGTGAGAACGGCGAGTTGATCTACGACGATCCGCTGACCCAGATCACCGACCAGGTCGGCGTCCGGGTGATCACCTACGTGCGGACCGACGTGGACGCCGTCGCCGACCTGCTGGCTGCGTCGATGGAGATCCTCGACGACCGCGACCTGGGCAAGGTGACCGCGAGCCAGGGCCGCTTCGGTTACGCCAGTCGGCACCTGCTGGTGGCGCTCGACCCGGCCCACGCCTCCGCGGAGCTGATCGAGGAGGTCGGTGACCAGCCGGCGTCGGTGCAGGTGCGGACCGTGCTGCAGCACGCCTGGGCGGAGTTCGAGCACGACATCCGTTACAAGGGGCAGGTTCCGGACGAGAGCGTGCCGGATCTGGACCGTCGCTTCACGCTGGCCGCGGGCCTGTTGGAGCTCGCCGACCGGGAGTTCTCCGAGATCCGTGACCAGCTCAAGATGGCGGAGGTGATCCGGCTGGAGCCGGCCGCCGCCGATGAGCCGATCGACGGCGACGAACTCGCCGCCTTCCTCGGCTCGCACTACTCGGAGGCGGGTTGGTCGCGGACCGACCACTACGAGTGGATCGCCGGCGTCCTGCACGAGCTGGGGATCACTTCGGTGGACGAGCTGAGCGGCCTGATCACCACCATCGACGACTCCGTGATCGCCACCAAGATGGGTTACAAGTACCCGCCGGGCGCGGTCCGTCGGCTCGACGACGCGCTGCTCGCCGTCCACGGCACCCGCTACGTCAACCTCCCAGGCAACGCGCACCGACGCGACTCGCTCGCCGCGCGCCTGGAGAAGCTCCGAGCCGAGTAGCTCAATGTGACCTCAGCGCGCACTTTTCGACGAAAAGTGCGCGCTGAGGTCACATTGAAAGCGGCCTGTGGAGAACGTCCGCGCCGACCTCTCCGCCGGTCAGGCTGGTTTCATGCCGGCCGACCGACTTCCCACTCCACGCATCGTTGTGCCGACACCTGTCGATCCCGCCGGGGTCATCGGGCCGCGGGCGGGTGCTGCGAGGGGCGGCCGCTGGCGGCGGACGTCGCCGGGTCTCTATGTGCCGGCGGACGCCGAGTTCGACCAGCCCGCACAACGGATCGTCGAGGCTGGCGGACACCTGGGCCGCTACGGCGGCGTCACCGGTTGGGCGAGCCTGCATCTGGCCGGTGCCGACTGGTTCGGGGGCACCGACCAGGACGGTCAGGACCGTCCCGTCCTGATCGCTGTCGGGCCCGGCCGTCAGTGCCCTGACCATCCCGGAGCGGCCTTCACCCGCCATCGGACGGCGGAGACGGAGGTGGTTCTCCGGCACGGGGTGCGGTGTCTCAACGTCCACCGCGCCCTACTCGACGAGATCTTCCAACTGCGGTCCCTGACCCGCGCTGTCGCGGCCATCGACATGGTTCTGCACGCCGAGCTCACCTCGCGCTCGCGGTTGCGACGCTGGTTGCGCACGGTTCCGCGCACCTACGGACTCCCCCTGATGCGACAGGCACTCCGGCTCGCTTCGGACGGCGTTGAGTCGCCCCGCGAGACGGCTCTCCGGCTGATCTGGACCCTGCACGCGGAGCTCCCGCCGCCGTTGTGCAACGTGGAGTTGGTCGATGCGAACGGCCGGTTCCTCGCGCGTCCGGACCTCTTCTCACCCGAGCTCGGTCTGGCCGGCGAGTACGACGGCGCGCACCACCTCACCGTCGAGCAGCGCCGCCACGATCTCGCACGTGAGGACCGGCTCCGCGACCACGGCATCGAGGTGGTCACCGTCGTCGCAGGGGAGATGAGCGAGCGCCGTGACGTCGTCGAACGTCTTCGCGCGGCGGCGGTACGCGCGGAGCGGAACCAGCGCCGCGGGTTGTGGCAGATTCGGCCGAGGCCCGACCCCGATGTGATCTTCCGCGGCGCTGCCCTCGATGCTCCCCTTCAATGTGACCTCTCAGCGGATTCCGGCCGTGAACAACCGCGCTGAGGTCACATTGAGTTGTAGGGTCGCCGCGTGACCCGCTTCCGATCGTGGCGTGCGCGGCTCGCCCTCAGTCTCGGGTTGGTGGTGATCAACCTCGTCGGCACCGTCCTGGTCTACTGCCTGTTGGCGTTCGCGGTGCCCCTTCCCCAGCTCGCCGACGACGACCGGGTGCGCCTGCTGAACCTGATCGGCGCTGCGATCGTGGTCACCGTCGCCGTGGGGGTCGGCGTCTGGCATCTCAACGCGGTACTCACGCCGCTGGTCCACTGGGTCAGACGCGGTGCACCGCACGACGACCCCGGCCGGCTGGTGGTGCTCCGCGCCCCGGCGATCGTGGCCCGCCGTCAAGGCGCCACCTGGCTCTGCGCGGCGCTCCTCTTCGGCGCCCTGAACGCGCCGGAGAACCTGCGGCTCGGCGCCTACATCGCGCTCACGGTGGCGCTGGTCGGCTGGTCGACGACAGCGTTCAGCTACCTGGCGGCCGAGCGCGCACTCCGTTCCTTCGCGCAGCGCGCACTCGAGGGCGACGCCCCGATGCCCAACCGGCGCACCGTCGTCGGCCGCGAACTCCTGACCTGGTGGCTGAGCACCGGGATCGTGCTCCTCGGGCTGGTCCTGGTCGGCATCTTCACGCTGACCGGTAGCGAGGCCACCATCACCGGGCTGGCGGTGACCATGGTGGTGCTCAGCGGGATCGGGTTGAGCGTGGGCGTGCTGGCCACCTACCTGGCGGCCAAGGCGAGCGCCGACCCGTTGCGTGGGCTGCGCCGCGCGGTCGCGGAGATCGAGCGCGGCAACTACGAGGTAGCGGTCCCGATCTACGACGCCACCGAGATCGGGCATCTCCAGGCCGGTTTCAACAAGATGGCCGCCGGGCTCCGCGAACGCGAACGGATCCGCGAGCTCTTCGGCCGCCACGTCGGTACCGACGTCGCCCGCCAAGCCCTCGCTGACGACGTCACGCTGGGCGGTGAGGCGCGTGAGGTGACGGTGCTCTTCGTCGACATCATCGGTTCGACCACCATCGCCGAGGAGCGTGAACCCGAGCAGGTGGTGGCCCTGCTCAACCAGTTCTTCGCCGTCGTGGTCGAGGTGGTCGACGCGCACGGCGGGTGGATCAACAAGTTCGCCGGTGACGCCGCCCTTGCGATCTGGGGTGCGCCGGCCGAGGTTCCGGACCGGGCGACGTTGGCGCTGCGGGCGGCACGGGTGATGGGGGAGCGGCTGCGCGCCGAGGTGCCCGAGCTGCGCGCCGGCATCGGGGTCTCCACCGGGCGCGCCGTGGCCGGCAACATCGGCGCCGACCAGCGTTCGGAGTACACCGTGATCGGCGATCCGGTGAACGAGGCGGCCCGGCTGACCGATCTGGCGAAGCAGGTTCCGGCGGCGGTCCTGGTCCGGGCGGACCTGCTCGCCGCGGCGGACCCGGTCGAGTCCGTGAACTGGAAGGAGCTCGACCCGATCCAGGTTCGTGGCCGTCAGGCGCTGACGCCGGTAGCGACCCCGCTCGATGTGAGCTGAGCGCGCGGTTCGCGGTCCAAATCGCGCGCTGAGGTCACATTGAGGTCAGGACTCGGCGATCCGCTCGTGGTGATGGATCACCTCGGCGATGACGAAGTTGAGGAACTTCTCGGCGAAGACCGGGTCCAGGCCCGACTCCTCGGCCAGGTCGCGCAGCCGCGCCACCTGCCGCTCCTCGCGTGACTTGTCCGCGGCCGGCAGCCCGAGCTCCGCCTTCAGGACGCCGACCTGTTGCGTGCAGTTGAACCGCTCGGCGAGCAGGTGGATCAAGGCAGCGTCGATGTTGTCGATGCTCTTGCGGAGGCGGAGGAGTTCTGGCGGCGTGCTCACGAGAGGGGAGTCTATAAGCGGGATCGGCTCACCAGGGGCTCGGCTTGTAGTCCTTCACGAAGACGCCGTAGATGTCCTCGCCGCCCTCGCCCTGGACGATCGGGTCGTAGACGCGCGCGGCGCCGTCGACCAGGTCGAGCGGAGCGTGCCAACCCTCGGCGGCGATCCGCAGCTTCTCGTGGTGCGGCCGCTCGTCGGTGATCCAACCGGTGTCGACGGCGGTCATCAGAATCTTGTCGGTCTCGAACATCTCGCCCGACGAGGTGCGCGTCATCATGTTCAGCGCGGCCTTCGCCATGTTCGTGTGCGGGTGGCCGGAGCCCTTGTAGCGCCGGGAGAACTGTCCCTCCATCGCCGACACGTTGACGATGTACGCGCGCCGCGCACCGTTCTGGACGGCGGCGCGCAGCGCGGGCCGCAGCCGCGAGTTGATCAGGAACGGCGCGATCGAGTTGCAGAACTGCACCTCGAGCAGTTCCAGCGGGTCGACCTCGTCGAGCAGCTGGGTCCAGGAGTTGTTGGTCTGGATATCCGGGATCAGGCCACCGGCGTCGATCGCGGTACCGGCCAGGTGAGCCTCCAGCGAGGCGTTGCCGGCCTTGAGCGCGAGGGCCGTCAACGACGCCGCGTTGTGCGAGGCGAGGGCGGACTCCGCGGACTCGCCGTCGTGGTGCGCGACGGCGGTCTCCGCCAGTGCGCCGGCGATCGCGGCCGGGTGCGCCTCGGAGATCCGGTCGAAGCTGACCATCTCCGGCAGCTCCTTGACTCCGAGCGACTCCGCGCTGGGTAGGGCCGCGTTCTCGCCGTCGATCAGGTGCGAGTAGGCGCCGGGCAGGCGGCGCACCGTCTGGCAGGCGTTGTTGATGATGATGTCGAGCGGGCCGTCGGCGGCGACGTCCTCGGTCAGCGAGATCACCTGGGTGGGGTCGCGCAGGTCGATGCCGACCACCTTGAGCCGGTGCAGCCAGTCGGCAGAGTCCTCCTGGGCGGCGAACCGGCGGACGGCGTCCTTGGGGAACCGGGTGGTGATGGTGGTGTGTGCGCCGTCGCGGAGCAACCGCAACGCGATGTACATACCGATCTTCGCGCGGCCGCCGGTGAGCAGCGCGCGCTTGCCGGTCAGGTCGGCGTGCTGGTTCCGCTTCTGGTGGCTCATCGCCGCGCAGGAGGGGCAGAGCCAGTGGTAGAACGCGTCGACGAGGGTGAAGTCCTGCTTGCAGATGTAACAGCCGCGAGCGGTGATCAGCTCGCCGGCGAAGGCACCTTCGGCGGTGGAGACGAGCGGAATGCCGGCGGTCTCGTCGTCGATCCGCATCGCCGAACCGGTGGCGGTCTTCTCGATGATGTCCTGGTCGTGCTTCTGCCGGACCATCCGGATCTCGGCACGCCGGGTCTTCTTGATCAGCTTGTACATGTAGGACGCCGCGCGCTTCATCGTCCGCACGTCTTCGTGATCGGGGTGCAGTTGCGGGATCTGGCGCAGCACCTTGACCGCGATCGCGAGTTCGTCGGGGTCGATCCGGTCTAGCGGCTCTGCGTCTTCGTGCACTGCTTGATTCTCGCAGGTCAGGCCCGAACTCCCTCATTCGATGTGACCTCAGCGCTGAGATTCGGGCCGAATCTCAGCGCTGAGGTCACATCGAATGGCGGGGGAGGAGAGTGAGACCATCGCAAGGTGGGATTGAGGGATGCGTTGGCCGACACCCGGCCGCTTCGGGTGCCGACCTTCCGGCGACTGTGGACGGCGAACATCATCACCGTCGTCGGGGCCCAGTTGACCGTGGTCGCGGTCCCGGCGCAGATCTACGCGATGACCGGTTCGTCGGCCTACGTCGGGCTGACCGGCATCTTCGGCCTGGTCCCGCTGGTGGTCTTCGGGCTCTGGGGTGGCGCGCTCGCCGACGCGATGGATCGACGCCGCCTGCTGCTGATCTCGACGCTCGGCCTGATCGGCACCAGCGCGCTCTTCTGGGCGCAGGCGGCGTTCGGTAACACCGACGTCTGGCTGCTGCTCTGCCTCTTCGCGGTGCAGCAGGCGTTCTTCGCGATCAACCAGCCGACCCGCAACGCGGTGCTGCCCAAGATCCTGCCGCGCGAGCTGCTGCCGGCCGCGAACTCGCTCAACATGACGGTGATGATGGCCGGTGCGATCGCCGGGCCGCTGGTCGGCGGCGCGTTGATCCCGGTGATGGGCTTCTCCTGGCTCTACTTCGCCGACACGATCACGCTCTTCGCCACCCTCGGTGCGGTCTGGGCGCTGCCCGCGCTACCGGTCGAAGGCGTCGTCTCGGCGCCGGGACTGAGGTCGGTGATCGATGGTTTCCGCTATCTGCGTGGTCATCCGGTCCTGATGATGTCCTTCGTCGTCGACATCATCGCGATGGTCTTCGGGATGCCGCGGGCGCTCTTCCCGCAGATGGCCCACGAGAACTTCGGCGGCCCTTCCGAGGGCGGCCTTGCCTTCGCCCTGCTCTTCGCCGCGATCCCGGCCGGCGCGGTCCTCGGCGGGGTCTTCTCGGGCTGGGTCTCGCGGGTGCATCGGCACGGGGTGGCAGTGGTGGCCGCGATCGTGGTCTGGGGCGCGGCGATGGCGCTCTTCGGCTTCGCCGTCTCGTTGGCCGACGGCGGCGCCGGGCTGATGCTCGCCGTCGCCGTGGTGATGTTGATGGCGGGCGGTGCGGCCGACATGATCTCGGCGGCGTTCCGGACCAGCATGTTGCAGGGCGCGGCCGCGGACGCGGTCCGCGGGCGGCTGCAAGGCATCTTCACCGTGGTGGTCGCGGGCGGCCCCCGGATCGCCGACGTCGCCCACGGTGGTGCCGCTGCCGTGGTCGGTGCTCCCGCAGCTGCTGCCGGTGGCGGCATCCTGGTGGTGGCGCTGGTCCTGGTGGCCGCGCTGGCGGTGCCGGCCTTCGTCCGTTACCGCGCCCCGTAGTCCCTCAGCTGTGGGTTGGCGGAGTGCGACGTCTCGGCATGGGCCGCCGCGTAGTGTGGCGGCATGGGAGCGATCGAACTCACCGCAAGCAACTTCGAGCAGACCATCTCCGGCAACGAGATGGTGCTGGTGGATTTCTGGGCCTCCTGGTGCGGCCCGTGCCGCCAGTTCGCGCCGATCTACGAGGCGGCTGCCGAGCAGCACGGTGACATCGTCTTCGGCAGCATCAACACCGAGGTCGAGCAGCAGCTCAGCGCTGCCGCGCAGATCAGCTCGATCCCGACGCTGATGGCCTTCAAGCAGGGCCAGTTGGTCTTCAACCAGGCCGGCGCGCTGCCGGCACCGGCTCTGGAAGAGCTGGTCACCGCGCTCCGCGGTCTCGACCTTGCTGCGGTAGCCGAGGCACCAGCGGGCAACGAGCAGGCCGAGTAACCGCGGTGGCGCCACTGACTCTGGTGACCGGTGGCACCCGCGGGATCGGGGCTGCGGTCGCGCAGCGGCTCGCGGCCGAGGGTCACGACCTGGTTCTGGCCTACCGCAACGACGACGTGGCCGCCGAGCGCACGCTTGCCGAGCTGCGGGCGACCGGGGTGGAGGCGACCGCCGAGCGTGTCGACCTCACCCGGTCCGAGGAGATCGACGCCCTTTTCGCCGCGATCGCCGTCCGCGGGCAGCTGACCGGCGTGGTGAACAACGCCGGCGCCACCTACGAGTTCGCCGCGCTCACCGCCACCCCGATCGCTTCGATCGAGCGGACCATCGCGATAAACCTGACGGCGCCGCTGCTGGTCGCGCGCTGTGCGGTCCGGGCGATGAGCACCGAGTTCGGTGGCCCGGGTGGCGTGATCGTCAACATCTCCTCGGGCGCGGCCACGATCGGTTCGCCCGGTGAGTACGTGCACTATGCGGCGGCCAAGGCGGGTCTGGACACGATGACCCGGGGGCTGGGGTTGGAGGTCGCGGCGCAGGGGATCCGGGTCGTCGGTGTGGCGCCCGGCCTGATCGCGACCGACCTGCACGCCACCACCGGTGACCCGGAGCGGGTGGAGCGGATGGCGCCGCAGATCCCGTTGGGACGTGCCGGGGCGCCGTCTGAGATCGCGGACGCAGTCGCCTGGTTGATGAGCGACCAAGCGGGCTACGTCACCGCAACGACCCTGCGGGTGGCCGGCGGACGTTGACCGCCCTCGGCAGCTGGAGATGACCGAACCCCGACGTCTGGGGCGACGCCGGGGTTCGGACGGGTGCGGGTGGTTCTGCCCGCGCAGGCTCAGGCGTTCTTGATCGCCGAGATGTCGAACTTGAGCTTGACCTTCTCCGAGACGAGCACGCCGCCGGTCTCCAGCGCGGCGTTCCAGGTCAGGTTCCAGTCCTTGCGGTTGACGGCAACCTCGCCCTCGAAGCCGATGCGGGTGTTGCCGAACGGGTCCTGGGCCGAGCCGGTGAACTCGAAGGGCACGGTGACGGGCTTGGTGACGTCCTTGATGGTCAGGTCGCCGGTGATCAGCCAGTCGTCGCCGTCGGCCTCGACGGAGGTCGAGCGGAAGCTGATGGCCGGGTACTTCTCCACGTCGAAGAAGTCAGCCGAAGCGAGGTGGCCGTCGCGGTCGGCGGTGCCGGTGTCCACGGAGTTGACGGCGATGGTCAGCTCGACCGAGGAGTTGGCCGGGGTGGCGGCGTCGACGGTGGCGGCGCCCTGGAACTCCTTGAACGCGCCGCGGACGGTGGTCACCATCGCGTGGCGGGCCTGGAAGCCGATGTAGGTGTGCGACGGGTCGATGGTGTAGCTGCCCGAGATGTCGGCGAGTGCGGCGGTGCCGGCCTCGAAGGTGGGCTCGACGGTCTCGGTGCTCTTGCGCTTGAAGATGCTCATGGGGGTATCGCTTTCGATCGTGGGTGGCGGTTCGTCGTGCTTCGTTTAATCTTCAACTAACACGTTCCGGGAATGATTCCGCCACCCTTCGTGACATGGGTCACATCGTCGACCGTCCGGTGAAGCGCGAGCACAGGAGGCGGCGGAAGACCAGGGCAGCGGGCCAGATTGAAGGAAGAACGGGACGGTTGATGGCAAACCGATGGTTAAATACTTAATATTGGGTGACCCAGAGCACATCTGGTCTAGGCTCCGGGGACCGTTCTGATGGAGGGGGAGCCATGCAGATCCACCACGGCACCAGTGCGCGTTCGCTGGTCGTGCGCACGTTCGCCCGCACGTTCATCAAGCCGACCTTCACCTACTTCCCCAGCTCCGGCCCGCTCGCGCACGGGCTCAACGCTCTGGAGTTGGGCGCCCGAGTGATCCCCCGGGACCGTCGGGTCCGGGTCGAGCCGGTCTTCGGGGAGGGGTGGGCGGCGGAGCTCGTCACCCCGCGCGACGGTGCCGGCGACGGCGCCATCGTCTACTTCCACGGCGGCGCCTTCCTCTTCTGTGGCCTCGCCACGCACCGCCGGATCGTCGAGCGCCTCGCGCTCCGTACCGGCCTCCCCGTCCTCTCGGTCGCCTACCGACAGAGTCCCAAGGGCTTGGTCGAGACCAGCATCGCCGACTGCATCGCCGCCACCGATTGGCTGATCGAAGGTGGCGTCAGTCCCGAACGGATCGTGGTGGCCGGTGACTCCGCCGGTGGGCACCTCTCCTTCCAGGTCGCCATCGAAGCCACCCAGCGCGGCGTCCCGCTGGCCGGCGTCGTCGGCCTCTCGCCGTGGCTCGACTTCGACAACTCGGTGCGCCGGGCTCACCCGAACGCCCGCCGCGACCACTACATCCCGGCTGCCCGACTCGGCCGGATCGCTCGGCAGGTCACCGGCCGCGCGATCCTGGAGCCGGGGTTGTCCCCGGTCAACCGCGACCTCCGCAACATGCCGCCGTCGTTGATCGTCTGTGCGGCCGACGAGGTCCTGCGCCACGACGCCGAGCTGATGACCGAACGGCTCGAAGCCGCCGGCGTCCCCGTCGACCTGCACATCTGGCACGGACAGATCCACGCCTTCCCGGTGATGGGCGATCTGACGCCGGAGAGCGCGGCCTCCCTAGACGTGATCAGCACTTTCGTGCAGGATCAATTGGGACTGAGCCACCTGCGCGCAGTCACCGATATCGCCGTCTAGTTGTGATCCGAGTCCCAAAGGGCCCGGAAAGGCCTTCGCAGAATCTTCTGTGGAGGTACTGAGGCACTACCGTTGGGGGGTGAGTGACCTGAACGACGCTGAGACCGAAGCCGCCAACGAGACCCCGCAGGGGCCGGTGTTCGCCGACCTTGGGCTGGACGAGAAGGTCCTCAAGGCGATTAAGGCGGTCGGCTACGAGTCGCCGTCGCCGATCCAGGCAGCCACCATTCCGGCCCTGATGGAAGGCCGCGACGTCGTCGGCCTGGCCCAGACCGGAACCGGCAAGACCGCGGCGTTCGCGCTGCCGGTGCTCTCCCGCCTCGAGCGCGGTCAGAAGAGCCCGCAAGCACTGGTCCTCGCGCCCACCCGTGAGCTTGCGCTCCAGGTCGCCGAGGCGTTCGAGAAGTACGCCGCCAACCTCAACGGCGTCTCCGTGCTGCCGGTCTACGGTGGCCAGGGCTACGGCGTCCAGCTCTCCGCGCTGCGCCGCGGCGTCGACATCGTCGTCGGTACTCCCGGTCGGATCATGGACCACCTGGAGAAGGGCACGCTCGACCTCACGCAGCTGCGCTTCCTGGTGCTCGACGAGGCCGACGAGATGCTCAACATGGGCTTCGCCGAGGACGTCGAGACGATCCTCGCGGACACCCCCGACACCAAGCAGGTCGCGCTCTTCTCGGCCACCATGCCGGCCGGTATCCGCCGGATCTCCAAGAAGTACCTGACCGACCCGGTCGAGGTGACGGTCAAGAACAAGACCACCACCAACGCCAACATCACGCAGCGGTACCTGATCGTCAGCTTCCCGCAGAAGATCGACGCGATCACCCGCATCCTCGAGGTCGAGAACTTCGAGGCGATGATCATCTTCGCCCGCACCAAGTCGGCCACCGAAGAGCTCGCCGAGAAGCTGCGCGCCCGCGGCTTCTCCGCGCAGGCGATCAACGGTGACGTCGCCCAGGTGCAGCGTGAGCGCACGGTCAACCAGCTGAAGGCCGGCAAGCTCGACATCCTGGTCGCCACCGACGTCGCGGCCCGTGGTCTCGACGTCGAGCGGATCAGCCACGTCGTCAACTACGACATCCCCACCGACACCGAGTCCTACGTGCACCGGATCGGCCGTACCGGCCGCGCCGGCCGTAGCGGCGACGCGATCTCCTTCATCACCCCGCGCGAGCGCTACCTGCTCAAGGCGATCGAGAAGGCGACCCGCCAGCAGCTCACCCAGATGAGTCTGCCGACCGTCGACGACATCAACTCCACCCGCCTGAGCCGCTTCGACGACGCGATCACCGAGGCGCTCGGCAAGGAGCGGGTCAGCTTCTTCCGCGACGTGGTGAGCCACTACGTCAAGGAGCACGACGTCCCCGAGGTCGACGTCGCCGCTGCGCTGGCGCTGGTCCTCCAGGGCGACGAGCCGATGCTGCTCGACCCGAACGAGCGTCCGGTCCGCCAGGAGAAGTTCCGCGAGGACAGCAAGGACCGTCCGGCCCGCGGCCGCGACGACCGCGGTGGCGACCGTGGCCCGCGTGGTGGCCGCAACAGCAACGTCAACATGATGACGTACAAGCTGCAGGTCGGTAAGCGCCACAAGGTGGAGCCCCGCCAGATCGTCGGCGCGCTCGCCAACGAGGGCAACCTCAGCCGCTCCGACTTCGGCCGGATCGAGATCCGCCCGGACTTCTCCCTGGTCGAGCTGCCCAAGGACCTGCCCGCCGGCACCCTGGAGGCGCTCGCCAACACCCGGATCTCCGGCAAGCTGATCGAGATCCAGCCGGACAACGGCCCGCGCCGGTCCGGTGGAGCCCCGCGCTCCGGCGGCCCGCGCAAGGAGTACGGCGACCGCGGCGGCTACCGCGGCGACAAGAAGCCCTACAACAAGGACTGACCCTCAGCGAGATAGTCCCTGACGAAAAGCCCCTGAAATCGACGATTTCAGGGGCTTTTCGTTCGGCAGCGTCTGGCAAGTGGCGCGAAGCCGCGAGTTCAGCCTCGCGCCAGCGCGAGCCCGGCCGCCCGGCCCGAGAAGATGCAGCCGCCCAGGAAGGTGCCTTCCAGCGCGTTGTACCCGTGGACGCCGCCGCCTCCGAACCCGGCGACCTCACCGGCCGCGTAGAGCCCCGGGAACGGGGTCCCGTCGGCGCGCATCACCTGCGAGTCGAGGTTGGTCTCCAGGCCGCCCAGGGTCTTCCGGGTCAGGATGTTGAGCCGGACCGCGATCAGCGGACCGTTCTCCCGGTCAAGGATCCGGTGCGGTGCGGCGACCCGGATCAGCTTGTCGGTGCGCGAACGCCGGGCATTGGCGATCGCCATCAACTGGATGTCCTTGGAGAACTCGTTGTCGAGCTCCCGGTCGCGGGCGGTGATCTGCCGACGCAGATGCTCGACGTCCAGCTGCGGGCCACGGGCGATCGCGTTCATCCCGGCGACCAGTTCGTCGAGTGAGTCGGCGACCACGAAGTCCTCGCCGTGCTCCTTGAACCTCTCGACCGGCCCGGGCGCCCCCTTGGCGAGCCGCGACTTCAGCATGAACTTGAGGTCCTTGCTGGTGATGTCCGGGTTCTGTTCCGAGCCGGAGAGCGCGAACTCCTTCTCGATGATCTTCTGAGTCAGTACGAACCAGGAGTAGTCGTGGCCGGTCGCCAGGATCTCCTTCATCGTGCCCAGGGTGTCGAAGCCGGGGAAGTTCGGCGATGCGAGCCGGTCGCCGTTGGCGTCGAACCACAGTGACGACGGACCGGGGATGATCCTGATCGCGTGGTCCGGCCAGATCGGGTCCCAGTTGTGGATGCCCTCGGTGTAGGCCCACATCCGGTCGCGGTTCACGATCCGCGCCCCGGCGCCCTCGCTGATCTCCAGCATCCGCCCGTCCACGTGCGCGGGGACGCCGGAGATCAGGTGCTCGGGCGCCGCGCCGAGACGCTCGGTGGGCCAGTTCTGCCTGATCAGCTCGTGGTTGTGGCCGATCCCGCCGCTGGTGACGACGACGGCACCGGCCCGGTGCTCGAAGTCACCGACCACCTCACGCGACGAGGCGACGCCGCGGGCCAGGGCGTCGTCCGTGGCCAGCTCGGAGCCGCGGACGCCGACCGCGCGACCGTCCTCGACGACCAGCTCGTCGACCTGGTGCCGGAACTCGAAGCGGACCTGTCCGGTGGCCTCGCCGCGGAGCACCGGTTCGGCGAAGACCCGGACCACCTCGGGGCCGGTGCCCCAGGTGAGGTGGAAGCGCGGCACGGAGTTGCCGTGGCCGCTGGCCGAGCCGGAGCCACGCTCGGCCCATCCGACGAAGGGGAGCACCTTGAGGCCGAGCTCGCGGAGGTAGTCGCGCTTGGTGTCGGTGGCGAAGCGGACGTAGGCCTCGGCCCACTGCCGTCCCCAGACGTCCTCGTCATCGAGGCGATCGAAGCCGGCGGAACCGAGCCAGTCCTGGAGGGCGAGCTCGTAGGAGTCCTTGATCCCCATCCGGCGCTGCTCGGGCGAGTTGACGAAGAGTAGGCCGCCGAGTGACCAGAAGGCCTGGCCGCCGAGGTTGTTGCGGTTCTCCTGGTCGAGGACCAGGACCCGCTTCCCGGCCTTGACCAGTTCGTGGGTGGCTACCAGTCCGGCCAGACCGGCGCCGACCACGATCACGTCGGGTTCAAACTCGGACATGGGTCCTCCTTCAAGGCGCATGCGCGACGCCGGGTCGTCGGCCGGCGTGTCGACAAGTGAAGGTATCGCGCCAAGTTGCCCGGGAGTAACGTGACCCACGGCACATGTGGGGGCCGTCCTCAAGAGGAGCAACACACGTGAAGAGAATTCTCGGCGTTCTCGCCGCAGGCTTCGGCCTGTTCGTCCTGTCGTTGATCGTCCCGATCGCTCCGGCGCAGGCCGTGCCTCCGGTCTATGTCGCCCTCGGCGACTCCTACTCCTCGGGCACCGGTACCCGCACGTACCTCGCGGACGGGTCCTCGTGCCAACGCTCCAGCTTCGCCTATCCGAGCCTGATCGCCGCCTCGCGTGGCTTCCAACTCGACTTCAAGGCGTGTTCGGGAGCCACCACCGCCTCGGTGAGCGCCAACCAGTTGGGCAGCCTGGGCAGCGGCACCCGGTACGTGACCCTCTCGGTCGGCGGCAACGACGCCGGCTTCGTCTCGGTGATCACCGAGTGCGCGCAACCGGGTTGGGCCAGCAACTGCAACGGCGCGGTGAATACCGCCCAGGCGTTCATCAACAACACTCTGCCCGCCCGGTTGAACTCCCTCTACACCTCGATCCGGAGCAAGGCGCCGAACGCCAAGGTCGTGATCGTCGGCTATCCCCGGCTCTTCATGGGCGAGGACTGCAACGCCGCCACCTTCTTCTCCCCCGCCGAGGAGACGCGGCTCAACGCCACCGCGGACCTGTTGAACGCCAAGCTCAAGGCCGCGGCAACCGCGCGGGGGTTCTCGTTCGCCAATCCGACGTCGTCCTTCACCGGGCACGCGGTCTGCGACAACACGGAGTGGGTCAACGGGCTGTCGTGGCCGATCGCGGAGAGCTACCACCCGAACCGGGCCGGCCACGCGCAAGGGCTCAAGCCGTTGGTCAACGGCCTGCTGAACTGACTCTGCTGGACTCAGCAGGAGAACCGGAGCGCCTCCTCCAGCCGTCGACAGGTGCCCTGCTCCCAGGCGCGGGAACCGAACTTGTCCTGGGTGGAGTCGGTGAAGACCTCGACAGCGCCGTTCCTCCGGACCCGCAGGTAGCGGACGACCGGGTCGCCTTCCACCGTGGTGAAGGTGACGACGGCCTCGGCGGCCCGCCCGTCCTCTAGGGCGTTGCGTAAGCAGTCGGCGTAGCGCAGGGCGGTGCCGTCGAGGAACGGCGGGATGAACTGTTCGCCGCAGGAACGCAACGGCGTCCGGGCGCGCCACGCGAGATAGGCGGGGTCCTTCGGCGAGCCGGTCGGTGCGGCTTCGCGCGGTTGCCAGTGCTCGCTCTCCTTGGTGACCGTAACGTCCGACTGGACCAGGGCGACCTCGCCCTTCTTCGGCACGCAGGTCACGTCCCGCGACGGCGGCGCACCGAAGCCGCCACCCATGGTGAGCTGGTCGCCGGTCTCGGCCACCACGGTGCCGGAGGCGTCCTTGAGCCGGACCGCGCCGTCGGTCCCGATCACTGCGCTGTACCCCGCCGGCCAAAGCGCGTAGGTCATCACGCCGCCCCCTTGGCTGAGCGCTACGCAGTTGTGCCGATCCGCGATCAGGGTGCCGCTGATCAGGGCGTCGTCGCCGGCGTCGCCGGGCCGCCAAGCGTGGGTGGGGAGCGCGACCGCGGTGGCACCGCTCTCCTCGCCGTGGGCGGCGACCTCCGTGCCGCGACTGGGGCTGGGGGACGGCGCGGTGGCGGTCGTCGTCGGGCTGGCGTCGGGCTCGTCGTCAGCCACCAGCCACCAGCCGATCCCGGCGGCCAGGGCGAGGACCAGGGCCAAACCGACGGTCGTAGCGAGCAGTGCGGTGCGCGAGAAGGGACGGCTCACGGTGGCTCCTGGAGGTAGGCGTCGTGGGTTGGACGTCGAGCGAGTGGATTCGGTTGCCGTCTGCGGGCCGGAAGGTCGTGAATACGGATGTGCAGGGAGCACTCCTATCAGGTAGACCTATGACGTGCTGCGCCGACTTCTCGACCGTCTCGGGCCGGCGACCCTGCGAGACCTGTTGTTGGTCAACGCGGCGGTCGGCCTGGTCGGGGTCTCCTACGGGGCGATCACGGTCGGCGCCGGCTTCGAGCTGTGGGTGCCGACCCTGATGTCGATCGTCGTCTTCGGCGGTGCGAGTCAGTTCCTCTTCACCGGTCTGATCGCCGCCGGAGCGAGCCCGATCGCCGCGGTCGCCGCCGGCGCCCTGGTCAATGCGCGGCATCTGCCGTTCGGGTTCGCACTCGCCGACACCGTCAGCAAACGGCCCTGGCTGGGCGGCTACCTGATGATCGACGAGGTGGTCGCGTTCGCGCTCGCGGAGCGTGATCCGATGCGGCGGCGGCTGATCTTCTTCACCTGCGGCGCGATGCTGTGGACCTTCTGGAACGTCGGCGCTCTGCTCGGCGGGCTGCTCGGGCAGGCGATCCCGGACACCGACGCCTGGGGTCTCGATGCCGCCTTCCCGGCAGTGCTGCTCGCACTGGTGGTCCCAGCGCTCCGGCAGGCGCGGATCCGCAACGCCTCGTTGCTGGGGGCGGTCATCGCGCTCGCCCTGACGCCGTTCGTGCCGGCCGGGCTCGCCGTGCTCTGCGCGCTGGCCGCATTGTTGGTGATTCCGCCGCGGACCGGTGCGGCCGGGGAGGCCGACGGCGACGCTGGGGCCGAGCCGGCCCCGGGTACTGAGCCAGGGGGCGACCGATGATCTCCCCGTGGACCCTGATCATCTCGGCTGTCGTGCTGGGCGCCTTCACCTACGCCTTCCGGGTGGCCGGTCCGTTGCTGCACGGCCGGATGGCGCCGAGTGCCGCCGTCCAGCAGTGGATGACGTCGGCAGCGACCGTGCTGCTGGTGGCCCTCTGTGCGACCAGCGCCTTCGCCGACGGCAAGGAGTGGTCCGACCCGGCCCGCCCGATCGCCGTCGCGGTGGCCGGGATCTTCGCCTGGCGCCGCGCGCCGTTCATCGTGGTGGTGCTGGTCGCCGCCGTCACCGCGGCAGGCATCCGGCTGCTGACCTGAGCCCTGGTTGCGACCTCGCGCGCTAGTTGTGCGCCCTCGGGGGCTAGCGGGGGGAGCGCTTGAGCTTCTCGCGGCGCTCGGGGAGCACCGCCTGGGCGACCACGACCGGGTGGTCGGTGGTCCGCACGACGACCGGGCTCCGGTCGGCGACGTAGCCGGTGAAGGAGACCTCGTCGGAGCCGAAGATCCAGTCCACCGGCATCGGCTTCGGCGGCGGCTGGCAGGAGGCACCGGTGCTGCCGCCGTTGGCCGCCTTCATCGCGGTGTTGCCGGTCAGGCCGCAGAAGTAGCCCTCGCGGTCGTTCATGTCGCCGGTGAAGAAGATCGGCAGTTCCTTCTCGGCCAAGGTGTTGGCGAGCGTGATCTGGCGCTGCAGCGCCTCGGCGCGCCATCGCGAGGCGTCGCCGTGGGCGTTGGCGGGGTTATGGAAGTTGGCGACGTAGAACTGCTGTCCGGTGGCCTTGTGCTCCAGCAGCACGACGGGCATCTGCCGGATCTCGCCGGCGAAGTACGGGATCGGGGTGGTCTCGGTGCTGACCGCCTCGTACTCGGAGTTGCGCCAGGCGATCGAGTTCGCGGTCAACCGCTGGTCGACGCCGCCACCGGGGTAGACCGACCAGTTGCTGTGCCGCGCGAGCACCTGCATCTGCGGGGTCTGCAGCTCCTGCAGGCCGACCACACCGACCTGGTGCGAGTCGAGGATCCGCATCGCGTCCGCCATCCGGGCCGGCCCGGACGCCAGACGCGCCTTGTGGCCGCCCTTCTCGGTATGCGAGTGTCCGAGCAGGTTGAAGGAGGAGATGGTGATGGTCGCCTCCTCGACGACCTTCACCTTGGGCTTGGGGCGCAGCGTGATCTGCGGGCCGGTCAGCTTCGGCATCGTGCGACCGGGCTCCTCGCCCTTGGCCGAGGGCTGCGCGGCAGGCGACGGGCTGACCGTCTCCGGCAGCGGCTCGTCGGTCAGATCCACGCCTGGCTGGCTGGTCACCGGGCCCTTGTCGCCGATCGTGGCCGCGTTCTCGGTGGGCTCCTCGCCGCCGACCATCAGGAAGCCCAGGAGCACAACGACGACCGTGATCAGCGCGGCAGGCGCCAAGATCACGACTGAGTCGGGCAGCTTCCTCACGCCGCAGAGGGTACCCCGGCAGCCCAGGGCAGGTGACCGGAGTCAGAAGTCGCCGTCCGTGACGCTCTGTCACTCCTCGGCGCAGCCGATAGATTGGCACCTATGACCGAGACCTTCGACGTGCTCGACCCGGTTGACGGCGCTGTGCTGGGCCAGGTTCCGGACCTGACCGCCGAGGAGGCGCTCACCGCGCTCGACGTTGCGGTCCAGCGCCAGCACTCCTGGGCGACGACGCCGCCCCGGGAACGTGGGGAGATCCTGCGCCGGGCGTTCGAGCTGGTCAGCGAACGGAGTGACGAGTTCGCGGAGACGATCAGCCTGGAGATGGGCAAGCCGCTGGCCGAGGCGCGTGGCGAGGTGGCGTACGGCGCCGAGTTCCTGCGCTGGTTCTCCGAGGAGGCGGTCCGGATCCGCGGCAGCTGGCTGACTGCGCCCGCCGGCGGCTCGCGGTTGCTCACGGTCAAGAAGCCGGTCGGTCCGTGCCTCTTCATCACCCCGTGGAACTTTCCGTTGGCGATGGGCACCCGCAAGATCGGCCCCGCCCTGGCTGCCGGTTGTACGGCGCTGGTGAAGCCGGCCAGCGCGACCCCGCTGACCATGTTCAAACTCGCCGAGGTCTTCGCGGAGGCGGGGTTGCCCGAAGGCGTGCTCCAGGTGGTCACCACCCGGAGCACCGGCGAGGTCACCTCGGCGCTGCTCGCCGATCCGCGACTTCGCAAGATCTCGTTCACCGGCTCGACCGCGGTCGGCAAGGAGCTGGTGCGCGGCTCGGCCGACAACCTGCAGCGGGTCTCGATGGAGTTGGGCGGCAACGCACCGTTCCTGGTCTTCGCCGACGCCGACATCGACGCCGCCGTCGACGGCGCGATGATCGCGAAGATGCGGAACATGGGGGAGGCCTGCACGGCGGCCAACCGGTTCCTGGTGCACGCCGACGTCGCCGAGGAGTTCACCGCCAAGCTTGCCGCCCGGATGGGTGGGCTTCGGGTCGGTCGTGGCCAGGAGGACGGTGTCGACGTCGGACCGCTGATCGACGCGCACGCCGTCGAGTCGGTGCAGCAGTTGGTCGCCGACGCGGTGGCCGGCGGCGCCCGGCTGGTGGTCGGCGGCGAACCGGACGGCAACTTCTTCCCGCCGACCGTGCTGGCCGACGTCGCCCCCGAGGCGCGGGTGGTCCGCGAGGAGATCTTCGGCCCGGTCGCGCCGATCAGCACCTTCCGCACCGAGCAGGAGGCGGTCGACGCCGCGAACAACACCGAGTACGGTCTCTCGGCCTACCTCTGGACCCGCGATCTCGACCGGACCCTGCGCCTGGTCGAGTCGCTCGACTTCGGCATGGTCGGGGTGAACACCGGCCTGGTCTCCAACCCGGCCGCGCCGTTCGGTGGGGTCAAGGCGAGCGGTTTCGGGCGTGAAGGCGGATTCGAGGGGATCGAGGAGTACCTCGATACCACCTATGTCGGGATCAGCGCGCCCTGACGATGATCAAATATCTTGGCTCGAAGCGGACGCTGATCCCGGTCCTCGGGGCGTTGGCCGAAGGCTCCGGGGCCCGGACCGGCCTCGACCTCTTCACCGGCACCACTCGGGTGGCACAGGAGTTCAAGCGCCGCGGACTGGTGGTGACCGCGAACGACGTGGCCACGTACAGCGCGGTCTTCAGCGACTGCTGGATCGCCACCGACAGCGACACCGTGGACCGAGAGCTGCTGCTGGCCGAGGTGGAGCGGCTCAACGCGCTGCCCGGCGAGGCGGGCTACTTCACCGAGACCTTCTGCGAGCAGTCGCGGTTCTTCCAGCCGCAGAACGGCGCGAGGGTCGACGCGATCCGCAACGAGATCGAGCGTGAGCACCGGGGCGGTCCGCTCTACGCGATCCTGTTGACCAGCCTGATCCTGGCCGCCGACCGGGTCGACTCCACGACCGGACTGCAGATGGCGTACCTGAAGGACTGGGCGCCGCGGTCGCACAAGCCGTTGCAACTCAGGGTGCCGGAGCTGTTGCCCGGTGTCGGCCGGACCAGCCACGGCGACGCCGTCGAGATGGTGCGGCAGTTGCCCGCCACTGACCTCGCCTACCTCGACCCGCCCTACAACCAGCATCGGTATTTCACGAACTACCACGTCTGGGAGACGTTGGTGCGGTGGGACGAGCCGGAGTTCTACGGCGTCGCCTGCAAACGGATCGACGCTCGCGCCGACGAGACCCGCAGCGTCTTCAACTCCAAGCCGCGGATGGCGGAGGCGATGGCGGAGCTGATCGGCGAGCTGCGCGCGGAGATGGTGGTGGTCTCCTACAGCGACGAGTCCTGGGTCAGCCCGGACCAGGTCGTCGACTGGCTGCGGGGCGCCGGGCACCAACGGGTGGAGATGCTGGCCTACGACTCGCGGCGCTACGTCGGCGCGAAGATCGGGATCTTCAGCCCGGGGGGCAAGCGGGTGGGCGCGGTCTCGCACGTGCGCAACCAGGAGTACGTCTTCGTGGCCGGTGACGACGATCGGGTTACATCTGCATTGCAGGCGCTGCCCGAGTAAGTCCTGCGTGGCAGGCTGGAGACATGGCAGAGCGACAGGGCAAGCCCGGACCTCCCACCACCGTGGTGCTTTTCGGTGCGAGCGGTGACCTCGCGCAGCGGAAGCTGCTGCCGGGGCTGCTGCACCTGTGGAGAGCCGGGTTGCTGCCCGAACTGCGGGTAGTGGGCACGGCCCTCGAACCTCAGACCCGGGAGTCGTTCGTCGACCTGGCCCGGGTGGCGATCGCGAAGCACAGCGACGACGAGGAGGACAAGCAGGCGTTCGAGGAGTTCGCGACCCGGCTCTTCTGGGCGAACTCGGGTGCCGACGAGTTGATCAGCGTGATCGAGGAGGCCGAGGCGGACTGCGACACCCAGCACACTCGACTGCACTATCTCTCGGTGCCGCCGAAGGCTGCACTCGCCGTGGTCCGACAGTTGCAGGAGGCGGGTCTGGTCGAGGGCAGCCGGATCGTGATGGAGAAGCCTTTCGGTACCGACCTCGCTTCGGCGGTCGCACTGAACGCTTCGCTGCATGAGGTCTTCGCCGAGGAGCAGATCTTCCGGATCGACCACTTCCTGGGTAAGGAGGCGGCGCTCAACATCCTCGCCTTCCGGTTCGCCAACGGGATCTTCGAGCCGATCTGGCACCGCAACAACATCGACCACATCCAGATCGATGTCCCTGAGACCCTCGGCCTGGAGGGCCGTGCCGGGTTCTACGAAGGCACCGGTGCCTACCGCGACATGGTGGTCACCCACCTGTTCCAGGTGCTGGCGTTCACCGCGATGGAACCGCCGACGTCGCTGGACCCGGAGGGGATCAGTACCGAGAAGATGAAGGTCTTCCGGTCGATGCTGCCGATCGAGCCGGCCGATGTGGTCCGCGGCCAGTACGACGGCTACCGGGACGAGCCCGGCGTCGACCCGATGTCGGAGACCGAGACCTTCATCGCGCTGAAGTGCTACATCGACAACTGGCGCTGGGCGGACGTGCCGTTCTACCTGCGGACCGGCAAGCGGTTGGGGGCCGGGCAGCGGATCATCTCGGTCGCCTTCAAGGAGCCGCCGAAGTCGATGTTCCCGCCCGGTTCGGGGATCGGCGCCGACGGGCCCGACCACCTGACCTTCGACCTGGCGGATGCGTCGCGGATGTCGCTGTCGTTCTACGGAAAGCGGCCTGGCCCCGGCTTCGCACTGAACAAACTGTCGATGCAGTTCGCGATGGAGAGCACCGGCTGGTCGGGGGCGAGCCTGGAGGCCTACGAACGGTTGATCCTGGAGGCGGTGAAGGGCAACAAGACACTCTTCAATACCGCCGAAGGCGTGGAGCGACTGTGGGAGATCTCCCAGCCCATGCTGGAGAATCCCACCCCGGTCCGGAGTTACCCGCAGGGTTCGTGGGGGCCGAACCAGATGCACCAGTTGATCGCGCCCTATGCCTGGCGGCTGCCGTTCCAGCGTCCTTGGCGCAACCAGGCCACCTCGGAGCTGTGAGCGGTCGCGCGACGTAGGCTCGGCGTGTGGAACCGTTCCAGCCGGTCGTCGACGCCTACCTGGACTTCGCGCGCCACGCCGTGGACTCGCCGACCTTCGTCGAGTGGTCGTTGGGCGTGGCCGACGACGCCGGGGTGCAGCGGCTGATCGCCGGTCTGCCCCCGATCAAGCAGCAGCCGAACCTGATCTTTGCGGCGGCCCGCTGGCTGGGGGCCGCAGCGCCGGGGCCGTACCAAGGCTTCCGCGACGTTGTGGTGGGCCGTTGGTCGGACGTCGTCGCAGTGGTCTCGACGCGGGCGACGCAGACCAACGAGGTCGGCCGGTTGGCGACACTGGTCCCGGCCTTCGCGACCATCGGTGCGGAGCGGATCGCCCTGCTGGAGGTCGGGTGTTCGGCCGGGTTGTGCCTGCACCCGGACGGTTACCGGTACCGCTGGAGCAGCGCGGACTCGGTGGTGGAGGTCGGCACGGGCCCGGTGCTGGAGTGCCGGGTGAGCGGTGCACCGTCCTTGCCGGAAGTGGTTCCTCAGATCGGTTGGCGCGGCGGGATCGACCTCAACCCGCTCGACGTCAACGACCCCGATCACATTGCCTGGTTGGAGAATCTCATCTTCCCCGAGCACCAGGACCGGCGTGACCGGCTCCGTGTGGCTGTCCAGGTCGCCCGACGCTCACCGGTCGAGGTGGTGCGCGGCAACCTGCTGACCGAGCTGCCGGTGTTGCTCGACCGCGTCCCTTCCGGTCTGACTCCGATCGTCTTCCATACCGCGGTGATCGCCTACCTGGAGCCGGACGACCGGGAGCGGTTCGCGGCGATGATGCGGGAGTTGGTCCGCGCCGGGGCCTGCCACTGGGTGAGCAACGAAGGCGCCAACGTGCTGCCCGCCGTCACCGCGTCGACGGGTGGCGTCGAGGTGGGCAACCGGTTCGTGCTCGGCGTCGACGGCCGAGCCGTCGGCCTCACCCAGAGCCACGGCCGGGCGCTGGAATGGCTGGTCTGAGCAGCATCGGATCGGCGCGAGCTCAGCTCACCCCCTCCGACTACGCGGAATCACTACCCCTAAATGGTGCATCTGGGCTATCGACACTCCTAGGTCGGCGGTTGTGCGCTGGATCACGTTCCAGTTCCCGTCCTGAGGAGTGTCCATGAGACCGCAAACCGAAGTCAGTCGCACCCGAAGTCTTGGCCGTCACCTCGGCCGCAACGCCGTCGCCTACCTGGCGCTCTTCTTGGTGGTGGCCATCTCGCCGCTGCCGTCGTGGGCCGCGAAACAGATCGGCTCCGCGCAGATCAAGAACGGTGCGGTCACTACCAAGAAGCTGGCGAACAACGCGGTGACCAGCAAGAAGATCAAGAACGGCCAGGTCACCAAGGCCGACCTGGCGCCCGCTGCTCGTGGCTACACGAAGTTCGTGACGGTACGGGAGACCGTCGCGGACTTCGACAACGGTGAGTCGACGTCGCGGTCGGTCCGCTGCGCGGAGGGCGCTGTGGCGATCGGCGGCGGGGCATCGGTGTCCCCGCCCGGACTGCTCTTCCTGGGCGGTAGTGCCGGCCAGGTCGGCCACAGCATCCCGGTCACCTCGTTCACGCTGATCAGCCCCACCGGAACCGCGCCTGCGGGTGACGGCGCCGCGCCGATCGGTTGGCGCACCGAGGTCACCAACGACACCGGCGAGAACGACCGGACCGCCTCGTTCTGGGCGATCTGCGCCAGCAAGTAAGGCGGAGCCGCAGTGCGATGGCGGTTGTTTGCTGTCACCTAGCGGCAGCGAACAACCGCCATCTTGTGCCGGTCCTGAGATCGTCTCGCAGCTGGAAGAACTCCAGCGGCTCGGGACCTGCGCTCAGCGGCCGAGCAGTGCCAGCAGCCGGACGCCGGCAGGGGCGTCGGGCGGGACGGGGAGCGGCGGTGCGAAGCGGCCGACGCGGTCGGCGCTGGTGAGCAGGAGGTGGGCGGCGGGCATCAGGTCTTCGGCCAGGTGCTGGGGGATCGGGGCTGGCGATCGCCCGCGGTCGGCCAGGGTGGCGGCGACGTCCCAGCCGTGGACGGCGACCTCGAGCGCGGCGGCATGGAGGAAGACGTCGCTGCTGAGACGGGCATCGGCGATCCGGACCGCCTCGGTCGGTGCCTGTTGCCAGGCCTTCAGTAGTGCTCGGGCCTTGGCACGAACGTCGAGCAGCGCGATGCCGGTACGCGGCGCCGCCGTCACGGCGACCAGACCGTCGCTCGCCTCGGTGAAGGCGTCCATCCCGTCGGCCATGTGGTCCAGCAGGTCGCCCAGTGTCCAGCCCCGGCACGGTGTGGGTAGTGCGGGCGAGGCCCTGTCGGCGCCGCGAAGGGCGCCGCAGGTGAACTCGATCGCCTGACCCAACAGCGCCACCGGTGCGGTGGCGGCGATCATCGCCCAGCGGCCGGGGCAGGAACCCGGACGTCCAGGTCCGCGGTGTGCAGTACCTCGGGCAGTCCGAAACGGGCGAAGAGGGTGGGGCTGAAGAAGACCGAGACCCGAGCCACCCGGTCGCCGTCCAGGTGCAGCACCTGCAACTGGAACGGGGTGAAGGTGCCGTCGCCCTGAGCCATGTAGAGCCCGAAGGCGGGTTGGCCGTTGGCGAGGGTGGCTCGCATCGGCATCTCGTGCACCCCGCCGGGGCACTGGGTGTTGATCAACTCGCCGATGGTCACCGCGCCGCGGTACCAACCGATGAACGGTGGCATCTCCCAGACGGCGTCGGCGGTCAGCAGGTTGACGATGCGGGCGATGTCCTTGTGCCAGAAGGCGTCGACGTACTCCTCCAGCATCGCGCGTTGGCGGACGTCGAGGTCGTTCTCCACGGTGTCTTCGGCGAGCCCGGCGGCCGCGAGGCCGGCATGGGCGCGCTGCAGCGCCGAGTTCACCGCAGCGGTGGAGGTGTCCAGCGCCTCGGCGACCTCCTTGGCCGACCAGCGCAGCACGTCGCGCAGGATCAGCACCGCCCGCTGACGGGCGGGGAGGTGCTGCAGCGCGGCGACGAAGGCCAGCCGGATCGAGTCCCGCTCGGTGACCTGGACGGCGGCGTCCGGGATCGGCTCGAGCCACGGCACCTCGTGGTCGCTGATCAGCTCGTCGCTGGCCTGGGAGTCGGCTGTGCCGAGCCCCGTCGGCAACGGACGCCGCTGCTTGCCGTCGAGGTTCGTCAGGCAGACGTTGGTGGCGATCCGGTAGAGCCAGGTGCGAACCGAGGAGCGCCCCTCGAAGCCGTGGAAGGAACGCCAGGCACGGAGATAGGTCTCCTGCACGAGGTCCTCAGCCTCGTGGGCCGACCCGGTCATCCGGTAGCAGTGCGCCAGGAGTTCGCGACGATAGCGGTTGGCCATCTCCTGGAAGTCGTTCTCGGTCTGCGGTGAAGCGCTCGTGGTCACGTCTGCCTCCTGTGCTCAGTGTGCCGGGTGGGAAGACCGATTCCCAAGGAGAAACTCATCGGCGCTGCGACGATGAATTCTCCGAACGCCGTCAGTCGAACCAACCAGAGCGGCACCGTGGGGTGCCGCGCCACCAGGAGGCACCGCCATGAATCGCATGATCTTCCCGAACCTGCCCGTCGCCGATGTCGCGAAGAGCCGTGAGTTCTGGGGCTCGCTCGGCTTCACCTTCAACGCCGATTTCAGCAGCGAGGAGGCGGCCTGCATGGTGATCAACGACCAGGCCAGCGTGATGCTGCTGCAGAACGACTACTTCCACTCGTTCCACAAGACCCAGCCCGCGACCGGTACCGAGACGCTGATCTGCCTGACCGCGCAGAGCCGCGCCGAGGTCGACGAGCTCTGCACCAAGGCGGCTGCGGCCGGGGCCACCGACACCGAGGAGCGCAACGAGCAGGGGCCGATGTACGGCGGTTCGTTCCGCGACCTCGACGGTCACCTGTGGGAAGTGCTCTGGATGGAGATGTGAGTCAGCGACCCGCGATCGTCAACGCCCGCTCGGCGGCAGGGGTCGCGGCGGCACGGTCGACGGCGACCATGCCGACCCTGGTCCGACGCTCCAGCAGGTCCTCGACGTCGTAGGCGCCCTCATGGGTGACGCCGAAGATCAACTCGGCAAGGGTGATCGGGATCTGGTCGGTGATCGGGGCCAGCAGTTCGGCGTCGCTCAGACCGGAGACGGCGCGGGCGTCGGCCAGGACGTAGTCCGCCTCGGTGCCGAAGCGACGGATCAGGCGGGCCGGCCCTTCGAGCTCGGCCAACTCGGTGCGTGGTGCGGCGCCCAGCAGCGGCGTCTCGCGGGTCACGCAGGCGCCGGGGGCCAGACCGGTGGCGTCGACGGCGTCCTCGGCCATCTTCCGGTACGTGGTCAGCTTGCCGCCGACGACGGTGATCACGCCGGTCGGCGAGGTCAGCACCGCGTGTTCGCGCGAGAGATCGGCGGTCGAGCCGTCGTTGTCCAGCAGCGGACGCAGGCCGGCGTAGGCGCCGACCACGTCGTCGCGCCGGAGCGGACGGTCGAAGGCGGCGGAGACGACATCGAGCAGGAAGCCGATCTCGGCTTCGGACGGTTCGGGAACGTCCGGGATCTCTTCGCCGTCGACCGGTTCGTCGGTGAGCCCGACGTAGTACTGGCCGTCGGGCTGCGGCAAGACCATGATGTAGCGGTTCAGGGAGCCGGGCACCGGCACGGTCACGGTGGCGCGGACGCCGGGAAGCGTCTCGGCGCGGAGCACCAGATGGGTACCGCGACTCGGCCGGAGCCGGACCGGGACCAGGCTGCCGGCCCAGACGCCGGTCGCGTTGATCACCGCGCGGGCGGTGACGGTGCGCAGTTCGCCGGTGGTCTCGTCGCGCAGCTCGACGCTGGTTCCGGTGGCGCTCAGGACTCGAGCATGGGTACGAACCACGGCGCCGTGGGCGGCGGCGGTGCGGGCGATGCAGGTGACCAGCCGAGCGTCGTCCTCGAGTTGGCCGTCCCAGGAGAGCAGGCCCCCGCGGAGCCCGGCGGAGCGGAGACCGGGAGCCAGCGCCAGCACCTCGGCGGCCGAGACGCGGCTCGGGCGGGGCAACGTGTGCGGCGAGGTGCCCGCGCCACGGCGGAGCAGGTCGCCGGCGGTGAACCCGGCCCGGGCGAGGCCTGCCTGGACCCGGGAGACCTGGGAGAGCAACGGAAGCAGCATCGGCATCGCGTGGGTGAGGTGCGGTGCCGTGCTCTCCATCAGGATGCCGCGTTCGACAGCGCTCTCATGGGCCACGCCGACCTGGCCGCGAGCCAGGTAGCGGAGGCCGCCGTGGACCAGCTTCGAGGACCAACGGGAGGTGCCGAACGCCAGGTCGTGCGCGTCGACGGCCAGGACCGAGAGGCCGCGGGTGGCTGCGTCGAGAGCCACCCCGGTCCCGGTCACGCCGAGCCCGATCACCACGACGTCGACGTTCTCGGGCACCTCGGCGGTGCCGACGCCGATCCGCCCGGCACTGCTGGTGGCTAAGGCCTTCACGGTTGCAACGCCTTGGTCAGCATGGTCTCCACGGCTTCATCGAGTTGGGCCAGGCTGACGGAGTCGTCGGCCATCGTGGCTGCCGACAGCGCGGGGCCGTGGGCGAGCAGGAGCAGGGAGCGGGCCACCAGGTGCGGGTCGCCGCCGGTCACGGTGCCAGCCTGCTGGCCCGCCGCGATCCGGGCGGCGAGCACCTGCAGGATCGCCTCCTGGCTGCGGCCACGCCGGTCCAGCAGGTAGGGCAACAGCAGTTCGGGGTCGACGTCGAGGATCCGACGGAAGAGCGGGTTGGTCCGCAGGGCGCCGATCACGGCCAACGAGCCGGAGGCGATCGACGCCGGCGTCGGCGGCGATACGTCGCCGTCAGGTAGGACGGCGGCGACGACGCCCCACTCGCGGGTCATCAGGTCGGCGAGCAGGGTCTGCATGTCCGGCCAGGTCCGGTAGATCGTCATCCGGGAGACCTCGGCCCGGCGCGCCACCTCGGTCAGGGTGGTGCGCCGCCACCCGACGTCGAGGATCGAATCGCGGGCTGCGTCCAGATAGCTATTGTGACGAAGTGACGTCATGTGTAACAGTGTAACGCGTGACCCGAGAAATGCACCCCGCCCGGTGGGGCGACCCGAAGCTGGCCGGCGCTCTCCCCGACTCCACCCGCGAGTTGGTGGAGTACGCGTTCGGCGTCCAGGATCGACCGGCCGTCGAGGTCGTCGCCGTTCCGCCGAGCGCATTGAGCGAGGAGATCCTCGCCGAGCTGCGCGGGATCGTCGGAGTCGAGCAGGTACTGCTCGATGACGAGACCCGCCGACTGCGGACCCGCGGCAAGTCGACGCCCGACCTGCTCCGGGCGCGTTCCGGTGACCTGGCCGACGCCCCCGACGCTGTGGTCCGCCCCGCCGATCACCAGCAGGTGTTGGCGTTGATCGAGCTGGCTCAGCGACACCGGTTCGCCCTGGTGCCGTTCGGTGGCGGAACCTCGGTCACCGGCGGACTCGTCGCCCGACGCGACGACGTCGTAGGTGTGGTCAGCCTCGATCTGATCCGGATGAAGGCGCTGCGCGAGGTCGACCCGATCTCGATGACCGCCGTCCTCGAGCCGGGGCTGCGTGGCCCCGAGGCCGAGGCGCTGCTCGCCGAGCACCAGATGACCCTCGGCCACTACCCCCAGTCCTTCGAGTACGCCTCGATCGGCGGCTTCGCGGCAACGCGTTCCAGCGGCCAGTCCTCCGCGGGCTACGGACGCTTCGACGCGCTTGTGGTCGGCCTGGAGGTCGCCACCGCCAAGGGCACCCTGGTCCTGGGCAGCTCGCCCGCCAACGCGGCCGGTCCCGACCTGCGTCAGTTGATGCTCGGCTCCGAGGGTGCCTTCGGCGTGATCACTGCGGTCCGCGTCCGGGTCCGTGCGCTGCCCACCGTCAAGCAGTACGAGGCCTGGCAGTTCCCGAGCTTCGCCGACGGTGCGGACGCGATGCGCCTGCTCGCCCAGAACGGCCAACTGCCGACCGTGATCCGACTCTCCGACGAGAACGAGACGGCACTCAACCTCGCCAGCCATTCGAACGTCGGGGGCGACACCGTCACCGGTTGCTTGATGGTGATCGGCTTCGAGGGGACCGATGTCGAGGCGGTCGCTGCCAAGCGCGGCGCCGTCGCCGCCCTGCTGACGCGAGCCGGTGGTGAGGAGTTGGGCGCCGAGCGTGGCGAGGCGTGGGTGCAGGGCCGGTTCGCGGCGCCCTACCTGCGTGACGCCCTGCTCGACGCCGGAGTCCTGGTCGAGACCTTGGAGACGGCGACCTTCTGGTCCAAGCGCGACGAGGTCTATCAGGCGGTGCGGGACGCTTTGGTCGCAGAGTTGGGGGAGAAGGCTCTGGTCCTCTGCCACATCTCGCACGTCTACGAGACCGGCTGCTCGCTCTACTTCACGGTCGCTGCTCCCGGCGGCGACGAGCCGTTGACGACCTGGCTGGCAGCGAAGGCCGCCGCCACCGAGGCGATGGTCGGCCACGGTGCCACGGTGAGCCATCACCACGCCGTCGGCAGCGACCATCGTCCGTGGTTCGCTCGGGAGATCGGCCCGGTCGGCGTCGACATCCTCCGTGCGGTCAAGGCGGAGCTGGACCCGGCCGGCGTGCTCAACCCGGGAGTGATGATTCCGTGAGCGATGCGCGGCGGTTCAGTTTCTTGGTCAACCCGACCTCCGGCGGCGGGGCTGCCCCGGGGGCGGTGGTGCCGGTGGCTCGACTGCTGCGCGATGCCGGCGCGGAGGTCGAGGTCACCTATTCGCCCGGGCCGCGAGCGACCAGCGACCTGGTCGCTGCAGCCGTGGCCCGCGGCGACGTGGTGGTCTCGGTGGGTGGCGACGGGATGCTCTCGTCCATCGCCGGCCAGGTCGCGGCCGGGGGTGGCCTGCTCGGCATGGTTCCGGCGGGACGGGGCAACGACTTCGCGCGGATGTTGGGTATCCCCAACGACCCCACCCAGGTGGCGCGGATCCTGCTGGAGGCCGAGCCGAGCGCCGTCGACCTGATCGAGGTGACGACGCCGAACGGCGAGGTGATCCAGGTTGCCGGTTCCGTCTACGTCGGCGTGGATGCCCGCGCTGCCGAGATCGTGGACGGCGCCCGATGGCTCCCGCGCAAGCTGCAGTACCCCTATGCCGCGATCCGGGCGTTGGCGACGTTCCGCCCGGTCCAGATGCAGGTGATGCTCGACGGTGAGCGTCGTCGCGTGGGAGTGGCGACGGTGGTGGCAGCCAATTCTTCGTTCTACGGCTCGGGCATGAAGATCGCTCCGGACGCCGTCGTGGACGATGGACGTCTAGACGTGGTGCTGATCGCGGCTGCCAACAAGCTCGACCTGATCCGGTCGTTGCCGAAGGTCTACGACGGCGCTCACGTCCAGTTGGACGAGGTCACGGTGCTGCGTGGGCAGGAACTTGTGCTCGCGGCCGAGGCTGCGGTGGCGGTCGGCGGAGACGGTGAACCGCTCGGTTTGCTGACTCCTGGGGCGGAGATCCGGATCGCCATCCGCGCGGGGGCGCTCAACGTCCTCAAGTGACACAAATGTCACCCGGTGTCATTTCCGGCCTTAGGTCCAGAGATGGCTTATGATCCATATATCGGCGTAGTTCGACTAACTCGCCAGTAGCTTTCAGGCGAGGCGAAACATTCACCCATCGGCTTGTGCCGCTGGGATCTGAGCCTTTCGCCGGGTGACTATGGTCCCATTGTTTTTCCGCGCGACGCTGCTCGTTTGAGCGTTAGCGTTTCGGCCCATGCGCCATGAGATCGAAGTCGAAGTCCTCCTCGATGGAGGTGACGTCACGCGTGGCGTGATGCTCGATCAGCGCATCACGCCAGACCACGACCGGTATGCCTGGGTCTACCTCGAGGCAACCGGTCGTAAGGCGTGGGTGCCGATGGCACGGGTCAGCTTCGGCGGCCACGTACCGGCCCCGCGGCTCGGCGAGGCCGAGCGGTACACGTGCGGCATCCGTCGCCACCGCTGAGCGTCCCTGGAACTTTCTCGGACCCAGTGCCGAGGCCGTTCGGTCAGCCCTGCCCCGCAGTCGGCTGCCGCGCGTGACAGAAACGATGAGAGGCAACACCCCGTTGGACGAGATCGACGAGATCGTCCAGGAATTCCTCGTGGAGAGCCTCGAGAACCTGGACCAGCTCGACCGAGACCTGGTCGCGCTGGAGCGCGAGCCTGGCTCGCGTGACCTGCTCGGCAGCATCTTCCGCACGATCCACACGATCAAGGGCACCAGCGGCTTCCTGGCCTTCGGTCGGTTGGAAGCGGTGACCCATGTCGGCGAGAACCTGCTTGCCCGCCTGCGTGACGGCGAGATGTCGATGACGCCGTTGACCACCGATGTGCTGCTGCACATGGTCGACGTCGTCCGCGACCTGCTGGCCTGCATCGAGCAGGGTGGCGACGAGGGCGAGACAGACGTCAGCCCGGTCGTGGAGCGGATCACCGCCACGCTCGAGGGACGGGAGACGGAGCTCGCCGCACCGCAGAGCGAGCCGATCGCGGAACCCGCCTCCGAGCTCGACGCAGAGTCGTCAGCCGAGCCGGGACAGGTGGAGGCCCCGACCGGCACGGGACTCGTGCCGGTGGCTGAGCACGTGCCTCTCCAGGTCTTCGGTGGGGTGCTTCCCGAGCCGGTCCTGGAACGCCTCGCGGAGCCGGTCGCCGAACTGGCCGAGGAGACGAACGGACGACGGAGCATCTCCGAGTCGTCGATCCGCGTCGACGTCGACCTGCTCGACTCGCTGATGCAGTTGGTCGGCGAGTTGGTGCTGACCCGCAACCAGATCGTTCGTCAGGCCGGCGATCAACAGAACGTCGAGCTGATCCGTTCCGCCCAACGGCTCAACCTGATCGCCTCTGAGCTGCAGGAGGGCGTGATGAAGACCCGGATGCAGCCGATCGACAACCTCTGGGCCAAGCTCCCGCGCGTCGTCCGCGACCTCGGCGCCCAGTGTGGCAAGGCGGTCTCACTCACGATGGTCGGCCGCGAGACCGAGTTGGACCGGTCGCTCCTGGAAGCGGTCAAGGACCCTCTTACCCACTTGGTCCGTAACGCCGTCGACCACGGTCTGGAGAGCACCGAGACCCGCCTCGCCGCCGGAAAGACGGCCGAGGGCGTGGTCACTCTGCGGGCGTACCACGAGGGCGGCCAGGTCGTCGTCGAGGTCAGTGACGACGGGGCCGGGATCGACCCCGAGCGGGTTGCTGCCAAGTCGCTCGACCGTGGGCTGCGTACCTCCGCTCAGCTCGCCCAGATGACCCACGCAGACATCCTGCAGTTGATCTTCCTGCCCGGCTTCTCCACCGCCGCCGCGGTCACCAACGTCTCCGGGCGTGGCGTCGGGATGGACGTGGTGAAGACCAACATCGAAGGGATCGGCGGGACCATCGAGGTCGAGTCGGCCGTCGGTCGCGGGACCACCTGTCGGCTCCGGATCCCGCTGACCCTGGCTATCGTCCCCGCCCTCATCGTGGAGAGCGCCGGCGATCGTTACGCCATCCCCCAGCTCAGCCTGCTGGAGTTGGTCGCGCTCGACCCCGAGCGCGCCGAGAACGAGGTCGAGAACGTCAACGGCGCCTCGGTCTACCGGCTCCGCGGCACCCTGCTGCCGCTGGTCAGCTTGGCCGACGTGCTGGAGGTCGAGTCCGAGCGCTCCGACGGGCATGTCCTGATCGCGGTACTCCAGGCCGAGGGAAAGCGTTTCGGGCTGGTCATCGACCGGGTGTTGTCGACCGAGGAGATCGTGGTCAAGCCACTCAACTCCCAACTCAAGGCGATCGGCACCTATTCGGGTGCGACCATCCTCGGCGACGGACGCGTGGCGTTGATCCTGGATGTCCCCGCCTTCGCTCGCAAGGTCTTGAACACGGAAGTGCTGGAGAGCAGCGAGGACGGCGGGGAGGACACCGGCACAGGCTCCGGGGAGACCCTGCGGCTGCTGGTGGCGGGCCTCGGCGAGAACCGGCGCGTGGCGATCGCGCTGTCATCGGTCACCCGGCTGGAGACCTTCGCCCACACCGCGGTCGAGCGGGTCGGTAGCCGCGAGGTGGTCCGCTACCGGAGCAGCATCCTGCCGGTGGTCCGACTCGGCTCCTACTACGGCGTGATGAGCGATCGTGATCGCGACGAGTTGGTCGTGGTGATCTACACCGTCGGTGACCGCAGCGTGGCGATGGTGGTCGACGAGATCATCGACATCGTCGACGAGGTCACCGAGTTCCACGACGACGTCACCGACCGGGGCGTGCTGGGTAGTGCGCTGGTCCGGGACCGGCTCGTCGAGGTCCTCGATGTGCGCTCCGCGATCATGGCCGTGGACCCCGAGTTCTACCGTGGCGAACCGTCCGACTCCGACTACCAGGAGGCGATGTGAGGAGCCGCCTGGTCACCTTCACCCTCGAAGGAAACCTTTACGGCGTTGACGTCCACGCCGTCCAAGAGGTCCTCCGCGGTCAGCCGCGGACCCGGATCCCGTTGGCGCCGGACACCATCGCCGGACTGATCAACCTGCGTGGACAGGTGATGAGCGCGATCGAGCTCCGTGCTCGGCTCGGGCTTCCTGCGCGCGCGGGGGACCACGAGCCGATGCTCGTGGTCGTCCGGGTAGCGGGCGAGGCTATCGCCCTGCTCGTCGACAGCATCGGCTCGGTCGTCGACGTCGACGAGGGCCAGTTCGAGCCGCCTCCGGACACCCTGGTCGGGCCCGCCCGGGAGTTCCTGTACGGGGCCTACAAGCTCGAACGGCAGCTCCTACTCGCGCTCGACGTCGAGCGCGTCGTCGCCGCCTGAACCGAACCCGACCGCCTGTCTGGCTGACGACCGTTGCCGGTCGCGGCCGAAACCACCCTGCCTCCAACTGCTGTACCGACCCCGAGGATCTCTCTTGTCTCTCAACATCACCTGGACCGTGGGCCGCCGGCTCGCTGCGATCGCCGGTATCGGCGCCGCCACCACCCTGATCGTCGCCGGAGTTGCCTACAACGGGTTCCATGAACTCGAACAGGACGCCGAGCGGCTGCAGGCGTTCGAGAGCGGCCTGAGCCTGATGCACGCCTTGGACACCCGCGCCAGCGAGATCAAGGTCACCGCGCTCAAGTCCGTTGCCTACAAGGAGAACGCGAAGCTCGCCGACGACATCGACGAGGACACCGCGGAGATCAACAAGCTGGTCGAGGAGATCGGCACGCTGGACCTTCCGAGCACGGAGGAGCAGGCGGCTGAGTTCCGCGGTGCCTGGGCCGCCTACATCGACGCGATGGACACCTTCGTCGAGAGCGCCATCGCAGACCGTCCGGCCGCGCAGGCCAGGGTCGACGAGATCCAGAAGTCCAACGACAACATGGACCTGTTGATCGGCGGCACCATCGACGCCCTGGAGGAGCGGGCCAAGGTGGCGCGTGGTGAGCGGGTCGACACCCGCAACCGTGCTTCGATGCTGCTCTACGGTGCGTCGGCCTTCGGCCTGATCCTGCTCGGCGTCCTCGCCTACCTGATCGCCCGCTCGATCACCCGCCCGCTGCGCGCCATTGTGGACGCCCTGACCCAGTTCGCCAAGGGCGACCTGAGCCAGCGGGTCGAGGAGAAGTCGGCCGCCGAACTCGGCGAGCTCGAGCGCGCACTGAACACCTCGATGACTTCAGTCTCCGAGATCGTGACCACCGCCCAGGGCTCGGCCGACGCCGTCGCCGCAGCAGCCGAGGAGCTCTCCGCCTCCTCGCAGCAGATCGCGGCCGGTGCCGAGGAGACCTCGGTCCAGGCCGGCGTCGTCTCCGGAGCTGCGGACGAGGTCTCGCGCAACGTGCAGACGATGGCTGCCGGCGCGGAGCAGATGGGCGCCTCGATCCGCGAGATCGCCTACTCCGCCAACGAGGCGGCGCGGGTCGCTTCCCAGGCCGTCGGCATGGTCGAGACCACCAACGTCTCGGTGGGCAAGCTCGGCACCTCCAGCCAGGAGATCGGCAACGTGGTCAAGGTGATCACCTCGATCGCAGAGCAGACCAACCTGCTCGCCCTCAACGCCACCATCGAAGCCGCCCGCGCCGGTGAGGCCGGCAAGGGCTTCGCCGTCGTCGCCAACGAGGTCAAGGAACTCGCCCAGGAGACGGCGCGGGCCACCGAGGACATCGCCCGCCGGGTCGAGGCGATCCAGGCCGACACCACCGGTGCCGTCGACGCGATCGGGGAGATCGCCACGATCATCACGTCGATCAACGACTACCAGCTGACCATCGCCTCGGCCGTGGAGGAGCAGACCGCCACCACCAACGAGATGTCGCGCAACGTCGCCGAGGCGTCCACCGGCTCGGGCGAGATCGCGGTCAACATCGGTGGCGTGGCCACGGCGTCGACCTCGACCACCCAGGCGGTCAACCAGACCCTGGCCGCGATCGGCGAGCTCGCCGAGATGTCGGGCGGGCTCCGTACCGAGCTCTCCCACTTCCGGCTGAACTGACCGAAGGATGACACCGATCAGGGTGCTTGTGGTCGACGACTCGGTCGTGATCCGCAAGCTGGTCTCGGACCTCCTCTCCGCCGATCCCGATATTGAGGTGGTCGGGACCGCGGTGAACGGGCGGGCGGCGCTGCAGAAGGCCGCCACGCTCAAACCGGACCTGATCACGATGGACATCGAGATGCCGGAGCTCGACGGCATCGAGGCGGTACGTCAGCTACGGGCGTCGGGGAGCCGGATCCCGGTGATCATGTTCAGCACGCTCACCGAACGTGGGGCCACGGCCACCCTGGATGCGCTCGCCGCGGGTGCCAGCGACTACGTCCCCAAGCCGGCCAACGTCGGCAGCGTGGGGCGTTCGATCGAGCAGGTCCGGGAGTCGTTGATCCCGAGGATCAAGTCGCTGGTGCCGGGTTCGCCGAGCAGGCTCCGGCCGGTGGGCGTGACCCCGGTGGCCAAGCCTCAGGTCGTCCGGCGGGCCGCGGCGCCGCGGCCCGCCGGAGGCTGCCGCCTGGTCGCGATCGGCTCGTCGACCGGTGGCCCGGAAGCGTTGAGCAAGTTGCTCGGCCAGCTGCCGTTGCTCTCGGTACCGGTCGCGGTGGTGCAGCACATGCCGCCGATCTTCACGCTGCAGTTCGCCCGGCGGTTGGACCGGCTCTACGGCGTCGAGGTGAGTGAGGCGACCGATGGGCAGGTGCTTCGGCCCGGGACGGTCTGCATCGCGCCGGGCGACCACCACCTGGAGGTGCGCCGCGAGGCCGGGCAGTTGGTCGCGCGGTTGCACCAGCAGCCGCCGGAGAACTTCTGTCGCCCCGCCGTCGACGTCCTGTTCCGGTCGGCCGCCACGGCGCTCGGCGGATCGGTACTCGGCGTGGTGCTGACCGGCATGGGCTCCGACGGTTGTCGCGGTGCGCGCGACATCGTCGACCGGGGTGGCAGCCTGATCGTGCAGGACGAGGCCAGTTCGGTGGTCTGGGGCATGCCGGGTGCCGTCGCCGGTGCCGGATTGGCCGAGGAGATCCTGCCGCTGGGTGAGTTGGCCACGGAGATCGTCCGTCGGGTTCCGCAGCTGGCCAGCGGCGGTTCGCCGCTCGGGGCACGTCTATGACGATCAGCCCGCAGTCGTTCAGCTTCGTGCGGGAGTTGGTCCGTGCCGAGAGTGCCATCGTGTTGGAGGCCGGCAAGGAGTACCTGGTCGAGTCGCGGCTGGTGCCGCTGGCCCGCGCGGCCGGGCACCGCGACGTCGACGCCTACGTCGATGAGCTGTCGCGGCGGCGGACGCCGGCGCGGCTCAAGAACGTGGTGGAGGCGTTGACCACCAACGAGACCTCGTGGTTCCGCGACGCCGAACCGTTCGCGGTGTTGCGGAACACCGTGCTGCCGACGCTGGCCCGGTCACGCCCGGACCGCTCGTTGCGGATCTGGGCGGGCGCGTGCTCCAGCGGCCAGGAGCCGTACAGCATCGTGATGACGGCGCTGGATATGCCCGAGTTGGCCGGCTGGAGGATCGAGCTGTTGGCTACCGACCTCTCGGAGGAGATGATCGACCGCGCGCGGGGTGGCGAGTACTCCCAGCTCGAGGTGAACCGGGGGCTGCCGGTGACCAGTCTGATCAAGCACTTCGAGCGGAGCGGCCCGAGTTGGCGGATCAACCAGTCGATCCGGGATCGCGTGCAGTTGCGTCAGCTGAACCTGACCAGGCCCTTCCCGATCCTGGGCCGCTTCGACGTCGTCTTCCTCCGCAATGTGCTGATCTACTTCGATCGGGAGACCAAGCGGGACGTCCTGCAACGGGTCCGCCAGGTGATGGCGCCCGACGGGTATCTTTTCCTGGGAGCAGCCGAGACCACGATGGGTGTGGACGAGGGCTGGGAGCGTGAACTGCTCGGGCGGACCTCGGTCTATCGACCTCGGTCATAGTGTCCCGTGTCGGAACTGGTCAGGACCCGACGACCTCGAAGGCGCTCATCGCCCGGTCGAGCAGGCGCGGCAGAGACTTGTCGGGGTGTACCGCCCAGATCGCCTGCGCCGTGCTGAGACAGGTGATCGCTGCTCCGGCCACGGCCAGCGGGCGCGGGTCCTGGTCGAAGGGCACCGTGGTGCGCGGCAGCCGCTTGGCGACGAGCGGAGCCATCCGGGTGACCCATCGGCGTTCGCGCTCGGCGAGCGTGCTCCGCAGTCCGGGCTCGCGCATCATCCTGATCAGGGCAAGGCTCCGCTCGCGCTGGAGCTCGTGCGCCTCCAGCATCGGCACCAGAGCTGCCCGGACGGCGGTCCAGGCGCCTTCCTCGGCGGGGCGCGCGCTCAGCATCGCGGCGACCTTCTCGTCATGCTCGATCAACCGGATCAGGATGAGCTCTTCCTTGGTGGCGAAGTAACGGAAGAAGCTGCGCCGCGACATTCCGGCTGACTCGGCGATCTGGTCGACCGTGGTCCGCTCGAAGCCGTTGTCGGCGAAGAGGAGCCAAGCGCTGGTCAGGACTTCGTCGCGCACCGCTTCCCGGGTGCGTTCGCGCAGTGTGGACATGAGGTCTCCTTGACCCGTTGCTATCCGTCAGGTTTGGCACTGAATGTCGGCAGTGGCCTCAGGTGCCTAGTATGCCGCCGAATCGGTCGCGGCGCGCTCCGTCTTCTAGGCGAAGGTCCAGAGCAGAAGCTCGCTCGCCGTGGCCGTGACCACCTCGGCCTGCTCGTCACGGAATCGGACGGCGTCGCCCGCGTCGAGATCGACGGTGCCGCCGTCATGGCTGAGCCGGGCCGTTCCGGAGGCGACGAAGAGGTGCGCGAACGGCGTCGAGGGCACGGTGAGAAGTTCGCCGGCGCCGGGGCGAGCGGCCCACAGGGTGGCGCCACCTGCGCGGAGTCGGGCGGCGGCGTCGTGACCGGTGCCGGCGGCGACCGGCGTCCAGGATGCGTCGAGTGCGAAGGAGCCGGTCGAGTAGCGGGGCTCCCCGCCCGGCTCATCGGGCAGCACCCAGGCCTGGATGAAACGGGTGGTTCCGGCGGCGGGGTCGACGGTCTCACTGTGCCGCAGACCGTCTCCGGCCGACATGACCTGGGCCTGACCGGCCAGGAGTTCGCCGGTGTTGCCGCGTGAGTCGCGGTGGGACAGGGCGCCTTCGAGGACCCAGGTGACGACTTCCAGGTGGGAGTGCGGGTGCTCGTCGTAGCCGTAGCCGGGTGCGATCAGGTCGTCGTTGTGACAGACCAGCAGTCCGAAGCGGAGATTGTCCGGGTCGTAGGCGCTGCCGAAGGAGAACGAGTGGCGGGTCTGTCGTCCCTCGACCTGCTCGGCGGTGCGTTGGCCGCTGCGGAGAATCAGCACGGGCTGAACCTACCCGGCGAGCGGTCCTCCCAGCCGCGGGAACCTACTCAGCGGCTGAACATGACCAGAGAGTTTGAAAGCCCCGAACGGACCAATCGGGGGGTGTGGTCCGTCCGGGGCAGCATAGGGGGTTGGCATCCTTGGGACGTCCAACTGTTTAAACTTTAATCGAGCGGCATGTGCTATGCCAGTCGCCGCAACGTGTGATGCGTCACCCTCCCGCCGTCCGCCACGAGCGGCGAGAGTCAGAGACGTGCGGCGAGTCGGGTGCCCTGGTTGATCGCCCGCTTGGCGTCGAGCTCGGCAGCCAGTTCGGCGCCGCCGATCAGGTGGTGGCTGGGGGCCGCGGTCGCGCCCGCGAGGTCGTCGAAGAGCCCACGGACAGACTCCTGGCCGGCGCAGATCACCACGTGGTCGACGTCGAGGATCTGTTCCTCGCCGTCGATGGTGATGTGCAGACCCGCGTCATCGATCCGGCGGTAGCTGACGCCGGAGAGCTGGACCACGCCGGAGTCCTTGAGCAGGGCCCGATGGGCCCACCCGGAGGTCTTGCCCAGGCCGATCCCGATCGGGGTGGTCTTGCGTTGCAGGAGGAAGACCTCGCGACTCGACTTGCGGGGCGCCTTGTCGGTCAGGCCGCCGACCACGTCGTCGCCCTTGCTGACGCCCCAGTGGTCGAGCCAGTCGTCGGTGGTCTCTGTCGGGTCGTGGGTCAGGAAGTGGCTGACGTCGACGCCGATCCCGCCTGCGCCGATCACCGCGACCCGTGCTCCCGGCGTCACCGCGCCGCTGAGCACCTCGGGGTAGCTGAGCACCTTGGGGTGGTCGATTCCGGGCAGCTCCAGCTCCCGGGGGCGGACGCCGGTCGCCACGATCACCTCGTCGAAGTCGGCCAGGTCTGCAGTCGTCGCCGTGGTACCCAGGCGGAGCTCGACGCCGAGTCGGTCCAGTCGCGCGGTGTAGTAGCGGATGGTCTCGCGGAAGTCCTCCTTGCCGGGGATCTCGGCGGCGAAGCGGAACTGGCCGCCGATGCTGGCCTCGCGCTCGAAGAGGGTGACCTTGTGCCCCCGCTCGGCAGCGGTGACGGCGGTGGAGAGGCCGGCCGGTCCGGCGCCGACGACGGCCACTGAACGCCGGGTCCGGGTCGGGCCGATCAACAGGGTGGTCTCATGGCAGGCACGCGGGTTGAGCAGGCAGCTGGCGACCTTGTTGCGGAAAGTGTGGTCGAGACAGGCCTGGTTGCAGGCGATGCAGGTGTTGATCTCGTCGCCGCGATCGGCAGCCGCCTTGTTGACGAACTCCGGGTCGGCGAGCAGTGGCCGGGCCATCGAGACCAGATCGGCGTCGCCGGTGGCCAGGATCTGCTCGGCGAGCTCGGGGGAGTTGATCCGGTTCGAGGCGCAGACCGGGACCGAGACGACCTTCTTCAGGCGCGCCGTCCAGGGCACCCAGGCGCCCTGGGGGACCGCGGTGATGATGGTCGGGACCCGCGCCTCGTGCCAGCCGATGCCGGTGTTGAAGACGCTCACTCCGGCCGCCTCGAGGGCTCGGGCCAGGGCGGCGATCTCGTTCCAGGTCTGGCCGTCCTCGACCAGGTCGAGGAGGGAGATCCGGTAGATGATCGGGAAGTCGGGGCCGACCAGGGCGCGCGCCCGCCGGACCACCTCCACCGGGAAGCGCATCCGCTTCTCGGCGCTGCCGCCCCACGCGTCGGTCCGGTCGTTGGTCCGCGCCGCCAGCATCTGGTTGATGAAGTAGCCCTCCGACCCCATCACCTCGACGGCGTCGTATCCCGCCTTCTTGGCCAGGGCGATGCTCCGCGCGAAGTCGTCCGCGGTCTGGTCGATCGCCTTGCTGGACAGGCGCTTGGGTCGGAACGGGGTGATCGGCGACTTGCGGTTGGAGGCGCCGGCGTTGAAGGGGCTGTAGCCGTAGCGGCCGGCGTGGATCACCTGCAGTGCGATCGCGCCGCCCTCGGCGTGGACCGCATCGGTGATCTGGCGGTGGCGCTCGGCGTCGATCCGGGTCCGCATCTCGCCGGCGAAGGGCTTGAGCCAGCCGCGTCGGTTGACGGCGAAACCGCCGGTGATGATCAGGCCGACGCCGCCGCGGGCCCGTTCGGCGTAGAAGGCGGCGAGCTTGGGCAGGTTCCAGGCAGCGTCTTCGAGCCCGGTGTGCATCGAGCCCATCACCACGCGGTTGCGCAGTTGGAGCGGCCCCAGGGCGAGCGGTTCGATCAGGTGCGGGTAGGGCATGGTCACTCCTTGGCGGTGTGCGCGGTGAGGTACTCGGTGAGCCAGTCGATCCAGAACTGTTCGAGGCGGAGGCCGCCGCGGAGCACCAGGTAGTGGTCGAGATCCTGGGTGTCGAGCGCGGCGGGTTCGGGGTAGTCGCGGGCGCAGAGCTGTTGGTAGAGGTCGCGCCGGGTCAGGTGGTCGGCGATCAGCCGCCGGACGTCGTCCAGGATCACGGCCCGGTCGTCGGCGTAGGAGGCTCCGCGAAGCCGGACGGCGAGGTCGCTGCGGGCGGTGAGCGGCGCGGTGGGCTCGGCCAGCCAGCGGCGTAGCTCGGCGTGGCCGGCGGGCGTGACGACGTAGACCTTCTTGTCCGGCCGATCGGACTGGTTGACCACCTCGGAGGCGAGCCAGCCCTGGTCCTGCATCCGGGCCAGAACCCGATAGATCTGCTGGTGGGAGGCCTGCCAGAAGAAGCCGATCGAGGCGTCGAACCGCCGGGTCAGTTCGAGGCCCGCGCCGGCGCGTTCGGCGAGGGAGACCAGGAGGGCGTGTTCGAGGGCCACGCTCCGAGAATGCCCGCTATGCAACTAGTTGCATAGCGACTGTGTCCCGCGTCACAGCAAACTAGAACAGGTTACTGATTGGTCGCCCCTCCAACTCTGACACCAGATCTGTCACAATCGCGCCATGACTTTCGAACTCGGTCAGGGCACCGGCCCGCTGCGCGGCATCAAGGTTGTCGAGATCGCCGGTATCGGCCCCAGCCCACACGCCTGCATGATCCTCGCCGACCTCGGCGCTGACGTGATCCGCATCGAACGCCCCGGCGGCCAGATGCTGACCGGCGGCTCGACCGACCTGCTCAACCGGGGCCGGCCCAGCGTCGCGCTCAACCTAAAAGACCCGGCGGCCGTCGAGACGGTGCTGACCCTGATCGAGGACGCCGACGTCCTCGTCGAGGGGATGCGCCCCGGCGTCACCGAGCGGATGGGGATCGGCCCGGACGAGTGCCTGGCCCGCAACCCGCGCCTGGTCTACGGCCGGATGACCGGCTGGGGTCAGACCGGGCCGTTCGCCCAGGTCGCCGGCCACGACATGAACTACATCGCCATCACCGGCACCCTGCACGGCCTCGGCCAGGAGAAGGGCAAGCCCCAGTTCCCCGGCAACCTCGTCGGCGACTTCGGCGGCGGCTCCACCTACCTGGTGATCGGCATCCTCTCCGCCCTCCTGGAGGCGAAGGTCTCCGGTCAGGGCCAGGTCGTCGACGCCGCGATCGTGGACGGCACCGCCAACCTCAACGCGATGGGCGCGGCGTTCCTCGCCGGCGGCGGCTTCGTGGAGGAGCGGGCCTCCAACCTGCTCGACGGCGGCACTCCCTATTACGACATCTACGAGACGTCCGACGGCGAGCACATGTCGGTGGGTTCGCTGGAGCCCCAGTTCTACGAGCTGCTGATCGACCTGCTCGGCGTCCGCGAGACCGCGCCGGACCGCTACGACCCGGCCAACGCCGAGGCGCTGCGGGCGCTCTTCACCGAGACGTTCCTCTCCAAGACCCAGGCCGAATGGGTGGAGATCTTCGAGGGCACCGACGCCTGCGTGGCCGGGATCATCCCGATGAGCGCCGCGATCAAGCACCCGCACATGGCTGCCCGCGAGGTCTTCGTGGAGCACCACGGGATCGTTCAGCCGCAGCCGGCACCGCGGTTCTCCCGGACCGCCGCGACCCTGTCGCACCCGCCGGCATCGGGCCCGGGCGTGCACACCCGCGAGGCGTTGACCGCCTGGGGGATCGCCGACGTCGACGCTCTGCTGGAGAGCGGCGCCGCCGTCCAGCCCTAGCTCAATGTGACCTCAGCGCTTGGAATCGTGCCGAAACCGAGCGCTGAGGTCACATCTAGCGCTCAATTCTGCGAGCGGGCCAGCTTGTCGGGGTTGCGCTGCACGTACAGCTCGGTGACCAGGCCGCCCTCCACGCGGAAGGTCGCGATCAGATCGACCCGGCCATCGAGGGTCATCTGGAAACCCGGCCAGCCGTTCACCTCGACGGCCTCGAACTCGGCGCCCGCTGGCCAGACGCCGAGCAGGAAGCGCCAGACCTTGTCCTGGCCGTGGATCGGGCGCAACGCGGCCTTCACCTTGCCGCCGCCGTCGGAGTAGAGGACGACGTCGGGAGCCAACGCCTGGATCAGTTGCTCGATCTCGCCCGACTCGATGGCGCGGCTGAAGCGGCGTGCGACCTCCTCGTGTTCGCTCCGGCTCACCGTCGTCCGCGGCCGCCTCTCGCTCACGTGCGCCCGCGCCCGGCTGGCCAGTTGTCGAACCGCGGCCGGGGTGCGGTCGAGCGTCGTCGCGATCTCGTCATAGTCGAAGCCGAAGACCTCGCGCAGGCAGAAGACCGCCCGTTCCAGCGGCGACAGCGACTCCAGGACCACGAGCATCGCGAACGAGACGGAGTCGGCCAGCGCCACGTCGTCGGCGACGTCGCCACGGGTGATCAGCGGCTCCGGCAGCCACGGCCCGACGTAGGTCTCCCGTTGCCGGGTCACGGTCCGCAGCCGGTTCAGCGCCTGTCGGGTGGTGATCCGGACCAGGTACGCACGCGGGTCGCGGACGCCGTCGGGGTCCACCTCGGACCAACGGAGCCAGGTCTCCTGGACGACGTCCTCGGCGTCGGTAGCGGAGCCGAGCATCTCGTAGGCCACGGTGAAGAGCAGACTGCGGTGGGTGAGGAACGGGTCAGTACCGGTCAACGGGCACCTCGCATCGGTCGGCGAATCCCTGGCTGCGCAGGCCGAGGGCGGCGTTCATCCGGGAGCGTTCGTTCTCCACGGCCACCATCATCGTCAACTCGACGAAAGCCTTGACGCCGAGTGCGTCACGGAGTGTCGCGGCCATCTCGTCGGTCACTTCGGGCGGCGTCGCCGTCATCGCCTCCGCGTACTCCATCACCTGCCGCTCGAGAGGGCTGAAGACGCCGGAGTCGCGCCACCGGGGGACCTCGCGCAGGCGGCTGGTGTCCAGCCCTTCGGAGTGCGCGGCGTAGTACCCGAAGTCGAGACACCAGCTGCAGCCGATCACTGCGGCGCTGCTCATCACCGCCAGGGTCTTGAGGTCGGGGTCGAGGCTCTTGAGCCGGCTCACGCCGAACTCCATGCCGAGGGAGGCACGGAAGACACCGGGATGGTTCCAGGTGGTCAGCACCACGTCCGGGACCTCGCCGCCGTAGGTGCGTCGCGAGAGCCAGGAGACCAGGCGGCCGAAGATGCCGCGAGGCTCGAGCATGGGGACCCGCGCCTCGGCGCGGCGCTGGCTGGTCTCGATGGTGGTCATGGTTCCTCCGATGCTCGGCGGCGAGGATCGCCGCGGTCGAACACCAGACACCGGTCGGTGCGGATCTGTGACATATGCGGGTCAGGCCGCTTGATAGGCACGGGCCGGGTAGGTTGTCACGCGGGTGTCAGGGGTCCGCCCCGGGCCCGCCCGAACTGAGGAGTACGCGTGAACGGCAAGGCAACCACCATCGATCGCGAGGCCATCGTCCCCGCCGTGGTCGGGGCGATTCCCAGTGCTGTCGCGTTGGCGACCGGTCACCGCCGTATCGCAGCGGCCCTCCTTGCGTTGCCGGTCGGCCTGGTCGCCTTCTTCCGGGACCCGCAGCGCAGTTCGGACGTCACCCCCTTGGACGAGGACACCGTCGTCGCCCCTGCGGACGGCAAGATCATGTACGCCGGCCCGGCCCAGCCCGAGGTCGCCCCCGAGGGGGAGTGGCAGCAGATCAGCATCTTCTTGTCGGTCTTCGACGTGCACATCAACCGGGCGCCGTACGGCGGCACCGTGGAGTCCGTGCACTACCGCCCCGGCCGGTGGCTGGCCGCCTACAAGTTCGAGAGCGCCTTCGAGAACGAGCGCAGCGACATCACGATGGTCCGGACGGTGCGCGGCGAGGAACGGCGTTACATCTTCCGTCAGATCGTCGGCCTGGTCGCCCGGCGTGTGGTCACCCGGGTGATGGCCGGCGACACGGTGGCGACCGGCGAGCGGATCGGCCTGATGAAGTTCGGCTCCCGGATGGACATCTTCCTGCCGCCGCACGTGCAGTTGACCGTCGAGTCCGGACAGCGCACCGTCGCTGGTGAGACGGTCATCGCGCAGTGGCCGGGTGCGGCCCGCTGAACGCCATGAACGGGCGCCCCTTGCGACGTCGCCGGATGTTCGCGCGCTGGCGGATCCAGTCGCACTCCGGCGCCGACGTCGTCTCGTTGCGTCAGTTGGGTGCGAAGGAGCAGTTGCGGGTCACCGCACCCTCCTTGATCACCACGCTGAACATGGCGTGCGGCTTCTCGTCGGTGCTGCTGGCCACCAACGGTCACAGCCTGTGGGCGGCCGCGTTGATCGCGTTGGCGATCATCTTCGACATCGCCGACGGCGCCGTGGCCCGGCTGGTCGGCGCTACGTCGCCGTTCGGGATCCAGCTCGACTCGCTGGCCGACCTGGTCTCGTTCGGCTTGGCGCCCGCCGTTCTGGTCTACACCTGGGTTCTGCCGGACCATCCGTGGTTGGCGTGGGCGGTGGCCTTCCTGTGGCTGGCCTGCGCCGCGTTCCGGTTGGCGCGGTTCAACTTCACCATCGACCCCACCGACGACAAGCGGTACTTCACCGGACTGCCCAGCCCGGCGGGTGCCGCCGTGGTGATGTCGACGGTGTTGGCCCTCGACAGCCCGGACGTCGCCGACCTGGGTGTCGGTCCGTCGATCCTGGTGCCGCTGCTGATCAGCGTGGTCCCGGCCTGGCTGATGGTCAGTACGATCCGGTTCCGCTCGTTCCGCAACCTGCTCTCGCCGCAGAACTCGCGGGCCCGGGTGATCACCGGCGCGGTGATCGCGGCCGTCGTGATCGGCCTGGTCTTCGCGCCCGCCACCACCACGTTCGTGGTCGCCTACTGCTACATCCTGACGGCGCCCCTCGGCGTCCTGACGGCCCCCGTGCGCCGTCGTCTCTACGGGGAGGAGTCGGTGGCCCCGCCGCGGCAACGTCAGCAGTCGGTCTTCCTGCCGCTCGCCGGTGATGACGAGTTCGACACCGCCGAGGCAGACGACTGCGACGAGGACCAGGACGTCTGAGCACCGCGTCCGAGTGCTCGGACGCGGTCATTGCTGTTCGAGCGCGCGGTCCCATTCGTCCATGACGATCAACGTCTTGGTGCCGGCGACCAGACCGGTCCGCCGGAGGCCGTTCACCACCTCCTGCAGGTGGTGAACGTCGCGGACCTGAAGCTTGATCAGGAGATCGGGGTCGCCAGAGATGGTGAACGACTGGACGACCTCGCGTATGCCGCGCAGCACCTCCACGAGTTGGCCGGTCTCGGTTGATCCGTTGAGGCGGACCTCGGTGAAGGCCGTCAGTCCGCTGGCAGTGGGCTCGACGATGGCGGTGTAACCGCGGATCAGGCCGTCGGCCTCCATCCGGGCGATCCGGCGTGCGACGGGTGCCGCTGAAAGGCTGACCGACCGAGCGATGTCGCTCAATGGCAGCCGAGCGTTCTGGCGCAGGAGACGGAGGATCTCGGTGTCGATCTGGTCCACGGCGCCGAGCCTAGATCATGCGTGTAGCGCATGAAAAGAGCGCCTAGGGGCGAGGTGGCCCGCTCGGGATTCTGCGCTTCTTGTTGGTTTCGGGCTCTGCGCTATCGCATCTGGCGCGAGCCTGCGAGCCTTCGCAGCGGTGCAAGAAACATCGGTCACGCCCGCTCGTCCCACCACGGAGAAGCGGTTCGGTGGCGCCGCTCGTGCACCATCCCTGCGCGTGCGGCGCCGCACCCCTCCCTCGTCCACGATTGGTGCCGAAGATGTCGCAACTCCAGGCCGAGCCGCAGATCGTTCCCGCGGCCGACCCCGAAACGCTCAACGAGATCGCCGCGAAGGTGCGTTGGCTCGCCACCTCCATCGTCGACGCCGCCAATCGGCGTCGCCCCAATTCGACCGGCGTCAAGGTCGGCGGCCACCAGGCGTCCAGCGCCTCGATGGTCGAGATCATGACGTCGCTCTGGTTCGCCGAGCTCGACCACACCGACCGGGTCTCGGTGAAGCCGCACGCCTCGCCCGCGCTCCATGCGATCAACTACCTGTTGGGACAGATCGACGAACGGCACCTGGACAAGTTGCGGGAGAAGGGTGGGCTTCAGTCGTACCCCAGCCGGTTGAAGGATCCGGGAACCGTCGACTTCTCCACAGGATCCGTCGGGATCGGTGCGACTGCTCCGCTCTGGGCCGCCGTCTCCCACCGTTACCTGCGTTCCCGGTTCGCCTCGACGCCGAGCGCGGGTCGATTCGTGAGTCTGCTGGGTGACGCCGAACTCGATGAGGGCGCGATCTGGGAAGCGGTTGCCGACCCCACCATGTCCCAGCTCGGCGAGGTGCTGTGGATCGTGGACCTGAACCGGCAGTCGTTGGACAGGGTGGTCCCCGACATCCAGATCGCCCGACTGCAAGGGATGTTCGAGGCCGCCGGGTGGCAGGTGATCACGCTGAAGTGGGGGCGCACCGTTTCGGCGCTCTTCGAACAGCCGGGGGGTGACGAACTCCGCCAGCGGCTCGAGTCGATGACCAATGAGGAGTATCAGCGGATGCTCCGTGCTGACGAGTGCGAGCTCGTCCAACGCTTGCTGGGTACCGACAGCAGTGCCCAGCTGCGGGCCATGGTGACCGGCATTCCGGTGGCAACGCTCGCGATCGCGGTCCGTGACCTTGGTGGGCATGACATCGGGCTGCTGCTGGAGACCTACCGTCGCGTCGACGACCACCGGCCCACTGTCGTCTTCGCCTACACGGTGAAGGGGCGCGGTCTGCCGATCGAGGGCCATCCGAACAACCACTCGGCATTGCTCACCGAGGAGCAGATGATCGACTACGCGGAGCGGACCGGGAACTCGTTGGAGGCGCCCTGGGCCAGGTTCGCCGAGCAGAGCGCAGCGCAGCGCCTCTGCGTGCAGCGGGCTGGCCTCTTGGAGCGGGCGTCGCTGCCGCAGAGCAAGCCGACCGTTCTGCCGGCGACCTTGGGGTACGCGCACAAGTCGTTGATCTCGACCCAGGCGGCACTCGGTCGCTTGCTCTCCGACCTGGCCCGGGTGGCTCCCGAGACTGCCGCGCGGATCGTCACCTGTAGCCCCGATGTCGCCTCTTCGACGAACCTGGGTGGCTGGATCAACAAGACCGGGGTCTGGTCCGCGTCGGACCGCCGGGACTGGTTCGCCGACGACAAGGAGAGGATGCTTCGCTGGTCGGAGGCGACCTCGGGCCAGCACATAGAACTGGGGATCGCTGAGGTCAATCTGGTCTCGTTGCTCGGCGAACTCGGGGCGACCTGGAGCCGTTGGGGCGAGCGCCTGATCCCGATCGGCACGATCTACGACCCGTTCGTCACGCGGGCGCTTGAGCCCTGGTCGTACGGGATGTATGCCGGCGGTCAGTCGATCCTGGTCGGGACGCCGTCGGGTGTCACGTTGGCACCTGAAGGTGGCGCGCACCAGTCGATCACCACCCCGTCAGTGGGATTGGAGCAGCCGGGCTGCGTGTCCTGGGAGCCGGCGTTCGCCCAAGACCTCGAGTGGACGATGCTGCACACGATCGACAGTGTGGGGATCCCGGGCGGGACCTCGGCGTACTTCCGGTTGACCACCCGACCGCTGGCGCAGTCCTTGGCTGCGTTGCCCAGCGACCCGAACCTGATCGAGCGACGCCGCCGCCACGCGCTGGCGGGCGGCTACCGGTTGAGCGGCGACGCCGCGCGCGACCAGGTGACCCTGGTCGGCGTCGGCGCGATCATGCCGGAGGTCTGCGCCGCGGCCGAGACGTTGGCCGCGGCCGGGGTGGAGGCAGGGGTGCTCGTGCTGACGAGTCCCGATCTGGTCTACCGCTCGTTCGACCGCCGTGGCCGGGTCGCGGCTCAGAGCGATGGCTCCATCGTTGACGTGCTCTTCCCCGCCGAACTCAGGGCTCCGATCGTCAGCATCCAAGACGGCCATCCGCACACGTTGAGCTTCCTCGGTGCGATCCGCGGTGATCGGTCCATCAACCTCGGCGTTCGTGGCTTCGGCCAGTCCAGCAATCTTGACGACGCCTACGCCCTGCACGGCATCGACACGGCCTCCATCGTCGACGCCGCCCTCACGCTCGTCGGGCGCTGACGAAGCCGACTGGCGTGGCCACTCGAACCGGGTGATCCCTGGCCGCTAAGCCACCTGCCAGCGGCTCAGCGGCCAGGGATCTCCCGGCACCCAGCCACCAGCGCGCGGAACGCGTCGTCGTCAGTGCCCGGTGCGGGGGCAGCGAGGACGAGTCCGTCGCACAGGCCGGCGTACCAGGAGTTCAGCAGCTCGGGCATCTGGGCGTAGGTGCCCTGCGGGACCAGGGTGGCGATGACCTCGTCGGTGAGGTGGTCGGCCAGGCCGGCCCATTCCTGGGCCTGCGCCATCGCGCTCAGTGCTTCGCCGAGGCCGGCGAGGCCGAAGGCTTCGAGCTGACGACGGTAGGCCGGGGTGCTGTAGAGGAAGGCCAGCTCGGAGCGGCGCGCTTCGCGCTGGGCCGCCAGCGTGGCCTGGTCGGGCGCCAGGACCGGCTGCGGCCCCGCCACGATCCGCGGCAGGTCACTCCGGCCCGCTGCCGTCGCCCCGCGCTCCAGCGCAGGGATCGTGTGGTCGTTCAGCATCCGCGGGTGCGACGTCGTCGGGTGAGCGACGAAGCCGTCGGACCGGGCGCCGGCCAACGCCGTCATCCGGGCGTTGACGCCCCCGGTCCAGATGCTTGGTGCCGCGTGGTCGAGCGGCCCGGGGTTGAAGTACGGCTGGAGCCGGGTGAACTGGTAGTGGCTGCCCTGGTGGTTCAGCTCGGCGCCGGTCTGGAAACTCGTGAAGATCGCCCGCAGCGAGTCGATGTAGTCGCCCAGCTGCGCCACCGGATCGGTCCACGGCATCGAGTACCGGCCGACGATGTTGCCGCGTACCTGGGAGGCGACACCGAGTTGGAACCGGCCGCCCGAGAACCGGGACAGGTCCCATGCCGCGACCGCCGTCACCATCGGGCTCCGTGGGAACGCCAGCACCATGCTGGTTCGCACCACCAGCCGTGAGGTGGCCTGCAACGCCAAGGTGGCTACCGAGAACGGGTCGTGGATCGTCTCCGGCACATGCAAGGTGTCGAACCCGAGGGCTTCGACCCGGCGTGCCACGGCTGCCACTTCGGCAAGCTCGATCCGACCTGGCAGTGAGGCGACGATCTCCACGCCCGCATCGTAGGCACCAAATACCCACAACGCCGTCCTCCGGTGTCATCAGGTGACACCGGAGGACGGCGTTGTCGCTCGGTCAGGAGCGCTCGAGCAGGAAGACCGGGATCTCGCGGTCCGTCTTGGTGGCGTACTCGGCGTACGGCGGGAACGCCTCGACGGCGCGGGGCCACCACTCGGCGCGCTCCTCGGCGTTGGCCAGCCGCGCGGTGTAGGTGTGCGGCTCGGGGCCGTCCTGGAGTTGGACCTCAGGGTCCGCGATGAAGTTCTGGTACCACTCAGGATTCTCCGGGGCACCGCCCTTGGAGGCGACGGCCGCGTAGACGCCGTCCTTCTCCACGCGCATCACCGGGTTCTTCCGCAGGTACCCGGACTTGTGACCGACCGAGGTGATCACCACGATCGGCATCCCGTTGATGGTGTTGCCCTTGGCTCCACCGGTGCGTTCGTAAAGCTCGACCTGATCGCGGACCCACTTCTGGGCGCTCGGTACGTATTCGCTCATGTCCGGCTCAACCCCGCCAGCGGTCGAGCCATTCCGCGGAGACCTTGGTCAACGCCATCTGCCAGGTCGGGCCGAACGAGATCCGGCCGGCGCCGGCTCGGCGGTACATCGCCAGATCGTCGACGTCGGGACGCGCGATCGCGTTGACCGGCGCAGGTAGCTCGGCGCAGATCTTGGCCAGCGTCGCCTCGTCGTGGAAGGCGACCGGGTAGAGGGCGGACGCACCCGCCTCGGCGCAGAGCCGCATCCGGGCGATCGCCTCGTCGACCCGGCTGGCCTCGTCGCCGTACTTGCCCTTGAACCAGTCGGTGCGGGCGTTGATCACCAGGTTGACGCCCGAGCGGTCGGCGGCGGCGCGCATCCCTGCGACGTACTCGGCGTGCTCCTCGGCCGAGCGGAGTCGGCCACCCTCGGAGTGGACGGTGTCCTCGATGTTGAGGCCGACCGCGCCCGCGCCCAGGACACCGCCGACGACGGCGGCCGGGTCGAGGCCATAGCCCGCCTCGACGTCGACCGAGACCGGCAGGTCGACGGCGCGGGTGATCTGTTCGACCCGGGTCAGGAGTTCGGTGAAGGCCATCCCCTCACCGTCGGCACGGCCCAACGAGTCGGCGACCGGGTGGCTACCGACGGTGAGGCCGGAGAATCCGGCCTCGGCGGCGACCTTCGCCGACCAGGCGTCCCAGACGGTCGGTAGCACCACGGGGTTCCCGGGCTGGTGCAGGGCGAGGAGGTCGTTGGCGAGTTCTTGGTTCGACTTGCGGTCTGCTCCGTCGGTCATGTCTTCCAACATAGACTCCTGCGCCCAAACCCGGGAGCCCCCTGATCGCGGCGATCGGCGGGTCGGGGTCGGCCCACGGAGCGGGCAGGCAGATGATGTCCGCATGCAGGTCGTTGCTCACCGGGGTGCCAGTTACGAGATCGCCGAGCACACCACGGATGCGTACCGTGAAGCGATCCGGCTGGGCGCAGACGGTCTGGAGTGCGACGTCCGGCTGACCGCGGACGGCCACCTGGTCTGCGTCCACGACCGTGACCTGCGGCGGACGGCGGCGTCGCGCGGCGTCATCTCGGCGATGACCCTGGAGGAGCTCAACGCCTTCGACCTGGCCAGCTGGAAGGAGCCGTGGCGCGACCTCGACGATGAGGCGCCGATCCTCGAGCCGGACCGCGGCAAAGTACTGACGCTGCGCAAGTTGATGCAGATGGTGGCCGACGCCGACCGTCGGGTGGAGTTGGCGATCGAGACCAAGCACCCGACCCGGTACGGCGGACTGGTGGAGCGTCGCGTGGCGCACCTGCTCGACGAGTTCGGTTGGACCGGCTCGGACTCCCCGGCGCGGGTGATGAGCTTCTCCTTCACCGCGTTGCAGCGGATGCAGAAGCTGGCGCCCAAGGTGCAGTTGGTGCAGTTGATCGACAAGGCCCACCACTGGCCGATGCTGCGCCGGATCGTCGATCCGAGTTGGATCATGGGCCCGGGGATCGGCGAGCTGCGCGACCATCCCGGGCTGGGCAAGCACCTCAACCTGCACGGTCGCCGGATCCATGTCTGGACGGTGAACACCCGAGAGGAGCTGGAGCTCTGTGAGTCTCTCGGGGTCGAGGCGGTCATTTCCGACCGCCCGGGCTACATCATGGGGCTGTTGCGCAGGTAGCCTGCGCGCCATGGGTAAGCGCTCACGCAACAAGGGCCGAGAGGCCGTCGCCACCGCCGAGGGTGAGGTCGGTCCTCGCCAGCCGTGCCCCTGCGGGTCCGGTCGCCGCTACAAGGCGTGCCACGGTGCCAGCGATGGCCCGCCGCCGGTCTTCAACGCCCGGCCCTTCGGCCCGTACGCCGGTGAGTGCGACCTGATCGCCCTGCGCGAACTGGTCCCGGCCGCGACGGCGCCGCTCACCCTCTCCGAGGCCAGCGGCCACGCGGGCAAGGTGATCCGACTGAACAGCCTGCTGCCCGGCGCGGCCCCCGCGATGGTCCGCGACTCCGGTGAGATCTGGCTGGGACTGCAGGTGCAGCACAACTTCGGCGACCCGGGCCGTGACCTGGGTGCGGTCCTGCTCAAGGCGCTCGACTCCGAGGCCGGTGTCGTCGGCCTGACCGAGGCGCCGGGCGAGGGTCCGCGCTTCACCGACCTCGTCGTCGACGAGCCGCTGGAGGTGACCGTCCACGACGGTTTCGACTTCTGGATCAACGACCTCGAGGACCAGGGCGGCGCGATGGCAGCAGCTCTCGAGCAGGCCAACGCCGCGGCCAGCCCGACCGTGCGGCTCGACTCCGTCCACGCCGCCTACTGGACCCGTCTGGGCGCCAAGGAGCACCTGCGTTGGGTGATGCCGGAGCCGGAGGACGACCTGCTCGCGGGCCTGGCCCGGCTCCACGTCAGCGGCGACGACGTGATCGCTGACGGCGCTCGCCTGGTGGGGATGTTCCGGGCGCACGGCCTGCTGGTCCCGGTCTGGGACCTGCCGGTCGGCACCGGTGCCGAGGTGCTCGAGGAGTCGGCTGCCGCGTTCGCCCGGGCGCTCGTCGACGCCGTCGCCGCCGGCCCGGAGTTGACCGCCGAGGAGCGCGCCGCGCGGTCTGGTCTGGCGAACCGGCAAGTAACCATCCGTTGAGACGAAAAGTGTCCGCCTATTGCGCAACTTCGGTTGTGTGAAGTTGCGTCTTGCAATAGGTTTTGAGGTGCCCGGTCGTTGTTGTATCCCCCGTCAACAGCGGCCGGGCTTCTCTCATTTTTAAGTGACTCGCGGGTAGCTGCGCCTCGCCGAACTTCGGCCCTCAGGTCCACTAGGCTTGCCGATCATGTCGACCGCCCTCGCTGCCCTCGCCCTGGTCATCGCCGTAGCGGCGCTGGTGCTCACGCTGCGTCGTTCGACGTTGCCGGGGAGCGCCGCGACGTCGGCAGAAGGCTTGCCCGGTGACGTCGAGGGGTTGCGCCGCGAGGTCGCCGCGCTGCGTGCCGAAGGCCACGAGATGCTGCGCCACCTCGCCGTCGTCCGCTACGACGCGTTCGGCGACATGGGCGGTCACCTCAGTTGGTCGTTGGCGCTGCTCGACGACTCCGGCGACGGGGTCCTGTTGACCTCGATCCACGGCCGCTCCGAGGCCCGCACCTACGCCAAGAACGTGCAGGGCTGGAGTAGCGAGACCCAGCTGTCGCCCGAAGAGGCTGAGGCGATCGAGCACGCCCGGCCGTAACTGGCCGAAAGCTGTGCGCCCTCGGACGCTCGGCACGTAGGCTCACCGCCCATGTACGCCCTGTATGCCCGCATTGTGCGCCCGTTGGCGATCCTGATCGGGAGTCAGCCCTGGCTGCCGAAGATCAACCACCAGCTGGTGGGTGTCGACAAACGGTTGCAACGGCTGACCCGTGGCCGCGTCGGCCTGGTCGCGATCGCCGGTCTGCCAGGGCTGATGCTCACCGTGCGTGGCGCCAAGAGCGGTCTGCAGCGGAGCACTCCGCTGCTCTGCGTGCCGCACGAGGGCGGCTGGCTGATCGCAGGTTCGAACTGGGGCCACCCCAAGCCGCCGGCCTGGGTGAGCAACCTGGCTGCCGCCACCGAGGCGCAGGTCAACTTCGGTGGCCGGGACTACGCCGTCGTGCCGCATGAGGTGCAGGGTGCCGACTACGACCGACTGTGGGCCGTGATGAACCGGACCTGGCCGAACTACGCGAAGTACGCGCGCCGTACCGACCGTCGAATCCGGGTCTTCCAGCTGACGCCGGCCTGACCTAGTGGCCCGTGTCGGGAAGTTGTTGGGCGGTTGGCGCGCTCGGTGCACGCACCCCGAGCACGCCAACCATCCCAGAACCACCGACACACGCCACTAGCGCGGTACCCGCACCAGCAGTCGGCCGTGCACGCACTCCATGACGAGTTCGCGGCCGGGGCCGATCGAGTCGCCGTCGAGCTGGCGCGGGGTGTCGCTGGCGGCACGGACCACGACCTTGCGGCCGGTCATCCGGTCCAGCGTCTCGTCGGTCTTGTTCCGCTTGGCCATCACCCGCCACACGATCGGCAGCCAGGACAGGAATCGCTTCGGGTGCAGCAGCACCACATCGATGACGCCGTCGTCGATGGTGGCGTCCGGGAGCAGGGGCATCCCGGCCTGCAGGAAGCCGACGTTGCCGACCACCACGGTCCGTGCGCGGTGCTTGGTGAAGGGCTGGTCGTCGACCGAGATCTCGACGCGCACCGCGGGGAACATCAGGGACTTCATCCCGGAGAGCACGTAGGCCAGCCAGCCGACCTTCTTCTTGATGTCCTCGTTGACGCCCTCCATGATCGCGGCGTCGAAGCCCATCCCGGCCATCACCATGAAGTGGGTGCGCTCGAAGCCGTCACCGGAGACGTCGACCATGTCGATGGCGCGGTCCTGGCCGGTCAGCGCGACGTCGATCGCCGAGCGGATGTAGAGCGGGATGTCGAGGTTGCGGGCCAGCAGGTTGCCGGTGCCGGCCGGCACGATGCCTACCGGGATACCGGTCCCGGCAAGCTCGGCGCAGACCTCACGAACGGTGCCGTCGCCGCCGCAGACGATGACCAGATCGGCGCCCGCCACCGACGCCGCGTGCGCCATCCCGGTGCCCGGGTCCTCGACGGTGGTGAGGTGCCAGACCGGCTCGTTCCAGCCGCCCTCGGCCGCCATCGCGCCGACGATCGCCTGGAACTGGCCGACGTCGTCGACCTTGATCGGGTTCAACACCACGTGCAGGTCGCGGCTCGACGCCGGGACCGAGGCGACCACCGGGATCTCAGCCGCTTCGACCTGGAGCTTCGGCTGCGGGGAGAAGAGCGCCAGACCGACCAGGATGCAGACGATCGAGACCAGTGCGCCGGCCACCACGTCGGAGGGGAAGTGGCGCCCCAGGTGGATCCGGTCGGCGAAGACGAGCAGCACCAGGAGGACCAGCAGCACGGTCACCGTGTGACGTGCCGAGGCGCGGCGCAGGAACATCTGGCTGAGCACCAGCAGGACACCGGCGATCGCCACGATGTAGGTGGCGTGCCCGGACGGATAGGAGCCGTTCGTGTACTGCTCGGTGAGCACGTGCCAACTCGGTCGATCACGGTCGACCAGCCACTTCATCAGGTGCGTGATCGCCGAGGAACCGGCCACCACCCCGACCGTGTAGATCGCGGCCCGCCGCTGGCCTTTGGTCAACAGGATCACCGCGATCAGCGCGGTGGCGATCACCGCGGCGATCGTGTCGGTCGCGGTCTCGACGATCTGCAACGCATCGACCAACCCGTCGTACTGCCGGGTCCAGTCGGTGAGCTCGGTGGAGACGTCGACGTCGAAGGTGATCAACCGCTGCCACTCGCCGACGACCAGTGCCGTGAGCAGTGCCAGCAGGCCGGTGAAGATCGAAGCCCAGGTCAACAACCAGGCACGGGAGCGGTCGATCACGTCAGTCCATCCATCGTCAAGCAAACATCTAGGGGTCGCCCAGCAGTATGCCCCGCCGGGGCGCGCAGGTTCCCTTCGACGCTGCCGATAGCCTAGGAGCCATGATCGATCCTCGCCTGCTTCGCGACGAACCCGACCGTGTCCGTGCTGCCCAGCTCAAGCGTGGACTCTCTGACGAGGTGGTCGACCGGGCGCTCGCTGCCGACGTCGCCCGACGCGAGGCGATCGTCTCCTTCGAGGCGAAGCGCGCGGAGCAGAAGCAGCTGGGCAAGCTGGTCGCCAAGGCGCAGGGCGAGGAGAAGGCCGAACTACTGGCCCGCACCAAGGCGCTCGCCGCTGAGGTGAAGGCCGCCGAGGCCACCCAGAACGAGGCCGAGGAGGCCTGGAACGCCGCTCTGCGCAGCATCCCGAACCTCGCCTCCGACCACACCCCCGAGGGCGGCGAGGACGACTTCGTCGTCATCGAGACCGTCGGTACCCCACGCGACTTCGCCGCCGAGGGCTTCGAGCCGCGCGACCACATCGAGCTGGGCAAGATGCTCGGCGCGATCGACCTGGAGCGGGGCGCGAAGGTCAGCGGCAGCCGCTTCTACTTCCTCACCGGCATCGGGGCGCAGCTCGAGCGCGCGCTGGTGAACATGGCGATGGACCAGGCTCGCGAGGCCGGGTTCACCGAGGTGATCGCTCCCGCCCTGGTGAAGCCGCGGGCGATGGAGGGCACCGGATTCCTCGGCCAGGCCGCCGACGACGTCTACCGGATCGAGGGCGAGGACCTCTACCTGGTCGGCACCTCGGAGGTCCCGATGGCGGCCTACCACAGCGACGAGATCCTCGACGCCGAGACGTTCCCCCTGCGTTACGCCGCGTTCAGCCCGTGCTTCCGCAAGGAGGCAGGCTCGCACGGTAAGGACACCAAGGGAATCATCCGGGTGCATTGGTTCGACAAGGTGGAGATGTTCATCTACACGACCCTTGAGGACGCCGAGGCGGAGCACCTGCGCCTGCTCAACTGGGAGAAGGAGTTCCTCGACAAGCTGGAGCTCGCCTACCAGGTGATCGACGTCGCGGCCGGCGACCTCGGCCTCTCGGCCCAGGCCAAGTACGACTGTGAGGCGTGGATCCCGACCCAGGGCAAGTACCGCGAGCTGACCTCGACCTCGAACTGCACCGACTTCCAGACCCGCCGCCTCAACACCCGCGGCCGGTATCCGACCGGGGCCGAGGACGGCGGTACCGAGGTCCGGCCGGTGGCGACCCTGAACGGCACGCTCTGCGCGATCACCCGCACCATCGTGGCGATCCTGGAGACGCACCAGCAGGCGGACGGCTCGGTCCGGGTCCCGGTGGCGCTGCGGCCCTACCTGGGTGGCCGGGAACTGCTGGAGCCGGTGGCGCGACCGTGACCGACTGGCGCCCGAAGCTGATCGCGCTTGACATCGACGGCACCCTGCTGCGTTGGGTCGAGGGCTCCGGAACGGTGCACGGCGAGGTGGACCCGGTGGTCCGTGACGCCGTCCAGCGGGCCGCGAAAGCGGGCGCCTACGTGGTCCTGGCGAGTGGCCGCTCCCTGCATGGGATGACGCCGATCGCCGACCAGCTCGGGCTGCCGCACGACGATGAACGGCTCTGGGTGGTCGCCTCCAACGGTGCGGTGGTGCTGCGCTACCCGCCGATCGAGGTGGTCTACGAGGAGACCTTCGACGCCTCCGCCGCGGTCCGTGACGTGCTGCGCCACCACCCGGGTGCGCTGATCGGCGTCGAGGAGCGAGGCCGTGGCTACCGGGTCAACCGGCCGTTCCCGCCGGGCGAGCTCAACGGCGAGATGATCATCACCGACGTCGACGAGATGGTCGCCAAGCCGGTCAGCCGCGTCATCGTGCGTGACCCCGAGGCCTCGGTGGAGGACTTCCAGATCCTGGCCAAGAAGCTCGGCCTGCACGGTACCGACTACGTGATCGGCTGGACCGCCTGGATGGACCTGGCTCCGGTCGGGATCTCCAAGGCGTCGGGCCTGGACCACGTCGCACGGATGCTGGAGATCGACCCGGCCGACACCCTCGCGATCGGCGACGGCCGCAACGACCTGGAGATGTTCGGTTGGGCGGGTCGCAGTGTCGCGATGGGCCAAGCGGTGCCGGAGGTCCAAGCCGCCGCGGACGCCGTCACGCTGCCGGTCGACGAGCATGGTGCCGCCGTCGAGCTCGATCGGTGGTTCGGGTGAACCAGCCAGCCGCGTTGCTGACCACAGCGCGTCTGCGGCTCCCGCTGATCACTCCGGCGCAGGCCGCAGATCTGATCGGCGGGCGCCACCACTCCAGCTTCGCCCCCGGCTTCCCGCGGCGTGACGATCTCGACGTCTGCAGCCTGGTCAAGACCGTGCAGCCCTGGGGGCCGCGGTTGGTGATCCGGGCCGTCGACGGTCTGGTCTGCGGCACGGCCGGCTTCTTCGGAGAGCCGGCGCCGGTCGACGGCGAGGCTGACGTGCTGGAGATCGAGGTGGGTTTCGGTCTGGTCCCGGACGCGCGCGGGCGGGGCGTCGCGACGGAGGCGCTGAGTGAGCTGGTCGCTGCCGCCGATGCGGCCGGCGTCCGGGTGCGGGCCAGCGTCGCCGCCGAGAACGCCGCCAGTCTGCGGGTGCTCGCCCACTGCGGTTTCACCCAGTTGCGCGGCGCCAACGAGGACGGCCACCTGGTGATGGTCCGGCCGGTGCCGCGATGAGCCGCCCGAAGCTGGTCGCCACCGACCTCGACGGCACCCTGCTCGACGCCGACGGGAACGTCAGCGACGGCACCCGCGCGGTGCTTCGGGAACTCGACGCCCAGGGTGTGCCGGTGGTCTTCGTGACCGGGCGCCCGATCCGCTGGATGGAGTCGTTGTGGAGTGAGGTCGGGGGCCACGGGCTCGCCGTCTGCTCCAACGGAGGCATCGTCTACGACGTCGACGCGCAGCAGGTGCGGAGTGCGGCCACCGTCTCCCGGGAGGTGGCGATGGTGGTCGCCGACCTGCTCCGGTCCGAGATCCCGGGCACCCACTTCGCCCTGGAGAAGACGACCGGGTTCGCACGTGAGACCGGCTTCGCGACCCGGTTCCCGGACATCCCGGACATCCCGACCGGCAGCTTCGAGGCGATCTACGACGACGCCGTGGTGAAGGTGCTCGCGCTGCACACCGAGCTGGCGCCGGAGGACTACTGGCGCCGCGGCCAGGCGCTGCTGGAGGGCATGGTCGAGGTCACCTGGTCGTCCAGCTTCCCGTTGTTGGAGATGTCGGCGCCGGGCGTCACCAAGGCCAGCACGCTGGCGGAGCTCTGCGCGGAGTTGGCGATCGACGCGGCTGACGTCGTCGCCTTCGGTGACATGCCCAACGACGTCGAGATGTTGGAGTGGGCGGGGCAGTCGTACGCGATGGCGGGTGGCCATGCGGTGGCCCGTGCGGCGGCTCGTGAGATCGCGCCGGCGCATACCGAGGACGGTGTCGCGCAGGTGCTGCGGAGGTTGTTCGACCTCTGAGGCACGCTTGCTATGAGAAGGTGTGCCCTGGTTTTCTCTGGACGTGGAGGTGAAAATGCGACGGTTCGTTGCTCAAGGAGCGTTGGCGCTGGTGGCCCTGCCGCTCGGCGCGGGCGCGGTCCCGCTCGCCTTCGACACCTCGGCGGCGGTGGCGGCTCCGGCCTGCTCGACGCCGGAGCTCACGTTGGCCCAGAAGAGCCGCCTGAACTTCGTCTTCACCGGTGAGGTGACCGACGTCGCGGTGAGCTCCAAGAACGGCAGCCAGACCAAGGTCTACTCGGTGGCGGTCGAGTCGTGGTGGAGCGGCAACGTGGGGGAGTCGGTGAAGGTCGCCTCCCCGGCGCGGGTCGCGGACTGTGGCCTGACCGGGGTCCGCGAGGGCGAGCGGTACGTCTTCTTCGCCGACAACGAGCGTGCCGGCCGGCTCCAGGCGCGCAGCTACGAGGGCACCGCACCCGCTCGGCCCTCGCTGCGCCGTGACCTGACCGCGCTGCTCGGTCAGCCCACCCCGGCGACGGCGACCGAGCCCGCACCTGTCGAACTCGACCCGACCAGCACGGTGCTCGACTCCAGCGCCCCGCCGAAGCTGGCCGACGCGATCACGCCGGCCGCGATCGGTGTCCTGGCCGGTGCGCTGCTGCTGGGCCTCGGCACGGTGTTGGGCCGCCGCGAACGCTGACCTGGCGCGCCCGGCGGCTGCCTGAGCCGATGATGGCGGTTGATCGCTGTCATCAGGTGACAGCGATCAACCGCTGTCGTGGTCGTAGGTTCAGACCAGTCGGCGCACGATGCCGAGGGGTGCGTTGCGCATCACCGCACCCAGCGGAGCCCACGGCCAACCGGGGACTCGAGCCGCGGGCTTCTCCTTCTCGATCGCGGCCACGATCGCGGAGACGCCGTCACGGGTGGAGACCATGAAGGCCGGCTTCTTCTTGATCCGCTCGTTCATCTCCGAAGCGATGTAGCCGGGGTAGATGGTGCTCACCTTGATCGGTGAGTCGGCCAGCTCCATCCGCAGACCCTCGGCGAGGTGGGCGACGCCGGCCTTGGTGGCGGCGTAGGTGGTCAGTGTCTTCGGCATGCCGCGCATCGCCGACATCGACGAGATCATCACCAGGTGCCCCGAGTTCTGGGCCCGGAAGATCTCCATCGCGGCCTCGGTCTGGGCGAGCGCGGCGACGAAGTTGGTCATCGCCGTCTCGCGGTTGGCGTCGTAGCGGCCGGTGCCCAGCGGGGCACCCTTGCCGAGACCGGCGTTGATCACGATCCGGTCGAGCGTGCCGAAGTCGGCAGCGAAGTCGGCGAAGACCCTGAAGACGGCGGCGTCGTCGGTGACGTCGAGCGCACGGATCTCGATCCGGCGTCCGGCGCTCTGGTTGAGGATCTCGTCGCGCAGCTCCTGAAGCCGCTCGGTGCGGCGCGCACAGAGCGCCAGGTCGTAGCCGAGCGCGGCGAACTGGCGGGCCATCTCCGCGCCCAGGCCGGAGCTGGCTCCGGTGATCAGAACGGTCTTCGGCATGCGTGTTCCTCACGTCGTCGGTTCTCTCCGACGTCCAGCGTAGGTGGCGCATCGGCTGCGTGTGGGACAACGACGCCGCCCGGGCCAGCAGGTCCGGACGGCGTCGTGAGGTGGTGCGGGGTGGATCAGGCGCGGTCGCCGCGGAGCCGCTCGAGCGCGTTCATGCCGTGGTAGATCACCAGGACGGCGGCGGTGCCCAGCGCGATGCCGCCGAGCTTGATGTCGCCGAACTCCAGCGCAGCATTGCCCATGCCCATCGCGATGATCAGGGCGACGGCAACCGAGAAAAGGTTCTTCTGAACGCTGAAGTCGACCTTGTTGTCGATCCACATCCGGACACCGATCAGGCCGATGATGCCGTAGAGGACGAGGGTGACGCCGCCGATGACGCCGCCCGGGATCGTGAACAGCAGCTCGCCGAACTTGGGGGAGAGCGACAGCAGGATGGCGACGATGCCGGCCACCCAGTAGGCGGCCGTCGAGAAGACGCGGGTCGCCGTCATGACGCCGATGTTCTCGCCGTACGTGGTGGTGGCCGAACCGCCTCCGAAGCCGGCGATCACGGTTGCCGCGCCATCGGCGAAGAGGGTCTTGCCGGTCAGGTCGTTGATGCTGTCGTCGCCGGTGAGGTGGGCGACGCTACGAACGTGGCCGACGTTCTCGGCGACCAGCACGAAGACGACGGGCAGGAACATCGGGATCACCGACCAGTCGACCTCGGGGGAGTTGAACTCCGGGAAGCCGATCCAATCGGCGGCCTTGACCGTCTCGAAGGAGACCATGTCGAGGCTCAGCGACGCGAGGTAGCCGGCGATGAAGCCGAGCAGGATCGCGATCCGGCCGAGTAGGCCGCGGAAGAGGGCGGCGATGATCGCGATCGCAATGACGGTGATCGCGGCGACCAGCAGGCTGTCGTTGAGCGTGACGTCGTTCTCAGGCTTGATGGTGGTCACGTTCGACCAGGAGGCCTGGGCGAGGTTGAAACCGATCAGCGCGACGATCGCACCCATCACCGCGGGCGGCATCAGCGCGTGGATCCAGCCGGTACCGACCGCGTTCACGATCAGACCGACGATCGCCAGCAGCAGACCGGTGACCATGATGCCGAAGAGCGCTGCGCCCATGCCCGGGCCGGGCGCTGCCTGGGTGCCCATCGCGGCACCGACCGGACCGAGGAACGCGAACGACGAACCGAGGTAGCTCGGCACCCGGTTCTTGGTGATGATCAGGAACAGCAGCGTGCCGACACCGGAGAAGAGCAGCGTGGTGCTGGGCGGGAAACCGGTGATCAACGGCACCAGGAAGGTGGCGCCGAACATCGCGATCACATGCTGCGCGCCGAGCCCGATGGTGCGCGGCCACGACAGCCGCTCCAGCGGCTTGACGATCGCGTCGGGGGCGACGGCTTCGCCGTCGCCGTGCTTGGTCCAGAACAAGGGTGAGCCTCCTGCAGGGATGGGAAATCCGGCCCGGTCCGGATCGTGGAGCGGACTGAGCCTAGCGATTGCCTCTCCGGCGGCCCGCGCTGGCGGCATACTGATCGCGTCTTGGGCTACGGGGGCGTAGTCGGTTCAAGCAGAGGAGTGCCGGTGCGGTGGTGTCGACGGTTGGCCGTGGCCTGCTGGCTCGGTGCTGCCGCCGCGTGGTTGGCTCAAGCGTTCGTGCCGTGGACGGCCCGCGGACCGCTCTCGCGTTCGTCGTTGCTGGACGCCGCCTCGCTGATCCAGGACCGGATCCTGGTCAGTGTTCCGTCCTGGACCGTGTGGTTGGCCCTGCTGTTGCCCGTCACCGGTGCGGCGATCGCCGTGCTCGCTCTGGTGCCCGGCGTCGTCGCCGCAACCCTGCGACCGGTGTCGGCGCTGGTCGGAACGGCAGCGGTGCTGGCGTTGCTCGATGCCCTCACCCACTTCAGGACCGACCGTTTCGGTGTCGGTTCCTGGCTCGGGATCATCGGAGTCGTCGCCGTCGTGGCCGCGGTCTCCCTGGAATGGAAGACCAGGAGTCGTCATGAAGTTCTGCCCTGAGTGTGGTGCGAGCCTCGCGCCCGAACAGCGGTTCTGTGCAAGTTGTGGCGCTGCTGTGCCGCAGGTTCCGGCTGGTGACGGAGCTCTGCCGGCGCCAGCAGGCGGCTCGTTCGAGGCGATGAGCTTCACTGGCGGCACTCCGACACCGGCGTCGAAGCGCAGGACGCCGGTACGTGGCCTGGTGATCGCGGGCGTCGGCGTTGCGGTGCTGGGTGTGGTCGGGGTAGCGGCCTGGCAGATCTTCAGCGGCGCGGACACCGGTGCTGACAAGCCCGAGGACGCCGTCACGGAGGTGCTTGCGGCGGCCGAGAGCCAGGACCCGATCGCGGCGATCCAGATGATGAATCCGACCGAATCCGCCGGTATCGACAAGGTCTACGAGCAGTTGCACCAACGGTTGGTGAAGGCGGGCGTGGCCAGCAAGGACGGCGTCTTCGAAGCTGGCGCGGTCTCGTTCGACGACGTCGACCTGCGGGTCCGCGAGCTCGGTGACGACGTCGCGATGGTCGTCGTCGAGGACGGCGTGATGAACGTCGAACTGAAGGCGTCCGAGTTTCCGGATGCGCTCTCCGGTGTCGCCGAAGGGGTGCGCCGTGAGCTGGGTGACAGTTGGACGGAGCAGGTCGACCTGGGCAGCGTTTCGGCCGACATGCGTGAGGGTGCCGGTGCGGGACTCTTCGTGATGACGGTGAAGGTGGACGGTCGTTGGCACGTCTCGCCCACTGCGACCGCCGCCGAGTATCTGGCTCGCGACTGGTTCGGTCGAGGCGGCGATTGGAGCGCCTACGACGACGGCGAGGGCCGCGATGCTGTGACTGCCGACAAGCCGGAGGACGCGTTGCGCGTGTTGGCGGACGCCGCCCGGGGCGACGACCTCGACGGGATGCTCGACGCCCTGCCGGCCGGGCAGGGCGCATTGTTGCGGCCGTTCGTCGAGCTTGCCGATCGAGAGCTTGCCGAGTACGAGGCCGGCTTCGACGTGGCGATCACCGATCAGCAGGTCCGGGCCGGTGATGAGAAGGACGGCCTGGTGCGCGTCGAGGTGGACCGGCTGGCGGGCGAGCTGAACGGCCAGGAGGGCGGCGACCCCTACCCCAACACGTTCACCCTGACCGATGCCTGCGCCTCGATCACGGCGCATCGTCCGGAGATCGACGAGAACTACACCCTGGAGGGCTGCACGCCGCAGTGGTTGGTCGACAGCAGCGGGATCAGCAAGGCGTTCGTGATGGTCCGCGAGACCGACGGCGGCTGGCAGGTCGACCCGTTCGCGACCGCCGTCGCCTGGCTCGGCGAGATCGTCGACAACTTCCCCGACAGCGAACTGGACTCCCTGATCGAGGCGATCAATGCGGGCAACACCGACGAGTGGTTCATCGACCGCCTGGGCTGACCCGCTCAATGTGAGCCCAGCGCGCTAATTCGGGTGAATTGCGAGCGCTGAGGTCACATTGAGCGGAAAAAGTCAGGGTTGACTGTTTGTTTGTTGCCGGTCAGGATGTGCGTGTGAGCCAGAGCACGACACGTGTACCGCAAGAACAGCGCACCCGGGTGATGCGGGAGCGGCTGTTGGAGGCGTGCGTCGCGACGTTGGTGGAGAAGGGGTGGTCCCAGACGTCGACCACGCTGGTCTCGCAGCGGGCCGGAGTGAGCCGCGGCGCGCAGTTGCACCACTTCCCGACCAAGGCGTCGCTGGTGGTCGCCGCCGTCGAGATGCTTGCCGAGCGACGCCACCACCTACTGGAAGAGGTCGCCGAAGGACTCCCGCAGGGGGAGGGCCGCACCCGTGCCGTGCTCAACGCGTTCGGGGACCACTTCGCCAGCGACGTCTTCACCGCCGCGCTCGAACTCTGGGTCGCCGCCCGTACCGACGCCGAACTGCTGGAGGTGGTCGGTCCGCTCGAGCAGCGCGTCGGCCGCGAGACCCACCGGGCCTGCGTCGAGATGCTCGGCATCGACGAGACCATCCCCGGCAACCGGGAGCTGGTCCAGGCGACCCTCGACCTGGTCCGTGGCCTCGGCCTGGCCAACACCATCTCCGACGACACCGCGCGGCGTCGTCGCATCCTCGACCGCTGGGCCGACGAGCTCGACAACGTGATCGCACGACAGGAGCAAGGATGAGTGACCTCCTCGGCCAGGTACTGGCCGACCTCGACGCCGAAGGCGCGCTTCTCGAAGCCCTCGTCGCCGACCGCCCGGACGCCGACTGGCGCCGTCCCACCCCAGCCGCCGGTTGGGACGTCGCGGCCCAGATCGCGCACCTGGCCTGGACCGACGAGTCCGCGGTGATCGCGGCTACCGACAGGACCGCCTGGGACGCCTTGGTCCTGGAAGCGATGCAGGACCCCGAAGGGTTCGTCGACAACGGCGCGCTCCGTGGGGGCGCCGTCGGTGCAGACGAACTCCTCGTTCGTTGGCAGAAGGCCCGCGCCGACCTGCAACAGGTGTTGCGCGCACTGCCGCCCGGCACCAAGCTGCCTTGGTACGGCCCGCCGATGTCGGCGACGTCGATGGCGACCGCCCGGTTCATGGAGACCTGGGCCCATTCCCGCGACGTCCATGAGGCGCTGGGGGCCGAACCGCAGGCCACCGACCGGATCAAGCATGTCGCCCACCTCGCCGTCCGGACCAGGGATTTCGCGTTCCACACCCGTGGCCTGCAGCCGCCGACCGAGGCGTTCTACATCGACCTGCTCGCACCGTCCGGAGAACGGTGGGTCTGGGGCGAACCCGACGCCGTGCAACAGGTCACCGGCTCCGCGCTCGACCTCTGCCTGCTCGCCACCCAACGCGTCAACCGGGCCGACACCGACCTCAAGGCCCGAGGCGACGAGGCTGAAGCCTGGTTGGGGATCGCCCAGTGTTTCGCCGGTCCGCCCGGCACCGGACGCGACGCCACCGAGGAGAACCAGCGATGAGTGCCCCCCTGCGGATCGGAAACTGCTCCGGCTTCTACGGCGACCGGATCACGGCCATGCGCGAGATGCTCGAAGGCGGTGAACTCGACGTCCTGACCGGCGACTACCTGGCCGAACTGACCATGCTGATCCTCGGCAAGGACACCATGAAGGACCCGTCGCTGGGCTACGCCCGGACCTTCGTCCGGCAGGTCGAGGACACCCTCGGCCTGGCGTTGGAGAAGGGCGTGCGGATCGTCAGCAACGCCGGTGGCCTCAACCCGGCAGGGCTCGCCGCGAAGCTCCGCGAGGTCAGCACCGGCCTCGGTCTCGACGTCGCGATCGCCCATGTCGAAGGCGACGACCTGCGGCCGCGGGCCGGCGAGTACGGCTTGGACGGCGCGCTGACCGCCAACGCCTACCTCGGCGGCTTCGGGATCGCGGCCGCCCTCGACGGCGGCGCGCAGGTCGTCGTCACCGGTCGGGTCACCGACGCCTCGGTCGTCGTCGGCCCGGCGGCGCACCACTTCGGCTGGGGCTACGACGACTACGACCAACTCGCCGGTGCCGTCGTCGCCGGCCATGTGATCGAGTGCGGCACCCAGGCCTGCGGCGGGAACTTCTCCGGGTTCCGGACGCTGGCTCGCGAAGGCCACTTCAACACCCCGATCGGCTTCCCGATCGCGGAGATCTCCGCCGACGGCTCGGTCGTGATCACCAAGCACGCCGGGACTGGTGGCGCGGTCACCGTCGACACGGTGACCGCCCAGCTGGTCTACGAGATCCAATCCACCCGGTACCTCGGCCCCGACGTCACCACGCTGCTCGACACGATCCGCCTGAGCCAGCAGGCGCCCGACCGCGTCGCACTCACCGGCATCCGCGGCGAAGCTCCGTCGGCCACTCTCAAGGTCTGCGTCAACGAGCTCGGTGGCTGGCGCAACAGCGTCGAGTTCGTGCTGACCGGCTTGGAGACCGAGGCCAAGGCCGACTGGGTACGGGAGCAGATGAACGCCGCGCTCGCCGCCGACCCGCCGTCGACGGTGCACTGGTCGGGCGCCCCTCGCCCCCACCAGGACGCGGACACCGAGGAGGCGGCCAGCGTGCTGCTGCGCTGCACCGTCAAGGACAGCCGGCCCGGTCCGGTCGGCAAGCCCTTCAGCAGCGCCGCGGTCGAACTCGCCCTCGCCTCCTATCCGGGCTTCACGATGACGGCTCCGCCGTCGCCGGCCACGCCGTTCGGTCTCTACCGCCCGGCGTACGTGCCGCGGAATGCGGTCGAGCACACGGTGGTCCATGCCGACGGCCGCCGGGAGGTGATCGCCGAGCCGACCGTCTTCAGCGAAGGCGGCGCGGAGGCGGCCGACCCGATCGGACTGCGGCCCTCGCCGTTCCCGGCGCCGCATGACGCGCTGACCCGGCGGATGCCGTTGGGCACCTTCGTCCACGCCCGTTCGGGCGACAAGGGCGGCGACGCCAACCTGGGCCTCTGGGTCTCCGCCGATGGCGAGATCTCCGACGAGCTGTACCTCGCCCGGGTGAACTGGCTGGCCAAGCTGATCACCCCGGACCGGATCCGCGAGCTGGTTCCGGAAGCCGTCGGCCTCGACGTCGACGTCTACCTGCTGCCCAACCTGGGTGGCGTGAACGTGGTGATCCGTGGCCTGCTCGGCGACGGAGTCGCCTCCTCGGTCCGGTTCGATCCGCAGGCCAAGGCGCTCGGCGAGTGGGTCCGGGCGCGGATGGTGAACGTCGACGAGAGGTTACTGGCGTGAGTGCGAGGAGCCCCCGCGGAGGTACGCCGAGGAACGAGGTGTGCCGGAGTGAGGCACCGCAGCATGCTCACGCAGAGAGGAACAGTTCATGAGCTTCACGCCTGAACAGATCGCCCTGAAGGAGTCGGCGGCGGAGTTCACCCGTCGCGAGGTGGTCCCCAACCTGCAGGGCTGGGAGGACGCCGGTGAACTACCGCGCGACCTGCACCTGGCCGCGGCCAAGGCCGGCTTGATGGGGATCGGTTACCCCGAGGAGGCGGGCGGTGAGGGCGGCGACCTGCTCGACGTGATCGCTGCCCAGGAAGGGTTCATGGAGGCCGGCGCCTCCGGCGGCATCCTGGCCTCCCTGTTCACCCATGGGATCGCGGTGCCGCACCTCATCGCGCACGGGTCGCCGGAGCTGATCGAGACCTATGTCCGGCCGACCCTGGCCGGTGAGCTGATCGGTTCGCTCGGGATCACCGAGCCGGGTGGCGGTTCGGACGTCGCAGGCCTTACTACCAAGGCGATCCGCGACGGCGACGACTACGTGATCAACGGTGCGAAGACCTTCATCACCTCCGGTGTGCGCGCGGACTTCGTGACCACCGCGGTGCGGACCGGGGACGCCGGTTCGCACGGGCTCTCGCTGATCGTGGTGCCTACCGACACTCCTGGCTTCACGGTGACCCGTGGGCTGCAGAAGATGGGCTGGCACTGCTCGGACACCGCCGAGCTCTCCTATGTCGACGTCCGGGTCCCGGCAAGCAACCTGATCGGCGAGGAGAACGCCGGCTTCTACTACATCGCCGAGCAGTTCGTGGTGGAGCGGATCGCGCTCGCTCTGATGGGCTACGGCCACGCGGCCCGGGCCCTCGCCCTCGCCGCCGACTACTGCCGCCAGCGGGAGACCTTCGGCAAGCCGATCATCGCCAACCAGGTGGTGCAGGCGAAGCTCGTCGAGATGCACCGCCAGGTGCAGGTGGCCAGGACCTACACCCATGACGTCGCGCGCCGACACATCGCCGGGGAGAACGTGATCGCCGACGTCTGTCTGGCCAAGCAGACCGCGGTCGAGACGGCGGTCGCGGTGACCAGCGAGGCGGTCCAGCTCTTCGGCGGCACCGGCTACATGCACGGTACCGAGGTCGAGCGGCACTACCGCGACGCCCGGATCCTGCCGATCGGCGGTGGCGCCACCGAAGTGCTGACCGACCTGGCTGCCAAGTTGTTGGGATATACCCGCTGATGGGCCTGCTGCGACCGCTCGGCGGTGAGGTGACCGTGCAGATCGACGCCCCGCCGGCGAAGGTGTGGGCGTTGGTCAGCGACGTCACCCGCATCGGTGAGTTCTCTCCGGAGACCTTCGAAGCAAAGTGGACCCGCGGTGCGACCGGCCCCGAGGTGGGCGCGCACTTCGCCGGTCACGTGAAGCGGAACGGCGTCGGCCCGACCTACTGGTCGCCGTGCCGGGTCACCAGGTGCGTACCCGAGGAGCTCTTCGAGTTCGGGGTCGGCACCGACAGCGTGGCGATCAACAACTGGGGCTACCGGCTCCGTCCGGTGGACGGCGGCACGGAGGTCACCGAGTACTTCCGGCTCGAGCCGTCGTTCCCGGTCCGCCTGTACTGGCTGCTGTTGGGACGTCTTCGGGGCCGGACCAACACCCGTGGCATGGAGACGACATTGAACGCGATGAAGCGTGTACTGGAGAGCGAGACGGGGACGTCGGATGAGTGAGAACCGGACCGCGATGCTGGAGAAGATCGAGGATCTCCATGCAGAGCAGGCGAAAGCCGTCGAGGCGGGTGGCAAGTACATCGCCCGGCACCGGGAACGCGGCAAGCTGACCGCACGGGAACGGATCGAGCTGCTCATCGACGAGGGCTCGGCGTTCCTGGAGCTGATGCCGTTGGCCGGTTGGGGGACCGACTTCGCGGTCGGCGCCAGCATGGTCACCGGGATCGGCGTGGTGGAGGGCGTCGAGTGCATGATCGTCGCCAACGACCCGACGGTGAAGGGCGGCGCGCTGAACCCTTGGTCGGTGAAGAAGAGCTTCCGAGCCGGTGACATCGCCGCCCAGAACGGGCTCCCGACGATCAACCTCACCGAGTCCGGCGGCGCGGATCTGCCCACCCAGAAGGAGATCTTCATCCCCGGTGGGCGTGGCTTCCGGGACCTGACCAGGTCCTCGGCGCGGAAGGTCCCCACCGTCTCGGTGGTCTTCGGCAACTCCACCGCGGGCGGCGCCTATGTGCCCGGGATGAGCGACTACGTGATCATGGTCGCCGAGCAGGCGAAGGTCTTCCTGGCCGGACCGCCGCTGGTGAAGATGGCGACCGGTGAGGAGACCGACGACGAGTCGCTCGGCGGTGCCGAGATGCACTCCCGGATCTCCGGCTCCTCGGACTTCCTGGCGATCGACGAGCAGGACGCTATCCGCCAGGCCCGGCGCGTGGTGGCCCGGCTCAACTGGCGCAAGCAGGGTGACGAGCCGGCCACCAGCTACGCCGAGCCTGTCCTCGACCCCGAGGACCTGCTCGACCTGATTCCCACCGATCTGAAGGAGCCGTTCGACCCCCGTGAGGCGATCCTGCGGATCGTGGACGGGGTCTCGGCAGGCTCGACCAACGGGGCAGCCAACGAGGTCGCCTTCGACGAGTTCAAGCCGCTCTACGGCTCCGCGCTCTGTGTGGGTTGGGCCCGGCTGCACGGCCACCAGATCGGCATCCTGGCCAACGCCCGCGGCGTCCTGATGAGCAACGAGGCACAGAAGGCCGCGCAGTTCATCCAGTTGGCCAACCAGAAGAACACCCCGTTGCTCTTCCTGCACAACACCACCGGCTACATGGTCGGTAAGGAGTACGAGCAGGGCGGCATCATCAAGCACGGCGCGATGATGATCAATGCCGTCTCCAACTCGAAGGTGCCGCACCTGACGGTGATCATGGGCGCCTCCTACGGCGCCGGCAACTACGGCATGAACGGCCGCGCCTACGACCCGCGGTTCCTCTTCACCTGGCCGTCCGCGAAGTCGTCGGTGATGGGTCCGGCGCAGTTGGCCGGCGTGCTGGAGATCGTGGCGCGGCAGTCCGCCGAGTCCAAGGGCCTGCCCTTCGACGAGGCCGGTTTCGCGCCGACCAAGCAGATGGTCGAGCAGATGATCGAGGAGCAGTCGCTGCCCTACGTGCTGTCGGGAATGGTCTACGACGACGGCGTGATCGACCCGCGTGACACCCGCACCGTGCTGGGCATCTGCCTGTCGGTGATCAACAACCAGCAGGTGGAAGGCGCGATGAACTTCGGCGTCTTCCGGATGTGAGAGGCAGCGTGATGATTCAACGTCTCCTGGTCGCTAACCGTGGCGAGATCGCCCGCCGGGTCTTCGCCACCTGTGCCCGCCTGGGCATCGAGACCGTCGCCGTGCACTCCGACGCCGATGCGGGCCTCCCGTTCGTGGGCGACGCCGACGTAGCGGTCCGGCTGCCCGGCAACACGCCTGCCGAGACCTACCTGCGCACCGACCTGATCCTGGCCGCCGCCAAGGCGACCGGGGCCGACGCGATCCACCCGGGCTACGGATTCCTCAGCGAGAACGCCGACTTCGCGCGCGCCGTCACCGAGGCCGGTCTGATCTGGGTGGGCCCGGCGCCGGAGTCGATCGAGCAGATGGGCTCGAAGATCGAGTCCAAGAAGCTGATGGAGGCGGCCGGCGTCCCGGTGCTCACCAACCACACTGCCGACACGGCCACCGAGGCCGATCTGCCCTTGCTGGTCAAGGCATCCGCAGGTGGTGGGGGGCGCGGCATGCGGGTCGTGCACCGACTCGACTCGCTGGTCGGAACCATCGAGGCCGCCGCTGCCGAGGCGGAGTCGGCGTTCGGTGATGGCACCGTCTTCGTGGAGCCCTACGTCGAGCGGGGCCGGCACGTCGAGGTGCAGGTGCTCGGCCACGCCGATGGCGTGGCGGTGTTCGGCGAGCGGGACTGCTCGGTGCAGCGACGTCACCAGAAGGTGGTCGAGGAGGCGCCGGCCCCGAACCTTCCCGCGGCCACCCGCTCCGCGCTGCACGAGGCCGCCCGCGCCGCCGCCGCCGCGATCGACTATCGCGGCGCCGGCACGGTCGAGTTCCTCTACGACGCCGACGCCGACCGGTTCTTCTTCCTGGAGATGAACACGCGCCTGCAGGTGGAGCACCCGGTCACCGAGCTGGTGCACGGTGTCGACCTGGTCGAGCTGCAGCTGCTGGTCGCCGAGGGCGCGCGGATCGACGTCACCGAGACCGCGCCGCACGGGCATGCGGTGGAGGTGCGGCTCTACGCCGAGGACCCGTCCGCCGACTACCAGCCGCAGAGCGGATCCCTTACCCGCTTCGAGATCGACGCCGACGTGGAGTTCGGTCCGCTGGCCGGCGCCGGCGTGCGTCTCGACTCCGGCTTCGGCACCGGCGATGTGGTCAGCACCTTCTATGACGCGATGCTGGCCAAGCTGATCGTCTGGGCGCCCACCCGCGAGGGGGCGCTGCGCCGCGCCGTCGGTGCGCTGCGTCGCGCCGAGCTGCACGGGCTGCGCACCAACCGGGACCAGCTGGTGCAGATCCTCGGGCACCGCGACGTGATCGCCGGCACGATGACCACCGCGTTGCTGGCCGATGAGGACGACGCACTCGACGGCTCCGCACGGGACCTTCCCAGGGGCCTGCCTGCGCAGGCTCAGGTCTTCTTCGCTGCCGCCCTCGCCTGCGCTGCCGACGCTGCCGGACGCCGTCCGGTTCAGCGCCGGGCGCCGCTCGGGTGGCGCAACGTGGACGCGGGCCCGTTGGTGACGGCCTTGGAGTACGAGGGCACCGAGGTGAAGATCGGCTGGCGGCGCACGTCGAGCGGTCTGGAGCATGTCGACCTCTACGACGAGGTCGAGGGCATTACCGCCGACGATCCCACCCCGCTTGCCGGCGTCCCGGGTGCGTGGCAGGTCGTCACGCGGCGCGACGGCGTAGCGGCGGCGCACCGGGTCTTCCTCGCCGGGGAGCGGATCGACGTCGAGACGCCCACCGGGCACGTCGCGCTGCGCCGGGTGCCCCGCTTCACCGACCCCTCCACCCAGGTCGCCGCGGGCTCGTTGCTCGCGCCGATGCCGGGCACGGTGGTGGCGGTGCGGGTCGCTGCCGGCGATGAGGTCACCGAGGGCCAGCCCCTGGTGGTGATGGAGGCGATGAAGATGCAGCACGTCATCGCCGCCCCGTACGACGGCACGGTCACCGAGATCGGCGCCGCAGAAGGAGATCAGGTCGAGGCCGGAGCGGTCCTCGCCGTGGTCAGTGCACCGGAGAACGATTCAGCCGAAGGAGATCAGTGATGTCGACGATGTTCACCGAGCCCGAAGAGCGCCAGGCGCTCCGCGAGGCGGTGCGCAAGCTCGCCGGTAAGTACGGCCGCGAGTTCGTGGAGCAGCAGGCCAAGTCCGGCGGCAAGATGACCGAGATGTGGCTGGAGATGGGCAGCAACGGCTTCCTCGGCGTCAACATCGCTGAGGAGTACGGCGGCGGCGGTGGCGGGATGGCCGACCTTGCCGCAGTGCTGGAGGAGGCCGCTGCGGCCGGTGCACCGCTGTTGATGATGGTGGTCTCGCCGGCGATCTGTGGCTCGATCATCAGCCGCTGCGGTACCGAGGAGCAGAAGCAGCGTTGGCTGCCCGGGATCGCCGACGGCACCCTGCTGATGGCGTTCGGGATCACCGAGGCGGACGCCGGCTCGAACTCGCACCAGATCACCACCACCGCGACCCGTGACGGCGACGAGTGGGTGCTCAACGGTCAGAAGACCTTCATCTCCGGTGTCGACGAGGCCCAGTCGGTGCTCATCGTCTCGCGGACGGCCGACGAGAAGACCGGCAAGCTCAAGCCGGCCCTGTTCGTGGTTCCGACCGACTCGGCAGGCTTCTCCAAGACCCAGATCGAGATGCAGTGGGCGGCGCCGGAGAAGCAGTTCACCCTCTTCCTCGACGACGTCCGGGTGCCTGCGGACGCTCTGGTCGGCGACGAGGACGGCGGCCTGTGGCAGCTCTTCGCCGGTCTCAACCCGGAGCGGATCATGGGCGGTGCGCTGTCGTGCGGGATGGCGCAGTTCGCCTTGGACAAGGCGGTCGACTACGCCAAGACCCGGACGGTCTGGAAGGACCAGCCGATCGGTGCGCACCAGGGGATCGCGCACCCGATCGCCAAGGTCAAGATCGAGCTGGAGCAGGCGCGCCTGCTCTGGCAGAAGGCCGCAGCGCTCTACGACGCCGGTGACGACATGGCTGCCGGCGAGTACGCCAACATGGCCAAGTACGCGGGCGGCGAGGTCTCCTGCAATGCGACCGACGTCGCGGTGCACACCCACGGCGGCAACGGCCTCACCGTGGAGTACGGCCTCGCCAACATGATGGTCGCCGCCCGCCTGGGCCGGATCGCCCCGGTCTCGCGCGAGATGATCCTCAACTTCGTGGCCATGCACAGCCTCGGCCTCCCCAAGTCCTACTAGCCGAACCGTCAGGCATACGCGCCGAACCGTCAGGCACATGCGTCGAGCCGTCAGGCGGACGCGCCGAGCCGTCAGGCGCCGTCGGAGGTACGTGGCAGGCTGGACCAGTGGCAAAGAAGCAGCGCGCCGAGGTGCCGGCATGGATGGTCGAGCAGATCCGCGCGGTCGTCGACCCGCTGCCGCGTGCCTATGAGGAGTTTGCCTGGGTGGGCGTGCGGTGGCGGATCGGGGCAGCCACCGTCGCCCACCTCTTCGGCGGCGAGGACGGCCTGATCCGGATCACCCTGCGGGGTGAGGCGGACGAGGTCGCCGCCTTCGAGCATCTGGGCGCGCCCTACTTCCGGGCCGGCTGGGGCGACAACGTGATCGGGATGATCGTCGACGACGCCACGGACTGGTCCGAGGTGGCTGAGCTGTTGATCGACTCCTACTGCCTCCAAGCTCCCGAGCACCTGGCCGCACAGGTCGATCGGCCCGACGCTCCGACAGCGGAGTGACGCCGGGTCGAGGGACGCCTCAGGCCTGGACTGGTACCTGATAGATCGAGTCAGCCGGGTGGCCGGCGCGCTCGTGGATCCGCTGCACGGCTTCGGCGCTCGGCGCCTCGGACAGGCAGAAGACCATGCCGGAGTCGGGGTCGGCCCAAGCGTGCTTGAAGTCGACGCCTTCTTCGCCCTGGATCGCCAGATCGGCGTTGTGGGCCTCCAACAGCCCCTCGGGAGTGACTCCGGTCATGCCGGTGTGCACATCCATGAATTCAGGCATTCCCGCTTCCTTTCTGGTGGCCCCCTTGCCCACCATGCGCCGCCCGTCGCGGCGCGCGCATCCCCCAAGCTGCCGGTTCTGCGCCGGGATCGGCCGGTGTCGGCGAGTGCCGAAATGCGCGGAAGCGGACCTGTCGAGGAACTAACGTCGGTCCATGGACGTCATCGAGATCGAAGGTCTGGTCAAGCGGTTCGGCAGTTTCACCGCCCTCGACGGCCTGGATCTGCGGGTGAGCCCAGGCGAGGTGCACGGCTTCCTCGGTCCCAACGGCGCCGGCAAGTCCACCGCGATCCGGGTCCTGCTCGGCCTGCTCCGCGCGGACGGCGGCAACGTGCGCATCCTGGACGGCGATCCGTGGCGTGACGCGGCGGCGATCCACCGGCGGTTGGCCTACGTCCCCGGTGACGTCAACCTCTGGCCCAACCTGACCGGTGGGGAGGTGATCGACCTGCTCGGCCGGTTGCGTGGCGGGTTGAACCCGGTCCGGCGCAACGAGCTGATCGAACTCTTCGAGCTGAACCCCACCAAGAAGGGACGCAGCTACTCCAAGGGCAACCGGCAGAAGGTGGCGTTGATCGCGGCACTCGCCTCCGACGTCGAGCTGATGGTCCTGGATGAGCCCACCAGCGGCCTCGACCCGATCAAGGAGGCCGTCTTCCAGGAGTGCGTCCGGGAGTTCCGCTCCAGGGGACACAGCGTGCTGCTGTCGAGCCACATCCTGGCGGAGGTGGAGCGGCTCTGCGACCGGGTCACCATCATCCGCAACGGCGCGACCGCGGAGACCGGAACACTCAGCGAGCTCCGGCACCTGACTCGGACCTCGATCCAGGCCGAGGTGGCTCGTGAGCCGCTCGGACTGGACGCGTTGGCCGGCGTCCACGATCTCATGGTCGACGGCCATCGGGTCGCGTTCGAGGTCGACACGGAACGGCTCGACGCGGCGCTGGGAACCCTGCGTGGCTTCACGATCACCTCGTTGGTCTGCCAGCCGCCGACGCTGGAGGAGCTCTTCCTGCGGCACTACGGCGACGAGCTCGACGTGGACCCGAGCGCGGCGCGATGATCCGCCTGGTCGACCGCGAAGGCCTGGTCGGGCTCCGGGTCCTGCTACCGGCGTTCCTGCGGCGCGATGCGTTGATGATCGGGTGCTGGACCGTGGGCATCGCCCTGCTCTACTGGTCGCAGGCCGTCGGGGTGAAGGGCCTCTATACGAGCCAGGCCGATTTCGACCGGGCCGCGGCGACGATGGAGAACAACGCCGCCCTGATCGCGATGGCGGGTCCGGCACGCGCACTCAACACTGTGGGCGGCCAGGTCACCTGGCAGGCGGCGGCGTTCGGCGCGATCGCCGCGGGTCTGATGAGCATGTTCCTGATCGGGCGGCATACCCGTGCCGAGGAGGAGACCGGGCGCGACGAACTGCTCCGCTCGGCGGTGGTGGGACGTCAGGCACCGCAGACCGCTGCGCTGTTGGTGGCGCTGATCGCCAACCTTGCAGTCGGTCTGGGCGTCGGGCTCAGCCTCTGGCTCTACGGCCTGCCGGGCACCGGTTCACTGGCCAGCGGTCTGCAGGTGGGGTTGAGCGGCGCGCTCTTCGCGGGAGTGGCGTTGGTCGCCGCGCAGCTGACCCAGAACACCCGTGGGATGTACGGCTGGGTGGGGCTGACGATCGGGGTCGCCTATGGGCTGCGCGCCGTCGGCGATGTCAGCAACCCGGCGCTCTCCTGGCTCTCGCCGATCGGCTGGGGGCAGGCGATGTGGGCCTTCTCCGGTGATCGGTTCTGGCCGGCATGGCTCTTCGTCGCGGCCCTGGTCATCGTGGTCGCGGCGGCGTTCGCCATCTTCGAACACCGCGACATCGGAAGCGGGGTAGTGGCGGCCCGCCCGGGCCCAGCTGAGGCGGGACGCACCCTGCAAGGTGCCTTCGGCCTGGCCTGGCGCGAGCAGCGCGGCACCTTCTACGGTTGGTCTCTGGGCGTCTTCGTGAGTGGGTTGGCCTACGGCTCGATCGGCAATGACGCCGCGGCGATGCTCGGCGACTCGCAGCTCTCCGAGGCGATGTTGGCGGCGGGGATGGCAGATCCGGTCGACGGCTTCCTGGCCACCTCAGCGTGGATGCTCGCCCTGATCGGCGCGGGATTCGCGATCTCCTCGGCGCTGCGGCCACGGGTCGAGGAGAGCGCAGGGCGGGTGGAGGCCCTACTGGCAACGGCGTTGCCACGGGGACGTTGGTTCGCCGCCCACGGTGCGGTCACTGTGCTCGGCACGGTGGCGATCGGGGTGGCCGGTGCGTTGGGCCTCGGGATCGGGTTCGGACTGGTCACCTCGGAGTGGAACCGGTGGGGAGACTTTCTCGTCAACGCGCTCTCGATGAGCCTGGCGTCCCTGGTCTGGGTGGGCCTGGCGCGGTTGCTCTACGGGATCTCGGCGCGCTGGGCGCCGTGGGCCTGGGCGGGGCTGGCGTTCAGTGTGGTGGTGATGCTCTTCGGTGAGGTGCTCTCGTTCCCCGGTTGGCTGATGGACCTCTCGCCGTACCGGCACCCTGCCCAGTTGCCGATCGACGCTTTCGCCTGGCCGCCGGTGGTCGCCCTGGGCGCGGTGGTGGCCGGGCTCTGGGTCGCGGGCCAGGCGGCCTTCGCCCGACGTGACGTGCACTAGTGTCCCGCCTCGGAGGTTCTGCGCGGCGTCCGGCTAACGGCTCAGGTCTCCGCAGGGCAGGCTCTTCCAGGCCCGGACGAAGTAGGAGTCGTGGCGCTCGCCTGCGGCGGCCTCCGCGGTGATCCGCGGATGGGCGGCGAGCAGCTCCTCGAGCGCGATCGTGGCTTGGAGCCGGGCCGCATGGCTGCCGATGCAGAAGTGCGGGCCACTGCTGAACGCCAGGTGCCGGTCCGGACGGCGGAGCACGTCGAGCTGGTCGGCGTTCCTGCCGAACTCCGCCTCGTCGCGGTTGGCCGAGCCGTAGACCATCATCACCTTCTGGCCCGCCGGGATCGTCTGGTCGTGCAGGGTGACGTCGCGCGTCGTGGTGCGGGCCAAGGCTTGCACCGAGGACTCCAACCGCAGGAACTCCAGCACCGACGAAGGGATCAGGGTCGGTTCCGCGAGCAGGATCTCGCGCTGCGCGGGGGCCTCGGTGAGCAGGGTGATCGCATGGGAGATCAGGCTGGCGGTGGTGTCGCTTCCTCCGGCGACCATCACGAAGCAGAAGCCGAGGATGTCCCAATCACTCAGCTGTGCGCCGTCCAGTTCGGTGGTGACCAGCGCCGAGATCAGGTCGTCGTGGGCCGTGCAGGAGCGGCGATGTGTGATCGCCTCGGAGAAGTAGCCCAGCATCTCGCCGACCGCGTGCTGGCCGCTGACCTGATCGACGTCGATCGCGAAGCCGTCGTTCTGGATCGCGGTCAGCCCTGCCACCCACGGTGTGAAGCTGGCGCGCTCCGACTCCGGGACACCCAGCAGGTCGGCCAGGACGAAGACCGGGATCGGTGCGGAGAAGAGCTGATGCAGGTCAGGGGTCTCGCCGCCGGCCGCTCGCTCGGTGAGCTCGCCGATCCGTTCCTTGACGAAGGCGCGGATTCGCTGTTCCAGCTCGGCGATCCGGCGCGGGGTGAAGGCTCTCCCGATCAGGCCTCGGAGCCGAGTCTGGACAGGCGGATCGAGCATCACCAGGGTGGGCGGAATGCCCAGACTGCCGATCTCGTCGGGGAAGAAGGTCAGCCCTTGCGCTGAGGAGAAGGTCGCTGGGTCGCGCACCGCGTCCCAGACGTCGGCGAACCGGGTCAGCGCCCAGAACTCCGGCTGTCCGGCACCAGCAGGGTGGTGCGCGACCGGCGTCTCGGTGCGGAGCTCCGCGTAGGCCGGATAGGGGTCGGTCCGGAACTTGGGGTCGAACGGGTCATAGCGCAGGGCCATCGAGCGTTCCTTCCTCAGCCTCTTCGGCGAGCGGTTGCGGGCCAGCGTAGTGGCCGACGTGACGTTGTGTGGCGGAGTTGTTCACCTTGGCGTCGTTCCGGGGTCGCGGCTGGGAAACGAACCGTTCCGGCAGTGCCGTGAGGGTTTCTGCGGCGCCGCTGACGGCGCGCAGTTCCACCGTGCCGTGAGGAAGGTTTGTAGAAGGTGACTGGCCTCGTGCCTCGCCCGGATCGCTTCTCTGTCGTGGGATTCCTGGTCCTTGTCGCGTGGGCGACACTCGCTTCGGTGGTCGTTCCGGCACCCGCTCAGGCGCATCCGTTCGGACCGCCGCAGCAGGCGGCGGTCGACCGGGCGCCGGGTGAGCAGAACCAGGTCCGGGTCCGTTGGCGGGTCGGCGGCACCGATGACCTGACACTGTTGGGCATCTCGCTCGGGCTGTTGCCCGAGAGCCGACGGATGATGGACGGCGCGGTCTTCTTCAACGACGCCGACGCCGAGGCGCTGATCGCCAGCCCGCTCTTCGCCGACTATCTCCTCGACCAGGTCCGGGTGACCGCAGCAGGTGTTGCCTGCCCGGGCCGGGTCGACGACGTCACGCAGCTCGCGACGTCGGGGGTCACCTTGCTCTTCGCCTGTGCGGAGGAGCCGACCGAGCCCGAGGTGACGATCAAGCTGCTCACCGACCTGCACCCCGAGTACCGAACCCTGGCTACAGGCCCCGACGGCCAGCGCGCCGTCTACGCCGATGGCGCGCAGACCCACGGGTGGACGCTGACCGCCTCGGGGCAGGCCGAGATCGGCTCCGCGGACGCCGGCAGCGCGGGTCGGAGCGCGGCGATCCAGTTGGGCGCCGTCTTCGGTGGCGGCTTTCTGCTCACGCTCGGTGCGGTCTTCGGCCGACGGAGGTGGCTCCGTGTTCGGCGCTGAGTTCGACCTCGGCGGGCTCAGCTCGCAGTTGCAGGGATTCATCGAGGCGCCGGGGTTCGCTCCCGCGGCGTTGCTCGTGGCGTTCGCGGCAGGTGCCGCGCACGCGTTGGCGCCCGGGCATGGCAAGAGCCTTGCTGCGGCCTACCTGATCGGCACCCAGGGCCGCGTTCGCGACGCGGTCTGGATGGGCGGCTCGGTGGCGCTCATGCACACGTTCTCGGTGTTGGTGATCGCTCTGGTGTGGACGTTCGCCTTGTTGTCGGACCTGATCGATCTGCGTCAGCTGACCGGCGGCCTCCAGGTGGTGGCCGGCCTCCTGGTGTTGGCGACCGGTCTCTGGTTGCTCCGGCTGCGAGCCCGCGCCTGGCGCGGTCACGGTCACGGCCACGGCCACGGCCACGGCCACGGCCACGGCCACGGCCACGGGCACGGTCATGGGCACGGCCACGAGGGCGGCAGCACCCTGACCCGTCCCGGCCTGCTGCTGCTCGGGATCAGCGGGGGACTCGTGCCCTCGCCGTCCGCATTCCTGGTCCTGGTGACCGGTCTCTTCACCGGCCGCGCCGGCTTCGCCCTCCTGTTGGTCGCCGTCTTCGGTCTCGGGCTGGCCGTGGTCCTGGTCGGCGTCGGGTTGCTGGCGATCGCCGGCACCAACGTCGTGGTGCGCAACGCCGAACGCCACCGGATGATCCGCTTCGCCACCGTGCTCGCCCCTGTTCTGGCTGCCGGGGGGATCACCCTCCTCGGTGGTGCCATCACCGCGTGGTCGGTGATGGGTCTGGTCGCTGCGGGATGACCCGTGTCGACACCTGCCCCCGTTGAAAGTAGGAAGAAGATGTCGCACCGTCATTGGCGGCGACGACCGGTCAAGGTCGTCGCCACCTCGCTTGCCGTCTCAGCACTGACCGGAACACTCCTGGCGACCGTGGTGCCCGTTGCGCTGCCGTTCTGGGCGGATGCGGCCCAGGCTGCTCCCGCTGCGGTGAGCGCTCCGGAGGCAGGGGCCCCCACACTCAACCTGAAGGGCGGGGAGACGTTGGAGGGTGAGATCACCTTCAGCGCGGACCCTAGCGTCGAGGCCGACTCGGTGAAGTCGTTGGTGCTCAACGGTCCCGACGGCAACCCGGTCGGTACCTACACGATCGGGAACGGAGCCGAGGCGACGAAGGGCACCTCGTACCTCGACTTCGACATGGGCGGCAACGGCACCGATGCGGTCTTCGGCAACTACATCACCGTGAACGGGCACGGCGAGGACGAGAGCGAGAAGGACCAGCGGGTCTACTTCCCGACCATCCTGGGTGGCAACCACGGCACGCTCGCCTTCCCGACGAAGTGGCTGCGCGAGGGCGAGAACATCGTCAAGATCCACGCGGACGGTGCGCCGGCCTACTACGCGAAGAAGAGCGACCGGCCGAAGGTCCCGGACGCCAACTGGCACGTGAACCCCAACGGTGAAGGGGTCTGGTGCACGAACAAGGACGACTTCAACGTCTCCAGCCTCAGTGTCAGCACCTTGGGCGCGGTGGTGGACGGCGAGGGCAACAACTTCAGCTACACCCTCTCCGACGGGATCTGCGGTGACGGCGGCACCGGCATCGACACCGTCGAGTTGAGCTTCCTGGCCACCAGCGAACCGGGCCTCACCAAGGGGCTGGCGGCCAAGGTCGACACCCGGACCCTGGCCAACGGCGGGTACACCCTGATCGCCACCACCGAGGCGGGCCACACCAAGCAGGCCAGCTTCGAGATCAACAACGCTCCGGCCGGGGCGGCCCGGATCCGGCCCGCCGACGGCACGGTCGTGCACGGCGAGCAGCCGATCACCGCGGCCCTGCCGTCGGGCACCTCGGGAAGCGTCTCCTCGTTGACCATCGACGGCGACCCGGCCCGCAACGGGGAGACCTTGGCCCCCGGCACCACGAACTTCACCTTCACCGTCGCGGCGGGTAACTCGATCGAGGCGCGGTACCACAACTTCCTCGAGGTCAACGGTTCGCGGTTGAGCATCGGTGGTGACTACGGCGAGGCCGGTGACGAGCAGGTCTCCATCGACATCCCGAACCGGCTGCTGCGCCCCGGTGCCAATGAGATCAAGGTGATCACCGGCGACTACAGCGGCACCCTGTCCGGTGCTACCTGCGCCAACCGCGACGACTTCAAGATCTACACCGACTCGGTGTTGCTCACCCCGAGCACCGGTACCGCCGCAGCAGGCCCGGTCACCAGCAGCGGTGTGGTGAAGACCGGTACGGTCGCGGAGCGCCCCACCCTCAACCTCGGTGACGGGACCTGTGGGGCACCGGCCAGCAACATGGTCGACGCGATCTTCGCCTTCGACATCGCCGACGCCGAAACCACGCGGGTGGTGCCGACGGCAGCCAGCGGTGACGCCCACCTGCGGATGTGGGTCGGCGGCAACGGCAGCGACGCCGGCTACGACAACAAGATCATCGTCAACGGCATCACGATGCCGATGGACGAATGGGCCCAAGAGACCGCTGACATCGCGTTCCCCAATGAGTACCTGGTTCCCGGCGTCAACGTCGTCGAGTTCATCGCCGGCCACAACAACGGTGCCGCCAACGGATCGTGCGACAACTTCGACGACTTCACGATCCGCGACGTCGAACTTCAGCCGGCCGAGGGGGAGATCACCCCGCTGACCCGTTACACCGCCGGCAAGACGGTGACCATCGGCTCCAGCAGCTACGCCCAGGGCGAGCCGATCACCATGTGGTTCGGCGATGGCAGCTGCATGTCGAACCACAGCTACGCGCTGCACACCGAACTCCGGTTCAACCTGACCCAGCCGGACGGAGAGCCGATCGCGGCCTCAGGCGTACGAGCCGACCTGGACAGCACCGCGATCGCGGACGGCGCCCACACCGTTGCCGCCACCGTCACCGCGGACGGCGAGCAGAAGGTCGCCAGCCGCCGGTTCACGGTCGACAACACCGCGCCGGTGATCGACAGCAGCGTGCCCACCGCCGGCCAGCGGATCACCTCCACCGTCGTGTTGGCCGTACAGATGAAGGACGCCACCGGGGTCAGTTCGAGCAAGATCAAGCTCGATGGCCAGCCGATCGAGAACGGCACCGAGATCGGCCACGGCCTGCCGGCCGGTGACCACGTGATCGAGATCGCCACCACCGACTCGCTCGGCAACACCGCCAAGCGGACGGTGAACTTCTCCAGCGCGAGCATCCCCGAGGTCCCGACCGACCTCACCGCCAGCACCGAGGACGACACCGCCACCCTGACCAGCGTGATCCACGGTGAGGAGGGGGTCGACGTGACGGCGGAGTTCACCGAGGCGGAGATCGTGCTCCCCGAGGCCGGCTACCAGGGCAAGGCCTCTGCCGTGCCGACCCAGCTCGACGTGGCCGGTGACCCGGTCACCCGGGTGGAGTCCCTGCAGCCGTTCGACTCGCGGACCATCGAGACGCCGTCCGCCAAGGGCGTGGTCTTCCAGCGCTACGACGTTGCGGTTCCGTCGGGTGCCGAGGCTCCGGTGCTGCGCTGGGAAGGTGTCATCGACCCGGCCCGCACTGCCGCGCTCCGGGTCTGGAACCGCAACACCGACGAGTGGAACGTGCTGACCTCGACCCGCGGATCGGAGGCAGGCTCGACGGTGCTCAGCGCTCCGCTGCGAGCGGCCTACCTCGACGGCCAGACGGTTCACGTGATGGTCACCGGTGAGGACCCGTTCGCGGACGACCTGTCACCGCGCGACGCGTCGGCACAGGAGACCAAGGACGCGTTCGAGGACCCGGCCGACTACGACTTCGCGATCACCCACTTCACCGACACCCAGTACCTGGCCGAGGGCGCCGCCGGCGGCAGTTACGACGACTGGGACGGCGTTCCGGAAGACTCCGACGTCCAGGCTGCGGAGGAGACCGCGATCTGGCAGGCCGCCTACCGTGCCACCACGCAGTGGATCGCGGACAACGCCAAGGACCGCAAGATCGCCTACAACGCACACACCGGCGACGTCACCGAGAACGACTACCACAACCCGGATGCCGTTGACGGGCAGGGAAATCTGCTCCGACCCGGCCTGGCCGAGCAGGTCGAGCGCGAGTTCGAGGTGACTGCCAGCTTCCACGACATCCTGGAGAGCGCGGGCGTCGTCAACCAGGTGATCGCGGGCAACCACGACAACCAGCTCGGTAACGAGACCGGGCCCGACTCCCGGTTCAGCCGGACCTTCAGTGCCCAGCGTTACTACGACGCCGCGCAGAACTGGCCGGCCGGTGCCTCCTTCCACACCTGGGACGAGACCACCGACGCCGAGGGCAAGGTGACCGAGCGCGGGCGCGACAGCCAGAACAACTACGTGCTCTTCTCCGCCGGCGGGCTGGACTTCGTGGCGGTCGGCCTCTCCTACGGCGTGACCAAGGAGGAAGTGGCCTGGGCGGACTCGATCTTCAAGCGGTACAAGGACCGCAACGGAATCCTGCTCAGCCATGACTACATCAAGCCCTCGAGTGCTCCCGACGCTCGCGGCGCCACCTTCTCGGCGCCGGACGGTGCGTTCCTCTACAAGAACGTCGTGGAGAAGAACGCCAACGTCTTCCTGGTCCTGGCCGGCCACGAGCACGGTGTCGGTACCAACGTGCGGACCAACGTGGCAGGCGGTGTCAGCGTCTACCACAACGTGGTCGAGCTGCTTGCCGACTACCAGTTCTATACGGTTCCCGCGGGCGAGCTCTTCCCGGACAAGGTGGACGGCTCCGGCAACATCGATCTCAACGGCGATGGGACCGTCGACCACCTGGCGAGTGACCGGCTGCAGTTCGGCGCCAGCTTCCTGCGGATGCTTCAGTTCGACGTCGAGTCATCCACCGTCAGCGTGGACACCTACTCGCCGCACTTCGACGACTTCGGTGCGACCGAGTACGACATCCGTAAGGACGGCAGCCAGACGAAGCCGCGCTACAACGGCGCCGAGGACAACATGGTGCTGCCCGTCGACCTGAGCACGCGCAAGACCTCGTTCAGCACCGACTCGCTGGCGCTCTACGTGCCCACGCGGGAGATCGGGCGCCAGACGGTGAAGGCGGGCGAGACCGCGCAGGCAACCTGGACCGGCTTGGAGCCGGGCACCTCCTACGGTTGGCTGGTGCGGGCCACCACCGCTGACGGCGGCACCGCGACGGCTGCTCCGGCCGTGCTGCGGACCGGTCTGGTCGAGGCGACCGTGAGTGCTGCCCCCGGCACCGCGAAGTACGGCGCAGATGTCACCGTCCGGGTGGAGGTCGCTACCGAGGGCGTTCCGGTCAACGACGGCGAGGTCACCATCTCCGAGGCCGGCACGCTGCTGGGTCGGGCGAACGTGACGAACGGCGTCGCCGAGGTGACCGTCCCGGCTGGTCTCCAGCCTGGTCAGCACACCGTGGATCTCGCCTTCACCGGCAGCGAGGTGGCCAACGACGCCGTCGGCACCTCCACCCTCGAGATCGAGCGCGGTGGCGCGTTGATCACCGCGGACGCCACGGCGGTGACCCATGGCCAGAAGGCGTCGGTCTCGGTCCGGGTCGACGGTGCCGGCCTCACCACCGATGGTGAGGTCCGGGTCAGCGAGGGCCAGAAGTTGCTCGGCAAGGCCACCTTGGTCGACGACGTCGCGAAGGTCGCGCTGCCCGGCAACCTCACCGTCGGCCGGCATCGGTTGACGGTCGCGTACGCCGGCAACGACCAGCTCGACGCCGGCGAGACGACCGTCGAGCTCGTGGTCAACGCCGCCAAGCCGGTGACCTCGACGACCTCTGCCAAGGCGAGCCCGAAGAAGGTCAAGGCCAACCGGACCTTCAAGGTCTCGGTGGCGGTCAAGGCCAACGGCGTGAAGCCCGGTGGCAAGGTCCAGATCCTGCGCAACGGCAAGGTGGTCGCGCGCGGAACCCTGTCCAGCAACGGGAAGGTCACCGTGAAGGTCCGCGCCACCGGTAAGCCGGGCAAGCGCAGCTACCTGGTCAAGTACCTGGGCAGCGCCAAGGTGAAGGCCAGCTCGACGAGGATCAAGGTCAACGTCAAGCGACGCTGACCCGAGTAACGAGCAGCGGCCGCCGCCCGGACCGGGCGACGGCCGCTGTTGTCATGCTCGTTGTGGCGGACGGGGGATGAACATCGGGGTCCGGGCCGCGTAGGCATCCCAACCCGGGCGGTTCGCCATGTACCGTTCCAGCCGTTTCGCGCCGGTGGCGATGACCAGGAAGTAGGTCATCGCGATCGGGGAGAGCACCGTGAGCACCCCGGGCCAGGCCGACGCGGCGACGAGCCAGACACCCCACCAGACGCAGAAGTCGCCGAAGTAGTTGGGATGCCGGGTCCAGGCCCAGAGGCCGCGGTCCATGATCTTGCCGTGGTTGGCAGGGTTCGCCTTGAACGCGGCGAGCTGATGGTCCCCGACCGTCTCGAAGGTGAACCCGGTGACCCACAGGGCGACCCCGAGCGCGACGACGATCGCGGCCGGGCCGGAGATCTCGGTGTCGACCACGGCCGAGACCTGGAGGGGGATCGAGACGAACCAGAGCGCGAGCCCCTGGGTGCCGAAGACCTTGCGCACCGCCGTCGGATAGGAGAGCCCGGCGACCAGGTCGGCGTACCGCTTGTCCTCCTCGTCGGTCGCAGCGGTGCGCCGGAACATGTGCCAGGCCAGGCGTGATCCCGAGACGGCGACCAGCGCGGTGAGCAGGATCCGGCGGGCGAGGTCGCCGTCGCCGAGTACCCCGGCCACGATCGCCACCACCACGAAGCCCGCACCCCAGGCGGTGTCGACCACGACGAACCGGCCCTGTCGATGGCCGATGACCGCGGCGATGGTCATCACCACGGCGGTCGCCGCCAAGCAGGCGCCGGAGACGATCAGGAGTTCGCCGATCACTCGGCCTCCTTGGCGAAAGTCAGCTGGTGGACGTCGAGATAGCCGGCCTCGAACCCCGCCTCGGAGTAGGCCAGGTAGAACTCCCAGGTCCGACAGAAGACCTCGTCGAAGCCGAGCGCGTGGACCCGCGACGCCTTGGCGTTGAACCGCTCGCGCCAGCGGCGCAGGGTCTCGGCGTAGTGGGCGCCGAAGGCGAGATCCTCGACGCGGCGGAGCGAGGTGTGGCCGGTGACGGCTTCGTCGATCGCGGTGACCGAGGGCAGGAAGCCGCCCGGGAAGATGTACTTGTTGATCCAGGTCCAGGTGTTCTGGGTGGCCAGCATCCGGTCGTGAGGCATGGTGATCGCCTGGATCACCGCCCGCCCACCGGGCACCAGCAGCCGGTCGATGGTGGCGAAGTAGGTGGGCCAGTACTGGTGGCCTACCGCCTCGATCATCTCCACCGAGACCACGGCGTCGTAGCTGCCCTCGACCTCGCGGTAGTCGCACAGTTCGATCCGGACCGCGTCGCTGACGCCCGCTGCCTTCGCCATTGAGCGGGCGAGGTGTTGCTGCTCGGCGGAGAGGGTCACCGAGACCACCTCGGCGCCGCGCTGCGCTGCCCGGATCGCCAGTTCGCCCCAGCCGGTGCCGATCTCGAGCAACCGGGTGCCCTGCCCGACCCGAGCCTGGTTCAGGATCCGATCGATCTTGCGGTTCTGCGCCTGTTCCAACGTCTGCTGGTCGAACGGCGCGGTGGTGAAGAGCGCCGAGGAGTAGCTCATCGTCGGGTCCAGGAAGCTGGCGAAGAGGTCGTTCGACAGGTCGTAGTGGTGCGAGATGTTGGTGCGGGTATTGCCCACCTCGTTCCGCTGTTCCTGCGGCGGGCGCCTGACGTAGGCCGAGCGCAGCCGCTGCATCGGGCGGGGCACCAAGGTGGTCAGGTGCCGACACAGCGCGGTCAGCAGCGCGGCGACGTCGGGGGAGGTCCACGCGCCTGACTGCCAGGCTTCGCCGAAACCGATCAGGCCGTCGTTGCCGACCCGGGCGAAGAACTCCTCCGGGCGCTCCAGCACCAGCACCGGCGCGGGGCCGATCGGGTAGCTCTCACCGGCCTGCACCACCGTCACTCCGGCTCGCTTCGCCGCAGCGGAAAGTAGCCGCCTGACCACCGCGGCCTGGACGTCGGCGCGCAGCCCACGGGGATAGTTCGCGAGGTCGGGCCAGCGGCTCAGGTCGATCGACGGCGTCGTGGTCGGCAGTTGGTCGGTGAGGGCGAGGCTGGTCATTGCACTCCTCGTTGGCGTGAGTGTTCGGGACGACGTTGGACCGGGAGCCTGCGCAGCCAGAGCCAGATGCCGTGGGCACGGATCTGGGCGGCGCCGACGAGGGAGGCGACCGACGAACCGAGGAGGGTGCGCCGATCCGTCGGTATCGGGACGCCGGAGAGTGAGGCGGAGAAGGTGGCGCCGTCACGGGTGGTGAGCTGAACGCCCACGTCGAGGCGGTCGCCCGGTACCGGGAGGTGCAGTCGGTAGGAGCCGTGGCCGTCGTGGAAGGGCGACACGTACATCGCCTTCTCGGTGGCGGCGCTGCCGTGCTCGTCGGGGCGGACCAGATAGGCGTGCCGATCCCCGTAGGTGTTGTGTACTTCGACCACCACGGCCTCCAACGCGCCCCCTCGGGAGCCGAAGCACCAGAAGACACTGATCGGGTTGAAACAGAAGCCCCAGGCACGGGGCTGGGCAGCCATCAGTACCCGCCCACCGTCGAGATGAATCCCGCGGTGGGCCAGGAAGTTGTCGACGTTGCTGCGGATCGAGGCTTCGGTGTCCCCGAGATGGTCGCAGGCGCTGAAACGTCCCAACAACCCGTGGTCGGGGAGGTCGTCGAGGTCGACCAGCCAGTGGTGGGAGGCGTGGGTGAACTGCCGACGCCAGGGGCGCCGCCGGGTGTGCCTGACCTCGGTGCGGTAGATGCCGGTGGTGGTCTGGTCCGTTCCGGTGGTCGCTGCCGTCGGAGCGGGTGCCGCGAGGAGCGTGGTGATCCGGCGGGCCGCCTCGACGCCGGAACGGGCGCCGTCCTCGTGGAATCCCCAACCCTGCCAGGCTCCGGCGAAATGGATCCGGGCGGTGTCCAGCTCGTCCCGGCGGTCCCGGGCGGCGACCGAGTGCGGGGTGTAGGTGGGGTGCGCGTACTCCCGGCGGGCGATCACGTGGGCCGGATCGATCAGGTCCTCGCCGCCGAGGGTGACCAGGTAGTGGGTGTCGGTGGCGAGGCGCTGCAGCCGGGTCAGGTCGTAGGTCACGCAGACGCCCTGAGCGTCGCCGTCCTGAGGACGAGCGAGATAGTTCCACGACGCCCAGGCGTTGCCGGCCTTCGGCATCAGTGACGTGTCGGTGTGCAGGATCGCCGTGTTCGGCGTGTAGCCGATCGCACCCAGGATCTCGGACTGGGCCGGGGTGGGGTCGGCGAGGATCGCCAACGCCTGTTCGGGATGGGTGGCCACGACGACGGCGTCGTAGCGGCGCTCGTCGCCGTCGGCGTCCCGGATCAGGACGCCGTCAGCGCTTTCGCGTACCCACGTGACCGGGGTGGCCAGCCGGAGTTCGGAGACCTCCTTGGCGATCCGGTCCACGTACTCGCGCGAGCCCCCGGTGACCGTGCGCCACTGCGGCGAACCGAAGACCTGGAGCATGCCGTGGTGGGCCAGGAAGGTGAAGAGATAGCGGGCCGGGTAGTCCAGGGCGGTGCTTGGGTCGCAGGACCAGACCGCGGCCACCAACGGCGTCATGAAGTGGCGGCGGAAGTGCGCGCTGAAGCCCCCGGCGTCCAGGAACTCCTTCAGCGTCTGGTCATGTCCGGTGCTGCCCGCGTCCCGGGCGAGGAGCCGCTTGGCCGCACGGTGGAAGCGGGGGATCTCGGTGAGCGTGCGGAGGTGCCCGGCGTCACGCAGGGCAGCTTTGCCGGGGAAGAGGCCGCGCAGGCCCAAGGCGCCGGCCCACTCCACTCCGGACTCGTCGTCGCGCACCGAGAGCGACATCTCCGACGGCTGGGTCTCGACGCCGAGCTCCGCGAAGATCCGGAGCAGGTGCGGGTAGGTGCGCGCGTTGTGCACGATGAACCCGGTGTCGATCGCCAGACCGTCGACGTCGTGGGTGTCGGCGTGGCCGCCGAGCCGATCGTCGGCCTCGTAGAGGGTGACCCGGTGGTGGCGGCCCAACTCGTGGGCGGCCACCAGTCCGGCGACACCGCTGCCGATCACCGCGACGTCGCGGGACTGGGTCGTGCTCATGCGGAGCCGGCCAGATCGAAGAGTGCGATCGGTTCCGAGGTCGGTGCCGGCGAGCCACCAGCGGGCTCCACGGTGATCCCGGCCCCGGTCGCTGCCGAGGCGTCACCGTCGAGAAGCACGGTCTGGTCGGCACGGACCGGCATCAGACCCGCATCCTGCATGGAACCGGCCGGGGTCTCCAACCAGAGTTGGTAGACCTTGCCCTGCGGCGGAGCCGGCATGTCCTTGGTGACCAGGACGGCTCGGCCTTCGCTGACCGAGCGCACCAGAGTCGCCTGCGCTCCGTCGGGGAAGCTCAGCGAGACCCGCTGGGCGTCGTCGGCCTGCAGTACCTGGCTACTGGCGCTGGGGGCGATGCTCTCCTCGGCCCAGGGCTGGGTGACCGCGATCCCGGTACCCACCGCGGCCACCACCGCAGCGGCGGCGGCCCAGGTGGCGAACCGGCGGCCCGGACGACGACGCAGCGGCACCACAGGTGCCACGGTCTCGGACCTCGGAGTCTCCTGGGCTGCCGGGAGGACCGGCGGCTCGGAGGGCAGCGGCGGCAGCGGACGGACCGTGCCGATCGCCGACAGCACTGCGTCGCGCTGCCCGGCGGGCGGGGCCTCGTCGGTCAGCGCGCCCAGCAGGCTTGCGGTCTCGGTGAGCTCGGCGACCTCGGTACGGCAGCTCTCGCACTCGGCGAGGTGGGCCTCGAAGGCGGCGCGCTCGGCGTCGTCGAGGGCGTCGACGGCGTAGGCGCCGGTCAGGGCGTGGATGTCGTTCACTGGCCGACTCCCATCGTGTCGCGCAGGCGGATCAGCCCGTCTCGGATACGGGTCTTGGCGGTGCCGACCGGAAGGTCGAGCAGAGCAGCCACCTCGGTGTGGGTGTAGCCACCGAAGTAGGCGAGCTCGAGGGCCTGGCGCTGGATGTCGGTCAGGTCGTTGAGGGCGGCCCGAACCCGGCGGGCCTCGAGACCGTCATGGGCGGTCTCGGCGGTGATGTCGTGTTCCACCTCGAAGTTCCGCTGGTGGTAGGTGTGTTCGCGCTGGGAGGAGGCTTCCGCCGCCCGAACCCGGTCCACGGCCTTGCGGTGGCCGATGGTCATCAGCCAGGAGAGTGCCCGGCCGCGGGCCGGATCGAATCGGGCGGCGGTGCGCCAGATCTCCAGGAAGGCTTCCTGGGTCACTTCGTCGGCCTGAGCCGGGTCCCGCAGGACCCTGCGGACGAGTCCATGCAGCCGGGGTGCGGTGGCGTCGTAGAGCTCCGCGAAGGCTGCTTCGTCGCCCCTCGCCGAGCGGCGCAGCAACTCGACGAGGGGGTCGTGGGGTGTGGCGTCAGGTGGCGAAGCACCTTGCGCCGGTCCGATCTCAGGCACGTTCGATCCTTGGGGTCAGCGAAGAACTCAGGGCATCAGGACGGTGTCGATGACATAGACGGTCGCGTTGGCGGTCTGGATGTTGCCGCACAACACGTTCGCCTCCTCCTTGGCGACGGTGAACTTGTCGTTGGCGCCAGACACCTTGATGGTGTCACCTGCCAGCGTCTCGTGCTCGCCGGCGAGCATGTCGGGGCTCAACTTTCCGGCCACGACGTGGTGGGTGAGGATCGTGGTGAGGGTCTTCTTGTCGGCCAGCACGCCGTCGAGCGTCTTCTTGTCGATCTTGGCGAACGCGTCGTCGGTGGGCGCGAAGACGGTCAGCGCGTCGGCGCTGTTGAGGGTGTCGACCAGGCCGGCCTTCGTGACCGCGGTGACCAGCGTCTTGAGCAGCGGGTTCGCCGATGCGGCGGTGGCGACCGGAGCGGTGGCCATGCCGTTGAACGAGCCGGCGCCGTCCGCGGGGATCAGCTTGCAGCCTTCGCCGAACGGCTCGGTGCCGGTCATCGCGTCGTCGCTGCCGGTGCTACTTCCCATGTCGTCGGAGGCCGACATCGACGGGGTGTCGTTCGTGTCGTTCGCGTTGTTGTCGCCCGAGTCGTCGTCGCCACAGGCGGCGAGCGAGAGGCTCAGGGTTAGCACAGCGGCGGTCAGTGCGGCGGTGCGGTTGAGCGAGCGCTTCATGAGAGAGCCTTCCTTGAGGGATGTCGTAGGTGATTCGGAGCAGCTCGGCGATCGGATTGGTGCGGATTCCGATTGATTTCGCGGAGTTGTGTCGGTTCCGCCGGTCGAGCGACGTCTCCGGAGGTCGAGCTTGTCGAGACCGGTTGCGGTGATCTCGATGAGCTCGATCAGCGATGTCTCGGAGGTCGAGCTTGCCGAGACCACTTGCGCTGACGCACAGGTCAATCGACGTTGACCTGGATCTGCTGGATGCCGCTGGAACCGTTGGGGAACGGGTCGACGCGGACCGGCGTCTGTACCTCGCCCTGATCGGTCGTCGTACGGACCGCGACGCTGTGCGAGCCGCTCATCGCCTCCCAGGGCAGGTACCACTGCCGCCAGTAGTCGAGGTTGACGTCGCCGCCGAGGATCGCGGGCTGCCAGGGACCGTCGTCGATCTGGACCTCGACCCGGGCGACGCCCTGGCCCTGAGCCCAGGCGACGCCGCCGATCACCACGGTGCCGGCCTTCACCTTCGCGAACGGTCGCGGCGTGTCGATCCGGGCCGAGGCCTTGATCGGGCCGTCGATCGACCAGCCGCGCTCGGTCCAGTAGGCCTCGTCCGCGTCGTAGGTGGTGACCGTCAACCGGCGCAGCCACTTGGTGGCCCCTACGTACCCGTAGAGCCCGGGCACCACCAGCCGTGCCGGGAACCCGTGGTCGGCGGGGAGCGACTTGCCGTTCATGCCGATCGCCACCATCGCGTCGGGGTTCTTCAGCGCGATCTCCAGGGGTGTGCTGATCGTGAAACCGTCGGTCGCCGTGCTGAGCAGTTGGTCGTTCCCGGGCTTGACCCCGGCGCGGTCCAGCAGCTCCTTCAACGACACGCCCAGCCATCGGGCGGCGCCGACGTACTTGCCGCCGACCTCGTTGGAGACACAGGTCAGGGTGATGTCGCGTTCGATCAGCTCCATCGCGAGCAGGTCGTCGAAGGTGAGCCGGAACGGGTTCTCCACGTCGCCGTCGATGCGCAGATCCCAGTCGTCGAGTGAGACCACCGGGACGGTCAGATTGATGTCGACGCGGTAGAACTCGCCGCGCGGCGTGCGGAGCGCGGAGATCTCGGAGTTCAGGTTCGCCAGGTCGGCCGGCAGCGGCGGTGCGGGAACCGCCGGCCGGGGCAGCGCCACCTCGGTGACGCGACTCCGGATCCGGCTCAGCCAACGGCCGCCGGCGGCGGTGGCTCCGGACGCCGCGGCGATCACCGCGCCGGCAATCAGCACGGTGCGCCGCTGGGCTCGGGGCAGAGCGGGCGTGCGTGCGGTCCCGTTCTGCTCGGTCGGAGTCTCCAGGGACTCGGTCGTCGGAGAGGAGGTCGCCGGGGCGCCGGCCGAGACCCGGGTCAGCCGCGCGAGGTAGATCAGGACGGCCGAGCCGACCACAGCAGCGGTCAACGCCGGCAGCAGATCGCGGGGCGTGGCGACCGGCCGCGACCAGGCCGCCGCGCCGGCGACCGCAGCCAACACCAGCACGAAGGCGATCCCGATCTCGAGCCGTCGGCGAGCCGCGATGCCGGCCAGCGCCGCCAGAATCAGTACGCCGGCGAAGACCGACCCGATCAGGATCGGCTTGTCGGAGGTTCCGAACTCGCGGATCGCCCAGGTCTTCACCGGAGTCGGGGTCAGGTCGATGACGTTGGAGCCGACGGCCAGGACCGGAGAGGCGGCGGGATTGGTGGCGGCAGCGATGAGGTGGGCAGCAGCGATTCCGGCCACGCTGGCGAGGAGGCCGAAGCCGGCCCAGAGCCAGCGTCCGCCGGTAGATGTGGACGCGTCCATAGTGGGTGATTCGTAGCCGGGGCCGCGGACGGATGGGTGCCGTCGGCAGATATTCGCTCTGGTGCGGACGGTGTTCCTCGGGTTGACTGGCCGGATGGGCAACCAAGAGATGCGCGCCCAGGTCGCCGACTCGTGGCAGAGGTCGGCCGCTGCCGGTGTGCGCGTCGACGATCCCGAAGCGCCGATCACCCTCGACGCCGATGTGCTGCGTGACCACCGTGCGGCGCACCCGCTGGCTGCCGTTTTCCCGCTGCTCGACGATGTGCTCGGCCAGGCGGCGCGGGACTGTGACGCGGTGATGGCGGTCTCGGACGCCGCCGCTCAGCTGTTGTGGGTCTGCGGGCACCCGAGCGCCCTGCGCAAGGCCGAGCGGATCGGTTTCGTGGAGGGTGCGAACTGGGATGAGCGGTTCGCCGGGACCAACGCGCCGGGCACCGCGCTCACCCTGGACCAGCCGGTCAGCATCATCGGCTCCGAGCACTTCCGGCATTCGGTCCAGCGGTGGAGTTGCGCCGCCTCGCCGATCCACGACCCGCATACCGGCGAGCTGCTCGGGGTCCTCGACATCACCGGTGGCGACCAGATCGTGGTGCCGCAGACGATGGCGATGGTGCGCGCCGCCGTCCGGATGGCGGAGACCGAGTTGGCCTACAACCGGCGCAGCGAGCCGGTCCGCGACGCCGTCCCGAGGCGGGCGCTACGGGTGGAGGCGATGGGCCGCCACGAGGCGCTGCTGCACCTGGAGGACCCGTCCGGGCGCTCGGCGTCGCTGAGGTTGAGCCCGCGGCACAGCGAGATCGTGCTGCTCCTGGCCGCCGCGCCGCGCGGGATGTCCGGCGATGAGTTGAACGCACTGCTCTACGAGGAGGACAGCAACGCCTCCACGTTGCGCGCCGAGCTCAAACGACTGCGCAATCTGCTGGGCGAGGAGTTGCTGGCCTCACGGCCGTACCGGCTCACCGCCGAGGTAGCTGGCGACTGGCTGGGGGTGGAGGCACAGTTGGCCGCCGGTGACGTCGTCGGCGCCATGCGGAGCTACCGCGGCCCGGTGCTGCCCCGCTCGGTGGCGCCCGGTGTGGTCCGGCTGCGCGCAGCCGTGGAGACCAGCGTCCGCAGCGCCGTCCTGCACGGCGGCCGCGCCGACCTGATGTCGGCTTGGACCCGCTCCTCGTGGGGCGCCGACGACTACGAGATGTGGCTCGCCCAACGCGACGCCGTCGGGGTCAGCTCGCCCCTGCTCCCGCTGATCACCGGCCAACTCGCCCGCCTCGACCGCGAACTCACCTAACCCCCGAGGGTGCAGAAATAGCCGCCGAAAGCGCACTCTCGATTGCTATTTGTGCGCCCTCGGCGGGGTGGGGAGTGGATGCAACGGGGATGCAACGTTGCGGTTCCTAGCGTGTGAGGCACGTCACTGCCGACGCCGATCTGGGCGCTCGGCGCCACCCACGTTGGGAGATCGAGCATGACCGTCTACGCAGCGCCTGGCACCGCGGACTCGAACATCAAGGTCGAGAGCCGTTACGGCCACTTCATCGGGGGCCAGTGGGTCGACCCGGTGAAGGGCCAGTACTTCGAGAACGTCTCGCCGGTCAACGGTAAGCCGTTCACCGAGATCGCTCGCGGCACCGCCGAGGACATCGAAGCGGCGCTGGACGCCGCCCACGCGGCAGCCGACGCCTGGGGCCGGACCTCGACCACCGAGCGATCCAACATCCTGCTCAAGATCGCCGACCGGATGGAGGCGAACCTCGCCGACCTCGCGGTGATCGAGACCTGGGACAACGGCAAGGCGGTCCGCGAAACCCTCAACGCCGACCTTCCGCTGGCGATCGACCACTTCCGGTACTTCGCCGGTGCGCTCCGCGCCCAGGAGGGCGGGATCAGCGAGATCGACGAGACCACCATCGCCTACCACTTCCACGAGCCGCTCGGCGTCGTCGGTCAGATCATCCCGTGGAACTTCCCCATCCTGATGGCCGTCTGGAAGCTCGCCCCGGCATTGGCGGCAGGCAACTGTGTCGTGCTCAAGCCGGCCGAGCAGACTCCGTGGTCGATCCTCAAGCTCGCCGAGATCGTCGGCGACCTGCTCCCTGCTGGCGTGCTCAACATCGTCAACGGTTTCGGCGTCGAGGCGGGCAAGCCCCTGGCCTCCAACCCGCGGATCTCCAAGATCGCCTTCACCGGCGAGACCACCACCGGCCGGCTGATCATGCAGTACGCCTCGGAGAACATCATTCCGGTCACCCTGGAGCTCGGTGGCAAGTCGCCGAACATCTTCTTCGACACCATCGCCAACGAGCGGGACGCCTTCTACGACAAGGCTCTCGAAGGTTTCACGATGTTCGCGCTGAACCAGGGTGAGGTGTGCACCTGCCCGTCGCGTGCTCTTGTGCAGCGCTCCATGTACGACCAGTTCATCCCCGACGCGATCGAGCGGGTCAAGGCGATCAAGCAGGGCAACCCGCTCGACGACACCACGATGATGGGCGCCCAGGCCTCCAACGACCAGTTGGAGAAGATCCTCTCCTACCTCGACATCGGCAAGCAGGAAGGCGCCAAGGTGCTGACCGGGGGCGAGCGGCTGGTCCTCGACGGCGACCTGGCCGAGGGCTTCTATGTCCAGCCCACCGTCTTCGAGGGCAACAACTCGATGCGGATCTTCCAGGAGGAGATCTTCGGTCCGGTGGTCTCGCTGACCTCCTTCGACGACGAGGCCGACGCGCTCAAGATCGCCAACGACACCCTGTACGGGCTCGGCGCAGGCGTTTGGACGCGGGACGGTTCGCAGGCGTTCCGGGCGGGCAAGGCGATCCAGGCCGGCCGGGTCTGGACCAACTGCTACCACGCCTATCCCGCGCACGCGGCGTTCGGCGGTTACAAGCAGTCCGGCATCGGACGTGAGAACCACAAGATGATGCTCGACCACTACCAGCAGACCAAGAACCTGCTGGTCTCCTACAGCCCGGACAAGCTCGGGTTCTTCTGATGCCCACGCCCGCAACGCCGCAAGTGGGCTCGACGGGCGTCGAGCGGGTGGCTGTGACGGATCAGGCGGCGGAAATGATCCGCCGCCTGGTCGAGACGCACGGCCCGGTGATGTTCCATCAGTCCGGCGGTTGCTGCGATGGCAGTTCGCCGATGTGTTACCCGGACGGTGAGTTCAAGACCGGTGCTGCCGACGTCCTTCTCGGTGAGCTCGACGTCGGGCTGGAACGGCAGGTTCCGGTCTGGATGTCGGCCGCGCAGTTCGAGTATTGGAAGCACACCCACCTCACCATCGACGTGGTGAAGGGGCGCGGTGCGGGCTTCTCGCTGGAGGCACCCGAGGGCGTGCGGTTCCTGATCCGGTCACGGCTCTTCAGCGACGAGGAGGCAGCGCAACTCGGCTGACTCCTCTGCGGGTGCGCTGCCGCGGCGTCTCACTCCTCGCCGCGGCGGCGCATCCATCCGAGCAGGATGACGCGCCAGCCGATCAGGAAGAATCCTGTGAAGCAGGTCGTCACCACGATGAAGGAGAACGCGGTGCCGTCGCCGGTGACCTGACGAAGCAGCATGCCGCCCACGACGGTGGATGCCCAGACGATGACGCCGGCCCGGAGGGTGATCGGTTCGCGGTGCAGGGCGGCCGCGATGAGGTGACCGATCGCGGCGCCGGCGAGGAACGGCCAGGCCGTGTCGAGCAGGCCGGTCAACGGTCCGCTGTCGTGCTCGTCGCGCCCGACCCCGGCGAAGAACAGCAGCACGAACGCGTCGAGCAGGTAGACGACAGGGTCAACGATCCGGCGTCGGGCAGTGGATTCGGCACTCACCAGGCCATTCTCCCCCCGTGGCTGCTGCGGACGTCATACGGCCCGAGCGCCCGCTTGCACACATCGCATGACGTCTTGGGCGAGCGCTGGCAGGATGGCGCCCATGACTGAGGCTCCGCTCGTCCATCTCCACTCCGTCGACGCCGTCGCGACGATCACCTTCGACTCGCCGCACAACCGCAACGCTCTCTCGCGGCAGTTGGTGAGCGAGCTCTACAGTGCGCTGGACGCCGCCGAGGCCGACGCCGCGGTCCGGGTGATCGTGATCCGGGCCGAGGGCCGCGTCTTCTGCTCCGGCGCCGACCTCTCCGAGGCGTCGTCCGGCGGGATGGAGGAAGGAGCGCTCGGCATCGTCGACCTGCAGCGCAGGATCGTCACCTGCCCGAAGCCGGTGGTCACCCGGCTGCACGGCGCGGTGCGGGCGGGAGGGATCGGCATCGTGGCCGCTTCGGACGTCGCGATCAGCGCGGACGACGCCTCCTACGCCTTCACCGAGGTCAAGCTGGGCCTTACCCCGGCCGCGATCTCGCTGACGGTCCTGCCCCGGATGACCGACCGCGCCGCAGCGCTCACCTTCCTGACCGGCGAGACCTTCAACGGCACGGCAGCCGCCGAGATGGGCCTGGTCACCAAGGCGGTTCCGGAGGCGGAGTTGGACGCCGAGATCGACGCCGTCTGCGCGGCGCTGGCCACCGGTGCGCCCCAAGGGCTGCGCGAGACGAAGCTGCTGTTGGGGCGTCACCTGTTGCGCAACATCGACGAGAACGGCGCGGATCTGGCCAAGCTGTCGGCGCGGCTCTTCGGCTCCGATGAGGCCCGCGAGGCGATGACGGCGTTCTTGAGCAGGAAGAAGTAGGTCCCGCGTTGCGTGCGATGACGAGGAACCCGTTGCGTGCCAACGGGCGGATGACTGCTGCGCTCCTGCTTCCGGCCGCCCTGCTGCTCGGTTGCGGCGGCGAGGACGGCGGCGGCCAGAAGGCCGAGAGCAGCCCGAAGGCCACGATGGCGGCGTACTTCGACGCCCTCGCCGACGCCGACTATGCGTTGGCCTGCAAGCAACTCACCGATGAGTACCGCGCGGGCACCATCGAGGAGTGGAACTCCTTGATGGATGAGAAGACCACCACCTGCGAGGAGACGTTGGCCGCCAGCGTCGACATGGTGAAGGCGTTCAGCGACGCGGAGGACGGCAAGGCGCTGTGGCGCTATGAAGGCCTCAACGCGGTGGTCGACGGCGACTCCGCGATGGCGACCGTGCAGCTCACCGCTTTCCAGGACGAGGACAGTACCTACTTCTTGCAGAAGGTGGACGGCGCGTGGCTGGTCTCGGGGGACGACGACGGGTCTGAGTCGGCCGAGTGATGGATTCGCGCACGTAGGCTGAGTGCATGTCGTTCCCCGAGCCGAGTGCCGCGCCTGAAGAGAGCTCGCGGTGGGCCGACGCCGCAACGGTGATCGGCACCTTCGTCGGTGTGCTCTGGCTGCTGGAGGTCGTCGACCAGATCGTCAACAACCGGCTCGACGGCCTCGGCATCGAGCCGCGCGAAGCCGATGGTCTCTGGGGCATCCTCTTCGCGCCGCTGCTGCACAGCGGATGGGGCCATCTGGCCGCCAACACCCTGCCGCTGTTGGTGTTGGGATTCCTGATCCTGCTCTCCGGCATCACCGTCTGGGCACGGTCGACGGCGATCATCTGGATCGTCGGCGGCGTCGGGACCTGGCTCACCGGCGGGGCCCATACGTTGCACCTGGGTGCCTCGGTCCTGGTCTTCGGCTGGCTGGTCTTCCTGGTGCTGCGCGGCTTCCTGAACCGGAAGGTCGGCCAGATCCTGGTCGGCCTGGTCGTGATCGCGGTCTACGGCAGCCTGCTCTGGGGTGTCCTGCCCGGCACGCCCGGAGTCTCTTGGCAGGGGCACCTCTTCGGGGCGATCGGTGGCGGGTTGGCCGCCTTCTGGATGGCCGAGCGTGACGACCGGTTGCCGACCCGGGTCTGAATCGCGAGCGTTGGCGCGCACCGGTGGGTGGCGATCGGTAATGTTGACTCTTCCTGCCACCTGGAGATGAGGACCTGCAGTGCCCGAGGTCGAGCCCAACGCCACCACCGATGCCGACGCCGTAGCGCAGCGTGAGATCGCTGCCGAGCAGAGCTTCGTGGACCGCGTCTATACCCAACTCGACTCCTCCACCCGCAACGCCCGCGAGCTCGCCCGGGAGGGCCACGAGCGGGGCCAGCTCGGTCACGAAGGTGGACTGGTGGAGCGGGACGCGATGGTCTTCCAGGCCGCGAAGCGGATCGCCCAGCTCGACGCCGCCCACGAGGGTCTGGTCTTCGGCCGCCTCGACCTGCGCAGTGACGTCGACCCCGAGCCGCGCTACATCGGCCGGATCGGTCTGCGCGACGACAACCGGGACTCGCTGCTGATCGACTGGCGCGCCCCGGCCGCCGCGGTCTTCTACCAAGCCACCGCCGCGACGCCGCACAACGTGGTCCGGCGCCGGGTGCTTCGGGCCGCGGCCCGCACCGTGATCGGCGTCGAGGACGAACTGCTCGACCCCGAGGCCGACAACGCCGGCGATCTGCCGATCGTCGGCGAGGGTGCCTTGATGGCCCAGCTCTCCCGGGCTCGGGACCGGTCGATGCACTCGATCGTGGCCACCATCCAGGCCGAACAGGACCAGGCGATCCGAGCCCCTTCGCGTGGGGTGGTCAACATCTCCGGTGGTCCCGGTACCGGCAAGACGGTGGTGGCGCTGCACCGCGCCGCCTACCTGCTCTACACCGACCGCCGACGCTACGAGAGCGGCGGCGTGTTGATCGTCGGTCCCTCCGGCGTCTTCATGCGTTACATCGAGCGGGTCCTGCCCAGCCTCGGCGAGACCGCGGTGGCGTTGCGTTCGCTCGGCGAGGTGGTGGACGGCGTCCGCGCGACCCGGCACGACGAGCCGCGGGTGGCCGACGTCAAGGGTGCTGCTCGGATGGCGGAGGTGGTCCGTCGGGCTGCGCGCCAGGCCGTCCCCGGTGCGCCGCGCGAGTTCCAGATGTTCTACCGCGACGACGTGCTTCGCCTCGACCGGCAGTTGCTCGGTCGGTTGCGTCGCCAGTTGCTCTCGCAGGGCAAGCGGAACAAGCAGATCCCGCGGGTGGCCTCGACCCTGATCGATGCGCTCTGGCGCCAGGTGCGCAGCGAGCGTGGTCGTGAGCGGGGCAAGGAGGAGTTCACCGCGGACCTGCTCGGCGACGACACCTTCGTGGAGTTCGCGCTGCGTTGGTGGCCGCCGCTGGAGGCGAACCAGGTGATGGCGTGGCTGCGGGACGCCGACTTCCTGGCGCGGGTCGGCGACGGCGTCATCGACCAGCAGGAGCAGGCGCTGCTGCACAAGAGCTGGGAGCACGACGGTCTCTCGATCGAGGACATCCCGCTGCTCGACGAGGCGCGTTACGCGCTGGGCGATCTGCCGGAGAAGAACGCGGCCGAGGGCGACGAGTACTCCGACCATGTGGGTGGCAACATCCAGGAGCTGACCACGGCCTCCGACCGTGAGTTCGCCAGCGGTCCGGGCTGGCGTCCGCCGACCAACCGGATCGAGGACGACCCGTTCGCGCACGTCCTGATCGACGAGGCCCAGGATCTCACCCCGATGCAGTGGCGGATGGTCGGCCGGCGTGGTCGGACGGCGTCATGGACGATCGTCGGCGACCCTGCTCAGTCGTCGTGGCCGGTCGCCGAGGAGGCGGAGGCTGCGAAGGCGAAAGCCTTGGCAGGCAAGGAGATCCACGCCTTCCACCTCTCCACGAACTACCGCAACTCTTCGGAGATCTACGCCTACGCGGCCGCCTACGCCCAGCGGGTCGGGTTGGACGCGGACCTGCCGACGGCGGTCCGTTCCACGGGCGTCGAGCCGGTGGTGCAGAGCTCCGTCCCCGACATCGAGGCGGCGGTCCGCGCCGAGGTCCAGCGTCTGGCCGGTGAGGTCGGCGGGACCGTCGGCATCGTGGTGCCGGTGTCGCGCCGCGCCGAGGTGAACGGATGGTTGGCCTCGTGGCCGGAGTTCGCCGATGAGGCGCGGGGTGCCGCGAACCCTGGCGATGTGCCGAGCGGTGACGACCGGATCGTGGTGTTGACCGGTCTCGACACCAAGGGCCTGGAGTTCGACGGCATCGTCGTCGTCGGGCCGCAGGAGATCGAGGACGAGTCGCTGACCGGCCGGGCCACGCTCTATGTGGTGCTGACCCGCGCTACTCAACTGCTGTCCCTCATCTCAATGTGACCTCAGCGCGCACTTTCGACACGAATTTGCGCGCCTAGGTCACATTGAGCGGGGAACTCCGCCGCCCCCGCCGAACTGGGGTGCGCCTCCGCCGCCCCCGCCCGGTCCGCCCGGTTGGGGTCCGCCCCCGCCGCCCGGATGGGGTCAACCGCCCCACGGCGGACCGCCGGGCCCGGCGAGCTACAACGCGACGGACGCGATCAAGTACGGGTGGAAGGCGTTCACCACCTACACCGGACCGTTGATCGTCGCGGGCATCTTGGCGCTGGTGCTTCCGAGCATCGTCCAGGGGGTCGGAAGCGCGATCAGCGGTGGCTCGCTCTTCGAGGCCAGCGGCACCGCGGGTGGCGGGACGTTCAACTTCGACTTCAACCCGATGGCGCTGGTCTGGAACATCGTCGCCACGGTGCTGACGATGATCCTGTCGGCGGGGGCGATCCGGATGGCGTTCGACGTCGTCGAGGGTCGCCAGCCGTCGCTGTCGACGATGTTCGACCGGATCAACTTCGGGCAGCTGATCATCGCCTCGCTGGTGCTGGGTGCGCTGACCGCGGTCGGTCTGATGCTCTGCGTGCTGCCCGGGTTGGCGGTGATGTTCCTGAGCTACTTCACGACGTACTTCATCGTCGGCAAGGACCAGGACGCGATCACCGCGATCAAGTCGAGCTTCTCGCTGACGGCGTCGAACTTCGGTGCGGTGCTGCTCTTCGCGGTCCTCGCCGTCTGCGTGGCCTTCGTCGGACTGCTCGCCTGCTGCATCGGCATCGTGGTGGTCTACCCCATCACCGTGGTCGGGACGGCCTACACGTTCCGGGTGCTGCAGTCTGAGCCCGTCGCTCCGCTCGCCGGCTCCTAACAAATCGCCGAGGGCGCACAAATAGCATTCGAGGTCGCAACCTCGTCTGCCATTTGTGCGCCCTCGGGGGTTATCTGTGCGCTCTCGGGGTTAGTGGGCGACGCCGTACAGGCGGTCACCGGCGTCACCGAGACCGGGCACGATGTAGCCGAGCTCGTTCAGCTTCTCGTCGAGTGCGGCGGTGACGATGGTGACCGGGACGTCGATGTCGGCCAGCTCCTCCTCGAGGCGGGCCACGCCTTCGGGAGCGACCAGTAGGCAGATCGCGGTGATGTGGTCGGCGCCGCGGTCGACCAGGAACCGGATCGCGGCGGCCAGGGTGCCGCCGGTGGCCAGCATCGGGTCCAGCACATAGCACTGGCGGCCCGAGAGGTCGTCGGGCAGACGCTCGGCGTAGGTGGAGGCCTCGAGGGTCTCCTCGTTGCGGATCATCCCGAGGAAGCCCACCTCGGCCGTCGGCAGCAGCCGGACCATGCCGTCGAGCATGCCCAGACCGGCACGCAGGATCGGGACGACGAGCGGTTTGGGCGAGGCCAGCTTGATACCGCTGGTCGGGGAGACCGGGGTCTCGATCGAGACGGGCTCGACCCGGACATCGCGGGTGGCTTCGTAGGCCAGCAGCGTGACCAGCTCGTCGGTCAGACGGCGGAAGGTCGGGCTGTCGGTGGTCTTGTCGCGGAGCGTGGTGAGCTTGTGGGCCACCAGCGGGTGGTCAACGACGTGGGTGCGCATGCCTAAGAACCTAGCCCAGGAAGGGGTTGGAACTGCCACCAACCTCTGTCAGTCTGGTCCGGAGGTCCACATGGGTCCAGGAGGCGTGATGGTTGGCTTGACCAGTGTCGAGTTCGCGCTGGCCGCATTCCACCGCGACGGCGAGTGGCAGGTGGAGCCGCTCAGCGAGTCCGCTCTGGTCGACATCGAGCACCTCGCTGCCGGGCTGCACCGTTTCCCCGCGGACGGCGGCGCCCTGGCCCTGATCGGCCTCGACGAGGACGCCTTCCTCGTGGTCCGGACCTCCGCCGCACAGACCAGACTGCTGCTCTCCGACATCACCACCGTCGACGAGTGGGAGCTCGCCCGGACGGCGGTGGAACTGCTCGGACTGCCGTTCCCCGAGGATGACGACGAGGCAGCCCCGGCGGGCGACCTGACCTTGCTGAGCGACCTGGGTATCGACGCCAACACGCTGGCGCCCCTACTGGACGACGATCGGTATGCCGACGAGATCCTCTCCGAGGTGGCGGCCCTGCTGGGCTTCGGTGCAGCCTTCGACGACGCCGTCGGGTTGACTAGCCCCTGATGAGCAGAGAGTACGACGAGGCGATGCGGCTTGCCCTCGCCCAGGGTGAGGTGGCTCGAGCGACCGGGGACGTGCCGATCGGGGCAGTGGTCCTGGACGCCGACGGCGTGGTGATCGGCCGGGGACGCAACACCCGGGAGGCTGAGGCCGACCCGACCGGTCACGCCGAGGTGGTCGCGCTCCGCGAAGCCGCCCGGGCGCGTGGCGAGTGGCGGCTCTCTGGCTGCACGCTGGTGGTCACCCTGGAGCCGTGCACGATGTGCGCCGGCGCGATCGTGCTCTCCCGGGTGGACCGGCTGGTCTTCGGCGCGTTCGACGAGAAGGCAGGTGCCGTCGGTTCGTTGTGGGACGTCGTCCGCGATCGACGGCTGAACCATCGCCCCGAGGTGATCAGCGGCGTGCTGGAGGCCGAGGCCAGCGCGATGCTCCTGGACTTCTTCGCCACCCAACGCTGATCGCCCCGGTTGAGCGGAGGCCGGATTTCAACTGAAGGCCGTCGTCCGGTAGATTCATCCGCGGTGCCGTGTCCGAGCGGCCTAAGGAGAACGCCTCGAAAGCGTTTGTGGGTGCAAGTCCACCGAGGGTTCAAATCCCTCCGGCACCGCCAGCAGAGAACCCGCCTGGGAGACCAGGCGGGTTCTCTCATTTCAGCTTCGTTGGGTCGAGCCTGTCGAGACCAGGGCTCACCCCGGTCGCTTCGCCCCGAATCGGCGCTTCAGGTCGATGCGGATCGCGATGATCGTGCAGACGACCGCTGTCGCCACGAACGTGATGAACGCCCAGAACAGGCCCTCGAGGATGAGTACGTGGCAGTCGCTGGCATCGTCAGGGCAGGTGCCTTCGACGCGCATGAACACCAACCAGGGCAGCCCGATCAGCGCAAGGGCGTAGCAGATCCGTCGGAGCACGGTCTCGATCCGTCGCTGCTCGGCGGCGAGCGACGCGTCGTCGTCGATCATCCAGCCTCCTTGGCCGAGGGAGGCACACGCTAGTGGACCAGGCGGCTCTCCGCCGCAGAATGTGTTCTCGCTCCGCAGAGGCTCCCGTGCTGCGATGATCCAAGCCACGCAAGGTCAGGAGGATGTGACGTGATGGAGCGCAGTCTCGTGCGCTGGTCGATCCTGGTGGGAGCCGGCATCGCAGTACTGGTGCTGATGAACGTCGTCGCGGAGGTGGTGCGGCCGGAGGGCGCTGCCGATGGTGCGGACAGCAGTGACGGCGATGTGGCGGGCCTCTACGCCTACCACGTCATCCCGACCGCGGCAGTGCTGCTGGCGTTCGGTCTGATCGTGGCTGGCTGGGGTGCGCGGTGGGCAGCCGCGGCCCGGCGCTGAGGGGCACGGTTCGGTAGCTAAGCCCGCTCGCTGTGAGCTCAGCGCGGGTTTCGGCTCCGTGAACGGACGCTGAGGTCACATCGAGCGCGTGAGGTCGGCGCACGGCGTAGGCTGGCCGAAGCCAAGGGAAAGGCGAGACGACGCCGATGAGACGACTACTGCGTGCCCTGTTCTTCGGGACCTCCCGGCTGCCCTACGGCTCTGCTGCTCGAGGTGTCGATCCGTCCGCGGTGCGACCCGACCAGCGAGCGGAGCCGACCACGCTGATCCACCGCCCGGACGACGAGAAGTAGCTCAATGTGACCTCAGCGCGGCTTTCAGGGCTGTAACCGGACGCTGAGGTCACATTGAGCGGTCAGGCCTCGTCGGCGACGCGGCGCAACTCGCGGCGCAGGAGCTTGCCGGTGGGGGTGCGTGGCAGGGTGTCGGCGAACTCGAGCACGCGGGGGCACTTCATCTTGGCGAGCCGTTCACGGGTGAACGCGATCAGCTCCTCGGCGAGCGCCTCGGTCGGCTCGACGTCGGGCTTGAGCTGGACGACGGCACGCACCTCCTGGCCGTACTCGGGGTGGTTGGCGCCGAAGACGCCGGCGTCGAGGACCAGCGGGTGCTCCAGGAGCAGGTTCTCGGCCTCCTGCGGGTAGACGTTGACGCCGCCGACCAGGATCAGGTCCTCTCGACGGTCGCTGAGGAAGAGGTAGCCCTCGTCGTCGAGATAGCCGATGTCGCCGACGGTGCGCCAGCCGCGGTCGTTACGGGAGCCGGCGGTCTTCTCCGGCGAGTTCAGGTACTCGAAGTCGAGCCCACCCTCGGACCAGATGATGCCGGGGACGCCCGCCGGAAGCGGGTTGCCGTCCTCGTCGAGGACGTGCGGGGTGCCGAGGATCGCGCGGCCCACCGAGCCGGGCTTCCGCAGCGCTTCCTCGGACCGGATCAAGGTCATCAGGATCGCCTCCGTGGAGGAGTAGAACTCGTCCACGATCGGGCCCACCCAGTCGATCATCGCCCGCTTCACGGCGGGCGGACACGGAGCGGCGGCATGGATGACTGCCTGCAGGGTGGAGACGTCGCGCTTGGTGCGTTCCTCGTCGGGCAGGTTGAGCATCCGGACGAACATGGTCGGCACCATCTGGGTGTGCGTGACCCGGTGGTGCTCGATCAGCCGCAGAGCCTCGGCGGCATCGAACTTCTCCATCACCACGACGGTGCCGCCGAATCGCTGAACGGTCATCGAGGTACGCATCGGTGCTGCGTGGTACAGCGGTGCGGGGGAGAGGTAGATGCTGTCGGCGTTGAAGTTCCAGGTGGCCTGGAGGAACGGCGCGGTGCCGCTCGCGGTGCCCAGCGGCAGATTGTCGAGGCGGGCGGCAACACCCTTCGGCCGACCGGTGGTACCGGAGGAGTAGAGAAGGTCGACACCCTCGCTCTCGGGGCCGGTGGGCTCCGTGGGCTGGGCGGCGATCAGTGGGCGCAGGTCGGCGATCGCGTCGCCGGCACCGTCGACGCCGTAGGCCGGGATCGGGGAGGTCGACTCGGCCAGCGCCGCGCCCACCACGGTGTCGTAGCGCTGGGCGGTGAGCAGTAGCTTGGCGCCGCTGTCGGCCAGGATGTAGGCGATCTCGGCAGCGGTGAGCCGGTCGGAGATCGCGGTGTAACGCAGGCCGGAACGCTGGCAGGCCCAGGCCGCTTCCAGCATGCCGACGGCGTTGGGGAGCAGCAGTGCGACGACGTCGCCCGGGCCGACCCCCTGGGCGCGGATGAAGTTCGCGATCTGGATCGAGGTGTCGGTCAGTTCGCGGTAGGTGACCACCTGGTCACCGAGGATGTACGCGGCCTTCTCCGGGCTCCGGGCAGCATGGTCGTCGATGAAGCTCATAACGGCCAGTATGTATAACGCTCGCTATAAATGGAAGACCCTGGGCAGATCAGATCTGCGAGTTCTGGGGAGTCAGTTGAGGTCGACGAACTCGACCAGGGCGACGGCGAACCGGGCGTAGTCGTCGGCGAACTGCGCCGGCGTCTTCGGTCCATCGGGGCGGTACCAGCTGACGATGTTGCGGCCCAGGCTGACCACGGCGCGAGCCGCCTCGATGGGGTCCGGAGTGGCGAATCGGCCCTGCTGAACACCGTGCTGAATCACCGCCCGGAAGAGATTCTCCTGCTCGTCGCGCAGGGCGACGACCTTGGCGCGGCCGTCGTCGTCCAGGCTCCGGATCTCGGTCGCGCCTATGGTCGCCTTGGCCTTCTCGCGGATGTGGAAGGCGACCCAGGCGCGCATGATCGCGCAGAGCTGATCTTCCGGTTTCTCGCCTGCGGCAAGGACCGCGGCGCGAGTTTCCTGCATGACTTCGGCGAGCAGGGCGACCATGATCTCCTGCAGGATCTCCTGCTTCGAGCCGAAGTGGTAGTAGATCGAGGCGACGGTGATGTCGGCCTCTCGGGCGATGTCTCGGATCGAGGCTCCGTGGTATCCGACTCGGAAGAACAGCGTCGTTGCGGCGTTGAGGATCACGGTGCGTCCTCCGCGAGCTTGCTTGGCCACCTTGGGTCCTCCTGTGTCTGGATCAGGGCCGACTCTAGTGGCATCCGGCGCATCGCGGGCCACCTTGGCCCACGACGTCCGCCCAGTGGGCCCTCGGATCAGAGCTGGCCACGCGTCACCCCGTCGGGGCGTCGTCGATACCCAGTCTGCAACTATTTATTCATAACGAGCGTTCGGTATTGTTTTTCTGTGACGGGCGTCCTAGGGTGAGGCCGATCACGCTCGCTTGGGGTGTGGATGAATGAGGAGTTCGGCATGAAGAAACTTGCGCTTGCAGCAGCACTGGCCACCGCCGTCGTGGCCGTGTCGGCCTGTGGTGGTTCCAGCAGCGACGGTGCCTCGTCCGACGGCACCGTCCGGATCGGCGTCGTAGGCCCCGAGACCGGCGCGGCGCCCCAGTACTACACCGACCTGATCCGTCCGGCCGAGCTCGCTGTCGAGCAGCTCGCCAAGAAGTACGACCTCAAGGTCAAGCTGGTTCCGGTCGACGACCAGGGCACCCCCGACGGCTCGTCGCGCGCCGTGCAGAAGCTGCTGAACGAGGAGAACGTCGACGCGATCCTCGGTCCGCCGCTCTCCGGTAACGCGCTCCAGGTCGCCGACGTCATCCAGCGCACCGGTCGTCCGTGGCTGACCCCGGCGATCGCCCCCGAGATCATGGACGAGTCGCTCTCCCCGAACTGGCTCTTCCGCACCAACTACAACTCGGCCGACCTCAGCGAGGTCGTGGCCTCGCTGCTCTTCGCCGGTGACGCCACCGTCGGTGTCGTCCACTCGGCCGACGCCTACGGTCAGAGCGGCGTGGACTCGGTCAAGGCGGAGGCCAAGCGTCTGGGCAAGAAGGTCGCGGCAGTCGAGGCGATCCAGCCCGGCGCCACCGACTTCAGCGCCGGTATCTCCCGCCTCAAGGCCGCCGGCGTGGACTCGGTCTTCCTTGCGATCACCGCAGGTGCCGACACCTCGACCGTCACCAAGACCATTGCGCAGCAGGGCCTCAAGCCGAAGCGCGTCGTCACCAACGCCACGATCATGGCCGACTTCGCCGAGCTGGCCGACCCGAACCAGTGGGAGAACCTGGTCTTCGTCGACCCCCGCGACCTCGTCGGTGAGAACCTCGCCACGATCGCCAAGGACTACAAGGCGAAGTTCAAGGCCGACCCGATCCTGCCCACCAACATCTACAGCGTGATGGCCGCGATCGACGCCTACCTCCAGGCTGTCGCCGAGGCCGGCGACGCCAGCGACTACGACGCCGTGCGTAAGGCGATGGAGGACGTCGCCTCCGTCTCCGTCGGCAGCGACACCATCGAGAAGCCGTTCGCCGAGGGAGACCACGAGCTGTACGAGGCCGAGGACCCGTCCGCCTGGAACGTCTTCGGATTCAACGACAAGGGTGCCCTCGAGATGCGCGGCAACCTCGAGCAGTGCCTGTCCGGCGACTGCTGACGCACGACGGACCGGATAGAGAACAAGGAAGGCAGCAATGGACGCGATAGTGAGCGGACTGGTCCTCGGAGGCCTGTACGCCCTGGTGGCGCAAGGATTCGTCCTTACCTATGTCACCTCACGGACGATCAACTTCGCCTCGGGTGAATTCCTCGCTATCGGCGCCTTTGTCGCACTGGGGGTGGGGAGCTGGAGCTGGCTCCCCACCGCCGGCAAGGTCGCGATCGGAGTGCTCGCCGCCGGCATCGTCGGCGCCGTCGCCTACCGACTGCTGGTGGTTCCATTCGCCCGCAGCGAGCACGACAGTCGCTGGTTGCTCAGCACGGTGGGTCTCTCCTACGTCCTGATCAACCTGCTCACCCACGCTGAAGGAGCCAACCCGCAGCGGCTCGGCTTCGCGCGTGCCGAGGGCACCGAATCGCTCTTCGGTGTCGTGGTCAACAAGCAGCAGCTGTGGATCGCCGTGGTCGCGGTACTGGTCACTGTGGCCCTGGTTCTGGGTTCGCGTTTCACCTCGGCCGGTGTGCTGATGCGCGCCACCGCGGAGGACCCGCAGGCGGTCTCGCTGATGGGTGTCTCACCGCGCCGCGTCGGCGCCATCGCCTACGCACTCGCCTCAGCGATCGCCGGACTGGCCGGCATCCTGTGGGCGGCCGAGGTCGGCGCGACGCCGGGTCTCGGCGTGCACATCCTGGTGTCGGCCTTCGCGGTCGGCGTCATCGGCGGACTCACCTCCTTCTGGGGGCCCCTGGTCGGCGGCGCGCTCTTCGCCGTCGTGGTCCAGGTCGGTTCCTACGAGGTGGGTGCGCTCTGGGGTCAGGTCATCGGCCTGCTCCTCGTCATCGTGGTCCTGGTCATCCGACCTGAGGGCCTGCTGGGTCGACGGATGGAGGCGAAGCTGTGATGGCGCGTCTGAGCGAACTTACTGCGACGGTGCGAAAGCGCCCCGTACTACGCGATCTCGTTTGGGTGCTGGCACTCGTCCTGATCGCCTTCTGGGCCTCGCGTCCGGCGATGTCCGGCGACGGCGTCACCCTCGCCGACAGCCAGATCCTTGGCTCCATCTGCGCGATCATGGTCGCTGCGGTCGGCCTCAACTTCCTGGTCGGCCACGCCCGACTGGTCTCCCTCGGCCAGGGCGCCTTCTTCGCGATCGGCGCCTACGCCAGTGCCTGGCTGACCCTGGACGCCGGCTGGCATCCGCTGCTCGCCATGGTGGCCGCACTGGTGATCGCCGGTCTCATCGGTGCACTGCTGGCGATGGCATCGATGCGTCTGCGCGGACCGTCGTTCGCGATGATCACGCTGGTCGTGACGATCCTCGTCGAACGGATCCTCGTCGAGTGGGCGCCGCTCGGTCGGCTCTCCGGCTACCCGAACACCCTCGACCACGGCACCGGCCTGCTGGAGCCAATCAACGTCTTCGGCATGGAGCTGGACCCGCCGCTCTTCGCCGGCATCCCGGCCGACGTGATCCTGGCGATCCTGGTCGTCCTGGTGGTCGCCCTCTACGGCTACCGCAACGTCTCGCAGTCCTCGTGGGGCCGTTCGCTGCGTGCCATCGGTACCAGTGAGCACCTGGCCGCGCACCTCGGCGTCAATGTCTATGCACGCAAGGTCGCAGCGATGGCGGTGGCCTCGGTCTACGGCGCCGTCGGTGGTGTCTTCTACGTGCAGGTCTTCGCCCACCTGCAGCCCGAGTCGTTCAACATCTACCTCTCGATCACCATCATCCTGGCCGTGATGCTGGGCGGCGCGGGAACCGTGCTCGGCCCGATCGTCGGTTCGATCGTGATCGTCCTCCTCCAGCAGACCGACGTGCTCGTGCCGCTGGTCGACGCGCAGAAGAACATCAGCGAGAGCTGGTACCTCTCCACCCCCGGGCTGATCGGCCTGTTGCTGATCCTCACCCTGGCGATCCTGCCGCAGGGTCTGGTGGGTGGCGCCCAGGCGCTGTGGCACCGGTTCCGCCCGGCCGCGGCGGACGACGGCGACGCGGCAGGTTCCGCCGCCACCGACGCTGAAACCGCGACCGAGGCCGACTCGACGGAGGCAGTCCCTGCCCCGGTGGCATCGGGCGCTCATGCCGACGCCGAGGCCCTGCTGACGGTCCGTGGCGTGCGTCGGATGTTCGGCGGACTCACCGCTGTCGACGGCGTCGACCTGACCGTCCGGGCCGGCCAGGTGCACGCGCTGATCGGCCCCAACGGCGCCGGTAAGACCACGCTGGCCAACCTGATCACCGGGGTCTACGCACCCAACGCCGGCGAGATCTCCCTGCGTGGGCAGCGGATCGACACCGCGCCGACCTACCGGATCATCCGTTCCGGTATCGCCCGGACCTTCCAGACCCCGTTGCTCTTCGGGCACGAGACCGTGGAGGAGAACGTGCTCTCCGGGTTCGCGCACACCGGCACCCTGCCGTTCTGGAAGGCGTGGCTCAAGCTGCCCACCGAGTACCGCCGCGATCACGAGATGCGGGCCCGCACCGCCGAGCTGATGGAGCTGGTCGGACTGCGTGGCTTCGAGCAGATCGAAGCCGGCAGCCTCTCCTACGGCAAGCAGCGTGCCCTGGAGATCGCCCGTGCCCTGGCCAGCGAGCCCAGCCTGCTGATCCTCGACGAGCCCGCGGCCGGTCTCAACACCGCAGAGACCGCTGAACTCGGACATCTGATCCTCCGGCTCCGCGAACGGGGCCTCGCGATGATCATCGTGGAGCACCACATGGAGCTCGTGACGATGGTCTCCGACGAGGTCACCTGCATGTACACCGGCTCGGTTCTCGCCCACGGCACACCGGCCGACGTGCTGGCCGACCCGCAGGTGATCGAGGCCTACCTCGGCGTCTCGGTCGCCGCCGAGAACTCCGACTCCCAGCTGGAGAGGACGCACAACTCATGAGTCTCATCGTCAACAACCTGGTCTCCGGATATGGACGCCTGCGCGTCCTGCAGGAGGTGTCGATGGAGATCGTCCCCGGCACCGTGGCCTCGGTGGTCGGTGCCAACGGCGCGGGTAAGTCGACGCTGGCGCTCACGCTGAGCGGCCTGCTGCGGGCGACGTCGGGAACGATCGAACTCGACGGGAAGCCGATCCTCCGGTTGGCACCGGAGAAGCGCGCTCGCCTCGGCCTGATCCACGTCCCTGAAGGCCGGCGGCTCTTCGGTGGGCTCACGGTTGCCGAGAACATCGCGATGGGGCGCCACGCGGTCGGCAGGCGCAAGGGCGACGACGTCGTCGAGAGCCTGCTCGACAGCTTCCCAGTGCTCCGGGAGCGGTGGGGACAGCGGGCCGGCCTGCTCTCCGGCGGCGAGCAGCAGATGGTGGCGCTGACCCGGGCCGCGGCGTCCCAGCCGCGGTACCTCCTGCTCGACGAACCGTCGCTCGGCCTCAGCCCCCGGCTGAGCTACGAGGTCTTCCGGTTGATCTCGATGATCACCGAGCAGACCGGTGCCGGGGTGCTGCTGATCGAGCAGCGGGTCGACGCCGCTCTGGAGTTGGCGGCCGAGGCCCACGTACTGGAGCACGGCGCCGTCGTCGCCTCCGGCCCTTCCCACGAGATCAGGTCTTCGGACGCCGTCCGCAAGGCCTACCTCGGGGCGTGATCGGCAAGCGCCGCTGACGAACGCCGTTCCCCCATCAACGCTCGTGAACAAGGACACCATGAACCACCCACGCTCATCGGGGAGCGAGGATGCGCTCGCGCTCCCTCCCTTGCAGAACTACCTCCATACGGCGCTGCTGGCCCAGGGTCATCCTGGGCTGGCAGGCGATCTGACTGCTTCGCTGATCGCCGGTGGTCGGAGCAACCCGACCTATCTGCTGACCGACGGCACTCATGACTGGGTACTCCGCCGCCCGCCCTACGGCGAGGTCTGGGCCAACGCCCACGACGTCGGCCGCGAGGCGCGGGTGGTCTCGGCGCTGCGCGACACCCCCGTCCCGGTACCGAACGTCGTCGCGCACTGCACCGACGAGCAGGTCTTGGGTGCCCCCTTCTATGTGATGGACCGGATCCCGGGCCGTACCTATCGGACCCATGAGGACACCGCGACCCTCACCGTTCAGCAGCGCTCCGACCTCACCGACTCCTTGGTCGAGACCCTGGTCGACCTGCACTCGATCGACCCGGCGGACGTCGGCCTGGAGAAGCTCGGTCGGCCCGACGGGTATCTCGGTCGACAACTCGACCGGTGGGCCCGGCAGTGGGACGTCGTTCAGACGGCCCCGCAGTCCGGCGTCCGCGAGCTGCTGCGGCTGTTGACCGAGGGACTTCCCGAGACCCGGTACCCCGGGATCGTGCACGGGGACTACAAGGTCGACAACGTGATGGTCGATCCGGCCGACCCGGGCCGCATCCTCGGCGTCCTGGACTGGGAGATGGCGACCACCGGCGACACCATCGCCGACCTCGGTTTCCTGGTCAGCTTCTGGGACGAGCCGGGTCAGCCGTGGAACCCGATCTCGGCCGGCGCCACCGCTCATGAAGGGTTCGCCTCGGCTCTCGACGTGGTGGAGCGGTACGCCGCTCGCCGTGGCGTCGACGTCGAGAAGATCGAGTGGTACCTGGCGTTCTCCGACTTCAAGCTCGCGGTGATCTTGGAGCAGATCCATCACCGGCACCTGAAGGGCGAGACCACCGGCGAGGGCTTCGACGACATCGGCGCGATGGTCGCCCCGCTGCTCGAGCGCGCGCTCTCGCGGGCCGGCTGACCCTTCCCTGATCCACCTTTTGAACCGTAGGAGTTCCCATGTCGCTTGAAAGCGCCGGTCTCGTCGAGGCCGATCTGACTCTGTCCCCCCGGGCTCGTGAGCTTCGCGAGAAGCTGATCGACTTCATGAACAACGAGGTCTTCCCTGCTGAGCAGGCCTACCACGCCTACCGCAAGGCCGCCGGGCCCGACGACCACACGGTGCCGCCGGTGGTCGAGGAGCTCAAGGTGAAGGCCAAGGAACGGGGGCTGTGGAACCTCTTCCTGCCTGCGCTCTCGGGCATCTCGCAGCTGGACTACTCCGCGCTCGCCGAGATCACCGGGTGGAGCCTGGAGCTCGCGCCTGAGGCGTTGAACTGTCAGGCGCCCGACACCGGGAACATGGAGTTGCTGCACCTCTTCGGGACGCCGGAGCAGAAGAAGCAGTGGCTGGAGCCGCTGATGGACGGCACGATCCGGTCGGCGTTCGCGATGACCGAACTCGCGGTCGCCTCCTCGGACGCCACCAATATCGAGACCAGCATCGTGCGTGACGGCGACGAGTACGTGATCAACGGTCGTAAGTGGTGGACCAGTGGCGCGGCGGACCCGCGCTGTCAGGTGCTGATCGTGATGGGTAAGACCGATCCGACCTTGGCGCGGCACCGCCAGCAGTCGATGATCCTGGTCCCGACCGACACGCCTGGCGTGGAGATCGTCCGCGATGTGCCGGTCTTCGGGCGGCACGACCAGCACGGGCACTGCGAGGTTCTGTTCACCGACGTCCGGGTGCCGGTCGCGAACATCCTGGGGGAGGAGGGCGCGGGCTTCGCGCTCGCGCAGGCTCGGCTCGGCCCTGGTCGGATCCATCACTGCATGCGGGCCCTCGGTGCTGCCGAGCGGGCGATGCAGCTGATGACGGAGCGGGTCCAGAGTCGGGTCGCGTTCGGCAAACCCCTTGCTGAGCAGGGGATGGTGCAGCAGCAGGTCGCCGAGTCGCGGTTGGCGATCGAGCAGGCGCGGCTGCTCTGCCAGTACACCTCCAAGGTGATCGACGAGCGCGGGAACAAGGCGGCAGCCTCGTATGTGTCGATGGCGAAGGTCTCGGTGCCGCGGGTTGCGCTCGACGTGATCGACCGGGCGATCCAGGTCCACGGTGGCGCCGGCGTCAGCGACGACGTGCCGCTGACCGCGATGTACGGCTGGCACCGGGCGATGCGGATCTTCGACGGTCCCGACGAGGTCCACCTGCGGACCATCGCCAAGAACGAACTGGGTCGCGAGCAGGTGCTGAAGCCGACGGTGACCGCATGAAGATCGGGATGCCGCTGAAGTACTCCGGTGGGATCGACGAGACCGTCGAGGGCCTGCGCGAGTTCGAGGACGTCGGTCTGGACATCGTGCTGCTGCCCGAGGCCTACACCTTCGACTCGGTCAGCCAGCTCGGGTACATCGCTGCCAGGACCAGCACGGTTCAGATCGCCACCAGCATCCTGAACATCTACTCGCGCACCCCCACGCTGCTGGCGATGACCGCGGCAGGTGTCGACTACGTGTCGGGTGGACGGTTCGTCCTCGGCATCGGTTCGTCCGGCGTGCAGGTGGTGGAAGGGTTCCACGGCGTGAAGTTCGACGCGCCGCTCGGGCGGACCCGTGAGGTCGTCGAGATCTGCCGCCAGGTGTGGAGCGGGCAGCGGGTGGAGCACTCCGGTCGGCACTACCAGGTGCCGCTCACCGAGGCCGACGGCGGCACCGGCCTCGGCAAGCCGTTGAAGTTGATCAACACGCCGCTGCGCTCGCGGATCCCGATCGTGCTGGCCGCCCTCGGCCCGAAGAACGTCGCGCTTGCCGCTGAGCTGTGCGAGGGTTGGGAGCCGATCTTCTACCTGCCCGAACGGGCCGGAGAGGTCTTCGGTGAGTCCCTCGACCAGGGCCGCGCGAAGCGTGCTCCGGAGCTGGGCGAGCTCGACGTCATGGTCGACACCCAACTGCTGATCAGCGAGGACGCCGACGAGCTGGCGGCCGGCATCGCCGAGGTCCGCGCACATCTCGCGCTCTACATCGGCGGGATGGGCGCTAAGGGGAAGAACTACTACTTCAACCTCGCCTCGCGCTACGGCTTCGAGGCCGAGGCGGAGCAGATCCAGGAACTCTTCCTGAGCGGCGACCGGGCGGCTGCCGCGGCCGCCGTCCCGGATGCGTTGGTCCACGGCGTCGCCCTGATCGGCGCCCCCGGCCATGTCCGCGAGCGGGCCGCCGCCTTCGCCGAGGCCGGCGTGACCACCTTGAACGTGCGCCCGCTGGCCGGCGCCCACGCCCGCCAGGTGGAGGACATCGGCCGACTCAAGGAGTACGTGAGCGGCTGAGGCTGCGCCCTCGTATCGAATCAGTGCCGTTGTCCGGTGTCAGCAGGTGACACTGGACAACGGCACTGTTGCGTTGACCGTGGATTGCATACCGCGTCGTGCATCGGGTACCGCCTCCTTTGGAGGGAGACAACGATGTCCAAAGCCAACGAACGGCTCGGGATCAGCTCCAGCTTGATCGCCGGGATGAGGGAACTACCACGCAACGCTTCATGGCTCCTGGGAAAAGCTCTGAGCCCATCGTCGCCGAGAACCGATCCGAGTCCCGGACCAGGTTCAGGTGGGCCCGGGCTCGTCGCCAAGGTGAAGGACGCAGCGGCTCAGGCGGCGTCACTGTTGCCGGGCGACAACTCGGTCGATACTCAGCTGGCCCGCGCGCGGGCTGCTGCTGAACGGGCGCAGGAGGCGGAGCACGAAGCCGTGGAAGCGGCTCGGCAGGCCCAGGATGCTACTGAGCAGGCAGAGCGAGTGCAGGACCAGGAACGTCGTCATCTCGAGGAGGTGGCGGCCGAGTTGGATCAGCAGGTCCGCGAGCGAACCAGCCGAGCGCAGGATCGTGCAGATGCCCAGGTCGCCGCCGAACACGACAAGGCGGAGGACGAGTCGCGCAAGAGCCGGGAGAACGAGTCGAGAAAGAGTCAGGCCCGATTGGCCGCGGCACGCGCCGAGGCCGAGAACGCACAGGAGATTGCAGAGGGGCGATACCGTCACGCCACCGAGTTGCTGGCGGAGGCGCGTGAGCATGCTGATGCCGCCGCGCGCGCAGCGGATGAGGCTGCCGAACGGGCACGGGCTGAGGCCGAACGGATCACCGCCGCAGCCCAGCACGACGCGGACGAGGCAGGTGGCGCCGTCGTTGAAGCGGAGGACCTCAGGAAACAGACCGCGCATACCGCAGCGGCGATCACCCGTTCGGTCCGAGACGACCTGCCCGGCAACCTCTCGGATCTGACCAAGGCAGAACTTCTCGATCTTGCCGCCGGGCAGGGCATCGCCGGCCGTAACGGGAAGACGAAGGCACAGTTGGTTGACTCGTTGCGCCGGGCTGCGGCGAAGGAGGGGCGATCATGAGGTTTCCACGCCGTCGTGTCTCCTTCTGGCGCCGCCTCGGCAGGCCCGTCGCCAGCGACGGCGCAGAGCTCGCCCGCAAGGGTGCAGTCGCCGGCGCCGCCCTGGTTGCTGTCGCCGTGGGCAGCGCCGTCGCCGGGGCTTTCCGCCGCCGCGAGGAACGGCAATGAGACTGACGACTATCGCGGCGCTCGCGGTCGGGTTCGTGCTGGGTGCCCGGGCCGGAAGGGAGCGGTATGAGCAGATTCATCAGTTGGCGATCCGGTCGGCGAAGCAGTTGGAGGAGTACGGTTCCGGCGGCCCGCTCGCCCAGCGTCTTCGGGAGGGTGCCGAGCGGCTTGGTGACACTGCGGCCGGACCCCGACCAGACTCTCGCTGACGGAGTGATCGTTGAGACGGAACTGCGTGCACGGCTTCTCGGGCTGCCGCTGCTCCGCATCGACGGCGTCGTCCTGATTGCTCCCGCCTCACCCCAACCTGCGCCCGTCGTCTCGAACACGCCGGTGATCGGCAGCGGAAGCGATCTCGCATACGCCCGCCGGTTGCTTCGGGAGAATCGTCAGCGGCTCGGCCTGTTGGCTTCGCCGTCGCCCACATTGTCGGTGTCGTCTGTCTGCTCGTCTGCGCCGCGGGATTGACGGAGCGCTCTACCCTGCTCGATGTCCTCGCGTTCCTTCTCGGCCACCTTCTCGGTGTTCCGGTCGTCGCGCAGGGGGAGCTGGATGCGCCGCTCGGCCGGGATCCCGGCCTGCAGCTCGCGACCACGCTCGAGCTCGGCGTCCAACTCGGCGCCGAAGAGCAACGCGAGGTTCGTGATCCACAGCCAGAGCAGGAAGACGATGGCACCGGCCAGGGATCCGTAGGTCTTGTCGTAGGAGGAGAAGCCCGCGACGTAGAGACCGAAGCCGGCCGAGGCGAGTGCCCAGGTCACGATCGCCAGCACCGCACCCACACTGACCCAGCGGAACCGGGGCTGCTGAACGTTCGGCGTCACGTAGTAGAGCAGTGCCACGATCAGTACCACCACTGCCAGCATGACCGGCCACTTCGCGATGCTCCAGACGGTGATCGCAGCGTCGCCCAACCCGATCGCGTCTCCTACCGCCTCGGCTGCGGCACCGGTGACGACGAGCCCCAGGGCGACCAGTGCCACCAGCACCACCAGGACCAGCGTCAGCAGCAGCATCAGCGGGCGCAGCTTCCAGATCGGGCGTCCTTCGCCGACCTCGTAGATCCGGTTCATGCCGCGCGCGAAGGCCCCGACGTAGCCGGAGGCCGACCAGAGGGCGACCATCAGTCCGAGCACCAACCCGAGCCCGGCGTTCGGGGTCTCACTGAGTCGGGTCAGGATCGGCTCGACGGTGTCCGCGGCCGAGTTGGCACCCACGTCGTCCAGGATCTGGAGCAGGGTGTCGACGGTGCGCTGCCCCTGGCCGAAGACGCCGACCAAGGAGAGCAACGCGATCATCGCCGGGAACGCGGCGAGCACCGCGTAGTAGGTGAGCGCGGCTGCGAGATCGGTGCACTGGTCCTTGGAGAACTCGCGCGCGGTCTTGCGCACCACGTAGCGCCACGAGTGCTTGGTCAGGTCGGTGGGCGACTCGGGCTTGCTCGCAACGTCGGGCGCCAGGTGCGCCCCCTTGGCCGGGTTCACGGCCGCGGTGGCGTCGTCCCGCTGGAACCAGGCGCGGTCTCGCCGTGGCCGGCCATCCCGTGCACCTGCTCCTTGACCGCCTCCTGCACATAGCTCGCTGCATGGGTGGCCTTCTCGCTCACCACGTTCTGAGCCTGGGAGGCCTTCTCTGCCACGACCGCCTGCGCGTGCGCGGCCTGCCGTTGTACCCGCGGGTTATGCCAGGCGCGTTGTGTCAGGTGCTTGATCTGCTCGTAGCGCTCACGACCAGCACGCGCTCCCAGCACGTACCCGACGCCTGCCCCTGCAAGGAATCCGAGCTTCCCCATCTCTATCTCCTGAGATCGCACCGGCGTCCGCGACGCCGGTGATGTGGTCACCGGTCTTCGGTTCCCGCCCGTCGAGGTTCCATGCGGCTACCTCCGGCGGCGCAGCACCATGACGCCGACGACGCCCAGGACGACGCCGAGGGCTGCGGCGATCAGCCACGGCTCGGGACGACCCCGCTCGGTGGTGACGCGGTCGGCGAGATGGTGTGCCTGCTCCTTGGCCGCGTCGGCGGTGGCGTGGGCGCGCTCCGTTGCTCGCGCCTTGACGTCGAACCTGGCGGCCAGCGCGTCGAGGGTCTCGGCGACGTCGGTGCGGGCCTGCTCGACGGCCTGCTCGGCGGCGGCTACCGACTCCGGGGTGGACTTCTGCTCACTCATCGGTGCAGTCCTTCCTTCACAGCGGCGACGTCCTGCTTCACGTTGTCGAGGGTCTCGGTAGGGGCGGGCGGCGCCGCTGCCTGGACCCGGCTCCTGCCGACCATGCCGACCACGGCGGCGATCGCCAGCAGGGCGACCCCGACGATGAGCGCCGCGAGCCAGGCGTCCATCACCAGGGCGAGGGCCAACACGGCGGCGGCGAGCAACGTGCCCACGCCGTACAGGGCGATCAGGCCGGCACCGCTGAGCATGCCGGCGCCCACCCCGATCCCCTTCGCCTTGGTCGTCAGCTCCACCTGGGCAAGGCGCATCTCGCTGCGCACCAACTCCCGCATCTCCTGCGAGGCCTGAACGAGCAGCTGCCCGGTCGTCGGGTCCTGGGCGCTGTGCTGCGCGGTGTGCGGATCGTTCGCCATCGACTGCCTCCGTTCGAACTGCCCGCGTGCTCCGAGAACCGCCGCGGGTCTTCTGGAGCGGTTCCCGGATCGGCGGGATTCATGCGGTGCCGTGCTCAGCGTCGTCCGGCGCCGCGGGCGATCCTGGTGGAGAGCTGGTGGGCTGCGCGGAGCAGCAGTCCGCCGAGTTCGGCGTGGCGGTCGGGGGAGAAGCGGTGCTCGACACCGGTCAGGGTCAGCGCCCAGCGGGGTTGGTCGGCGACGTCGAAGACCACGGCGGCCATGCCCCAGCTGCCCTCGACCACCAGGCCGGGGTTCACCGCGTACCCGTGACGTCGGGTCTGGGCTACCCGCTCCAGCACCTCGCCGCGGCTGTGGGCGGGGCCGAACTGGGTGGTCAGGTCGACGGTGTCGAGGTAGTCGGCGATCTCTCGGTCGTCGAGGTGCGCGAGGATCGCCAACCCGGCCGAGACGACGCCGAGTGGGAACCGGGCACCCTCGTGCAACACATGGCTGCGCAGCGGGAAGGCGCCGTCCTCGGCGAGGAGACAGATGGTGTCGTTACCGCGGCGTACCGAGAAGAAGGCGCTCTCCCCAGTGGCCAGGGCCAGCTCGCGGACGACGGGTAGCGCGTACTGGGTGACGTCGTGACGGCGCGCCGCCACCGCGCCCAGGACGTAGAGCTCACCGCCGACCACCCAGCGGTCGCTGTCTGGTTCGCGGTCGACCATCCCGACCTCGCGCAAGGAGCCGAGCAGTCGGTGCACGGTGGGTCGGGGAAGCCCGACGGCGCGGGCGATCTGCGTTGTGTTGACGCCGTCCGGTTCATGGGCGCCGACCTCGCGGAGCACCAGATGAACCCGCTCCACGACGCTGACTGGGGTGTCCATTCAGTGAACACTACCGCGTCCTTATGGCCACGTGGCGAGCAATCGACGCCTCCGTGCCGTCCGATCGTTGACCACGCACCACGCCCGGGAGTGCAATGGCGGCATGGACAAGGTGGTGGATTCAGCGCAGGCAGCGGTGGCAGACATCGGCAACGGGACGACGCTCGCAGTCGGCGGGTTCGGGCTCTGCGGCATCCCATCGGTGCTGATCCAAGCCCTGCTGGAGCAGGGCGCGAACGACCTCGAGGTCGCCTCCAACAACTGCGGCGTCGACGACTGGGGTCTGGGTCTGCTGCTCGGGCAGAAGCGGATCCGCCGGATGATCTCCTCCTACGTCGGGGAGAACAAGGAGTTCGCTCGCCAGTACCTCTCCGGTGAGCTCGAGGTCGAGCTCACCCCGCAGGGCACCCTCGCCGAACGGATGCGCGCCGGCGGCTCCGGCATCCCCGCCTTCTTCACCGCGACCGGCGTCGGCACCCAGGTCGCTGACGGCGGTCTGCCCTGGAAGTACGACGATGCCGGCAACGTCGAGATCGCCTCTCCGGCCAAGGAGGTCCGCGAGTTCGACGGCCGCAACTACGTGATGGAGAAGGCGATCGTCGCCGACTTCGCGCTGGTCCGAGCCTGGAAGGGCGACCGGCACGGCAACCTCGTGTACCGCGACTCGGCCCGCAACTTCAACCCGTTGGCCGCTATGGCCGGCCGGATCACGGTGGCCGAGGTCGAGGAGCTGGTCGAGCCCGGCGCGCTGGACCCGAACGAGATCCACACCCCCGGCGTCTACGTGCACCGGGTGGTCGCGTTGACCCTGGAGCAAGCAGCAGAGAAGCGGATCGAGAAGCGCACCGTGCGCGAGGGAGGCAACTGAGATGGCCTGGACCCGTGAGCAGATGGCGGCCCGCGCCGCCGCCGAGCTGACCGACGGCAGCTACGTCAACCTCGGCATCGGGCTGCCGACCTTGGTGCCCAACTATGTGCCGGACGGCGTCGACCTGGTCCTGCAGTCGGAGAACGGCCTGCTCGGTGTCGGCCCCTATCCGACCGAGGACGCCGTCGACCCTGACCTGATCAACGCCGGCAAGGAGACGGTGACCCTCAACCGGGGCGCCTCGATCTTCGACTCGGCGACTTCGTTCGGGATGATCCGCGGCGGCAAGATCGACGCCGCGATCCTGGGTGCGATGCAGGTCTCGCTGCGCGGCGACATCGCCAACTGGATGATCCCCGGGAAGATGGTCAAGGGGATGGGTGGCGCGATGGACCTGGTCCACGGTGCGAAGAAGGTCGTCGTGCTGATGGAGCATGTCGCCCGCGATGGTGCCTTCAAGATCGTCAACGAATGCTCGCTGCCCTATACCGGGCTCGGCGTCGTCCAGCGGATCATCACCGATCTCGGGGTGATCGACGTGGTCGATCCGGCGACCGGAACCTTCGCCGAGTCGGGCACCGCGGGCGAACGCGTGCTGCGCCTTGTCGAGCTGGCCCCCGGCGTCACCGAGGCGGAGATCCGTGAGAAGACCGAGCCCCCGCTCAATGTGACCTGACGGTAGGACTTCGCCTCAAATCAGGGCGCTGAGGTCACATTGAGCGCAGAATGCGGACATGAGCCGGTTCGACGTCGTGGTGCAGGGCGGTACCTACTTCGACGGAACGGGTGCTCCCGGGCGACGTGCCGACGTCGGTATCCGCGACGGGCGGGTCGTTGCGGTCGGTGACGGACTCGACGTAGCCGACGCCGCCCGTGTCGTGGAGGCCCATGGCCGCTGGGTGATGCCCGGCTTCATCGACACCCACACCCACTACGACGCCGAGTTGATCGTGGCGCCGAGCCTGAGCGAGTCGGTGCGGCACGGGGTGACGACCGTGCTGGTCGGCAACTGCTCGATCTCCGCCGTCTACGCCGACGCGCTCGACGTCGCCGACCTCTTCAGCCGCGTCGAGGCGCTGCCTCGTGAAGAGGTGCTGGCGGCGCTGCGGGAGAAGAAGAGCTGGCACACCCCGGCAGAGTGGGCACGCGCGCTGGACGGACTCGCGCTCGGTCCCAACGTCGCATCCTTCCTCGGCCACTCCGACGTCCGCGCGTCGGTGATGGGACTGGGCCGCTCCACCGACTCCGCGCAGAAGCCCACCCCGGCGGAGGCGAAGGAGATCGAACGGCGGATCGGCGAGGCGCTGGACGCCGGGTTCCTTGGCGTCTCCACGATGACCAACCCCTGGGACAAGCTCGACGGCGACCGCTACCGCTCGCGCACCCTGCCCTCGACCCATGCCAGTTGGAAGGAGTTCCGCCGGATCAGCCGACTGCTGCGCCGTCGTGACGCGGTGCTGCAAGGCGTGCCGAACCTGAACACCAAGTACGACGTCGCCTTCTACGTCTCCACCTCGACGGGGCTCTTCCGCAAGCCGTTGCGGGTCTCGCTGCTGAGTGCCGCCGACACCCGCGCCGAACCCTGGGTCAACCGGATCTTCGCGCCGATCGCGTATCTCGCCAACCGGATCGGTCGCGGCAAGTTCGTCTGGCAGCACCTGCCGACCACGTTCCAGGTCTGGGCCGACGGGATCGACCTCGTCGTCTTCGAGGAGTTCGGCTCGGGGCGGGAGGCGATCCACCTCAAGGAGGAGATGGGGCGCAACGACCTGCTCCGCGACGAGTCCTACCGACGCTGGTTCCGCGCCGACTTCGAGAAGCGGTTCTCGCCGCGGGTCTGGCATCGCGACTTCGACGACGCATGGATCACGGTCTGCCCGGACGAGAGCCTGGTCGGTCGCTCCGTCGGCGACGTGGCTCGCGAGCGGAAGCTGCATCCGGTCGACTGCTTCCTCGACCTTGTCGTCGAGTACGGCACCGACTTCCGTTGGACCACGGTGATCGCCAATGCCCGCGAGAAGGTGGCGAACCGGTTGGTGAACACGCCGGGGGTGACGATCGGCTTCTCCGACGCCGGCGCGCACCTGCGCAACATGGCCTTCTACAACTTCGCGGTCTGTCTGCTCGACCGGATGCACCGGGCCGAGCAGCAGGGCAAGCCGTTCATCTCGCCCGAGCAGGCGGTCTACAAGCTGACCGGCGAGCTCGCCGACTTCTACCGCCTCGACGCGGGTCGGATCCGTGAGGGCGATCGCGCGGATCTGGTGGTGATCGACCCGGCCGGGTTGGACGGCTCGGTCGACGACTACCACGAGGCGCCGCTGGTGGAGCTCGGTGGCATTCGGCGCATGGTGAACCGGAACGATGCTGCGGTTGCCGCGACCCTGATCGCCGGCGAGGTGGTCTGGGCGGACGGTGCCTTCGCCCCTGGTTTCGGGACCGAGTTCGGCACCGGGTCGTTCCTGCCGTTGGGGCGGCCGGTGGCACCCCGCGTCGACCGACGCGCCCCGCTCAAGTCGACCGACGCGCCCCGCTCAATGTGACCTGACGGTCGGAATTCGCCGCAATTCCGCGCGCTGAGCTCACATTGAAAAAGAATTTCGCGAATCTGCGTCATGACCGCCGCGCTGGACCGTTCCACCTGTACCGAACGGGGGTTGGTTCAGCGGGCGGTCGGACCTCGGAGGGAGGGGCCCGACCGCCCGTGTTGAATTTCTGGGCCTGTTCGACGGCGTTCAGCCGGACCGGACCGGACCGGGCCGGGTTCAGGGCAGGCTCAGGGCTCGCTGATCGAGGCGGCGCTGCTGCCGCCGATCGGCATCTCGGGCAGGCCCAACTTGCGGTGGTCCCAGCTCCGGGTGGCGTCGACGTCGATCCGGACCAGGACCCGGTTCTTTGCCATCGCCTCGACGAACGGGCGCATCTCTTCGGAGTACGGCCCGGTGTAGCGCTCGAAGATGTTCACGCAGACGTCCCAGAGCTGGTCGGGGTCGTCCTCGATCAGAGTCCCGCGGCCCTCGAGGGCGACGCCACGCAACTGGTCGTAGGTCTGTCCGGCCTCGACGAGGAACGAGATCCGGTCGTTGCGGCGCAGGTTGACGGCCTTCTGCGACTTGCCCTTGGTCTCCAGCCAGATCTGGCCGTCTAGGTAGGCGTACCACATCCCGACCAGGTGGATCTGGCCGTCGCGGCCGATCGTGGCGACGCTCGCGCTTCGTTGGCGGGTCAGGAAGTCGGCTACCTCGGCGGGGTTCATCTGGACGACGTCGCGCTGCTTCATCTGGGCTCCTCGATCCGTTTTCGCTACGATATCTGGAACACGTTCTAGTTTCACCGGGTCCAGAATCTTTACTTCGTCCGACTTCGCTGCGATTTGACGCGTTTGTGAGCCGCGACACAGGCGCCCCACATACAGTGAAAGTGCCGGAGCGCCCCCCGATCCGGCCGCCGCCGTCGGAGTGACGTCGCGCGTGGCAACGGAGCTGGACCCCCGCCAGCGATGCCCTATGTTGATCCGTTGTCCTGCGCCTCGCTCCGGCGGCGGCCCCTGTTCCCGGCGTCTGGCGCCAGGCTCGCAGCTATGCTCGCGCCGTGACCTCGACGACACTTCACCGGTGGTTCAGCACGCCCGACGACGCCGTGGCCCAGCTTGCTGGAGCTGGCTACCTGGCGCAGGAGGAGACCGCAACGGCGGCGTTCCTGGCCGGCGCGCTGGGCAAGCCGCTGCTGATCGAAGGTCCGGCCGGCGTCGGTAAGACCGAGTTCGCGAAGGCTGTGGCCGCCTCGATCGGTGCCGAACTGGTCCGATTGCAGTGCTACGAGGGTCTCGACGAGGCCCGCGCGCTCTACGAGTGGAACTACAAGAAGCAGTTGCTCCGGATCCAGGCGTCGGCCGGCGACGCGTCGTGGGAAGAGACCCACGACGACATCTTCACCGACGAGTTCCTGCTCACCCGCCCGCTACTGACGGCGATCCGGCGCGAAGAGCCGACGGTGCTCCTGATCGACGAGGTCGACAAGACCGACGTCGAGGTGGAAGGCCTGCTGCTGGAGGTGCTCTCCGACTTCCAGGTCACGATCCCCGAACTCGGTACCTTGAGTGCGGTGCGCCGGCCGTTCGTGGTGCTCACCTCGAATGCGACCCGCGAACTCTCCGAGGCGGTGAAGCGTCGCTGCCTCTACCTCTATCTCGACTACCCCGACGCTGAACGCGAGCGCGAGATCCTGCTCCGCGCCGTCCCGGGGTTGGAGGAGAAGCTCGCCCAGCAGATCGTTGAGATGGTCGCCAAACTGCGTGAGCTCGAGCTCAAGAAGGCGCCGTCCATCGCCGAGTCGATCGACTGGGCGCAGACGATGGTGGCGCTCCAGATCGGCGACCTCGACGCCGACGCCGCGCGTCGCACCCTCGGTGTGGTTCTCAAGCACGTCACCGACCAGGAGCGGGCGGTGCGCGAGCTCCGTCTTGCCGCCGCCAAACGCTAGCCCGAGCCGGCAGGCATACGCGCCGAACCGTCAGGCGCACGCGCCGAACCGTCAGGCATGCGCGCCGAACCGGCAGGCATGCGCGCCGAACCGTCAGGCATGCGCGCCGAACCGTCAGGCACACGCGCCGAACCGCCACCTATGCGACGGTTCGGCGCGTCCAGGTGACGGTTCGGCGTACTTGAGTGACGGTTCGGCGCGTCCAGGTGACGGTTCGGCGCGTTTGAGTGACGGTTCGGGTCAGTTGCCGACGGTGAACCGCTGGCGGGGGTGGTTGCCCTGCTCGATCTCGTCGACGAAGGCGCGGGCGAAGTCGACACCCGAGATCGAGGAGTCGCCCTGCTCGTCGACGACGAGGACGTCGCCGCCGGTGCGGTAGGTGCCGCGGTCCTCGCCGGGCACCCAGGCGCCGAAGGTGGCGGCCGGGCTCACGTAGAACCAGTCGACGTCGCTCTCGCTGGCGCGCAGCGCCTCCAGCACCTCGGCGTGGGCGAGCGCTTCGGGCTTGTACTCCGTCGGGAACTCGGGGGTGTCGACCAGGCGCGGGCCACCGGCGGCGACCAGGGAGCTGCCGGCCCCGCCGACGACGCCGAGCCGGGCCTTGTTGTCGACGGTCGCCTGGACGACCTGGCCGAGTGCCTCGCCGAGAGTGTGCTCGTCGGCCAGCTGGGCGTGGGTCGCCAGGACCAGGACGTCGTCTGCCGCCGCCTCGCGCACTGTGTCGGCGTCGAGGACCGAACCGATCCGGTACCGGACGCCGTCGATGGGCTCTGCCGGTGCGGAGCGGGCCCACGCGGTGACGGTGTGGCCGCGGCGCAGGGCTTCGCGGGCGATGTTGCTGCCGGCGTATCCGGTGCCGCCGATGATCGAAATCGTGGTCATGATGCTCACTCCCTCGGGCGCCGTCTGGGCGCTCCTTGTCTCTTTTCTCTGTGGTCAATAGTTGCTCGATGCGCGGGATTTCTCCCGGTCCTGATCGGACAGCTCATGGTGAGAATCGGACATCCGTCCCGTCGCATGCGCGCTCCCCGCAGAGTTCGGCGTCCGGTGGTGACCGGGGTGGGGGAGACTGGGCCTCATGTCGCTGACCGCTCGCCATATCGACTTCATCGAGGCGCTCCGCCGTGCGGGCCTGCCGGTCTCGGTCGCCGAGGACATCGACGCCGCCCGGGCGGTGCAGGTGGTCGGGCTCGCCGACCGGGAGCGGCTCAGGGCGGTCTACGCCGCAACCATGGTGAAGCGCGCCGCCCACCGCCCCCAGTTCGACCTGCTCTTCGACCTCTGGTTCCCCGCCCTGCTCGGCGACGGCCGCACGGCGGACGGATTGACCGACCTCCTCAACCCCGCGGACGCAGATCAGCGTCCTTCCGCGGAACAGGCCGGGGTGCCGACCGACTCGGCCGAGGCGCTGGCCCAGATCCGCGACGAACTCGCCCAGGCCCTGCGTGAAGCGGCCAGCGGTGCCGACTCCGCCGGTGAAGGGATGCAGGAACTGGCGATCAGCGCGGTCGGTCGGTTCGGTGCGATGCCCGGGCGTTCGCCCGGGATGTCCTCATGGAGCGCCTACCAGGCGATGATGCGGATCCAGCCCGAGCGGCTCGTCGAACAGCTCATCGCCGGGCTGATCGCCGACGGCGACACCGAGCCGGTCGCCCGGCGCCGGGCGCAGCGGGTGCTGGAGCAGTTCAACCAGCTCGTCCAAGCCGACGCCCTCCGTCGGCTCGCCGCCGAGAAGGGCGCCCAGCACGTGGCGACCAACACTCTGCGTCCCACCATCGACCGGCTCGACTTCCTCAGCGCGCGCAAGTCCGACCTGGTCGAACTGCGTCGTGAGATCTACCCGCTGGCCCGTCGGCTGGCGACCCGGCTCACCCAGGAACACCACGCGATGCGTCGGGGGCCACTGGATTTCCGGCGCACCGTGCGCGCCTCGATCGCCACCGGCGGCGTCCCCCTGGTCACCCACCAGCGGCCCAAGCGTCCGCACCGTTCGGAACTCGTCGTCCTCTGCGACGTCAGCGGCTCGGTCGCGAACTTCGCCCAGTTCACCTTGCTTTTGGTCCATGCGCTGCGCGACCAGTTCACGAAGTTGCGGGCCTTCACCTTCGTCGACCATGTCACCGAGGTCACCGAGCACCTGGTCCCCGGTGGCGACCCGGTCGACGTGATGGAGAGCCTGGCAGCTTCGGCGAGTCAGGCGGCCCTGTGGGGGCGCACCAACTACCCGCGGGCGTTCAAGGTCTTCGAAGAACGGTTCGCGGACGCCGTCGGGCCGAGGACGTCGCTGCTGATCCTCGGTGACGCCCGCTCCAACTACGCCGACCTGCAGTTGGCGCAGTTCAAGGCGCTGACCAGTCGGGCGCGGCATACCTGGTGGCTGAATCCGGAGCACCCGCGCAACTGGGGCACCGGCGACTCGGCGGCACCGTCGTACGCCGAGATCGTGCCGATGGTCGAATGCCGCAACCTCACCCAGCTGGGTGAGTTCGTGCACGACATCCTGTGACCTGACGCCGCACCGATCAGCTCAGGTAGCCCAGCTCCCGGAGCCGCTGCACGCAGGCTCGTAGATCCGCATGGGTGCTGGTGTCGACCGCGCGACCTCCGGCCAGGTAGGCGTTGACGCCGCTCGCCACACCACCGTCGAAGACCACCGTCAGCCGGTTGCTGACCCCGGCGTTGAGCAGAGATCCCAACAGCGCAACGGGATCAGAGCGATCCTCCAGCGCGAGGACCGGCACCGACGGCGGCACCGCAGTGGCCTGCGCCGCGGGCGACCCGGCGGTGATCACCTGGTCGATCACCCAGGCGTCGCTGGGGCTCGCAGCCAAGGCAGTGGCGACGACACCCCCGTGGCCGGAGCCGGCGAGCAGCACCCGCGCGCCCGATGTCGAACCGATGGCCTGGCGTAGTGCTGCCTTGCTCTGCTCGACCCTGCTGGCGACGTCGCCGTCGGCGAGCACCACCCGATCAGTGGCGGAGCGGCTCGGCGTACCGGTCAGATAGGCGATGAACCGGCCTCCCGCCAGCGGCTGGACCCAGAGCCCGACCTCCAGTGCAGCCAACACCTCGACGACCTCTTCGATCGACGACGGCGGAGCGGGTGCGGCGCTCGGGGCGCTCGACTCGTCAGCCTCGACCGAGACCAGGCCACCGGCGACATCGCGCAGCGCCGAGGAGAAGTCGTCGGTGAACTCCGTGGCGCCGACAGCACGCAGGCCGCCGCGCGCGATCGCCGCACCGTGCTGGCCGCCGAGTGCTGAGCTGGTCAGCAGGGCCCGCAACTGCAGGCTCTCGACCAGGCCCCCGCCGCCGCTGACGAAGTGCTGCATCAGGTCGGGGTTGGCGTCGGCGAGTTCGTTCAGGTAGGCGGCCAGTGAGTCCCGGTCGAGGGCGTCGGTCTCGATCAGACCGGCGGCCACGATCGCGCCGCCGAGCTCGACCTCCGGGGCCAGGTAGCCGACCGCACGCGCCGCGATCGAGCCCAACGTCCGGTACGCGGCGTCCTGGAGTTCGTCGATCCAACGGTAGGTCCGCACCGTGGCCCGGACGATCAGGGCGTCGGCGTCGAACTCGGTGGAGCGGCTGAGCAGGCCGTGCTTGCCGGTGGTGGCGGCAAGGATGTCGTCCTCGGCCTGCTTGAAGCTGCGCGGTGCGAGCTCTGCGGAGTCGGCGACGTCCTCGTCGTTGAGCACCTGCGCGCCAAGGGCGGCGCGCGCACGCAGCTCGTCGGCGGTGGCGTCGAAGAGCTCGGCCAGCGCGGTGAACCGGGTGTACTTGTCTTCGGCGTTCATGCCGACACCTCCGCCAGGACCGGGGCGAGCAGGGCCGAGAGCTCCGGGGGCTGGACGGCACGCACCTGCACGCGGTTGAGGTCGCCGTCTCGGTAGGCGGTCAAGGCATGCCAACCGTCGAGGAGAAGGACCAACGAGACCACGCCGACGGTGGTGCCGCCGGCCTCGATGTCCGCGACCAGAGCGCGGAGTCGACCGCGGCTCTCGGAGCTGAGGGCGGTGATGATCGCCTGCGTCTCGGTGTCGTTGAGCTCGCTACCGGCGCCGTCGTGGGCGGCGCCCTGGTGGTGCGCGACGATCGCTGCGAGCAGGTCGGTCCGACCCGAACGGACCGCCTCGGAGCCAGCGTCGAGAAGCTCGAAGGGGAGGTCGGCCAGCGCCGGGACCTGGGAGCTGCTGGCACCGGCGTCGTTGGGCAGTGCTGCCGCCCGGGCGAGTTCGCCGGCCCACTGGACGGCGTCGAACCAAGCAAGCTCGAAGACCAGTCCGTCGCTGGTCGCCAAGGTGGCCACCGCGCCGTCGCGGAGCCGGTGCCAGGCGCGGGCCCGACAACCGTCGACGACGACGTCGAGGTCGACGGCGACCGCAGGCTTGGCGAGCAGGCCGAGGGCGCCGATTGCGCCCGGGTCGGTCGTTGCGCCGTCCACCAGACCGCGGCGGCTCAACGAGTCGAAGGCGTCGGGCAGTGCGTGGACAGCGGCCCGGAACCGGGCGTCGTCGCTGCTCTGCGCGGAGGCGCCGAGCCGGCCCTCCAGGGCGCTGGGGGCGGCGGCGTCACTGAGCTCGAACGGCAGTGGCGCGTTGCCGGCCCGTTCGGCGAGAAGCTGGAGTTCGGTGAGGGTCAGCGAGATCCTGCGCGGCAGGCCCTCCAGCATGCCGACCGGAGGCGGCGCCGGGGTGGTGAGGTCGATGGTCGGCATCTCAGAGTCCTGGGAGGGTCACGGTGAGCCAGTCCTTGTGGCCGCTGGCGGGAGGGACGAACTGGTCGAGCAGGCGGTCGGCGTCGGCGGCTTCGACCTGGACGCCGTCCGCCCCGGCGGGGAGCCGGGCGATCCGGTTGCGCGCATCGACGACCAGGGAGGAGGCGCTGCGTTCGGTGTCGGCGATCGACTCCTTGAGCCGCTCGACCTCGGCGGCGTGCTTGGTCAGCGAGTCGGCGGCGGTCTCGTGTTGTTCGGCGCCGTCCTTGAGCTGGGCGGCCCGGTCGGCGACCCGTCCGCGGAGGTCGGTGACGGCCCGGCCCTGCCAGCCGACGGCCTCCATCTGTCCGACCAACTGGTCGGCCAGGCTACGCAACTCCGTGGCCTGCTCGCGCAGTTGTGATGCGCGCTTACGCATCGCGGCCGTATCGCCGTACATGGATCACCTACCTCGCCTTAACGAGCCACGTTCCCCATCGCGGCCGAGTCCAAACCCGTGAACGCAAACTACTTGTTCGGGGTCGGCGGATCGACCACCAGGACCCTCGCCGGGACCGGACTCGGCGGGGTTGTCGGAAGGCCGCCGGGGGCGGGCGTCGGCGGAGACCGGACGGCGGGCATAGCCTGGGGGCATGACTTTCCGGTTGGGTTTCGTGACAGGTGCTACCCCCGACAAGTGGGCACGTGCCTGGCGAGACCGCCGTCCGGAACCGCTGGAGTTGGTCCCGCTCACCGAGGCCGACCAGGAGTCCGCCGTGCGCGAGGGTCTGGTGGACATGGCGATCGTCCGGTTGCCGGTGGACCGCACCGACCTGCACTGCATCCGGCTCTACGAAGAGCTGCCGGTCGTCGTTGCATCACGTGACCACTTCATTGCGGCTGCCGATGATGAGGTCGCCGTGACCGAGCTGAGCGGCGAGCAGTTGGTCCGCCCGCACGCCAGTGGCTGGACGCCCGAGGCCGACCAGCTCGACTGGCCGCCGATGACCGAGAAGGACGCCGTCGAGACGGTGGCGGCCGGGACCGGGGTGGCGTTGATGCCGATGTCGATCGCCCGGCTCTACCAGCGCAAGGACGTGGTGCAGCGGATCGTCAGCGATCTCGACCCCACCGAGGTGGGCCTGATCTGGTTGATCGACCGCGATGGCGAGGACACCCAGACCTTCGTCGGCATCACCCGGGGTCGGACGGCGCGCAGTTCCCGCTAGCTCCTCCTGATCGGATCGGGATCGGGCGGGTGCGAGGTTCGGGGTGCGTTCTGCCGCTGCGTGAGGGTCGCTGCCTTTAGTCTGATGTGTCCGGTTTGGTGCCGGCGAGGACTACGGGGGATTGATGGCCCAGAACTTCTGCGTCGAATGCGGTCAGCGACTGACCTCACCGTTCTGCACCGCGTGCGGTGCACGTGCCCTGGATGCGCCCCAAGCGCCTGCGGCACCTCCGCTCTCCGTGCCCCCGGCACCGACCGCGCCCCCGCTCCCCGTGCCCCCGGCACCGCCTGCACCGCCTGCGCCGCCTGCGCCCGCGGCGCAGAAGGACGAGACATCGGTGCGTCTGCCCCGGGTGCCTGACGACGTCGCGGAGGCATCGGCTCCCGTCTCCGGCCCGGCCCGCCCAGGCAAGCGCCGCCGAGTGCTGATCGGCTCAGCGCTTGCGGTCCTGGTCGCGGTGGGCGGCGCGGCGACAGGTCTGGCCCTCGTGATCGGCGACGACGAGAAGGACGGCACGAGGCCGGACGCACAGCTCGAACCGACCAGCTCGGTGCTCGGCGAACCGAGCAGGGAGTGGAGCGTCTCGGCGGCCGAACTGGTCGACCAGCCGGGCGCGGAGTTCACCGCAATGGTGCCCGTCGAGGGCGCCTCCTTCGAGCCGTTCTACCTCGAGAAGACGGTGCTGGCCGCCGTCAGCTACTGGGACGAGGTGACCGAGGAGTCGCAACGCTGGACCGTCGCCCTCGACTCGAAGACCGGAAAGCGGAGGTGGGTCCAAGAGGAGGAGGGCTACGCCTGCGCGCTGCTAACCGAACGCCGCATCGCCTGCTGGGAGAGCGATTGGGAGGCGAACCGGGCGACGGTCACGGTCCGCGACACCGGGACCGGCAAGGCAGTCGCGTCGGCGGAGTACGACGCGGTGGTCCAAGAGGTGGTCGGCGACGGCGACAAGGTCTACGTCGCGGGCACCACCTACGACTCCGTCACCGAGGTCACCGAGATCATCGTCAGCTCCGGCACCGTCGACGACCCGGACGGCGGCTGGAAGACCGTGATCGAGCACGACTCCAGTGACGACGAGGGTGGCGACGGCGGGATCGGCGTGCGGGTCGACGACGCTGGTGTTCACCTCGCCATGAGCGGGGGCGGGTACGTGCTGGACGCTGCGGACGGCGGCCACCGGACCGAAGAGCCGCAGGTCGCGGTGCGGACCAGCGAGGGCGAGGAGTTGGCGCTGGCGCACGACGATTCCTGGGAGACCTTCTGGTTCGCCGGGCACGAGGAGCTCCGGTTCACCGACTACCCCTGGTCGTACGGCGACGATCGGCCCGTCGTCCGCGGTGGCCTGGTCGGCGCCGGGAACACGCTCTACGACCTCGAAGCAGGGCGGGAGCTGCGCGACGTCGTCCCGAGCGACGACGTCAACGTGGACTGGCTCAGCGACCGGGTGCTGCGGGTCAGCGAATGGTCCCAGTACGACGAGTGGGGCAACGAGGACTACACCGAGAAGGTGCACTTCCAGGATGCGCGCACCGGCACCGTGCTGTGGCGCGACGCGGAGTCCCGCTCGGGTTACGCATCGACCGAGGACGCCTTTCTGAGCACCGGTGAAGGCAGCGACCTGTTCGAGGTCCGCAGCCTCAGCAACGGCAAGCTCGCCTGGCGCCGGGAGCTCGACCTCACCAACACCGTGGACGGCGAGACGTACCCGATCGTGGCCGATCTCGGCACCACCGCCGACGCGATCGTGGTGACCGCCGGCGAGACGATGTGGGGATTCAGCGGCTTCGGTGAACCCGACGAGGAGTTGCTCGCCCAGGGCAACGTCGCCGGTTCGGGCTCGACGGTCGAACCGTCCTCGGAGGAGTTGGAGCTCAGCGACGAGTACGTCACCAAGTGCGGTTCGGAACCGGAGTTCGTGCCGGTGACCGCCGAGAGCGCGGAGGGCGCCGTCGAGGTGACCTTCGACGTGGTGGCCAGCTGTCCGCAGGGCCAGTGGCTCAACTCTTCGCAGTACCGGATGTTGATCACCGGAACCCCCGAAGGCGCGGACGGCGAACAGACCTTGGCGCTGGGCGTCTTCGACTTCTCCGACGATCCGGTCTGGGTGCCCGACGCGGACCCGGGCGAAGGTTCCAGGGTCGCGGTCCGGTTCCCGGTGAGCCAGGTCTGGGCGACCCCGGCCGAGATCGGCAGTGCGATCTCCGGCGGCCAGATCCTGGTGGACTGCGACGACGACGGGGCGTCGGGCGAGGACTCCTACCTCCCGGTGACGCCGGAGTCCACCGACTCGGGCAGCGCGGACTCCGACGAGACCGACGTGGTGGTCGACGTCGATACCCGCGAGCAGAACAGCCTCGCCGCGCTGCAACGGTTGGCCGCCGAGGATCGGGAGCCGGTCGCCGAGAAGCTGGCCGACTCCTGGGTCCCGCAGCTCTCCTCGAAGCAGGACGGCACCCACGACCGACTCGACGCGCAGACCTACGACTACACCGGGATCTACGAGGAGCACCTACGGCTCCGCCTGGAGTACCCCGAGGTCCGGTTGGTGTGGAGCGGCGACTTCGCCGGATTCGAGCAGGACGACTACTGGGTGACCGTGGCCGGAGTGCCGTCGAGCAAGCCTGGGCCGGCGATCTCCTGGTGCAAGGAGTCCGGCCGCGAGCCGGCGCACTGTTACGCGAAGCTGCTCCGGGTCAGCGGCGACCACGAAGGTACGACGCGCTCCTGGAAGCGGTGAGGCACTAGGAGCCTGGCTGGGCGACGACGTCGGCCAGGCGTTCCAGTCCGCGGTTGATCTCCTCGGCCGAACCGGCGAAGGAGAACCGGACGTGGTGGCGGCCGTCGCGGGTGTCGAAGTCGACGCCCGGTGCGACCGCGACCCCGGTCCGGGCCAGCAGGTCGAGGGACCAGGCCATCGAGTCCTGGGTCAGGTGGGAGACGTCGGCGTAGGCGTAGAAGGCGCCGTCCGCCGGGGCCAACCTGTCGATGCCCAGCTTGGGGAGGCCGTCGAGCAGGAGGGCACGGTTCTCCGCGTACCGCGCGACGTGGCCGTCCAGTTCGCGGTAGGAATCGTCGCTGAACGCGGCGACCGCGGCGCGTTGGGCGATCACCGGCGGGCAGATCGTGAAGTTGCCGGTCAGCACGTCCACGGCACGGCGGAGTCGTTCGGGCACCAGCATCCAGCCGATCCGCCAGCCGGTCATCGAGAAGTACTTGGAGAACGAGCAGAAGACGATCGCCTCACGTGAGGTGGACCAGGCGGAGGCGCGGCTGTGGTCCGGGTCGTACTCGATGCCGTGGTAGATCTCGTCGCTGATCAGCTGCACGCCGTGTGCTTCGCACCAGGCGGCGAGGGCGGCCAGTTCGGCGGCGGCGAGCATGGTGCCGGTCGGGTTCGCCGGGCTGGCGATCACCAGGCCCTTGATCGGCCCGGTCCGCGCGACCAGCTCCTCGAGTTGGGCGACAGTCGGCTGGAAGCGGGTCTCGGGTCCGCAGTCGAGCTCGACGACCTCGCATCCCAACGCCTGCAGGACATTGCGGTAACAGGGGTAGCCGGGGCGGGCCATCGCGACCCGATCGCCGATCTCGAAGGCGGCCAGGAAGGCGAGCAGGAACCCGCCGCTGGAGCCGGTGGTGACCACGACGTCGTCCGCGGAGGCGTCGACTCCGTGCCACCGCTTGTGGTGCCCGGCGATCTGCTCGCGCAGTTCGGGCAGGCCGACCGCGACCGAGTAGCCGAGGGGGTCGCCCGAGTTGAGCAGCCGGATCGCTTCGTCGCGGACCGGCGTCGGGGCGCCGGTGCTGGGCTGGCCGGCCACCATGTTGACCAGATCGCCGTGGGTGCGTTGGCGTTCTTGCGCGGCGGCCAGCAGGTCCATGACGTAGAACGGCGGCACGGCGGCCCGGCTCGCAACGGTGAAACGGTCACTCATGGTGCCTAGTCTGCCTCCATCCCCGCGGACGTCCTACGTTGCGTGGGAGCGGGTCCTCGGACCGGATGACGTCCGCACGGGTGAGGAGTCAGGAGGCGGCGGCGTGGCGTCCCGCCCGGCGTCCGAAGAAGGAGCCCTCGCCGAGTTGGGTGCCGGTGGAGTAGCCCTTCGCGTCCTGGGCGATGTTGGAGGCACAGGCGCCGGCGGCGTAGAGGCCGGTGATCGCCGAGCCGTCGGCCCGCAGCACCCGCCCATCGACGTCGGTGGTCAGGCCGCCCATCGTGAAGCCGGCGTAGAGCGCCTTGCCGAGGGTGAGGTCGTAGGCACCCCACGGTCCGGTGTCCTGTGCCGCGAGCCAGGCGGGCTGCTTGTGGAAGTCGGGGTCCTCGCCGCGCGCCGCGTGCTCGTTGTACCGATCCAGGGTGGCCTGCAGGGAGCCGGTCGGCAGGCCGAGCCCGGTCTCCATCTCGGCAACGGTCTCCCAACCGTCGATGAACGGTGCCAGCGGGAACGCCGGGTGCTCGATGTGCTCGCTGTCGACGATCAGGTAGGCGGCGTGGTCGGGCTGCTCCATCACGAAGCCGGAGGTCCGCGAGTGGTAGGAGTCCTCGGCGACGAAGCGCTGCCCGAGCTTGTTGACCACCAGGCCCTTGACCAGGCTCTGCGGCGGATAGAAGGGGGCGGTGATGAACGCCTCCTCCATGAAGGCGGTCGCTCCGCCGACGGACTCGCCGAGCCGGATGCCGAGGCCGTCGTCGTAGGTGGAGCCGAGCACGAACGGCTTCTCGGCCAGGTTCGGCGTGTACTTGGCGACCATCTCGGAGTTCATCACGAAGCCGCCGGCCGCGATGATGACGGCGTTGCAGGCCACGAAGCCGACCTCGTCGAAACGCTTCCAGCGCAGGCCGATCACGGTCCCGTCGGCATCGGTGACCAGGGAGTTCCCGCCGGTCTCGTAGCGGACCTCCGCGGAGGTCTCGGCGAGTCGGTCGCGGAGCAGGTCCATCACCAGCTTGGTGCCTTCGGTGTCTCCCGGCACCGGGACCTTGTGGCCACGGGGTGCCGGGGTGGCCTGTTCCAGGAAGGGCCAGACCTTCTCGTTGCCGGTGTACATCAGCCCTTCGGTGCCGGGCTGGATGACGGCCTTCTTGTCGAGGTAGCTGCGCTCGAACGAGAAGCCGAGCGCCTCGAGCCAGGTGAAGTGCTCCACGCTCTCCTCGCAGTAGGCGCGGATCTTCTCGGCGTCCGGCTCACGGGAGACGGCGGTCAGGTAGGCGATCATCTCCTCGACCGAGTCCTCGTGGCCGGTGGCCTGTTGGACCGGGGTTCCGCCGCCCAGGTAGAAGGCGCCACCGCTCATCGTCGAGGTGCCACCGTGGACGGCGGCGCGCTCCAGCAGCAGGACCTTGGCCCCGCTACGGGCGGCTTCGAGCGCCGCGCAGCCGCCGGAGATCCCGAAACCGAGGACAACGACGTCGAACTGTTCGGCGTCGGCGGGCAGGGCGGAGGCGTCGACGACGTCGGGAAGCGCGGTGGTCATGCGCGCCAGATTAAGGCAGAACTAGAACAAGTTCTAGACCTTCGGTGAATCGGCGGCGAGGGATCGGCGTCCGGTGCGCGCGGGTGGCTTACAGCGGCGGGCTGCAGATGGTGGCGTCCTGGGTCACCTTGATCCGGGACGGCGCCTTCTTCGCGAGCTGCTGGAAGTCGCTGCCCAGCACCACCACCACGCCGACGCCGAGGACCGGCTTGCCGGTGTGGATCTGGTAGCCGGCGCCGAGCTGGCGCAGCACCAGCTTCGCAGCTGGGTTCTCCGAGCTGTCCGCCCAGACCTGACCTCGCTTGACGTCGGCGTTACGGGCGTTGCCGCTGTCACCGGCCGCGAAGCCACGCTTCACGAACTCCTGCATGGTGCGGCTCGCCAGACCCGAACGGCCACCGGCGTTGAAGACACTGACGGTGACCTCTTCGGTGGTGATCGTGCTCCCCGCGGAGACGGTGCGGTTGGTGCAGCTCGCCTCCGGCTCCTTGAGGATCCCCTCGCCGGGCAGGTCGGCGGTCACCGCACGGACGCCGAAGAAGAGGCCGAAGAGGCACAGCACGATCAGCACGGTCAGGGTGACCGTGGTCCGGCGATGGTCCATCAGCCCTCCAAGTCGTAAACGCGGGCGTGGAGGACGTGGCGCTGCTGCAACGCCGCACGGAGTGCGCGATGCAGTCCGTCCTCCAGGTACAACTCGCCGCGCCAGCGTACGACGTGGGCGAACAGATCGCCGTAGAAGGTCGACTCCTCGGCCAGCAGGGACGCCAGGTCGAGGGTGTCCTTGATGGTGACCAACTCGCCGAGACGGACCTGCATCGGCGCCACCTGGGCCCAGTCCTGCGAGGTCATCGCATGCTCGGGGTAGGGGCGGGAGCTGCCTACGCGCTTGAAGATCACGGTCTCGAGCTTAGTGTCGCGGCCCTGAACGAGGTCGGACCTCGCCGCGTTCGGCCGGTCGAGACGGCGTCGGACGGCGTCCCGGCGACTGTGCCGCGCTGTCCCTGGAAGACGGGACAAGTCGGCCCGCAGGCTGAGTCAGGTAACCGAACCGAACGAGGAGAACCTGATGAACGCCACCCCCACCATCGCCGCGGCGCCGCGGTCCGCGGCACCGACAGAGCCCGTCGCCCGACCGTCGCGTGGCTGGGCCTGGGCCGGCCTGATCGCCGGTCTCGCCGGCCTCGGCACCATGGTCGGATCCGGCATGGTCAACGCCGTCTACGACCCGGACCTGGACGGCGACACCGCGAAGATCGCCGACAAGCTCGCCGACCAGGTCCCGCAGATGATCGCCTTCCACACCTTCGGGATGGTCGCGGCCGTTGCGCTGATCGTCTTCGCGGCCGGCGCCTACCGGCGACTCGCCGCAACGGTCGGCGCGCACAGCCTGACGCCGCTCGTCGCCTTCAGCGGACTCTTCGGCACCGCGGTCGTGCTGGTCCTCGGTACCGGCCTCACCACCGAGTTCGTCTTCGCCAACGGCAAGGAGGAGATGGCCAGCGCCGAGAGCTCGGTCTTCTTCGCCCACTGGATCGGCACCATCCCGTGGTGCTGGGGTCTGGTCGGACTGAGCGGGATCGCCCTCTTCGCCGCCGCCCGCCAGGGTGCGGTGCCGCGCTGGTTGGGCCGGGTCGGCCTGATCGGCGGCGGTATCACCCTGCTGTTCGGGATCTCCCCGTTGCAGTACATGGCCGGCATGTTCGCGCCACTCGGGTTGATCGTGATCTCGCTGGGCTTCCTCTTCGGCGACAAGGCCTACCGCGCCGGCCGGGAAGCCACCGGGCACGCGTGAGGAATCTGCGGGCCGAACCGCTCTGCCGTACCGGAGAATCGCGGCACAATGGCGCCGTGTCGTCCTCCACTCGCTCCGTGCCCGGGAATCCGGTCGCGGAGCGAGGCGGTCCCGGCTGGCTCGTCGCCCTGTTGCCGCTGCTCTGCATCGCGTTGCTGCCGATCTCGATCTGGGTGGATCTGCAGGCCCCGGCAGGCGGACCGGGGGTCGAGATCACCGGCGGCGCCGGGTGGCCGTGGACGTTGAACGGTGCTGTGCTCGGTCTCCTCGCCGCGATCGTGCTGCGCCACGACCGGCATCAGATGTTCGGCTGGGCGCTTGCCGGATTCGGACTCTTCTGGGCGCTCGACGGCTTCGCGCAGAGCTACGTACGCAGCGGTCTCAGCGAGACCGAGGCCTGGCCGGCGATGACCTGGATGCTCTGGTTCCTGAACCGGTTCGGGGTCTACCTGACGGCGGTCACCGCGGTCCTGGTGATGATCTTCCCGACCGGGCGTTTCCTCAGCGGGGCCTGGGGTTGGGTCTCTCGGGCCACGGTGGCGATGCTGGTGCTCAGCGGCCTGGTCGTCCTGATCGCCCCGGCGGAGGGACGGCTCGGTGTCGACCGACTGCCGGACGGCGTCGACCTCGATCCGACGACGGTCCCGTGGCTCTCCGGGTTCGGGGAGCGGTTGGTCAGCGCCTCGGTCGCGGTCGGCGTGGTCGCGTTCCTGGTCTCGCTGCTCACCGTTGCGGTCCGGTACCACCGCTCGCGCGGCGTGGTCCGCGACCAGATGCGCTGGTTGCTGTGGAGTGTGGTGGTCATCCTCGGCGCGCTGGTGGTCGGACTGCTGGTCCCGTTGCCGGCCAGCGACCACCTCGGCGCGTTCCTGGCGACCGTGTTGCCACCGGCTGCGATGACGGTGGCGATCGTGCGCCCCAGTCTGGTGCCGATTGGCGACCTGTTGGCGCGCACCCTGGTTTTGGCGGCAGTGGTGGCGGTCCTGGTCGTGGCCGACGTCGCGGTGCTCTGGACACTGACCCAACTGTTGGGTGACGGCCTGAGCCGGGCGCAGGTGGCCGGCGTCGTGCTGGCGGTGGCGGTGCTGCTCTACTCGCCGGCACGGTCCTGGCTGGCGGCCCGGGTGCGCCGCCGGATGCTCGGTGAGCGCGGCCAGCGCTACGACACGCTCGCCGGACTCTCGGCCGTGTTGGAGGAGGCCGCGACGCCGCACGACCAGCTCGACGCAGCGGCGCGGGCGGTGGCGACGGCGTTCGGTGTCGGGTTCGTCAGTATCGAGGTGGAGTGGCCGGACGGCGACCCGGTGGTCGCGACCCACGGCGCTCGCCCGCAACTGGTCCGCGAGCTGCCGATCCGGTACCGCGCGCAAGAGGTCGGTCGGCTGATCCTGCCCGCCAAGGGGGTGCGGTCGCGGCTCGGGCCACGTGACGAACGGCTGCTCGGCGATCTGGTCCGACAGGCGGCAGCCGCCGTCCGGACCACCCAGTTGATGGCCGAGGTGCAGGCCAGCCGCGAGCAGTTGGTCGCGGCCCGCGAGGAGGAGCGTCGCCGGATCCGCCGCGACCTGCACGACGGCCTGGGTCCGGCACTCAGCGGCATCGTCTTCCAACTGGACGCCGCCCAGCTCCGGCTCCGTGCCGACGCCGCGCCAAGCGGTGAGATCGCCGATCAGCTCGGCACCGTCAGCGCCCAGATGCAGGAGGTGGTGGCCGACGTCCGCCGGCTGGTGCACGGCCTGCGCCCGCCGGCGCTGGACGACCGCGGGCTGTTGGGCGCCATCCGCCAACTCGGTGAAGGGCTGGAGCTGACCCTCGACCTGGCCGCCGACGACCTCGCCGGGCGGTTGCCGGCTGCCGTCGAGGTGGCCGTCTACCGGATCATCGCCGAGGCGCTGACCAACGTCGCCCGGCACGCGGGGACCACCCGCGCGGAGGTGTCGGCCGTGATCACCGACGGTGTCCTGCGCCTCACCGTTGTGGACCGGGGCCGCGGCCTGGCCGGCGCCGCGGCGGGTGTCGGCATGTCGTCGATCCGGGAGCGTGCCGACGAGTTGGGTGGGGTCGCCACCGTGCGCTCGGGTGTCGACGGTGGTACCGAAGTGGAGGCCCGAATCCCGGTGAGGAGCGAGTGATGGAGTCGATCACGGTAGTGGTTGTCGACGACCACCAGATCGTCCGCGACGGCTTGGTGGCGCTGCTCGGCGCGATCGACGGCGTCGAGGTGGTCGGTACCGCAGCCGACGGCCGGGACGCGGTGCATGTGGTCGCCGAGACCGCGCCGGACGTGGTGGTGATGGACGTGTCGATGCCGAACCTGGACGGGATCGAGGCGACCCGCTTCCTGCTCGGACGCCGTCCGGAACTCCGGGTGCTGATGCTCACCATGAACGAGGACGACGAGACGGTGCTCGCCGCGATCCGGGCGGGTGCCTGCGGCTACCTGCTCAAGGGCGCCGGCGCGGCAGAGGTGCACCACGCGATCCGGACCGCGGCCGCCGGCGGGATGGTCTTCGGTGCCTCGATGGCCGGGCGGATCGCGGCCCTGTTGGCGCGCGGGACTGCGGCACCCGCCGCACCGGCGTTCCCTCAACTGAGCGAGCGGGAGCACTCGGTCCTGGCGCTGATCGCGTCCGGGCGCAGCAACGGCGAGATCGCCGGCGAGCTGCACCTGTCTGAGAAGACGGTCCGCAACGCCGTCTCCGCGATCTACGCGAAGCTGGAGGTCGGTGGACGCCCGGAGGCGATCGTCCTCGCGCGCGATGCCGGCCTGGGCAGTACCGATCGCTGAGGTGCTGACCGCACGCCGGAATGCGGCATAGGGTGCGGGACATGAGCGAGAGTCCCGAGACGCCGGCCACGAGTGAGAACCCGATCGTCGCCCAGGTCGCCGCCGGTTATGCCTTCGAGGGCAGGGCGTTGGAGCTCGGCGGACTGATGCTGGACGCCGACACCTTGGTGCCGACGCCGGTCCGGATCCCCCTCGGCATGCTCAACCGGCACGGGCTGGTCGCGGGGGCGACCGGAACCGGGAAGACCAAGACCCTGCAGTTGCTCGCCGAGCAGTTGAGCACGCTCGGGGTGCCGGTCTTCGCCGCTGACATCAAGGGCGACCTCTCCGGCGTCAGCGTCCCCGGCGAAGGTGGCGAGAAGATCACCGCCCGCGCGGCCGGCGTCGGTCAGGCGTGGCAGGCCAAGCAGTTCCCGGTCGAGTTCTTCGCCCTCGGCGGAGAAGGGATCGGCATTCCGCTGCGGGTCACCATGAGCTCGTTCGGGCCGGTCCTGCTGGCGAAGGTGCTGGGGCTCAACGCCACCCAGGAGTCGTCGCTCGGGCTGGTCTTCCACTACGCCGACAAGGCGGGCCTGCCGCTGCTCGACCTGGCCGACCTGCGCGCCGTCGTCCAATACCTGACCAGTGCCGAGGGCAAGGCCGATCTCAAGGAGCTGGGCGGCTTGTCGTCGGCGACCGCCGGGGTGATCCTGCGCGAGCTGATCAACTTCTCCGACCAGGGCGCGGACGCCTTCTTCGGCGAGCCGGAGTTCGACTCCGCGGAGTTCCTCAAGACGGCCCCTGACGGGCGCGGGGTGATCTCCCTGGTCGAGTTGCCGAACCTGCAGGACCGGCCGGCGGTCTTCTCCACCTTCCTGATGTGGTTGCTCGCGGATCTCTTCAACGACCTCCCGGAGGTCGGCGACCTGGACCAGCCCAAGCTGGTCTTCTTCTTCGACGAGGCACACCTGCTCTTCAAGGACGCCTCCAAGGACTTCCTCGCCCAGATCACCCAGACGGTCCGGCTGATCCGGTCCAAGGGTGTCGGCGTCTTCTTCGTCACCCAGAGCCCGACCGATGTCCCCGACGACGTCCTGGCGCAGCTCGGCTCCCGGGTCCAGCACCAGTTGCGGGCGCATACGCCGAACGATGCGAAGGCGCTCAAGCAGACCGTCAACACCTACCCGCACTCCGGTTACGCCGACCTCGGTGCGGTGATCACCTCGCTCGGGATCGGCGAGGCGGTCGTGACCGTGATGAACGAGCGTGGCGCGCCCACCCCGGTCGCCTGGACCCGGCTCCGGGCCCCGGAATCGCTGATGGGTGCGGCCGAAGCGGCCACGATGGAGGCCGCCGTCAAGGCCTCGCCGTTGTACGCGACCTATGCGACCAGCATCGATCGCGAGTCTGCGCGCGAGATTCTGGCGCAGAAGCTGGAGGCCGGGGCCGACAAGGCGGCCGCGGAGGCTGCGGGTGGAACGGGCACCGCGCCCACCGACGGGTTGGAGCCGCACCAGCGTGAAGCCGAGAAGCTCGCCAAGCGCAAGCCTGCGGGCAAGGCGCCGAAGCCGGAGAAGTCGGTGGTCGACCAGGTCGTGCAGTCGGGTGCCTTCAAGGACTTCATGCGCACTGCCGCGCGCGAGATCGCGCGCGGCATGTTCGGCACCGGTCGCCGTCGCCGCTAGCTCAATGTGACCTGACGGCGGCGAAATCGGCCTGGCGACCGCGCTCAGGTCACATTGAGCTGGGGTCGGTCCAGGCGAGCTGGACCACCTCGACGCCGCGGTCGCGGGAGATCAACCGACCGCGGCCGGGCGGCGAGAGCACCGGCCGGACGTTGCCGAGCAGAGCGCCCTCGTCCGGGCTGCCCGAGAGCATGATCCCGGGCATGGCCAGATCGCGGAGCGTCTGCAGGACCGGGTCGTACATGCCCCGAGCCGCGCCACCCATCCGCCGGGTGACGACGAGGTGGAAACCGACGTCGCGGGCCTGGGCCAGCAACGGCACCAACGGGTGCACCGGGGAACCGGCCTGGGTCGCGACCAGGTCGTAGTCGTCGATCAGGACCCACGCCTCGGCGCCCGTCCACCAGGTCCGGCTACGGAGCTGTTCCGGAGTGACGTCCGGGCCGGGGAGCCGGTTGGTGAGGTAGCCGGCCAGATCCTTCAGCGCAGGTGTCGCCTGGGTCGCGCTGGTCAGGTAGTCGAGTTGGAACTCGGCCGGGATCTCGCCGAGCAGCGAGCGGCGGTAGTCGACGGCGATGATCTGTGCCGTCTCCGGGGTGCGGGTCCGGACGATCTCGGCGACCAGCGCGCGTAGCATCGCGCTCTTGCCGGAGCGGCCGTCGCCGAGCACCAGCAGGTGCGGCTCCGCCTCGGCGTCCAGCCCGACCGGGGCCAGCTCCTTCTCGTTGATCCCGAGCAGGAGGCGCGAGCTGGGCGGCGCAGCCTCCCGGATCGACTCCAACTGGACCTTCCCGGGCAGCAGCCGGACCTTCGGGCCGCTCGGACCCCGCCACGCGGTGGCCGTCCGGGCAACCAGGTCGGCGACGCCGTCGCCGAGGGAGTCGCTACGCATCTCGCCGTCGATCCGGGGCAGGGCGCCGAGGAAGTGGAGCTTGCCCGGGACCAAGCCACGGCCGGGGCGACCGGTCGGCACCAGTTGGGCCACCTTGCGGTCGACCTCGGAGTCGAGCGGGTCGCCGAGGCGCAGCTCGAGCCGGGTGCCGAAGAGGTCCCGGAGCGCAGCGCGGAAGTCGGCCCACCGCGACGCCGCCACGATCAGATGGACGCCGAAGGTCAACCCACGCTGGGCGAGGTTCTGCAGTTCGACCTCGATGTCGTCGAAGTCGGCGCGCAACGTGCTCCAGCCGTCGACCACCAAGAAGACGTCGCCGAAACCGTCGTCGGCCTGGCCGTCGGCGCGGCGGCTCCGGTAGGTCTCGATGGAGTCGATGCCTTGGGTGCGGAAGTACTTCTCCCGTCGGTCCACCACACCCTTGACCTCAGCCACGATCCGGCGCACCACGTCGGGTTCGGACCGGGAGGCGACACCGGCCAGGTGGGGGAGGCCGTTCAGTCCGGCGAAGGTGCCGCCGCCGAAGTCGAGGACGAAGAACTGGCTCTCCAACGGAGTGGTGGTGAGGGCCAGGCTGGTGACCATGGTCCGCAGCAGGGTGCTCTTACCGGTCCGTGGGCCACCGACCACCGCGGCATGTCCGGCGGCACCGGTCAGCGAGACGGTGAGGGTGTCGCGGCGCTGTTCGCGTGGCCGGTCGACGATGCCGACCGGCACGGTCAGCGCGCCGAGCGCGCGCCAGCTCGGCGAGACCAGCCCGAGCTGCGGGTGCTCGACCAGGTCGGGCATCAGCGCGTCGAGGGTGTCGGGAACGTCGAGCGGCGGGAGCCATACCTGGTGGGCGCTCTCACCGTCGCCGAGCATCCGGGAGACCGCGACGTCGAGGAGTGAGTCCTGCTCGCCCTGCGGCGCGCTCGCCACCACGGGGAGGTCGTCGTCCGGCACCTCGAGCGAGGTCACCTCGGCGATCGTGAACGGGAGGATGCCGCGGAGGTTGCCGCCCTCGTCACGACGCACCGGCCGCCGCCCGGACGGCGGCCCGGAGACGTATGCGGCCTTGAACCGGAGCAGAGTGGACTGATCGGGCTTGAGGTAGCCCAGGCCGGGAACGGCGGGGAGCTCGTAGGCGTCCGGCACGCCGAGCACGGTGCGCGATTCGACGGCGGAGAAGGTCCGCAGACCGATCCGGTAGGAGAGGTGCGACTCCAGACCGCGGAGCCGGCCTTCCTCGAGCCGCTGGCTGGCCAGCAGCAGATGCAGGCCGAGGGAGCGGCCGAGGCGACCGATGGCGACGAAGAGGTCGATGAACTCCGGCTTGGCGGAGAGCATCTCGGAGAACTCGTCGACGACGATGAAGAGCGACGGCATCGGTGCGAGGTCCTCGCCCGCAGCGCGCGCCTTCTCGTAGTCACGGATCGAGGCGTAGTTGCCGGCGGCGCGGAGCAGTTCCTGGCGGCGCACCATCTCGCCGGAGAGCGCATCCTGCATCCGGTCGACCAGGGTGAGCTCTTCAGCGAGGTTGGTGATCACCGCGGAGACGTGTGGCATCTCGGACATGCCCGCGAAGGTGGCACCACCCTTGAAGTCGACCAGCACCATGTTGAGCTGGGAGGGCGAGTGGGTCATCGCCAGACCGAGCACCAGGGTGCGCAGGAACTCGGACTTGCCGGAGCCGGTCGCGCCGATCACCAGACCGTGCGGCCCCATGCCCTGCTGGGCGGACTCCTTGATGTCGAGGTGGATCGGGGTGCCGTTGTCGCTGACCCCGATCGGTACCCGGAGCCGGTCGCGCGAGGGACGCGATCGCCAGGCGCTGTCGGTCTCGAAGGTGTGCACGTCGCCGAGGCCGAGCAGATCCATGAAGTCGGTCGGCCCGGTGGCCTCGCCGGCCTCGGTGCCGAGCCCGACCGTGTTCAGCGGGGCCAGCCGACGGGCGAACGCCTCAGCGGTGGCGAGGTCCATCTGGTCGGCGAGGCCGCGCATCGGTTCGGCACGCAGTCGCAGCGCGGTTACCGGGGCCTTGCCGTTCTCGGGAGCGGCCGCCTCGAACTGCATCCGCAGCCGGGACGGGTCGTCCAGCTCGTCCCACTGCTCGGGGAGATCGAGCAGGGTCACGCCGTGCAGGCCGTCGGGCGGGATCACGTGGTTGCCCGGCGGCAGGTCGACGCCGTCGACGACCAGCAGGATGTGCGGCGTCGCGCCGGCCTCGTCGGCACCGAACCGGGGCCGTTCGCTGAGGTCGGGAGGCAACATCGCGCCGAGGTCGTCGAGCGAGGTGGTGACCATCCGGCGGGGGCCTACCGCGTCGCCCTGGTGGCTGCTGAGGCTGTGCGGCAGCCACTTCAACCAGTCCCATTCGGGCAGGTGGCGGGGGTGGCAGAGCACCGCGATGAGCAGGTTCTCCGGGTTGTGGAACGCCGCCGCGGAGCAGAGCAGGGCACGTGCGGAGGCGCGGCTGTTCTCCTCCGGGCCGGTCAGCTCGACCCGGTCGAAGGCGCGCAGGTCGATCGAGGCGGGCAGGTTCGGCTGGACCCGGTGCACGACCAGGAGTCGGTGCAGCGCACTCGCCGCGGTCGGGTCGACCTGCTCCACCGGTGCGCTCTCGGGCGGGACCAGCTCCAGGGAGAGGGGTTGGACCGACAGGCCGTAGCGGACATGGAGGAACTGCGGATCGTTCGAGCCGTTCTCCCAGAGCCGGGTGCGGTCCTCGGCGAGCGCGGGCAGGGCGGCGGGGTCGGGGTGGTGCCAGGTGAGGGCGGCCCGCTGCTGGTCGGCGGCGTCGCGGGCCACCTTGCGGATCGTGGCCAGATAGCGCAGGTACTCGGTGCGCGACCCGACGACCTGCTGCTGGCGCTGCTTGCGCTGCCGGTCGATCTGGACGCCGATGAAACCGAGGGTGGCGAAGAGGAACATGCCGCCGGTGATCAGCAAGCGCGAGGACGACGGGGCACCCGAACCGCCGGTGCTCATCGTGGCGACCAACAGGATCGAACCCACACTGCCCAGCATCGGGATCGCCATCATCATGGCTTGGCCGACGCCCTCGTGCTGTTGCAGCTCAGGGGGTGGCTGCAGCTTGATCTGACCGGAGGGCATTTCCGGTGGATCGAGGCGGGTGCCGCTACGCAGTGTGGTCACTGGTCACCTTCGTCGAGGAGTCCGAGACGCCGGGGTCGACAGCCCGGCGACGACGATCCTACGAGAACGCGTCGACACAACCTTGCCTTCGGCGTACTACGCTGCCCGCAGAACTCACGAGGGGGTGCGTCGTGTCAGGCGTTGCCAGCACCGACACGGTCTCGGTCACCGTGTATGGCCCGGTCGGGTCGCTCGACCTTGCTGTGCCCGCAGGGGCGGCCGCCGCCGATGTGCTGCGCGAATACGCCAACCAGACCGGTCACCGGGCACCTCTCCAGCTGAGCACGACGCGCGGCCGGCAGTTGCCGCACGACCGTTCGCTGGCCGCTGCCGGTGTCGAGGCCGGCGCGTTGTTGGTGGCGCTCGGCCTTGCCACGCCCACGCGGCGAGCGGCGCCGACCGAGCAGGTCCGCCTCGACGACGATCGCCCGACCACTTCTCCGGTCCACCTGTTCGTCGCCATCGCCGCCGGCCTGATCGGCGTCCTGGCTGCCGTCCTGGTCGCCGGCTCGGAGTCGACCGAGCAACGGATCACCGTCGTGGTGTTGAGCGCTGCCGCCCTCTTGGGGGTGGTGCCGGTCGGACAGCACCAGGCGCAACGCGCGGCCGGGGCCCCGCTCTTCGCTGCGGCCGGCACCTTCGCGCTGGTCTACGAGCCAGGTGCGGTGCACCTTCCGGTCACGGTCGGCGTCAGCGCCCTGGTGGCCGCGGTGGCGGCAGGTGTGGCGCGGGCCCTGGACACCGGACGGCGCGAGGTCGCCGAGGTCTGGATGGCGGCGGGTCTGGTCTGTTTCGCGTTGACGGCCTTCACCACGTTGACCGGCGCGAGCGCCGCCGCGCACTGGGCGATCCTGTTGCTGGCCACGCTGTTGGCCTGCCGGTTCGTGCCGATGCTGGCCGTCGACGTTCCGGATCAACTGCTCGTCGACCTGGAACGGTTGGCGATCACCGCCTGGTCGGCGCGTGACGTGCGGCCGCAGAAGCGGCGCCGCACCGTGGTTGCGCCACGGATGGTCGAGGACCTGTTGGCGACCGGTGCGATCGTCGTCAACACAGCCGGGCTGTTGATCGCCGCCGTCGCAGGGATCGCCGCTCCCGCGCTGTTGGCCACGGCCACTCTCGGTGTCGACGACATCGGCGCCGCGGCACTGGTCTTCTTCGTCGGTGGCGGTCTCCTCCTCGCTGCTCGCAACCTGCGCCACGCGATGGCGCGCGCGGCCCTGCGCTGGGCAGGGATCTACTGCTGGGCGGTGCTCTCGTGGCACCTGATCACCGACGCCTCGGTCCAGGCACGCTGGTGGGGGATCGGCGCTGCCACGGTGATCGGCCTGGCGCTCGTCGCTGCGGCGATCGCGACCGGCCGGGGATGGCGTTCGGTGCGGTGGGCGCGGCGTGCGGAGATCGGTGAGGTGCTCTGTGGAGCCTTCGCGATCGGCGCGTTGATGGTGGCCAGCGGGGCGTTCCGGGTGCTCTGGGAGATGCAGACCTGAGCGACCCGCGGTCGGTGCCGGTTCAGCGCCAACGCCAGCTGGCGAGCATCGCCGTCATCGCGGTCCGGGCCTCGGCAGGGGTGCCGGGATGGTCCAGGGCGATGGTGAAGAAGGAACCCTTGTGGCTGGCCCCGATCACGATCCGGGAGTAGCCGTTGGCACGGCCTTCGAAACCGAAGGCGGGCTCGCCCGCGACACTGCCGTCGGGGGTTCGTTCGACCCGGGTGGCACCGCTCATCAGGTTCTTGCCCAGCGGGACCAGCTTGTCGAGCGTCGGCATCGGCTCCAGCGGGAGTTCGGTGATCGCCAGGTTGGCCAACGGGTCGCCCTCGATCACCGCCCACAGGTCGTTGGCGTCGCCGGTGACGTCGTCGACCTGCCAGGCGCCGTCCACCGACAAGCTGTAGGCGGGCCGCTGCACGGTGGTTCCGGCCGGCGGCGCTTCGCTGCTCGCTCCGCCATCCGGCGACGCGGGTCCGGTGCTGCCGGAGCTGCTGGAGCTACTGGTCGGGGGACCGGTGGGGCCGGCATCCGGCTTCTCGTCGTCACTGCAGCCGGCGAGCAGCCCGACACCGAGCAGGGTCGCTAGAGCGAAGGTGCCGAGGCGCATCTGTCTTCTCCCGAGAGGCCGACGAACGGAACTGCCAGCCACCCTAGTGGCCCGTGTCGGAAGTTCTCGGGCGGTTGGCGCGCCCGCTGAGCGGGCCTGTGGAAATCGCGTCTCCCAGGTTTAGCCCCGTTGAGCCCGGGTATCCCTGAAGGTGCCGGGCTGAACGGCAGTCCGGCTCTCCATGAAGTCTCGGGCGGGTGGATCCGTCACGGGGAAAGGACAGATCGATGAGCATCTCCAAGTCCGAACAAGTCCTCCTGCAGTCCGCCAAGGACGTCGAGCAGGTCTATGACGAGAGCACCGCCGACATCGCCACGTTGCGCGGCAAGCTGGCTCGTCTGGAGACCGAGTGGGTCGGGCGCGGTGGAACGGCCTTCCAGGCCACCATCCAGCGCTGGGACGAGGCGTCGAAGCGCACCCTCTCCGCGCTGCAGCGTTTCCGTGACGAGCTCAACGCGGTCGAGGCGGAGTACACCTCCACCGAAGACAGCGTCGAGCAGGGCTTCAACCGCTACGCAGCCGGCCTCGGCTGATCTGTCCTTCCACCACCACATTCCTTAGGAGACAAGACAATGGGCAACCTGGGTGACCTCAAGGTCGGCTACGAAGCACTCGACGCGAGCGCCGGTGACATCCTCAACGCGGCAGCCGCGCTGGAGCAGAAGATCAACGACATGGAGAAGCGGATGGAGGCCCGCAAGGCGGAGTGGAGCGGTAAGGACTCCGACGCCTTCGACGCCTGCCGCGCCGAGTGGGACAAGGGCATGGCGGACATGAACCTCGCGCTTCAGGGGATCGCCAAGGCGGTGAACCTCTCCAAGGAGGAGTACATGTCCACCGAGGCGAACAACGCCAAGCGTTTCGCCTGGTGACCGCGCCGCGACGGGTGCTCGGCTGAACCTGTCGAGCACCTTCCTCGTGGCTCTCTATCCATTCATCGCACAGGGGAGTTGAACCTTGTCTTTCTGGGTTCCGATGAAGGCAGCCATCGATGATCTACCGGGCGCGGTCTCCGCTGAGTTGCGGGTCGACCCGCAGGCGGTCGAAGCCGTCGCCACCCGCACCGAGACGCTGGCCGCAGATCTGATCGACGACGCCGACTTCAAGAAGGTGCCGGTGCACGTCAGCACCGTCCGCCTCGGTGACTACGGCCATGCCGGTGAGGTCGCCGAACTGCACACGCTCGCCCACACCATCGTCAGCGACGTGCTGACCGGGGTGAACAGCGACCTCCTCGACTTCGCCCACCAGCTCAAGCTCTGTGTGGCCGATGCCGAGGACCAGGACAGCCTGAACGCCACCGTGCTCAATGCGATCGCCGGCGTCCAGAGCAGTCACCGGGCCGAACAGGCAGGACAGCAGTCCCGCAACGAGAATCTGCCGACCGGAGGGGAGTCGTCATGACGTGCGACGCCGGGACGGCGCCCAACGCGGGTGCTGTGGAGCGCCGCCTCGCGGCCACCATCGCGGGTGCCGACGAGAACGAGATCGCCAAAGCTGCTCAGGGCTGGGCGTCGGCCCGCGCGATCCTGACCAAGGTGAAGAACGGCCTGGAGGGCCAGGCCGCCGCCTTGGAGGCGGACGCCACGCTCAGCGGCGCCGGGCCGCAGGCAGCACTCGCCTACCGCAAGATCGCCGGCCAGGTCCAGGACCGGATCGTCGAGGTGGAGCGCGCGGTCACGGCTCTGAACAAGGCGAACGTGGCGATCACGGCGGTGAAGAACACCTCGTTGTCGCCAGCGATCGGCGCCTTCTCACCGGGTGCGGTGCGGATGGAGGATGTCGACCTGGTCGACATGCGCAAGTCGCACCAGGCCGCACAGACCCAACGTCTAGCCGTGCGTGAGCAGGAGTCGCACGCCGCGCTGACCAAGTTCGACACCGAACTCGAAGGGGTCGCGGTGATCCTGCGTGAGATCACCGGCGAGCGGACCCCTGAGCGGTACACCCCGCCGAGCAGCAAGGGCCAGGGCCCGGGCACGAGCACCGCGCCGCCCGCGCATGTGATCGCCACCCCGCCGAGGACCTCGACCGGTATCGAGCCGGTTGGGGTGAAGCCGCCGACGATCGGCGAGCCGACCCCGGTCGATCCCTTGCCCACCTGGCCGGAGCCCAACGACACCGACAACACCACCCCGACCCATCCCACCAACCCGATCCGGCCGACGACGCCCAGCGTTCCGAACGTGCCGACGGCTCCGGTCTCGCCGGTCGCCCCGGGTGGTCCCGGACCCGGTGCGGTCACCGGGCTCGGTGCCGGTGTGGTGAGCACTGGGGCTGCTCTGGCCGCCACCAGAGCAGGTACGCCGTTGCGCGGCCTGGCGCCCGGGACCCCGGCGCAACTCGGCCGGAGCACCGCCAAGCCGGGCAGCAGCACTCTCGGTCGCCCAGGGATGACCCCGGGTCAGTCGGCCACCGGTCGTACCGGCACCGCCGCTGCAGGGCGTGGCCCCGGCAGCGGTACGCGGTCCGGCCTCACGCCGGGGCAGAACGGCACCAAGGGTGGCGCCGGACGCCGTGGCGCGGCAGCGGCCGGCACCGGGGGCCGCGGTGGCAAGCGGAACGAGCGGGACGGTGAGCGCGACTCGATGGCCTTCGCCGACGACGAGAGCTGGCTCGGCGATGAAGAGGTCGGCGGAGCCGTCCTCGACTGAGGGGGCGCCCAACGACAGAGACAGCAGGGTGCGGCCGGGCGATGCCCTAGGCTGCACTCTGCTGGCATCGGGGCCGCGGCTCCGTCGGGAAACTGATGATGGATGGGAGAGGAATGTCCCAGGCCGCGCCCTCAACGGGGGCCTCCGGAATGGTGCGCGTGACCGTCGCGTCAGGGTCTCGCCGCGTCGACCTCGTACTACCGGGATCGGTCCCGGTCGCCGAACTGGTACCAGAACTCGCCCGCAGCGTCGGGCTTCTCGACGCCGCCACCGTCTACGGCGGCTACCAGTTGGTCGCTCCCGACGGCCGTCGGCTGGCCAGCAACGCCGGCCTCACCATCCAAGGCATCGAGGACGGCGGTCTGCTCACCGTCACGGCCGGTGTTGAGGAGAAGGCGCCACGCGTCTACGACGATGTCGTCGAGGCGATGGCCGATGCGGTCGAGCGCGACCTGACGCCGTGGTCGCCGGCGGCAGGCCGACGGACCGCGTTGACGGCGGCCTGTCTGCTGTTGGCACTCGGCGCCTTCGCGCTGCTGTTGCAACGCGACTCCGACCTGGGCGCCGTCGCGGCTGCGGTGATCGCCGGGCTGCTCGTCGTCGGTGGTGTCACCCTGAGTCGCGCCCAGCGAGAGCGCGAAGCCGCGATCTGCCTGGCCTGGATGGGTGCCGGGTACGCTGCCGTGGCCGGCGTGATGGCGGTCCCCGACCGGGTGCTCAGTGACCCGATCACGATCGCCGCGGCCGGGGCGGGTGCCCTGATCGCCGGCATCGCGGCGGTGGCCGGTCTGGACGCCGGGCGGGTGTTGGTGATCCCCGCCGTCGTCGTCGGCAGCATCTTCGCCGCCAGCGGACTGGTGATGGATGCGGCCGACATCGCCGACGTCGCCGAGGCGTTCACGGTCGTTCTCGCCGCGGTCGTGGTGGCGGGCAGTCTGCTGCCCTGGTTGGCGTTGAGCGCTACCAGCACCCGGGTGGAGCAGATCATCACGCACAGCGAGATCACCTCGGAACCGACGCCGATCGACCCCGATCTGGTGCGGCGCGATGCCGTTCTCGGGCACGAACTCCTGCTCGCGATCTCGGCGACCGTGGGTGCGCTGCTGGTGTTGATCGCACCGATGGCGGTCGGGCTCGGTTGGGCCGGGACCCTGTTGGTCGTCGCCGCGAGCGTGGTCGTCATGTTGCGCACCCGGCAGTACCGCGCGGGCTCCCAGGTGCTGCTGGGGCTGGCCTCCGGCGTGCTCGGTCTGCTGGTGACCGCCGCCTCCGTGCTGGTGTTGCACCCGGACTGGCAGCCGTCGGTGGCGGTGGTCCTGGCGGGATGCGGCGCCGTCCTGTTGGCGTTCACCCTGGTGCCGAGCAGCCAGGCGATCCGGCGTGGCCGGTCGGGCGACGTCGCCGAGGTGGCTGCGCTGGTGGCGTTGCTCCCGCTCACGGTGGTCGCTATCGGCCTGGTCGGGTGAGCGATGTCCACCAAGCGTGATCTGGTCGAGGCGCATGCCTTCAGTCGGCGACGGCTGGTGACGGCGTTCCTCAGCGGCGCGCCAGGTGGCCGCGAGGTGGAACCGGTCCGTCCCGGACGAGCGCTGGTCGGCGGGATCGCACTCTCGGTGCTGCTGCTGGCGGGTGCGGCGATCGCCGGCTTCTTCCGGCCTCCGACACCGGCCGACTGGCGTGAGCCGGGCATGGTGATCTCCAAGGAGCGCGGTACGCCGTACGTGATTCTGGAGAGCGGGGACAGTCCACGCCGCCTGGTGAACGTGACCTCCGGCATGCTGATCCTCGGCGCCGGATACGACCTGCGCACGGTCAAGCAGGACGAGATCAACAAGTACGTCGGTGGCGACTCGATCGGCATCTTCGGCGCTCCGGACGACCCGCCCGAGTCCGAAGCGCTGGTCAGCAACGGCTGGACCAGCTGCGCCGTCGGTGGTGCCGGGATGCGGCTGAGGATCGACGACGACCCGCGGTTGGCCATCCCGGCCCCGAGCGGCGCCGCGGTGGTGCGGTCGAGTGGTGCCGACGCCACCTACTACCTGGTGGTGCAGACCGACCGTGGGGCGCGACGTCTCGCACTGCCGGGTGACGAGGCGCCCCGGACGGCGATCACCAACGCGTTGCGCGGGGTGGAGGAACTCGGCACGGTCAGCCCCGCGTGGCTCAACCTGGTCCCCGAGGGGGCGGCCCTCGACCTGACCAGTTTCCCGGTCTCGGGTGGCGGCGCTGCCGACTACATGGAGGCAGGCTTCTCGGTCGGCGACGTCGTCGAGGCGAGTGGGCAGCTGTACCTGCTCGGCGCTGACGGGCCGATGCCGCTCGACCCGTTCGCCGAGCTGATCTACGGTGCGCTCGGCGGCTCCAGCGAGCACAGGAGCAGTGGACCGATGACCACCCGCACCGTGGCTGCGCCGAACGGGTGGCCGGGCCGGGCGCCGGCGGCAACCGACCTGGACCCGACCAACCGCGGCGCCAACGAGCTCTGCGTGGTGATGGCGACCTCCGCCGATACCGAGACCTACGCGGTGCTGGCCACCGCCCCGGTCCCCGAAGCGAGTGCGGCCGAGGTCGCGGAGGGCATCGCGGTCGACGTGGCGACGGCCCGCGGGGCCTACGTCCTGGGTGCGGACCACGGCGACCGCACTGGCGGTCAGCCGTGGTTGATCGACTCCTCGGGGCGGCGCTATCCCCTCGGTGGCCCGGCCGGGGAGACGGCGGCGAGCCTCGGTTACGGCTCCTACGATCCGCCGACCGTGCCGGACGCCTGGATCGAGTTGATCGGTTCCTGCGGACCCGAGCTGTCCCGTGAGTTGGCCCTCGGGACCCCCGACCTCGCTCAGCAGCAGATGACATGCGGTTGACCCGTACTTCCGTGACCGGAAGTGTCGCCGCCGTCCTGGCGCTCAGCGTCAGTGGCGTGGTGCCGTTCGCCGGGACGACCGGCGACGCTCAGGCGCAGGTCGGTGAGCAGACCTGCCAACCGGCCCGCCCGGACCGGGACTACAACCCGGCGCCGAGCGACACCCGCGCCACCAGCACGCTCGCCGAGCGGCTGCGGCTGCCGGAGGCGCACCGGATCGCCACCGGTACCGGGGTCGGCGTCGCGGTACTCGACACCGGGCTCGACCCGACCTTGGTTCCCGGAGGCTCGATGGCCGCCCGGATCAACGCGGTCGCCGTGCGCAGCCCGGTGGCCGGTACCAAGTCCAAGCTCTACGACGCGCACGGCACCCAGACCGCGGCGTTGGTCTCCGGCCTGGTGCCGGCGACGGCTGACCGGCCGGCCCGAGCGATCGGCGTGGCGCCGGGCGCCCACGTCGTCCCGATCCGGATCGCGGACGGCGGCGCGGACGTGGTCGCCGCGTTCTCCGACGACAACCTGACCGGGGTCGAGGCGAAGAACGTCGCGGCCGGGATCAACGAGGCGATCCGGCTCCGAAAGAGCCAGAACATCAAGGTGATCAGCATTTCGCTCTCGATCACCGGCCCCGATCCGGCGTTGACCCGGGCGGTGAAGAAGGCCCAGCGGGCGGGGATCCTGGTGGTCGCCTCAGCCGGCAACCGCACCCTCGGCGAGACCGAGGCGGAGAAGGCCCGCAACGCGTTCCGGCCGGGGGAGGACCGCGTGCCCTACCCGGGGCGCCTGGACGGCGTGCTGACGGTGACCGCCGCCGACGCCGATGGTTCGGTGCCGACTAGCGCCGTCACGACGGGCCCGTCGGTCGACGTCTCCGCGCCCGGTACCGGCCTGGTCACCCTCGGCCCGGAGGGGCAGACCTGTGAACTGACCGCGGTCGCGACCAGTTGGGCGGTGCCCCAGGTGGCGGGGCTGGCGGCCCTGGTCTTCGACGCGTTCGCCGGTGAGAGGATCACCGCCGCCCAGGTTCGCACCCGGATCGAGGCGACGGCGCGTGGCGGCTACCGCAACGAGGCGCTCGACGGCAACGGGATGATCCAGCCGGTCGCCGCCCTGACCGCGGACCTCGACGTCACCCGCGACGGCACTCTGCGGACGCCTCCCGTGGTCCGGGAGGCACCCGAGGAGCTCACCGCGCCGCAGCGACCCGACGACGCGCTGGCGGATGCCCGGCACTCGATGCGCTGGTGGGGCCTCGGCGCCGGTGGCGCGCTGGTGCTGGCGCTCCTGGTGCGGCCACTGCTGGCGCGCCGACGCTGACGGCTTCCCGTTGGTCGAGCGTGTCTCCCGTTGGTTGAGCGTGTCTTCCGTTGGTTGAGCGTGTCTTCCGTTGGTTGAGCGTGTCTTCCGTTGGTCGAGCGTGTCTTCCGTTGATCGAGCTTGTCGAGATCAGCCCCGCACGTTCGAAGGCCTAGCGAACCCTGGTCAGCGGCCTACGGCCTGGCGCTCGGGCGGCGGGAGGGCGGCCCGGCGGGCCCGCTTCGCGGCGTACATCCGCTGGTCCGCCTGCTCGATCAAGACGGTCGATTCGCAGCCCGAGTCGCCGAGCGCGACGCCCAGGCTGGCCGAGAGGCCGTCGAACGTCTGGCCGTCGGCAAGCTCGTAGGGCCGTTCCAACTCCGCTTCGATGAGGCGCGCGAGGCGGTCGAGCTCTGCCTCGTCGGCGGCGTCATGGCACAGCACGGCAAACTCGTCGCCGCCCAGACGGGCCACGGTCCGGTCGAACCCGGCGATCCGGGTGAGTCGATCGCCGACCTCGACCAGGAGCCGGTCGCCTTCGGCGTGGCCCCAGCCGTCGTTGACGAGCTTGAACCCGTTCAGGTCGAGGTAGACCAGGCCGGTGCGGGAGTTCCCGCTCGCGGGGTCGAGCGCCGCGCGGAGCTCGTTCATGAAGTGTGCACGGTTGGCGAGCCCGGTCAGCGGGTCGTTGAGGGCGAGCCATTGCAGGTCCGCTTCGGCGCGCTTGCGTGCGGTGATGTCGGTGGCGACGCCGATGTAGCCGGTGTGCTCGCCGTCAGGGCCAGCCGTCGCGGTGACGGCGAGGCTCACCGAGAGATGGGTGCCGTCGCGTCGCAGGTAGGTCCATTCCCGAACGCTGGCGCGCCCCGGCCGAGCGCTGGTGGAGAAGACGTCGAATCCCGGTGCCACACCCAGTTCGGTAGATCGGGCCTGAAGCTCGGCTGGCAGGTGGAGTGTGGTGGCGTTGCGCCCGATCATCTCGTCGCGCCGCCAGCCCAACATCAGCTCGGCGCCGTGGTTGAACGCGGTGATCGCGCCGGTGGGGTCGGTGCCGATGATCGACTGCTCGGTGGCGGCGTCGAGGACACCGGCCAGGAAGTCGGCGTCGGCGAGGGCCCGTGCCTCGGCGGCCTCGAGTTCGGCGACCAGAGCGACCCGGGAGTCGCGGAACAGCGCGAGTGCCAGGACCACGCAGGTCAGGCTGCCGACCATGCACTGGGCCAGCAATGCACGCACCATCGGTGAGGTGTCGACGTCGAACCCGTGGCCCGCGAGCGTCGTCCAGACGATGAAGACCCCTGCAGCGAGCAGAAAGACGGTGCTGACGGTGGTGGAGTAGCGCAGCGCGATCCACATCGCTGGCACCAGGCAGACGAATGCCAGTGGGAGGTGGGAGTAGGTCCAGAAGACGGCGGCCAGAGTGGCGGCCGCGAAGCCGACCGCTGCGATCCCTTCCAGCAGGCGCTTCTTGGAGGTGTAGCTGGGCCGCCAAGCGCTCTCGCGGAGTTTGATCGCGACGGCGACCCCGGCCAGGATCGCGACCCCGTTGCGGACCGCGAACATCGCGAAGGTGGTGTGCAGACCGGAGCTGCCGAGGGTGACGGCGAAGTAGGCGGTGGCCATCGTGGCGGCGATCAGGCTGCCGCCGGCGGTCGCGAGCAGCAGTCGGGCCAGGTCGGCAGGGTCCCTGAGCTGGGGCGGTTGGACCTCGCGGCCGGTCAACAGGATCGAGGTACTGACGGCCAGGACGAGGTTCACGAAGGCGAACCAGATCGCCGAGTCCAGCACCGAGCCGGTGGCCACGCTGGTGATTGCGGAGACGACGGCCAGCAGCAGGCAGTTCGCGACCAAGATGCCGCGCCGCGGCGCCGCTCGGGCATGGCTCACCCAGAGCACGGCTACGGCGGCCGCCGGCCAGATCAGGGCGATCTCGCTGCCGGCGACCCGAGTGGCCCGGCCGAGAGCGATCGCGGCGGCATAGATGACGGCGGCGCCGAGGGCCCAGAGCACCGCATGGCTGAGCGGAGGTGTCGTCTGCTCGGAGGCGCGATCGACGGTGCGGCGTGCCTGACCCACGAACACTCCCTCCCAGTCGTCGCCTGCCGGTCCTATCGGTTGGCGATGCCAACATTTGAGCAAACCGGGCAAGCGCGTTGGGAGGGGGTCCGTGTGGATGGGACCTGTGCCGGGCAGCGAGGACCGATCCGACGTCGAGGATCGGCAGCGGGAACCTGGCTGGGCCTTCTGAGAAGAGCCGAGCTTCCAGGACCGAAATGCAGAATGCGCCCGCGAGCCGCGGGCGCATTCTGGTGACCTGATCAGGTCTGGTGGCGGAGGTAGGGGGATTCGAACCCCCGAGGGCGTTAACCCAACCCGCTTTCCAAGCGAGCGCCATAGGCCACTAGGCGATACCTCCGCCGCGAAGATTACCGGTCCTGGTCGAGGTGCGGAAATCGGCCTCCTATTTCGGGTCGGTCCAGGCGGGGCTCGGGGTCGGTCCGGGGCCCCTCGTCTTGGGCTGACGGCAGGGCTCGCCTAGACTCCTGCGCAACCCCCCGCGTGGCGGCATCTCGCTGAACTCCCCCAGGGCCGGAAGGCAGCAAGGGCAGGTGAGCTCTGTCGGGTACGCGGGGGGCCTTTTCGTCTTCGTTGTCCTTCCTCGCCGTGGCTCCGCCACGTCTCGGGCGTCCGCCTTGCCGCAGCACGCCCCGAACATCGCTCGCAACGGCGCCCTTGTCGGGGCCATGCCTGAAGGGCACGTCCCCGCCAATCGCGCCTACTGCGCGATGCTCGGCCCGCACTGGGGCGGCGTTGTCCTTCCTCGCCGTGGCTCCGCCACGTCTCGGGCGTCCGCCTTGCCACAGCACGCCCCGAACATCGCTCGCAACGGCGCCCTTGTCGGGGCCATGCCCTAGGGTTCAGAGAGTGGAAGCACCGCTCGCCCTCTACCGCCGCTACCGCCCGGAGACCTTCGCCGAAGTGATCGGCCAGGAGCACGTCACCGAGCCGTTGCGCGCCGCACTGGCGAACAACCGGGTCAACCACGCGTACCTGTTCTCGGGCCCACGCGGCTGTGGCAAGACGACGTCGGCCCGGATCCTGGCGCGCGCCCTCAACTGTGAACGAGCGCCGATCGCCGACCCGTGCGGTGAGTGCGAGTCTTGCCGTGACCTGGCCCGCGGCGGTCCCGGCTCGATCGACGTCATCGAGATCGACGCCGCCTCACACGGTGGTGTCGACGACGCCCGCGACCTGCGCGAGAAGGCGTTCTTCGCTCCGGTGAAGAGCCGGTACAAGGTCTACATCATCGACGAGGCGCACATGGTGAGCCCGCAGGGCTTCAACGCGCTGCTCAAGCTCGTCGAGGAGCCGCCGCCGCATCTGCGCTTCATCTTCGCCACCACCGAGCCGGAGAAGGTGCTGCCGACGATCCGCTCGCGCACCCACCACTACCCGTTCCGGTTGATCCCGCCGCGGCTGCTCTCGAACTACCTCGGCGAGCTCTGTGAGCGTGAAGGCGTCGCGATCGAGCCTGCCGCACTGCCGTTGGTGGTCCGGGCCGGTGCCGGTTCGGCCCGCGACACGCTCTCCGTGCTGGACCAGTTGCTCGGAGGCGCGGGGCCGGAGGGCGTCACCCACCGGCTCGCCACCGGACTGCTCGGCTACACGCCCGACTCACTCCTCGACGAGATCATCGACTCCTTCGCGGCGGCCGACGGCGCCGGTGTCTTCGGCGTCGTCGACAAGGTGATCGAGACCGGGCAGGACCCACGCCGGTTCACCGAGGACCTGCTCCGTCGACTCCGTGACCTGGTGATCATCGCGGCCGTTCCGGACGCTTCAGCCACCGGCCTGATCGACCTGCCCGCGGACGCCGCCGAGAGGTTGACGGCGCAGGCCAACCGGTTCGGTGTCGCCTCGTTGAGCCGCGCCGCGGACCTCTTCGCGGCGGGCCTCACCGAGATGCGCGGCGCGACCGCACCCCGGCTCCTGCTGGAGCTTGTCTGTTCCCGCGTGCTGCTGCCCGCCGCCGACCACGCCACGGAGGGCCTGTTGGCCCGGATCGAGCGGCTGGAGCGGCTCGGCTCCGTCGCCGGGGCGGCTCCGTCGGCCGGTACCCATTCCCACGCGGCGCCCGCCGGCCAGCCTGTCGCCGCCGCGCCCCACCAGCCCGCTGGCGAGGAGCCCGGCTCGCTGGCCTCCGCCCGGGCCGCGCTGCGCAACAGTCAAACGGCGCCGCAGCAGCCCCAGGCCTCCATCGCCCCTCCGGCGGCTGTGGCCCAGGCGCCCGCTCCGCAGGCCGCTCCTGCGCCGCCAGCTCCGGCCGCCCCTCCGGCCGCACCTCCGGCCGCCCCTCCGGCCACCGACGACGGATGGCCGCAGGCAGCGGCCCCGGGCGCCACCGGTGGGCCGGTGCCCGGCCAGGCAGCCCCCGCCGCTCCGGCGGCAGCCACCAGCGATTTCGGCGACCGCCCTGAGCTGCGGACCGGTCCGCCCGCGGCGCCGCACCAGCCGATGCAGCACCAGCCGGAGCCGCAGGCCCACCCGGCTGAGCAGCCCGCCGCTCAGCAGCCCGGTGCCGATCACCCGGCCACGCCTGCCGCAGCGCCGACCCAGGAGGCGAGCGCCCCGGCGCCGACCGCCCCACCGGCTCCTCCTGCTCCAGCTCCGGTCACGCCTGCACCCGGACAGCCGACCGCCTCGGGTCTCTCCCTGGCCGAGGTCCGCCAGCTGTGGCCGGACGTCGTCAACAACACCAAGGGCCGGCGTCGGGTCACCTGGATCCACCTCACCGAGAACGCGCAGGTGGTCGCCGTCGACGACGCCACCCTCACCCTCGGTTTCGTGAACTCCGGAGCCCGCGAGTCGTTCGTCAACGGCGGCAGCACCGAGATCGTGCAGCAGGCAGCGCGCGACGTGATCGGCCGCGAGTGGCGGATCGAGGCGATCGTCGATCCCGGCGCACGCGTCGGTGACCAGGCACCCGCAGCCAGCCGCCCTGCCCCGCCGAGCGCACCGCCACGCGACGAGGCGCCGTCCGCGCAGCCGGAGAGCAACCCGGTGCCACCCGAGCCGGCCCCTGAGCCTCCCGGTTGGGCCAACGAACCGCCGCCCCTGGAAGACCCGGGCTTCGACCCGACGGCGGCGGCACGAGCTGCGATCAGCGCCACCCGGGTCGCCGGTGACGGACCTTCGGTCGCCGACTCGGCGTCGTTCGACCGGGATGCTGAAGCGAGTAGCGACGACCCGGAGATGGAGGAGTCCGGCATGGCCGGACGCGAACTCATCGAACGGACCCTCGGCGCCACCGTCATCCAAGAGATCAAGCACGACTGAGCCGGGAGGCACACCATGACTCAAAACCCGTTCGGTGAGGGAGGGTTCGACATGGGGTCGATCCTCCAGCAGGCACAGCAGATGCAGCAGCAGCTGATGGCGGCCCAGGCCAGCCTGGCTGAGGCAGAGGTCGAAGGCACTGTCGCCGGTGGCGCCGTCACCGTCAAGCTCAACGGCGCCGGTGACCTGCTCGGTGTCTCGATCAAGGCGGGCTCCTTCGACGGTAACGACGTCGACGACCTGGACGACCTCGCCGACCTGCTGGTCGCTGCCTGGCGTGACGCCAAGGCGCGCACCGAGGAGCTGGCCAAGGAGAAGATGGGCCCGCTGACCTCCGGCCTCGGTGGCCTGGGTGGTCTCGGCGACGCCCTCGGTGGCGGCGGCGACGCACCACGGCTCGGTTTCTGAGGGTCGCGTGTACGAAGGCATCGTCCAGGACCTCATCGACGAACTCGGCCAGTTGCCGGGGGTGGGGCCCAAGAGCGCTCAACGGATCGCGTTCCACCTGTTGCAGGCCGACCCGGCCGACGTCCGCCGGTTGGCCGACGTGTTGGTCCAGGTCAAGCAGCGGGTGAAGTTCTGCGCGACCTGCTTCAACGTCTCCGAAGAGGAGCAATGCCGGATCTGCCGCGACCCGCGTCGTGACCCCTCGGTGATCTGCGTCGTCGAGGAGTACAAGGACGTCGTCGCGATCGAGCGGACCCGCGAGTTCCGGGGGCGGTACCACGTCCTCGGCGGCGCGATCTCGCCGATCGACGGCATCGGCCCCGAGCAGTTGCGGGTCCGGGAGCTGCTGACCCGGCTCGCCGACGGTCAGATCACCGAAGTGATCCTGGCGACCGACCCCAACCTCGAGGGCGAGGCGACCGCGACGTACCTCACCCGGAATCTGAAGCCGTTGGGGTTGCGGATCACGCGGCTGGCTAGTGGACTACCGGTGGGTGGAGACCTCGAGTACGCCGACGAGGTCACCTTGGGCCGTGCGTTCGCGGGAAGAAGGGCAGCCGAATGACCTCAGAGTTCGAGATCGACGAGTTCGCGCAACAGATCGCCGACCAGATCGAGAGCTTCCTCGTCGCGGTCCAGGCGATCGCCCGGGAGAACGACGGCAGCCGCGCGATCTCGCTGCTGCTGTTGGAGATCTCCCAGGTGCTGCTCGCCGGCGCCCGTCTCGGCGTCCAGGCCGACTTCGTCACCCACGAGGAGTTCCAGCCCGACGCCGGGCCGGACCCGGACCTCGACGAGCTGCGGCTGCGCTTCGCCCAGATGCTCGACGGCGTGGACGTCTACTCGGAGGTCTTCGACACCTACGGGGAGGTCGAGGTGGTCTCCTCGGTCATCTCCGACGACGTCACCAGCATCGCCACCGCCCTGGCGCACGGTCTTCGGCACTTCCGGGCCGGCCGTGTCGACGAGGCGCTGTGGTGGTGGCAGTTCTCCTACGTGGCCAGTTGGGGGACCGAGGCCAGCGGCGTTCTGCGCGCCCTGCAGTCGATCCTCACCCACGACCGTCTCGACACGGTCTTCGAGGTCGAGGCCGAGCAGGTGGCGGCCGCTGATGAGATGCTTGAGGAGAGCGGTACCCAGGCTCGGTAGGATTCTCGTGCGGGGCCCGTATATCGCCTGGCCCCGGTGTACATGAGACTCAAGTCGAGAGGCAGATCCGTGGGCATTGTCGTGCAGAAGTACGGCGGCTCCTCCCTCGCTGACGCCGCCGCGATCAAGCGGGTGGCCCGGCGAATCGTGGAGACCAAGAAGCAGGGCAACGACGTCGTCGTGGCCGTCTCCGCGATGGGTGACAGCACTGACGAACTCCTGGACCTGGCCAGCGGCGTCAGCCCGTTGCCGCCGGCCCGCGAGATGGACATGTTGCTCACTGCCGGCGAGCGGATCTCGATGGCGCTGGTCGCGATGGCGATCTCCGACCTCGGCTACGAGGCCCGCTCCTTCACCGGCTCGCAGGCCGGCGTGATCACCGACTCGGTGCACGGCAAGGCGAAGATCATCGACGTCACGCCGGGCCGGATCTCCTCCGCCCTCGCCGACGGTCACATCGTGATCGTGGCCGGTTTCCAGGGTGTCAGCCAGGACACCAAGGAGATCACCACGCTCGGCCGCGGTGGCACCGACACCACCGCCGTCGCACTCGCCGCAGCCCTCGAGGCCGACGTCTGCGAGATCTACACCGACGTCGACGGCGTCTTCAGTGCCGACCCGCGCGTCGTCCCCGCCGCGCACAAGCTCGACAAGATCTCCTTCGAGGAGATGCTCGAGATGGCTGCCAGCGGCTCCAAGATCCTGCACCTGCGGTGCGTCGAGTACGGCCGTCGCTACAACATCCCGATCCACGTGCGTTCCTCCTTCAGCCAGCTGGAGGGCACCTGGGTCGTCGAGGACCCCACGGAGGGAAACACCATGGAACAGGCCATCATCGCCGGCGTTGCGCACGACAGCAGCGAAGCCAAGATCACCGTCGTCGGCGTCCCGGACAAGGTCGGCGAGGCCGCGCGGATCTTCACCGCCCTGGCTGACGCACAGATCAACATCGACATGATCGTGCAGAACGTTTCGGCTGCCTCCACGAACCTCACCGACATCTCCTTCACGCTCCCGGGCACCGACGCCCAGACGGCGCTGAACACGCTGACCAAGCTGCAGGACGAGGTCGGCTTCGCCCGCCTCATCTTCAACGACAAGGTCGGCAAGCTCTCGCTGGTCGGCGCCGGCATGCGGTCCAACCCCGGCATCACCGCGCAGTTCTTCAGCGCGCTCGCCGAGGCGGGTGTGAACATCGACATGATCTCCACCTCCGAGATCCGGATCTCGGTGGTCGTGGCCGAAGAGGACGTCAACAAGGCGGTCCAGGTCACCCACACGGCGTTCGACCTGGACGCCAGCGAAGTTGAGGCCGTGGTCTACGGCGGGACGGGGCGCTAATCATGGGCGTACGTATTGGTGTTGTCGGGGCGACCGGCCAGGTGGGTGTGGCGATGCGCCAGATCCTGCTGGACCGGAACTTCCCGGCTGACGAGATCCGCTTCTTCTCCTCGGCTCGCTCCGCGGGCAAGGTGCTGCAGTTCGGCGACCGTGAGATCACCGTCGAGGACGCTGCGACCGCCGACCCGAGCGGCCTGGACATCGCGCTCTTCTCCGCGGGTGGTGCCACCTCGAAGGCGCTGGCGCCGAAGTTCGCCGCTGCCGGCGCGATCGTGGTCGACAACTCGTCGGCCTTCCGCAAGGACGCCGACATCCCGCTCGTGGTGGCCGAGGTCAACCCGGAGGCGCTGAACTCGATCCCGCGCGGGATCGTCGCCAACCCGAACTGCACCACGATGGCTGCGATGCCGGTGCTCAAGCCGCTGCACGACGAGGCCGGTCTGACCCGTCTCGTGGTCTCGACCTACCAGGCCGTCTCCGGCTCCGGTGTGGCCGGCGTCGAGGAGCTGATGACGCAGATCACGACGGCTGGCGACAAGGCCACCGAGCTCGCCTACGACGGCGAGGCCGTCTCGCTCGGTGAGCCCGGCGTCTACAAGCGGAACATCGCCTACAACGTGCTGCCGTTCGCGGGCTCGTTGGTCGAGGACGGCCTGAACGAGACCGACGAGGAGCAGAAGCTCCGCAACGAGTCCCGCAAGATCCTGGGTATCCCGGAGCTGCTGGTCTCGGGTCTCTGCGTCCGGGTCCCGGTCTTCACCGGCCACTCGCTCGCGGTGAACGCCGAGTTCGCCTCCGCGATCTCGCCCGAGCGCGCGCGTGAACTGCTCGCCGACGCCCCCGGCGTCGAGCTGGCGGAGATCCCCAACCCGCTGCACGCCGCCGGTAAGGACCCGTCCTACGTCGGTCGGATCCGTGCCGATGAAGGTGCCCCGGCCGGTCGCGGCCTGGCGCTCTTCATCAGCAACGACAACCTGCGTAAGGGTGCGGCTCTGAACACCGTGCAGATCGCGGAGCTTCTCGCCGCACGCTGACCCGCTCCACTCCGATCGTCCCTGACGTTCCGGCTGCCGACACTCCGTCTGCGCCATCACGTCGGGGACGATCGCCATTTGAGGGCGGGGTTCTTCCCGGCTAGGGCCGCCGTCACAGCCCAGGGCAACGCCACCGATCCGAGTCCGCGAACTCACCGCTTCCTGCCTCGCTCCCGATAGTCCCTGACGAAAAGCCCCTGAAATCGCCGGCGGGTTCAGGTGGTGGAAGCAACGTTGTTGTCTGCTGGCGGGTTGCTCAGCAG
>NZ_JBLBWI010000005.1:0-206773 GCF_047308515.1 Nocardioides sp. Bht2
CGCCGATGGTACTGCAACCGAGAGGTTGTGGGAGAGTAGGACGCCGCCGGACAATTCTTCACAACGGGCCGACCCTTCTGGGTCGGCCCGTTGTTGTTTTGTCTGACCCTAGTGCGAGGGTAGGGCCATGGTTCGAGGTCACGCATGAGCGCCCCTACAGAGTTCGCGTTCGCTGCGCCGCGCCCTGTCGGGGCGCGGCCCGTCCTTGACGAGTTCCAGCAGCAGGTCGTCGACCATCCTGGTGGTCCGCTACTCGTGCTGGCCGGCCCCGGCACGGGAAAGACCACCACGCTGGTCGAGGCGATCGCGCACCGGATCGAGTCTGAGGGCGTCGACCCCGACTCGATCCTGGTCCTCACGTTCTCGCGGAAGGCTGCCCAGGAGCTCCGTGACCGGCTCAGCGCGCGCCTGGCCCGGACCACCGGCGCGGCGCTCTGTGCAACGTTCCACTCCTTCGCCTATGGGTTGATCCGGCAGTACCAGCCCGCCGAGCTCTTCGCGGAGCCGTTGCGACTGCTGACGGCCGCGGAGCAGGAGGTGGTGATCGCCGAGCTCCTCGCGGACACGCCTGAGGCCATCGCCTGGCCGGAGAATCTTCGTCTCGCCCGCGAGACCCGCGGATTCGCGCGCGAGGTTGGCGACCTCATCTCGCGCGCCCGCGAGAAGGGACTCGACGGTCTGCAGCTCGCGGAGCTCGGTGACGCCGAGGGTGTCGGTGCCTTCAGCGCTGGTGGTCGTTTCCTCGAGCAGTATCTCGAGATTCTGGACGCCGATGGCGCTATCGACTACTCCGATCTGCTGCGCCGTGCCACTCTCGTGGCCAGCCATCATCAGATTGAGCTCCGGAGCCGGTACCGCTACGTCTTCGTCGACGAATACCAGGACACCGACCCCGGACAGGTCGAGTTGTTGCAGACGCTGGCCGGTCAGGGTGGCAACCTGACGGCGGTAGGTGATCCGCATCAGTCCATCTATGCCTTCCGCGGTGCCGAGCTGCGCGGCATCCTCGATTTCCCTGACGAATTCCGGACCCTGACTGGTGAGCCGGCTGCCGTGGTGTCTCTGCGGCAGACGCGACGCTTCGGTTCGCGGCTGTTGCGCGCATCGCGGCGGCTTGCCGACAGGCTGAGCCTGGCCGGCAGCATTCCGGCCGCAGCCCGTGACGCCTTCCTGAACCCGATCGCAGCGGGTTCCGGCGGCCCCGGCAGAGTCGAGGCGTTCACCTTCGAGACCGAGCGGTCCGAAGCCGAGCATCTGGCCGACCTGCTCCGGCGCGCCCACCTCGAGGACGGTATCGGGTGGTCGGAGATGGCGATCCTGGTCCGGTCGGGTAGCGCCTCCATCCCACCGCTTCGGCGGGCGTTGGCCGGGCACGGCGTGCCGGTCGAGGTCGCCGCGGACGACACCCCACTGGTACGTGACCCTGCTGTGCGTCCACTGCTCAGCGCTCTGGACGCCGCGCTCCATCTGGACGTCACGGATCCCGAGTCTGTCGGCTACGTCGATGCGCAGCGCTTCGAGGCGTTGTTGGCGAGCCCGTTGAGTGGTCTCGACGTCTCTGATCTCCGTACCCTCTCCCGCACGCTGCGGAGCCGGGAGAAGGAGCAGGCCGCCGAACAGGGGCGCGCGGCGCGCTCCTCGCCCGAGTTGTTGCGGGCGTGTCTGGCGGAGCCGGACCTCCTCGATGGGGTGGGTCACCCGGCGGTGCAGCGCGTCCAGCACCTGGTGGCTCTCCTGCACCGGATCGCCGCTGCCGACCAGGGCCGTGCCAGCGCGCACGATCTGCTGTGGCAGCTCTGGGAAGGCACGAGCTGGCCGGAGCGGCTTCGCTATCAAGCGACCCAAGGGGGACCAGCGGCGCGGATGGCGCACCGCGACCTCGACGCGATCTGTGCGCTCTTCGAGACCGCCCAGACGATGGAGAGCAAGCGCAGCTACACCTCGGCCACCAACTTCCTCCGTACCCTCGGCGGGCAGCAGATCCCGGCGGACACGCTTGCGGAGCACGGCGTCCGCGGTGACGCGGTCCGGCTGTTGACCGCACACCGTTCCAAGGGGCTCGAGTGGCGGCTCGTCGTTGTCGCGCATGTCCAGGAAGGGGGCTGGCCCGATCTGCGGCGTCGCAGCGCCCTCCTCCACGCCGACCGGATCGGTCGCCAAGGCCTGGTGCCTGAGGTGACCACTCGTGATCTGATCGCCGAGGAGCGCCGACTCTTCTATGTGGCCTGTACCCGGGCACGGGACCGCTTGGTGGTGACGGCGGTCCAGTCGCCTGACGACGAGGGCGATCAGCCGTCGCGGTTCATCAGCGAGCTGACTGACGACGTCCGGCACCTCAGTGGCCGTCCGCGGCGCCCGCTCTCTCTGGCAGGCCTGGTAGCGGAGCTTCGCCGTACCGTCTCCGATCCCTCCTCTCCGGCTGCGCTCCGAGCCGCTGCAGCCCGGCGGCTGGCCGACCTTGCCGGCCGCTCTCAGGGGCGCCAGCAGCTGGCTCCGTCGGCTGATCCGGCGAATTGGTGGGGCACGCGGGCCCTCAGCTCGCCGTCCGAGCCGCTCCGCCCGGCAGGGGAGCCGGTGGTCCTGTCAGCGAGTGCGGTCAGCGCACTGCTGCAGTGCCCGGCCCGCTGGTTCTGGGAACGGGAGGCCGGTGGCGCTGCTGCGGCATCCTCGTCGCAAGGGTTCGGTCTCGTCGTCCACACCATTGCTGAACGGATCGGGCGTGGCGAGCTCACCGCTGATCCGGGCCAGGTCGACCAACTCATGGAGGTTGTCGACTCGGTCTGGGGGCAGATGCAGTTCCGCACGCCCTGGACAGCGGAGCGGGAGCGCGCCGAGGTGCGTGCCGCACTCGCCCGGTTCGTGGGCTGGCACTCGGCACCGGGCGCCCGGACCCTGGTCGCCACCGAGCAGGAACTCCGGGTGCAGGTCAGCCTCCCTGACGGCGAGCGGGTCAGCATCGTCGGCTTCGTCGACCGGCTCGAGATCGACGACCAGGGCCAGTTGGTGATCGTCGACCTCAAGACCGGCAAGTACAAGCCGACCGCGGAGGAGGTGCGCCAGCATCCGCAGCTCGCGCTCTACCAGTACGCAGCCGGCGAGGGTGGATTCGACCGCCCGGTCGCGGCCGGCGGGCACGCGGCCGAGGGAGTCGGCGGAGCCGAACTGGTGCATCTTCGTCTGGAGACCCGCGGCAAGCTGGCCGTCCAACGCCAGGAGCCCGCACTCGCCGACGACAACGGTGTGGTGCCCGTCGAACACCAGTTGATGGGAGCAGCCAGCGCGATCCGCGACGAGGTCTTCCCGGCCGTCAAGGGCAGCCACTGCGACGTCTGTACCTTTCATGCGATCTGTCCGGCACAACGTTCAGGGACGGTGTTGTCATGACCATCTCCAACCCCGCCGAGCTCCGCGAGGTGATGCAGGCGGAGTTCACCGTCAGCGACCAGCAGTGGCAGGCGATCAGCGCCCCGCTGGCCCCCGCCGTGGTGATAGCCGGCGCCGGTTCCGGCAAGACGGCGGTGATGGCGGCCCGGGTGGTCTACCTGGTGGTCAACCGCCTGGTCACTCCGGACCAGGTGCTCGGCCTGACCTTCACCACCAAGGCGGCCAGCGAGCTGTCCCAGCGGATCCGGGGCGCGCTCGAGAACGCCGGGGTGATGACTGCCATCGGTGCCGGACCAGCCGCCGACGACGCGGAGCTGGTCGAGCCGACCGTGGCCACCTACAACGCCTACGCCGCCTCGCTGCTCACCGACCACGGCCTGCTGATCGGGCATGAACCGGACACACGTGTGATGGCGGACGCATCGCGCTATCAACTGGCGGTCCGAGCGATCCAGCGTCACACCAAGCCGGTCCATGTGCTCAGCGACCACCCGGAGACGGTGGTCGCCAACATCCTGGCGTTGGAAGGCGCGATGAGCGAGCACCTGGTCGAGCTCTCCGAGCTCCGGGCGTTGCAGGCTCGCGAGCATGTCCAGTTCAGCGCCGCTTTGGCCGATGCCAAGGCGAAGGCCGACATCGAGAAGGCACTGCATGCGCTGCGTCGTCGCGACGACCTGATCGAGCTGGTGCTGAGCTATCGGCGGCTCAAGAGCGAACTCGGGCTGATGGACTTCTCCGACCAGATCGCGCTGGCAGCACGGTTGGCGGTCAGTCAACCCGAGGTGGGGCGCAGCGAGCGCGAGAAGTTCCGGATCGTGCTCCTCGACGAGTATCAGGACACGTCCGTCGCGCAGGCGATGATGCTCAGTCGGCTCTTCTCCGGGCCGGACGGCGAGGACGGCCGTGGCCATGCCGTGACGGCGGTGGGTGACCCGAACCAGGCCATCTACGGCTGGCGGGGCGCCTCGGTCTCCAACATCCTCGGCTTCGGCCACGATTTCCCGACCGCGGACGGCGACCCCGAGGTGCCGGTCTATCCGCTGACGGTGAACCGGCGATCCGACCGACGCATTCTTGAGGTCGCCAACCGGTTGGCGGCCCCGTTGCTGCGCCAGTTCGGCCAGGTCCGGCCGCTGGAGTCGCCGGCCGGCTCCCCGGAAGGAACAGTCCGGGTCGCCGTACACCCCACCTACGCCGACGAGCTGCAGTGGCTGGCGGAGCAGGTCCACGCGGCGCATCGGGTACTCGCCGCCGACCATCCTGCTCCGTGGCGAGAGATCGGTGTGCTGGTCCGCGACAACTCGCACGCTGCCGACGTCTTCGACGCGCTCTCGGCGGCCGAGATCCCGGTCGAGATCGTCGGCCTCTCCGGGCTGCTCCGGCTGCCCGAGGTCGCCGAGGTCGTGGCCACGCTGACGTTGCTCCACGATCTGACCGCCAACGACGCCCTGCTGACCCTGCTCACCGGTCCGCGGTGGGCGATCGGGCCGCGCGACCTGGCGCTGCTCGGCAAGCGTGCCAGGGAGATCGCCGGCGAGACCGCCCCGCGGCAGGGGGCGCAGAGCCTCGCCGAACAGTTGGACGAAGCGGTCAGCGGAGCCGACCCGAGCGAGGTCCGCTCGCTCTGCGACGCGCTCGACGACCCGGGGGAGCTGGCCTATTCGGATGCGGCTCGGGAGCGCTTCCGCCTGCTCTCGGATGAGCTACGGCGGCTGCGGTCGCACGCCGGCGAGCCGTTGCTGGACCTGGTCCGGCGGATCATCGACGTCACCGGAATCGACGTCGAGCTGGCCTCCTCGGTGAGCCCGGCGGCCGAGGCCCGCCGCGACAATCTCGACCTCTTCGTCAAGGCGGTCGCGGACTTCCGTGCCATCGACGGCGAGGTCAGTCTGACGGCGTTGCTCGCCTACCTGGAGGCTGAGGACGAGCTCGGCAACGGACTCGACGTCGCCACCCCCACCGAGGCGAACTCGGTGAAGCTGCTGACCGTGCACCGGGCCAAGGGGCTGGAGTGGGACGTCGCGTTCTGCGTCGGCGTCTGTGAGGAGAAGTTCCCCAACACCCGGAGCCGGAGCCTGTGGACCACAGCGCCGGCCGTACTCCCGACCCCGCTACGCGGCGATGCCCGGGACCTGCCCGTCCTGCGGGGGCACACCAAGGACGATCTTGTCGCCCTGCGCGACGAGTCCCGGGCCCATGAGAGCGCGGAGGAGCTCCGCTTGGGCTACGTCGCCTTCACCCGGGCACGGCACGAGCTGGTGGTCTCCTCCTACCTGTGGACCGAGGGGCGGAAGAAGCCGCTCGGGCCGTCGCCGTTCCAGCGTCAGGTCGCCGACCTGATGGGGGAATGGGGGGAGAAGCCTGAGAGCTGGCTGGAACGCCCAGAGGCGGACGAGGTCAACCCGCTGCAGTCGCTGAGCACCGCCGTCCCGTGGCCGGTCACCGAACACACCGCCGAGGCGCTGCGGCGGCTGGAGGCGGCGGAGTTGGTCCGTCAGGCGCAACAGGACCCGGGCTCCCTGCCGAGCGACGACGAGCTCGACATGGTCGAGGCCGCGCAGGTGATGGAGTGGGACACCGAGCTGGAGCAGTTGCTCCGCGAGGCGCAGCAGGAGAGCGCCGACCGGATCGAGGTACCGCTGCCCTCCAGCCTCTCGGCGACCGCGCTCACCCGTCTCCGCGACGACCCGACCGGCTTGGCGCGCGACCTGGCTCGACCGATGCCGCGGCCGCCGTCGCACGCCGCCTCCTTCGGTACCCGCTTCCACGCCTGGATCGAGACCAGGGTCGGCCAACAGGACCTCCTGGAGCCCGGCGACCTGCCCGGTCAGGGCGACGTCGGGATCGATGACGACGCCGACCTGGCCACGGTGATCGCAGCGTTCGAGGAAGGGCCCTTCGCGGACCGCGCGCCCACCGTGGTGGAGCAGCCGTTCGCGATGGTCCTGGCCGGTCAGGTGATCCGGGGCCGTGTCGATGCCGTCTACCCCGATGGCGACGGGTGGCTGGTTGTCGACTGGAAGACCAGCCGCCGTGAGGATGCCGACCCGTTGCAATTGGCGATCTACCGCGTCGCCTGGGCTGAGCTGATGGGCGTCGAGCCGAGCAGGGTCAGGGGAGCGTTCCACTACGTGCGCTCCGGACGCACGGTGATCCACGACGAGTTGCCCGGGCGCGCGGAGCTGGAGCAGCTGATCCTGGCAGCGCCCGGGAAGCGCGGAGCAGCGGAAGGAGCGGAGCCGCGGTGACGACCGGGCCGGCCGGTGGGGCGGGTCGGTAGCCTTCGACTGTGACCTCTGAGTTGATGCCCCTTGACCTTCCTGAAGCCGACTGGAGTTCCTGGTTGGCCGAGCGCACCGACGGTGCCCTGCAACGGGCCGCAGCGTTGCGCGACGAGTTGGCGGAGAGCACACCCGAGCAGGCGTTGGAGCTCTGGAACCGGGTCAACACCGAGCTGGCCGGCGTCTTCGCCGTCGCCTCGTTGCTGGCCCAGGTGCACCCGGAGCCGGCGTTGCGGGAGCAGGCCGAGGCGATCGAGGTGGCGGCGAACAAGTTCCGGTCCGAACTGATGCTGGACGCGCGCGCCCAAGCGGCCCTGGCTGCGGTCGATCCGGCGACCCCTGACGCCGGAGGCCGCCGTGTGCTGGCCCACGCTCTCCGTGACTTCCGGCGAGCCGGCGTCGACCGGGACGAGGCGACCCGGGAGCGGCTCCGCGAATTGGACGAGAAGCTGGTCGAACTGGGCCAGAGGTTCTCCCGGGGCATCCGGGAGGGCACCCGGACGATCGAGGTTCCGGAGTCGGCGGTGGCGGGCCTCCCCGCGGACTGGATCAGCGCGCATCCGGCCACGGACGGCAAGGTCGCGGTCAGCACCGAGTATCCGGACACGGTGCCGTTCCTCTCCTTCGCCCACGACGCCGACGCGCGGCGGGCGGTGACCGAGTCGTTCCTCAACGTGGGGTGGCCCGAGAACGACGCCGTGCTCGGCGAACTTCTGCAGGTTCGTCACGAGTATGCGCAGCTGCTGGGGTACGCCGACTGGCCCGCCTACGACGCCGAGGTCAAGATGATCGGCAGCGGTCCGGCGATCGGCGACTTCATCAACGACATCGCCGAGGCCGCCACGGTCGCCGGGGAACGAGACCTGGCCACCCTGTTGGCGCGGGCGCGCCGTGACGAGCCGGAACTGGCCGCGATCGACGTCTCGAACTGGCGGTACTGGACCGAGGTGGTGCGGCGCGAGGGGTTCGACGTCGACGCCCAACAGGTGCGCACCTACTTCGACTTCACCAAGGTCCGCCGGGGGCTTCTCGAGGTCACCGGTCGGCTCTTCGGTCTCACCTGGTCGCCGATCGAGGGCGCCACCACCTGGCACCCGGAGGTGACGGGTTACGACGTCCACCTCGGGTCCGAGTACCTGGGCCGGATCTACCTGGATCTGCATCCGCGCGACGGCAAGTACAACCACGCCGCACAGTTCGTCCTGGTGCCGGGGCTCGCCGGGGTCCAGCTCGCCGAAGGCGTGCTGGTCTGCAACTTCCCGCGCGGCCTCATGGAGCACGATGACGTGGTGACGCTCTTCCACGAGTTCGGGCACCTGATCCACCACATGCTCGCCGGGCGCCATGAGTGGATCGAGTTCTCCGGCGTCGCAACCGAGTGGGACTTCGTGGAGGCGCCGAGCCAGATGCTGGAGGAGTGGGCCTGGGACGCCGAGGTACTGGCGAGTTTCGCCACCGACGCCGACGGCACCCCGATTCCGGCAGACCTGGTGGCCCGGATGCGCGCCGCCGAGGGGTTCGGTAAGGGGTTCCTGGCTCGGACCCAGACCTTCTATGCCGCCGTTTCGTACCTCTTCCACCGCGAGCGGCCCGAAGATCTGACCGCTCGGCTGGCCGAGCTCTATGACGCCTATAGCCTGATCAAGCCGGTGCCGGGTACCCACTTCCATGCCGGGTTCGGGCACCTCGAGGGGTACAGCTCCGCGTACTACACCTACAAGTGGAGCCTGGTGATCGCGAAGGACCTCTTCTCCGCCTTCGATCCTGCGGACCTCTTCGCCCCCGAGGTGGCTCACCGCTACCGCGACCTGGTGCTGACCCCGGGCGGTAGCCGGGACGCCGCCGACCTGGTCACCGAGTTCCTCGGCCGGCCTTACACGAGCGGTGCGTTCCAGGCCTGGCTGGAGACCCCTGCGGAGCCCGTCCGATGAGCCGCTCGCTGCCGCACGTCGCGCTTTCGGCGCACCCGCACGACCGGCACGGCCTGCATCGCACCGACGACAGCTGGTTGGACCGGGTCTGGGCGGACGCCGCGACCCGGGTCCTCGTCGTTGCCGGTACCCGGGTCCGTCCCGTCGACGGCGCCCTGCGCTGGGTCGCACCCAGTGAGGCGCCGTCCGGCGTCCGGCTGCTGCTCGGCGAACGCGACGGCGTCACCTACTTCGCCCTCCTCGCTGCGCCGCCGGCCGACGAGGAGCGTGCTGAGTGGCTGCCGCTACGTGGCGTGTTGGGCCTGGTCCAGGAGAGCGACGCCGGCCCCCTGGTCCTGCATGCGATCGGACTCGCCGAGTGGCATTGGGCGACGCGGTTCTGCCCCCGTTGCGGGGGAGCATTGGAGTCCCGCCAGGAGGGGCACGTGCTCGCCTGCACGGCCTGCGGCAAGGAACAGTTCCCACGGACAGACGCCGCGGTGATCATGGTGGTCACCGACGGTGAACCGGGCACCGAGAGCGAGCGATGCCTGCTGGGGCGGAGCCCGCAGTGGCCCGAAGGCAGGTTCTCCACCCTGGCCGGCTTCGTGGAGCCGGGGGAGACCATCGAGGACGCCGTTCGCCGCGAGGTCTTCGAGGAGACCGGCGTCAAAGTCGGTGAGGTGACCTACTTCGACAGCCAGCCGTGGCCGCTGCCGGCCAGTCTGATGCTCGGCTTCACCGGGCGGGCGATCAGCACCGAGATCGACGTCGACGAGTCAGAGATCGCCGAAGCGCGGTGGTACACCCGCGCTCAGATGCGGGCGGAGGCGGAGGCGGGCACGCTGATGTTGCCCTCCGGTGTCTCGATCTCGCGTTCGCTGATCGAGACCTGGTACGGGGAGCCGCTGCCCGGCCAGTGGTGAGGCCGGGCAGTCTCGGCACCGGTTCGCTCAGACGAGGCTGGCGAGCTTCTCCTTGACGGCGGCCAGGCTCGGGTTGGTCTGCGCGGTGCCGTCGGAGTAGACCAGGGTCGGCACCGTCTGGTTGCCGTTGTTGGCCTGCTCGACGATCAGCGCTGCCTCGGGCACCTGCTCGATGTCGACCACCTCGTAGCTGATCCCCTCGCGGTCCATCTGCGACTTCAGTCGGTGGCAGTAGCCACACCAGGGGGTCGAGTACATGGTCACGGCGGCGGTCATCGGTGCCTCTTTCAGTCATCGCGCGACCCGTTGGTCGGGTCGTGTTGCGCTGATGACAACGCTAACCGGCGCCGCCAGATTCCCGAGGACCAGCGTGGTCAGTCGGGGGTCTCGACAGGCCCGACCTCCGGGGTGAGCGGTCAGCGACGGACCTTCTTGGCCGCGCTGGTCGCGGTGACGGTCGGCCAGCCGGTGCGTTTGGCGACGACGCGGACGGTGATCGCCTTGCCACGGTCCTTGGCGCGGAGCTTGTAGGTCCAGCTCGGCCCGGCGCTGATCGCCTTGCCGTTGCGGTACCAGAGCGCGGTGTAGGCGTACCGGTAGCCGGACCAGGAACCCTTGCCGGCGCGGAGCTTCCGGCCCACCTTCGGGGTGCCGCTGAGCTTCGGCTCGGCGGTGTTGATCGCGGGGATCCGGCGGGCCGTCGAGACTCCGTCGACGCTCTGATAGCCCGGGGTGCTGAAGCTCGCCCGCACCGTGACCGAGCGGCCGGCGTCGGCGGTACTGAGGCGATAGCCGGCAGTGGTAGCTCCGGGGATCGCGACGCCGTCGCGGAGCCACTGGTAGCCGACCGACGAGGCGGGCGTCGTCGCGCCGGTGGTGGCGCTGAGGGTTCCCGAGACCCGGACGGTGCCGGTGACCAGAGGCGCGGTGACCGCGCCGAGGGTGCCGGGGGAGACAGTTCCGAGCTCACTCTGCACCGAGGCGCCGACCAGGTTCGGGCCGGAACCGGTGACGAGCAGAATGAGTTGCTCCCCGGCCAGTTCGGCGCTGGGGGTGAAGCTCGGGGCGGTGGCGAGCAGGTTCGCCGCTCCGACCGATCCGCGGTACCACTGGGTGCTGACCGAGGCGCTGTTCGGCACCCATCCCGCGCTGCCGCTGATCAGCTCGACGCCGACGGCAGGCTGGGCGGCGGGCGTGATCGAGGAGGTGGCGACCACCGGTTGGTCGTTGAGCGGCACCAAAGTGCCCGAGTAGGAGCCGGCGACGTTGCTGAGCTGGACGAAGGTGTTCCGCCCCGCGCCCCACACCTCGCCCGATGACTGGCGGACGGTGAAGGTGGATTCGCTGCCGCCGAGCTCGACGGCGGCATCGGTCGCCGTGGTGGCGATCACGGTGAAGCTGGGGTTGGTGTCGGCGTAGCCCGACGGTTGCCGCCCGGCGACCTGGACGGTGCCGCTGGAGATGGCGATGGTGCAGTCACAGGTGCTGCCGGCGAGCGCCGTCCAAGTTCCGGGCGCGGCCACCGGGGTCGCGCTCGAACTGTCGCCCGGCCCGTCGCCGAACTGGCCGACGGCGTCGCTGCCGATGGAGTAGATGGTTCCCGAGAGGCTGAGCCAGGCGGTGTGGTTGGCACCGGCGATCGCGGTGCTGACGTCGGCAGTGGCGTCCAGCCGGTTCCAGACCCCGGCGGTGCCGTTCCCGATCCGGGCGTCAACGTTCGTGCTCAGTCCGTAGAGCCGGTGCGTGGCGGTGATGACCAGCACCAGGTTGGTGCCGACCACGACCTGGGCAGGCTTGCCGGAGCCGGCCGGGAGTTGGATCCCGAACGGCTGGAGCGCGGCGACCGTCGGGCCGCCCGGCAGCGGCGAGACGCCGGTGTAGAAGAGCGTGCCGTCCTGGCCGATCGCGTAGGTGGTCGGTGAGGGCCCCACGGTGGAGGTGCCGACATCCACCACCGTCTGTGGGGTCACCCCGGCCGCCCAGCTGAAGACGCCGAGCGCTGACCGGTCCCCTGCTCCGGTCAGCTGCCCGGCGTCGTTCTTCCCGGTGCCGTACACCTGGCCGTCGTTGCCGAGCACGACGGTGGTGTTGTCCCCGACATCGATCTTGGTGGCGGTGATGCCGGCTGGCAGCGGTGCCGGGACCGGTTCCAGCGCCGCACCCGAGGTGGCGCCGTCGCCGAGGGCGCCGTTCGACTGGCTGCCGCGTGCCCAGACCTTGCCGTTCGCGTCGAGGAAGGCGGCGTGGGTGAAGTCGACGTCGGTGGTCTGCGGTGCGACCCGGGGCACGGTGACGTCGATCGCCTGTGCGGGCGGCAGCGCGGCGGTCAACCCGAGGACCAGGACCGAGGCAGCGGGCAGGACCAGGCGCGACGCGTTCATGGGAACACGATCTGCCACCGCACCGGTGGCGCGGGTGGTCTCCGCGGTGGTTACTCCGCATCCCTACCGCGGGAACGCGAGTGCTGGAAAGGTCCCGAGGAACCCCTGTGCGCGGACTACTCTCGGACCATGGCTGGACCCGACGCGGCGCTCGCTCGCCTGATGTTGGAGCGCAGCGCCCGGGCCGTGCAGGTCACCGATGCGGCCTCCCCGGCCTGGGGGCACACCGTCACCGCGCTCGGCCACTTCTGGGTGGGTGACTTCCCGGCCTGTGCGGAGTTCGCCGAATGTGCGCGGGCCGTGGCTCGTGAACCGGTCGAGACGGTGCTGGCGATCGGCGCTATGGGGCTCGCCGAGGCGGGGGAGCGAGACGCCTGGGGCCGTGCCGACTGGGCGACGGGGTTGCAGCTGATCGCGGACCATGCCGACCAGGGCAGGCGCTGGGCATTCGCCCGGTATCTGCTGGCCGAGGCGGCGTTGGACAGCGCCCGTCTCGACGTCGCGGCCGCGGTGCTGACCGGGGGCGACTGGCACATCCCGTGGGTAGGTCACCCCTTCGAGGTGATGCAGCGAGCCACGCAGGTCCGGGTCGCGGCGTTCAACGGCCGGATCGACGAGGCGTTGACCCGCCTGGACGGCGTGGAGATGGCGGCGGCCCAGCACGGCGTCGCAGACGTGGTCGGGGCACTCAGGGTGCTTTTGACCGGCAACGCGGACCGTCCCGAGGAGACCCAGGACCAGATCGATGCGTTGATCGCGAGCGGCACCGAGCCGGCAGACTTCCTGGGCCGAGGCGTCTACCTGTTGGCCTCCTACGGCGCGGTCTCGCTCGGCGACATCGGGCAAGCGGCGGCGCTCTTCCTCCGGGCCGGTGACGCCGCCGGCCTGGACCGGTTGCCGATCATCGACCGGGCGATCGGGTTGGAGTTGCTCACCAACGCCGCGCTCGCCGCCGGTGACCTCGACGCCGCCCGCTCCTGGCACGAGGCGTCGATCCCGTTGCACGACCACCCGATCGGAGGTCCGCCCTGCGACCGGTTGCGGAGTCGGTTGGCGCTCGCCGAGGGAGAGCCGCAGGCAGCGATCCTGCACGCGGAGCGGGCGGTCTCGGCGGCCCGTGAGCAGGGCCGGGCGATCGAGGTCGCCGAGGGCACGATCGTGTTGGCACGTGCCAGGATCGCTGCCCAAGAGGTGGCCGAGGCCTCGCGGGAGCTGCGTCGGACGGTGGCGGAGTCCGACCTGACCGGGCACTTCGCGATGCGGCGCTCCGCGCGTCAGGTGTTACGGACGGCGGGCCGTCGCCTCCCGCCGATGAGCTCCGGTGGGTGGGCGGTGTTGTCGGAGCGGGAACGCGAGATCGCGGACCTGGTCCTGGCCGGCCACGAGCATGTGGCGATCGCGCGGGGGCTGGTGCTGTCGCCGGCCACCGTCCGGGTCCACCTCTCGCGCGTGCTGTGTGCCTTCGGGGTGAGTAGCCGGATCGGGCTGCTGGCCGCGCTCGGCCCGCGCGGGGGTTCGGACTGGACACCGCCGCAGCCGCTCACCCCGCGCCAGGCAGCGGTGGTCGAGCGGGTGGCCAGGGGCCACGACAACGCCGAGATCGCGGCCACCCTTGAGATCAGCGTCAAGGCGGTGGAGAAGCACGTCGGGGACGCGCTGCGCCGCTGGGAGGCGGCGAGCCGGTTCGATCTGGCCCGGCTCTGGCTGCTTCAGTACCGGTCCTGAGCGGGGAAGGGAGCCGGGCTGTGCGTGCTGTCGGGGGTGGGATCTAGGCTGGCGGGACCGCAACCGTTGCTAGTGCCTGAGGTGAAGAAGAACCGATGAGAGACCTGCTCGCGGCATTGGATCCTGAGCAGCGAGCCGTCGCCGAGACGCTGCGCGGTCCGGTCCGGGTGCTGGCTGGTGCCGGCACCGGTAAGACCCGTGCGATCACTCATCGGATCGCGCACGGCGTGGCCACCGGGGTCTACGCCCCGACGGAGGTCCTGGCGGTCACCTTCACCGCCCGCGCGGCTGGTGAGATGCGGACCCGGCTCCGTGAGCTCGGCGCTCCTGGGGTCCAGGCCCGCACCTTCCACTCGGCGGCGCTGCGTCAGCTGCGTTGGTTCTGGCCCAAGATCCACAACGCCGAGCTCCCGACGTTGACCGAGTCCAAGCTGCCGATCGTGGCGATCGCGGCCCGTCGTAACCGGGTTCAGGCCGACCAGGGCATCCTGCGCGACCTCGCCTCCGAGATCGAGTGGGCGAAGGTCAGCAACATCCGCCCGGAGCAGTACGCCGAGTTGGCACCGTCTCGAGGTCGTGAGGTGAACGGCGTCGACCCGGACACCACCGCCCGGGTTCTGGCCGGCTACGAGGAGGTCAAGCGCGGCCAGGGCCGGATGGACATGGAGGACGTCCTGCTGCTCACCGCCGCGATGCTCGACGGCGACGAGCGGGTGGCGGCCGAGGTGCGTCGGCAGTATCGGTTCTTCACCGTCGATGAGTATCAGGACGTCTCGCCGCTCCAGGCGGCGCTGCTCGACCTCTGGCTCGGCGGGCGTGACGAGATCTGTGTGGTCGGTGACCCGGCTCAGACCATCTACAGCTTCGCCGGAGCCGACGCCGACTACCTGCGTGAGTTCCCGCGTAAGTACGCCGGCACGACGTCGATCGAGCTGGTCCGTAACTACCGCTCCACCCCGGAAGTGGTCTCGGCCGCCAACCAGTTGCTCGACGGCACCGTCTCGCGCGGCGTCAATCTGATCGCGCAACGGCCGACCGGACCGACGGTCGCCTGGCGCGAGCATGACGACGAGGTCGAGGAGGCCGAGGCGACAGCGGCCGAGATCCTGCGACTCCGCGACTCCGGCACTCCGTTGAGCCAGATCGCCGTGCTGTTCCGGATCAACGCCCAGTCCGAGGCCTACGAGGACGCCCTCTCCGCCCGCCAGATCGCCTATGTGGTCCGAGGCGCGGCCAGGTTCTTCGACCGTCCCGAGGTGCGTCAGGCGATCACGCTGATCCGTGGCGCGGCCCGGAGCGGCGTGGAGAGCGACGTCGTCGAGGCGGTGCGTGGCACCCTCTCCGGGATGGGGTGGAGCGCGGAGCCGCCGACCTCACGTGGGGCGACCCGGGACCGGTGGGAGTCGCTGCAGGCGTTGCTCTCCCAGGCCGAGGCGTGGGCCGGTACGGGGGCTGATTTCGGAAGTTTCGTCGACGATCTCGACCGACGTGCGGCCGAACAGCATGCGCCGGTGGCGGAGGGGGTCACCCTGGCCACCTTGCACACTGCCAAGGGACTGGAGTGGGACGCGGTCTTCGTGACCGGGGCCCAGGAGGGCTCGATGCCGATCAGCTTCGCCACCACCCCGGCAGAGGTGGAGGAGGAGCGTCGGCTGCTCTACGTCGGGATCACCCGTGCCCGGGAGAACCTGGTGGTCTCCTGGAGCCTGGCCCGCAACCCCGGTGGCCGCCGGAGCCGGAAGCCGTCACGCTTCCTCGACGGGCTGCGCCCGGACTCCGGGTCGTCGGCACCCCAGCGCAAGCAGCGGATCAAGGCCGCGATGTGCCGCACCTGTGGTCAGCCACTGGCCAGTGCCGCGGAACGGAAGGTCGGCCGGTGCGCAGGGTGTCCGGCAGCCTACGACGAGGTGCTTTTCGACCGCCTCAAGGAATGGCGCCGTGAACGCGCCACCGATGACGGCGTTCCTGCCTACGTGGTCTTCACCGACAAGACGCTGGAAGCGATCGCCGAGGTGAAGCCCACCACGGAGGCGGCGCTGCTACGGATCAGCGGCGTCGGTGCGGCGAAGATCGAGCGTTACGGGACGGACGTTCTGTCGATCATCGGCTGAGCCGAAAGATTTCTCGAAAAAACTCGAAAAACAATTTGCTGCCCCTCAACCGGGCGCGATACGTTGCTTCAACCCGAACCCGCGCGCATCAGGTCTTGGCACGACCTGCGCCAGAACAGAGATAGGAGGTGGCACCCATGAGCACCATCAAGAACCTGTGGACGAACGAGCGTCTTGTCATGCCCATTTGCGCCGCTTCCTACGCGCGCACCACGCAGGCATCCGCTGTCGCCACCACGCAGGCTCCGGCTGGACGCGTTCGCGTTGCCGCAGCCCATGCAGCAGCCGGCGCCGATTTCGGCGCCACCCCGGGTACCCACCTCTGGAGACCACCGAGTCGTTGAGACCATCAACGCTGAGGCAGCCTCCAGGCCGCGGAACCCGAAACCCGGGATCCGCGGTCTTTTTGTTTCACCCGCCGCGATCACCACACCCGATCAGGTCACGAGGAGGTGACACACATGACCACCAGCGTTCTCCTGGAGCGTCCCGAGCCGACACTCGCCGACCTCCACCAAGCCGCTGACCGAGTCGACGAAGAACGGCTGCCTTGCCGGGGCAACGACCCTGAGCTCTTCTTCGCCGAGTCGCCCACCGACGTGGAGTCCGCTAAGGCCCTGTGCGAGGAGTGCCCAGTCCTCTCACTCTGTCTTGCCGGCGCCCTCGAGCGCCGCGAACCGTGGGGCGTCTGGGGAGGGCAACTCTTTCTGCAAGGAGTTGTGATTCCCCGCAAGCGTCCTCGCGGTCGGCCACGCAAGCACGCGGCTTGAGCGCAGTAGATCAACCCGAGAGAGCACGAACATGAAGACCTACCGAAACCGGAGCAATGAAATGGAACTAATGCATGAAGAACTGGCGCGCGCACAAATGTCCGCGCGCCTGGGAGAGGCGCAGCAGAGGCGCACTGTTCGCGAGGCCACCCTGGCCCGTCGAATGAGTAAGCGTGCCGAGCAGGCCGCGCAGCAAGCGCGTCTTGCCCTGGCCCGGCTGTAAGCCTCGCCGAGATTGCAGCACCACGCTCGGGGGTCGTCCGGATGGTCCGGCGGCCCCCGAGCCCGTACAGTGAAGAAGATGGCCCTGACCTGCAGTTTCTGTGGCACCAGTAGTGATCCCGCTGGTGCCGGCACTGACGCGGGCGCGGAGTCCACGCTGCCGCTCACCTGGTCGAGCGGGGTGGAGGGCGGCGTCGTCCGCTACTTCTGTGCGGACTGCACCCGCAAGAACCTGCGGGCGATGGAGGGAAAGCTCGACTCCGCCTGGTGGTAGCAGCTAGCCGGTGCCGACGGCTTGGTGCCAGCCGCAACCACAGCCGGGGTGGCGCTGCCAGGGCGTCGTCGGGAAGGTGAGCCCCGGATCCACCTCGACGGTGTGGTCCAGGGTGATCGGTACCTCGTCGGCTGACCAGGTGGTCAGCTCACGTACCGCCATCGCCACGCCGATCCCGACCAGGTCGTGTGCGATCGGTGCCGGAAGGGCAGTCGGGGTGGCTGCCGTGCTCCGCTGCTCGATGAGCAGGGGGAACGCGGGGTCCACGTCGGCCCGGTGGGCGTCGATGCAGCGCAGGCAGGTGCTTGCGCCGGGGACCACGAAGGGGCCGAGCCGGACCCGGGCACCGTCTGCTCCGACGAGCAGGTGGGGCAGGTCCTCCTGCATCCATGCATCGAGCTGGGGCCTAGGCACCGGCCCGGCACTGATCAGCAGGGCGACGTCGGCTGCGGACGATCCGTCGTCGGCGACAGCCAGTCCGGAGGCGGCCAGCAGTGTCCGCGTATGCCGAGCCCAGGTGGGCAGGCCGGGCGCGACCAGCCGGACCCGCAGAGTGGCCCGGTGCGCCGCCCGCGTGACGGCGTCAGGGTGCTCCAGGAGGGCTGCTGCGAGCTGTTCACGCTGCCAGGGCGTCTCGGTGGCGCCCAACTGCCGCAACACCGGCTCAGAGTCCACGACGAGGCCTCGGTCGAGCAGTGCGCAGAGCAGGCTGGCGGCCACGTGCGGTAGCTCGTTCAGCGGGCCGTTCGCGGCGCCGTCGCGGAGGCGGGCCAGGAGGGCGCGTACCGCGGGGAGGTCCGGGGCCGGCAACTGACGGTCTCCGACGCCGACCTGGAGGGTGTCATGGTCGCGGCGCAGGACCTGACAGCCGGGGACCAGGATCAGGTGGCGGGGGAGAGGGACAGGAGCGGCCATGCCTGGCACCTTGGCACAACCGGGTGCCGGCGTGCGTCCGTTCTCCACAGGCGTGATCGGCGGTGGTGCGCCGTTCGCGGCGGAAAATGAGACCGAGGGTAGGTCCTCTTCGGACCCACCCTCGGTTCTCGTTCGGTGTGAACCGCTCTCAGGCCTTGCCGAGGATGCGGTTCAGGTTGGTGCCACACTCGGGGCAGACGGCCTTGGCCATCCGGGTGCCCTTCTCGTTGACCTTGACCTCACCGGTGGCCTCGCGCTTGGCCTTGCACTTCACGCAGTAGAACTCACCGCTCCAGGTCTCCGCCATGACGGCCTCCTTCTTGTCTTTTTTGGTTCTCGGTCGTCGCGACGGGGGATTCGGGGAAGCCCGCCGGGGCTGGGCGTACAACCGCTCAGCCACCGAAACCCTACGGCACAGCGTGGCGCAGGCGTGTGCACCACCCCGCGCGGCGTTTTCGGCGTGGCGCAGGCGTGACCTGAGCGTGACCTGAGCGTGGGGGCCACTGAAATGAGAAGACGAGGCCCAGGTCGCATCACCAACACTTGCCTTCCCCTTGCGAGCGTGGTGACGCCGTGCGAACACGGGACGGCCGGGGCCTCGTCTGGCGCACACGCTAGGGCACGTCGAATCGGCGGTCAACGCGGGGGTCCACAGCCTGGGCGTCCCCATTGTGGAAAACTCTGTGGAGAACTTTCCTCCCGTTGTGGATATGGTGGCGTTTTTGTGGAGGAGTGAGAGGAGCGGCGTGGCTGAGAAGTCTGCGGACCAGCGACCTGTCACGTGGCATCCGGTGGCCGCTCTGCGGCGGATCGCCTTCCTCCTGGAACGAGGACGCGAGGACACCTACAAGGTGAAGGCCTTCCGCGCAGCCGCCGCCGCGATCCTGCCGCTCGGTGACGAGGAGATCCGCCAGCGCGCCACCGCCGGAACCCTGAGCGAGCTGACCGGGGTCGGTGCCTCCTCGGCCCGGGTGATCGAACAGGCAGTCGCCGGTGTGGTCCCTGATCGCCTTGCCACGTTGGAGAAACAGCACGAAGGGCCGCTCGTTCCTGGGGGACGAGCGCTCCGCGCAGCACTCCGTGGCGACCTGCATTCGCACTCCGACTGGTCGGACGGGGGATCGCCGATCGAAGAGATGGCGTTCACCGCACTCGAACTCGGCCACGAGTACCTGGTGCTGACCGACCACTCGCCGCGGCTCAAGGTGGCCCGGGGCCTCTCGGCTGAACGCCTGGCCCGCCAGCTCGGCGTGATCGATGCCGTCAACGAGCATTTCGACGGCAGCTTCCGGCTGCTCAAGGGGATCGAGGTCGACATCCTCGACGACGGTGCCCTGGACCAGAGCGACGAGATGCTGAGCCGCCTCGAACTACGGGTCGCCAGTGTGCACTCCAAACTGGCGATGGACCGCGAGGCGATGACGCGCCGGATGGTCGCCGCGGTGCGGGACCCTCGAAGCAACGTTCTCGGACACTGCACCGGACGGCTGGTCACCGGCAGCCGGGGGACCAGGGCGCAGTCAAGTTTCGACGCCGAGGCGGTCTTCACGGCGTGTCGCGAGGAGGGCGTGGCGGTCGAGATCAACTCCCGCCCGGAGCGCCGCGACCCGCCGACGGCACTGTTGGCGCTGGCTCGCGACCTCGGCTGTCTCTTCTCGATCGACAGTGACGCGCACGCTCCCGGACAGTTGGATTTCCTCGATCATGGGTGTGCGCGAGCCGAAGAAGCAGGGATCGAACCGGAACGGATCGTCAACACCTGGCCGATTGACCGCCTGCTGGCGTGGGCGAACCGATAGCGTTCAACTGTGGATCGTCCCGACATTGAGGTGCGCCGTTCACCGCGGCGACGTCGAACTGTGTCGGCCTATCGCGACGGCGACAAGGTCGTGGTGCTGATCCCTGCCACGATGTCGAAGAAGGCCGAGTCCGAATGGGTCGAGACGATGCTGGCCCGGGTGCTCCGCCAAGAGGCACGTCAGCGACCCGGTGACGACGAACTCGAGGTCCGCGCCGCCGAGCTCTCCGACCGGTACCTGGGCGGGCTCGCCGAGGCTTCCAGCGTGCGGTGGGTCGACAACCAGAACGCACGCTGGGGATCCTGCACCCCGGCCGACCGGTCGATCCGGATCTCGTCGCGACTCAAGGGCATGCCGCTCTGGGTGCTCGACTATGTGCTCCTGCACGAGATGACTCATCTCCTGGAGCCCAACCACGACGACAACTTCTGGGCGTGGGTCAACCTCTACCCCAAGGCAGAGCGGGCCAAGGGCTTCCTGCAGGGGTGGTCCGTGGCGGCCGACCAGGAGCCGGCCGACGACCACGTCGACTAGCCCTGCGCGGAGAGTGCCGGGTCGGCACCGATGACCCGGGCGCGGGCGACCCCGATCAGTTCGTGCATCTCCTCGCCGAGCGTCTCCGGAAGGGCGTCGATCGGCCACCACCGGACGTCGAGCGACTCCTCGCTGGCGGCGTGAGCGGTTGACCGCGGCACGGTTGCGACGAACCGGACGTCGAGGTGGCGGACGGCGCCGCGCGGGTCACAGAAGTCCACCTCGTGGACGTCGAGGTGGACCGGTACCGGGTCGAAGCCGAATGACGCCAACCCTGACTCCTCACGGGCCTCACGTGCCGCGACGCCCGCCAACGTCGTGTCGCCCTCCTCGCAGTGGCCGCCGAAGGCGAACCAGAGCTGGGCCTTACCGTGCAGATTGAGCAGCACGTGCTGGGCGTCCTCGGAGAGGACGAGGGTGCCGGCAGTGATGTGGTCGGGGAAGCAGGAGCGCCACGTCCCGTCCTCGTGCTCGGCGAGATGGGTCAACAACTCGTCGCGCAGGGCGATCTGACGCGGGTCCTCGCTCTGCCAGCCGTCGAGGGTGCTGATCGCGTCGGCGCGCAGGCTCACTTGCTGTCGCCGTCGGTGGAGCCGCCCTCGCCGCCGCCGTCGAGCAGGTCGCGCAGGGCGGCGTCGAAGTCGTCCTCGGAGAGCTCGACGGGAGAGACGCCGTCCTCCCGGAAACCGAGTGGGTCGTCGAGATCTGCCGCTGACGGCAGCAGGTCGGGGTGCAGCCAGACGCTGTCGCGGGCCTCCATGCCCTGACGCGAGCGCAGCGAGCCCCAGAGCGTTGCCGCGTCTCGCAGACGACGCGGGCGGAGCTCCAGGTTGACCAGCGCGGAGAAGGTCTCCTCGGCCGGGCCGCCGGCGGCCCGGCGGCGGCGCATCGTCTCCTGCAGTGCGCCGGAGCTGGGCATCCGTTCGCTGACGGCCTGACTGACCACCTCGTCGACCCAACCCTCGACCAGAGCGAGCACGGTCTCGAGACGCTTCAGGGCGGCGTCCTGGGCGGGGGAGCGCTTGAGCTCGAAGAGGCCGCCGTCCATCAGCTGCTCCATCGCGGCGGGGTCGGCCGGGTTGATCGAGCCGAACTGTTCCTCCAGCCCGCCGAGGTCGAACTCCATGCCGCTCGCGTAGTCGATCACCGCAGACCAGAGGTAGTCGCGCAGCCACGGCACGTGGGCGAAGAGGCGCAGGTGCGCCGCCTCACGGAGTGCCAGGTAGAGCAGCAGGTCGTCGTAGGAGACCTGGAGACCCTCGGCGAAGGCGCGGATGTTGGTCGGGATCAGCGCGGCCCGGCCCTTCGGGGCCAGCGGAAGGCCGATCTCGGTGCTGGAGAGCACACCGCTCGCCAACGCGCCGATCGCCTGGCCCACCTGGCTGCCGAAGAGAGCGCCGCCGATCTGGTTGACCATCGAGCCCAACGGCCCGGCCATCGCGCGCATCTCGTCGGGCAGGGTGCGGGTCAACGCTCCGGTCACCTGTCCGGCGACCGGGTTGACGAGCTCGGTCCAGACCGGGAGCGTCTCCTCGATCCAGGCGGCACGGCTCCAGGCAGCAGCGGTGGTCACTCCGGAGGGGAACTCGGTCGCGTCGTCGAGCCAGAGATCGGCAAGGCGCATCGCGGAGGCGACGGCGGCCTCGTCCGTCCCGGACGGCGTCGGGTCCGGGTTCTCGGCGACGGAACGCCGCGCGATGTCCTGGGCCATCTTCCAGTTGACCGGGCCGTCCTGCGGCGTCATCATCGCCTGCATCTGGCTCATGATCATGGACATGTCAGGCATGTTCGCGCCGCTGAAGAACTGCTCGAAGGGGGTGCCCTTGAAAGGGTTCTCCGGTTCGTTGCCTGACTCATCAACCATGGCACCAAGTTACTCGCCCTAGAGAAACGGATAGGTTCGCACCATGAATTCCCACTCCGTGGTGCGCCTGGTCGGGTTGCGCGAGGAGCCGCTCGACGTCGTCGAGGTGCTCGACTCGCTCGACGACCCGAGCTCGGGTGGGTTGGTGCTCTTCGTGGGACGAGTCCGCAACCACGACTCGGCGCGCGGCGTCGAGGCGCTGGAGTACTCCGCGCACCCCAGCGCGCTGGCCCAACTGGAGGAGGTCTGCGCGGAGGTCGCCGCGGAGTTCTCGGTCACCGCGTTGGCGGCGGTCCATCGGGTCGGGCGGTTGGAGATCGGGGATGTCGCCGTCGTGGTGGCGACCTGCTCCGCGCACCGGGACGAGTCGTTCGTGGCCTCCCGGGCCCTGATCGACCGGCTCAAACAGCGGGTCCCGATCTGGAAGCACCAACTCTTCGCCGACGGTGAGAGCGAGTGGGTCGGCACGCCCTAGGCGTGCGTGTCCGCCATCGGTTCCTCCACCGCGGATGGCAGAGTGGAGAGGTGGAGATCTTGTGGTGGTTGGCGCCGGCGGTCGTGGTGACCGTGCTGACCATGCTCTGGGTGGGTTGGCTCGGCCGGGCCAACCGCGGCCAGGTCGACCGCGACATCGCGGTCCAGCGGCTCGGCAAGGGGCTGCGGGCACCGCACCAGGGCCTCTCCCGGCCGACCCCGGCGGGGACCCGGCCCCCGGAACGGAGCACCGGTGTAGCGGTGCGCCCCTCCCGTTCGCGCCCGAACGAGCAGCCGCGGCGCAGCGCGTAGGCTGAGAATGGGCTGGTAGCCCGCTACTCGGGACTTGCCTCACAATGAGAGGCTTTCGCCCATGAGTCGGCGTTCCCTTGCGACCGTGATCGCGGTCCCCCTGATGGTGGGGCTGTGGCTGGCCGCTGCCCTGATCCCGGTCCCCTATGTGACCTCGCGTCCGGGGCTGACCGTCGACGTGCTGGCCGAGGCCCAGGGCCGCGAGATCATCGAGGTCGAGGGGCACCGGACCTACTACGACGGCGGCGAGCTGCGGATGACCACCGTCGCCTCAGACGGGGCCGAGGACAACGTCAGCCTCTTCTCGGCGATCCGGGCCTGGCTCTCCGACGACGAGGCGGTCCAGCCGTTCGACTCGGTCTACCAGCGGGGCGAGACGAACAAGCAGAACCGCGAGCAGGCGCACCAGGACATGGTGACCTCGCAGGACGTGGCTGTCGCGGTCGCGCTCAAGGAGCTCGGGTACAAGGTCCCGATCGGGGTGAAGGTCAGTGGGCTCAGCGAGGACTCGCCGTCCGAGGGGAAGCTTCAGGTCGGCGACGAACTCATCCAGGTCGGCGAGACCAAGGTGACCGACCCCGACGTCCTGCTGGCCGCAGTGAAGAAGGCGACCGCGGGCAAGCCGCTGCCCGTCGTCGTCAAACGGGACGGCAAGCGGGTCGAGGTCGAGGTGACGCCGAAGAAGATCACCGACAGCGACGGCGAGCGGGTGGTGCTGGGGATCAGCATCGGTACCGGCTTCGTCTTCCCCTTCGACGTACAGGTGAACATCAACCCGGCGATCGGCGGGCCGAGCGCGGGGCTGATCTTCTCCCTCGCCATCTACGACACGTTGACCGAAGGCTCGATGACCGGCGGCCGGAACATCGCCGGGACCGGGGCCCTCGACGTCGACGGCACGGTCGAGCCGATCGGCGGCATCCAGCAGAAGATCGCCGGCGCCCGTGACTCCGGCTCAGAGCTCTTCCTGGTGCCGGCGGACAACTGCGACGAGGCGATCGGCGCCGACAACGGAGACATGCGTCTGGCCAAGGTGGCGACCTGGCGAGATGCGTACAACGCGATCGAGGCATTCGCCGCGAACCGTGACGCGAAGCTGCCCAGCTGTTCAGGAGCGAACAAGTGACCGACGAACCCAACCTCGACGACCTGGAGCCGGGGGAGCTGCTCGACCCGGCGCTCGCTTCGGCGGTGTTGGAGATCGAGACCCACGCAGCGCAGTCCGGCTGGGACCAGCAGGGGCGTCTTTTCGCCCTGGTCTCGACGGCGGTGTTGGTCGCCGCGGAGCCGGAACTGGCCCGTGCCATGGGGCTCGACGAAGCCAGCGCCGAGGGATCGTTCACCCCGGTCGAGCAGGAGATCCCGCCCGGCCAGTTGGTCGAGGAGGCGCTCGGCACCTTGATGTGGCCCGCAAGCGTCGCCGGGTGTGCGGCGATCGTCGAGCGGTTCGTGCTGCCGACCAGTGCCGACGCGGAGATGCCGGACGACCCCGAGGCAGCGCAGGCGTATGCCGCCGCGCACCCGGAGCGTCAAGAGGTCCGGATGGTGGCCGGCGTGACCCGGGCCGGCGCCACCTACTGCGCGCTGCGGCTGCGCTCCCACGACGATGAGCAGTCGGTGGTCGGCGGCGTCGACCTGGTGCCGGAACTGCTGGAGATGTTGCAAGCCACGTTGGAGTTCGACGATGAGGAGTCTGGTTCATGAGTGACCTGTTCGGCGACGATGAGCCGAGGCGCTCGGGAGGTGCGGCGACGCCGTCACCCCCGCGGTCGCGGGCGTTGTGGATCACTCTGGCGATCGTGGTGGTGCTCTTCATCGCCTTCACCGGTTTCGCCTCGCTGTGGACCGAGCGGTTGTGGTTCGGCTCGGTCGGTTACGAGGCGGTCTTCTCGACGCTGCTGCGCACCAAGATCGGCCTCTTCCTGATCTTCGGTCTGGTGATGGCGCTGGTCGTCGGCCTCAACCTGGCGCTGGCCTACCGCTTCCGGCCGATCTTCCGCCCCGCTTCGCCGGAGCAGATCAGCCTGGACCGTTACCGGCAGGCGATCACCCCGGTCCGGATGTGGCTGTTGATCGGCATCGCCGCCGTCTTCGGCGCGTTCGCCGGCACCACGGCGTCGGGCCGCTGGCGCGAGTATCTGCTGTGGCGCAACGGCGCTTCGTTCGACAAGAAGGACCCGTACTTCGACCGCGACATCGGGTTCTACGTCTTCGACCTGCCGTGGCTGCACTTCCTGGTGAACTTCGCGATGGCGGTGCTGATCATCTCGTTGATCGCCGCGGCGCTGGTCCACTACGTCTTCGGTGGCATCCGGTTGCAGTCCAAGCAGGACCGGTTCTCCGGTGCTGCTGCCGTCCAACTCTCGGTCCTGCTCGGCTTCTTCGTGTTGGCCAAGGCGGCCGACTACTGGCTGGACCGGTTCGACCTGCTCACCGAGTCGGGCAACCTGCACACCGGTATGGGCTACACCGACGACCACGCGGTGCTGCCGGCGAAGAACATCCTGATGTTCATCGCGATCATCTGCGCGGTGCTCTTCTTCGCCAACGTGGTCCGGCGGACATGGCTGCTGCCCAGCGTCGGGCTGAGCCTGCTGGTGCTCTCGTCGGTGCTGCTCGGGATGATCTGGCCCGCCGTGGTCCAGCAGTTCCAGGTGAACCCGTCGCAGGCGGTGAAGGAGGAGAAGTACCTCCAGAAGAACATCGATGCGACCAGAGACGCGTTCGACATCGCCGACGCGAAGGTAGAGCCCTATACCGGGCAGACCGCGCTGACGGCGGCCGAGCAGCGTGAGGAGCTCTCCAACGTGCCGGGCATCCGGCTCGTCGACCCGGCTCGGATCAAGGCCACCTTCGACCAGCAGCAGCAGGTCCAGGGGTACTACGGCGTCGCCGATGTGCTCGACGTCGACCGGTACACCATCGACGGGCAGGAGCGCGACGTCGTGATCGGCGTCCGCGAGCTGAACCAGGACGGTCTGCCCGAGGACAGCAAGAACTGGAACAACCTGCACACCGTCTACACCCACGGTTACGGCGTGATCGCGGCCTACGGCAACCAGCGCAAGGCGGACAACAAGACCGTCGTCGAGGGTGAGCCGTCGTGGGCCGAGGAGGCGTTGCCGCCGCAGGGCGCGCTGACCGACCTGACCGAGGGCGGTTACCGCGGCCAGATCTACTTCGGCGAGAAGAGCCCGGAGTACTCGATCGTCGGTAAGGCGAACAAGGATGACCGCGACGTCGAGCTCGACATCCCGAGCAACGACGAGGGCGGCAACAAGCTCAACACCTACGACGGCGCTGCCGGCGTCGAGGTGGGCAGCACCTTCCGCCAGTTGATGTACGCGTGGAAGTTCAGCGAGCCGAACATCCTGCTGTCGAGCCGGGTGAACGGGAACTCCAAGATCCTCTACGACCGCGAGCCGCGGAAGATGGTGGAGAAGGTGGCCCCGTGGCTGACCGTCGACGCCGACCCGTTCCCGGCCGTGGTGGACGGCAAGATCGTCTGGATCCTGGACGGCTACACCACCACCGACCAGTACCCGCAGGCTCAGCGGGAGTCCTTCGAGACGATGACCTCGGACTCGCTGGACAACGGCAACGAGTTCCGTACCTTGCCGACCGACGAGATCAACTACATGCGGAACGCCGTCAAGGCGGTCGTGGACGCCTACGACGGCACGGTCACCCTCTACGCCTGGGACGAGGCAGACCCGCTGCTGGCGGCCTGGCGCGACGCCTTCCCCGGCACGGTGAAGGACAAGGCGGACATTCCCGCCGACCTGCTCTCGCACATGCGTTACCCGGAGGACCTGTTCAAGGTGCAGCGCTACCAGATGGCGGCGTACCACGTGGACGACGCAAGCACCTTCTACACCGGTGAATCGCGGTGGAAGGTGCCGGAGGACCCGACGGCCACGGGCAGCCTGCAACCGCCGTACCGGCTCTCGATCAACACCCCGGACAACGGTGACCAGGTCTTCTCGCTGACCTCGGTCTTCGTACCGAACAAGCGGGACACCCTGGCCTCGTTCGTCTCCGTCGACGGTGACGCCTCGAAGGATTCGTACGGCACGATGCGGATCCTGGAGCTGCCCCGGAACACTCCGGTGCCCGGCCCGGGACAGATGGCCAACCAGTTCAACACCAACCAGGTGATCCAGGACGAACTGGCGCGGTTCACCCGCAACTCCAATGTGCGGGTGCTGAACGGCAACCTGCTCACCTTGCCGGTGGGCCAGGGACTGCTCTACGTGCAGCCGATCTACACGATCCGTCAAGGCACCAGCACCGCCAACTTCCCGGTCCTGCAGTACGTGACCGTGGCGTTCGGTGACAAGGCGGCGATCGGCACCACGGTGGCCGACGCGGTGGCGAAGGTGCTCAATCTGGACGAGGGCGAGACGGCGACGCCGGACGGCACGCCGCCCACCACCGGCGGCGACGGCTCGGGCCCGGACCTGACCGGCCCGACGGCCGACCGGATCCGCACCCTGCTGGAGCGGGCCGACGCCAAGTTCAAGGAGGCCGACAAGGCCCTGCAGCAGGAGAAGCCGGACCTGGCTGCCTACGCGACGGCGACCGGAGAGGCCGAGAAGCTGGTCGCCCAGGCGTTGACCCTGGCCCAGCAGGAGCAGTCGAAGTCCACGACGAAGGACGAGAAGAGCGAGTAAACGCGCTCTTTCGCGCAGCGGGTCGTCCGTTTCCGGGCGGCCCGCTGCTGTCTTCCTCGAAGGGCGTCGGGATATCGATTTGGGTCCCTGGCAGGCAGCAGGTAAAGTTCTGTTCACCGACGCGGGGTGGAGCAGCTCGGTAGCTCGCTGGGCTCATAACCCAGAGGTCGCAGGTTCAAATCCTGCCCCCGCTACAAGGCACAGGCCCGGAATCTACGGATTCCGGGCCTGATCGCATTTCAACCCCGTTCGGGCCACGGCCAATCCACCGTCATCGCGCCACCGACGTCGACGGCCCGCCACTGTGCGGAGAGTTCGTCCAGGCGGGTGAAGGCGTGCGCGAGGTCGGCCGCGGAGAGGTCGGTCGCCGGCGGTTCCTGGCGGACGTAGTGGCTGTCGGGCAGGTGGCCGCTGTGCCGGAGCCACCGTGGGTAGACCTGGGCTGCCAGGTCTTCGGAGCGTGCCATTTCGGTGCCGGTGGAGTTGTTGCGTCGCGCCACCTGCCGGGCCCACACCTTGGTGCGCAACTCGTCGGTCGGTACGAAGGTCCCGGCGTTGCCGCCGGCTGCGAGCTGCCCGAAGATCCCGTCCCGCAGACCTCCCTGCTCCTCGACCACGAGATGGACCAGGTCGTGGGGGATCAACTCGGAGTAGCCGGGCGCCGGATCCATCCGGAGGTCGCCGTGCATGCTGCGGAGCACCGCAACCGCGTAGCGACGCTCTCCGGTCCGTTCGAATCTCACCTGCATGTCGATCAAGGTAGCTGTGGACCGCCGAGGGAATCGACCGGTTTTCGTTCGATCGGCTGCGGATCGCGACATGTTCAGGCTCGGAATCGTTCGACTCCGAGCCTGAACGGTCTCGTTCGGCTGCTGGTACGGCTACGTCCGCGTCACTACGAAGGCGTCCATCCAGGCCTCGAAGATGGTGGTTGCCACCTTCCGGTTCGCCTCTGCTGTCTCCGCGAGTTCATCGAGGACGCGTTCGGTGGCGCCTTCTCCGTAGAGAGCCTCCAACGCGTCCCGGTAGGAGTCCACGACCGCCCACTCCTGAGCGAGCTCAGCATCGACCTCGACGTGGAACTGGACGCCGTAGGCGGAGCCGACCGCGAAGACTTGGTTGGTGTAGAGGGCGGACTCGGCGAGACGACGGGCGCCGAGGGGTAACTCAAACGTGTCGCTGTGCCATTGGAAGACCGAGAACCGGTCCGGGAGTCGACCGAAGACGGGGTCCACCGGCGCCGCCGCGGTCAGTTCGACGTCGTAGGTCCCCACCTCGGGCACCGCGCCGGTATAGACCTTGGCGCCGAGGGAGGCCGCGAGCAACTGCGCGCCCAGACAGACGCCCCAGTAGGGAACTCCCGCCGCGACGGCACGCGCGATGTAGGCACGCTCTGCTGCCAGCCACGGGTGGATCGCATCGTCCAGCGCACCCATCGGGCCGCCCATCACGATCACGGCCGCGAAGTCGGTGTGGTCAGGAAGCGCTTCACCTTCGTCCAGTTCGACACGGTGCACCTGGTACCCGTAGGCCGTCAGGATCTCCTCGTAGGTGGCCGGCGGCTCACAACGGATGTGCTGCAGCACCAGGATCGGTCTGCGCTCGGTGGGAATCATCTTCTCCTTCTCTCCATGCTGATGGTGGCGGTGGTCGTCGGTACCGGGCCCGCTCATCGCGTCGCCGCGGCAGTGGCTCCGCGCTGTTCGCGGACCAAGTGTTCGATCACGCTGGCATCGGCCAATGTCGTGGCGTCGCCGACCTCGCGCTGCTCGGCGATGTCGCGCAGTAGACGGCGCATGATCTTGCCCGAGCGGGTCTTGGGCAGCTCGGGGACGGCAAGGACCTGGCGAGGTTTGGCAATCGGCCCGATCTCCGAGGCCACGTGCTGCCGGAGCTCCTCGACGTCGGGGGCAGCAGCGCTCTCCCGCAGGATGACGAAGGCGACCACGGCCTGGCCGGTGGTCTCATCGTCGGCGCCTACGACGGCGGCCTCGGCGACCGCCGGATGAGCCACCAGCGCGGACTCGATCTCGGTCGTCGAGAGGCGATGACCCGAAACGTTCATGACGTCATCGACCCGACCGAGGACCCAGATGTCGCCGTCCTGGTCGCGCGCGGCACCGTCACCGGCGAAGTACCGTCCGCCGAAACGTTCCCAGTAGGTCTCACGGAACCTGGCGTCGTCGTTCCAGATAGTCCGGAGCATCGCCGGCCAAGGCTCGGTGATCACCAGGTAGCCGCTCTCACCGGGACCGACCGACTCGCCGGCATCGTCCACGACGTCGACGCTCACCCCGGGCACTGGGCCGTGCGCCGCACCGGGTTTCGCCTCGGTGATGCCGGGGATCGGAGTGAGCATCTGCGCGCCGGTCTCGGTCTGCCACCAGGTGTCGATGACCGGAGTGCGGTCGCCCCCGATATGCCTGCGGTACCAGCGATGGGCCTCGGGATTGATCGACTCACCGACAGACCCGAGCAGACGGAGGCTGGAAAGGTCGTACTGCTCCGGGACCTTCTCGCCCCACTTCATGAAGGTGCGGATCGCCGTGGGCGCGGTGTAGAGCTGGGTGACGCCGTACCGTTCGACGATCTCCCACCATCGACCGCGATGGGGCGTATCGGGAGTGCCTTCGTAGAGGACCTGCGTCGCCCCGTTCGCCATCGGGCCGTAGACGATGTAGGAGTGGCCAGTCACCCAGCCGACGTCGGCCGTACACCAGAGCACGTCGTCGTCGCGTAGGTCGAGCACACCCCAAGCAGTGGCAGCGGTCTGGACGAGGTAGCCACCTGAGGTGTGCAGGATCCCTTTGGGACGCCCCGTGGTGCCTGAGGTGTACATGATGAACAGAGGATGTTCGGCGTCGAACGCTTGCGGTGCATGTACCGGGGACTGGGTACCGACCAACTCGGTCCACCAGTGGTCCCGCCCGTCGACCCAGTCGACCTGCTCACCCGTGCGGCGCACGACCAGGACGTGGTCGATCTCGACCTTGGTCGCCGCCTCGTCGACGGCGGGCTTCAGCGCGGAGGCCACTCCCCGTCGATAGCCGCCGTCGGCGGTGATCACCACCCGTGCGCCGCAGTCCTCGATCCTGCTGGCCAGAGCGTCTGCGCTGAAGCCGCCGAAGACGACCGTGTGAGGGGCGCCGAGTCGGGCACAGGCGAGCATGGCGATCACGGCTTCGGGGATCATCGGCAGGTAGATGGCGACCCGATCACCAGCCTCGACGCCGAGTGCGTTCAGAGCATTGGCGGCCCGGCAGACCTCGTCCTTCAACCGGGAGTAGGTGAGGGTGCGGGTATCGCCCGGCTCGCCGACGAAGTGGAAGGCGACCTTGTCGCCTCGGCCGGCCTCGACATGTCGGTCCACACAGTTGTAGGCGACGTTGAGGGTGCCGTCGACGAACCAGCGGGCGTGCGGCGCATCGCTCCAGTCGAGGACTCGGGTATGGGGTTGCTGCCAGCTGATCCGACTTGCCTCCTGGTCCCAGTAGGCGAGTCGATCGTCTGCCGCGCGCAGTACCTCCTCGGTCTGAAGATTCGCCTCGATGGCGAAGTCGAGCGGTGGTCGTATCGGGCTGGCGGCAGCCGGTGGCGTGTACGGGGTGGGGTGGTTCACAGGTGAGCCTCGTCTCCGGTCGCGGGGACCATGGGTTGTTAGGATCCGGGCGGGTGGCTCACGAATGCTTCTACCGTTCGTGAGCCACCCGAGGTCGTTCCGGCCGCTTCTACCGGCCGGAGCGTCAGTACATGCGGAAGTACTCGCGCTGCTCCCAATCGGTGACGACGTCCTGGTCCTCGTCGATCCCGTCCGCTGCCAACGATTCGGTGTAACGACGCCATTCGTTCCGCTTGAGGCGAAGGAAGTAGTCGACGAACTCGTCGCCGAACTCCTTACGGAACAAGGCGCTCTGGTCGAGTTCGTCGGCAGCGTCCGACAGGCTTCCGGGCAGCCGCGGCAGGCTGTCGTCGTGCGGGTCGACGGTCATCGGACCAGGGTCGAGCGATTCGTCGATCCCGTTCAGACCCGCGACCAGTTGCGAGGCGATGTAGAGGTACGGGTTCGCGGCCGGCTCGCCGACCCGGTTCTCGTAGTGCGACGCCGGGTCGCCCGCCTCAGCGAGGACCCGCAGGTAGGTGCCGCGGTTGTCCGCCGACCACGTGGCTCGGTCGGGAGAGAGCGAGAACCTTTCGCTCAGACGCTTGTACCCGTTGACGGTCGGCGCCCCGAAGATGGTGGTGGCTGGGGCGTGGGCCAGCAGTCCACCTGCGTAGTGCCGGGCCAACTCGGAGAGCGGGGACTCCTCGTCGGTCGACATGAAGGCGTTGGTCGCCGTAGCCACATCGAAGAGGGACTGGTGCAGGTGCCAGCCGCTTGCGTCGAACCCGTCCAACTTGGGTGCGCACATGAAAGTGGCATGCAGGCCCTGACGGGCGCTGATCTGTTTGGCGGCAGTCCGGAAGAGCACCATCGCGTCCGCTGCGGCGAGAGCGTCGAGCGGCGCGAAGGTGAACTCCATCTGGCCCGGCCCGGACTCGTGCTCAGTGGTCCGCAGCGGCATCCCGAAGCCGGTGATGGCCCGGCGCAGGTCGCGGATGTGCTCCTCGGCCTCGTCACACAGATTCTCGCTCATGAACTGGTAGCCGAGGTTGAGCGGGGTGACCACCGGAGGGTCGCCCGGGCGTCCGAAGCCGCCGATCGAATCGACCTGGTACTTCTGGTCGACGAGGTGGGTCAGGTACCACTCGACCTCGAGCCCGACCACCATCTGCAGGCCCCGATCGGCCAGTTTGGCAAGCGCCTGCTTGAGCAGCAGCCGCGACGAGTAGGGGAGCGGCTTCGCCGACTTGAGGTACTCGTCGGCGAGGATCCAGCCGGTCGCCTCGCACCAGGGCAGGATCTGGAAGGTGTCGGGGTCTGGAACCAGCAGGAAGTCGGCCGCTCCGGTCATGCCTTCGTTGCCGAGGCCGCCGCCCTCCTCGAAGGGGTTGAACACCAGGTCCAGGCCGGTATCGAAGATGACGCCGCCAGGGCTGGTGTCGATGCCGTTACGCATGGTGGCGCGGAAAGCCGAGGGGGTCAGGGACTTACTCCGGGTCAGACCGTGTGGGTCCACATAGACCACGCGCACCATCTCAAGGTCGTGCTCGTCGATCGCGGCCAGCACCTGGTCCGCCTTGCGCTGCTGCGCCTCGGTCCAGAGTCCGTGGTCCGCGATGAACCCCACTCGGCCGGTGGCCAGATCTTCGAGGTTGGGAGCGGTTGTTTCCTTCATCAGCCTTCATCTCCTTGGGTTGGTTGATCGGTCTGTGGCTCGAGCCGGTGGTAGTCCGGTTGCCAACGACGGTTCGCTTCGTAGTCGCTCGCGGCGGCGAGGACGTCGCCGTCGCGGTAGAGGCGTCCGACGAGCTGGATACCGAGCGGGAGCCCGGCCCGGCTGAGTTTCGCGGGCACCGAGATGGCGGGTTGGCCCGTCAGGTTGAACAGGTAGGTGAACGGGGTCCACCCGAGCCCGATCACTGCTGCCCCGTCCTCGGACGGCGGGGCGTCGCGGCCCAGATCGAAGGCCGTGTCCAGCATGGTCGGGGTGAGGAGCAGGTCGACCTGCTCCAGTTCGGCCTGCATCCGTTGCCGGAGCAGGGCCCGCGCTTCGTGCGCCATCGCCAACTGCCGGGCCGACAGGGTGCGTCCGTAGCGGATCAGCGCGGCCAGCCCGGGGTCGAGGCTATCGGCGACCTCGTCGAAACGCTCGCCATGGGAGACCGACTCGTGTCCGGCCCACAACGTCATCATCGTGTCGAGCTGGTCGGGGAGATCCAGGTCGGACTCGGTCACGTGATGACCGAGTGAGCTCAGCACCTCGGCTGCCTCCTGTGTCGCCGCGACAGCCTCCGCGCTCGCGGTGGCGAAGCCGAGCGAGGTGGCCACCCGGATCCGCAACGGACGCCGCACCGCCGGTGGTCGGGCGATGCCGGTGCCGAGAACGCTGGTCGAGTCCTGTGGGTGGTAACCGGCAAGGTGGCGGACGGCGGCAACGGCGTCCGCGACCGAGCGGGTCAACGGGCCGATGTGCGACAACCCCTCCGGGGAGGGCGGGTAGTAGGGGATCAGCCCCAGGCTCGGCTTGTAGCCGACCACCCCGCAGAAGGCGGCGGGGATCCGCACGCTGCCGCCGCCGTCGGTGCCGAGCGCGATGGCGCCCATCCCCAACGCAGTGGTGACTCCCGCGCCACCACTCGACCCACCGGAGGTGCGACGGGTGTCCCAGGGGTTGGCGCTGGGACCGATCAATCGATTCCCGGCGTCGCCCTTCCAACCTCCTTCGCTGGTGTTGGTCTTGCCGACGATCACGGCCCCGGCCTGGCGGATCCGGGCCACGGACGGCGTGTCCTGATCGGGCACGAAGTCGGCGGTCAATAGGGAGCCACGGGTGGTCCGTAGGCCCTGTGTCCAGAGCAGGTCCTTCACCGTCACCGGCACCCCCAGCAGGGACGGTCGGCGCTCGTATCGGTCCTTGGCATAGAGGTCGTCGGCGGCCTGAGCCGCCCGCCGCGCGCCCGTTGCGTCGAGCGTGATGAACGGGTTGAGAGAGGCGAACCGTTCAGCCCGCTCGAGCACCTCGGCGAGCACCTCGGACGGGGAGAACTCTTTGGCACGGAAGCCGGCCAGCAACGACTCCACCGAGCGGAAGGCGAGCTCCGTCCCCAGCTGTGGCTCGGCATGGATCACCTCGTTCATGCGGGCGCCGTCTCCAGGACCTGAGCCGGGCGGCGGGCCACCGCGACGCCGATGAAGACGGCCAGCACCGCGAGATGGGTGAGCACGACCGCGGAGGTGGGGACGTCGTCCCACCGTCCGGTGAGCATCAGCGCGCCGGGGATCGTGGTTGTGGTGAAGGCTTCCAGGACAGTGAGCCAACCGGTCGCGACAGTGAGCGACTCCTTGCCGAGTGCGAGGACGAGGAAGAACGCGGCGAAGAGGACGACCCAGGCCAGCCAGATGACCCCGAACTTGGCATCGTCGAAGCGGTCGAAGTTCACCCAGGCGAGGAAGAGCGCAACGATCGCCGCCCATCCGCAATACCAGCCCAACCCTTGGCCGGGAAGATCCTTGAAGTTGTTGAAGGCGACACCGAGGTAGGTGAATCCGAAGAGGAGGAACCCGGAGCTGCCTAGGACGACGGAGAGCTCCGCCTCGCTCGACCCGGCGACCGGCAGCGCGGTCACCGCCACCGTGGCGACGAGGGTCAGACCGATGAAGAGGTTGATCGGGGCCGTGTCCTTGGGCCCGATCAGGCCGAGTAGTGCCAGTCCGTTGCAGAGAAGAACGGACCCGACGAAGAAGAGCGCGAGGCTGCTCATACGGAGACTCCTTGATGGGTGTGTTGAGGGTGGACGTAGTTGTTGAGCCAGGTGGTGAAGAGGCGCTGTGCCAAGGCGTTGCCCTGCGCGATGTGCGGAGCGGCGAGCTCGACGACGCGGTCGGCGTACCCGGGGCCGAACTCCCGCTCGAGCTCGCTCGAGAACGAGGGATGCTCGGACCAGGCGCGGATCGTCTCCGCGCCGACCTCGGCGTGGAACTGGACGCCGTAGGAGGCGCCGTACGCAAACGCTTGGTTCTCGAACCGGGCAGATCCGGCCAGTCGGCGTGCGCCTTCGGGCAGGTCGAAGGTGTCCCGGTGCCACTGGAAGAGCCAGGAGCTCTCCGGGAGCTGCGCCCCGACCGGGTCGAGGGCGGCGTCCGGTGCTCGGGTCACCAGGTGCGTGCCCAACTCGGGGTGGTCGCCTCGGTAGGCGGAGCCGCCGAGTGCGGTCGCCAGTAGTTGCGCGCCGAGGCAGACACCCCAGACCGGGACGCCCTGTTCGGTCGCTCGGGCGAGCAGGTGTCGCTCGGCGGCGAGCCAGGGCAGTCGGTCGTCCTCATAGGCGCCCATCCGGCCGCCGAGGGTGACTACGGCTCGGCACTCGTCTGGTGCGGGCAGCGACCCGCCGGCCCAGACGTCGATCTGGGCGACGTCCAAGCCGCTGTCGGCAAGCGCGGCGCCGTAGCTGCCGGGCGAGACCGCAGGGTCGTGGTGAAGCACCACCACTGGTTTCGAGAAGTCCAATTTGGATCCTCCATCTCTTCACAATTGGCCCCGAGATAGGGGTATCGTTGTCACGTGACGGGGGTCACGCAAGAGGCCAATGTGAGGCAATGGATACCGCCAGATGGATATGAGCGCAGTACTGACCGCTGAGCTACGAACCAAGTTGCAGGGTGACGGCGAGCGGCATCGGATCGTGACCGAGACGATCCTCGGGCTGATCCGCGATGGTCGGATCGGCGTCGGGCAGCGCCTGCCCGCAGAGCGACAGCTGGCTGCCGAGTTGAAGATCTCGCGGACCACGGTGGTACGCGCGTACTCCAACCTGGAGGCGATGTCGGCGCTGGATCGCCGAGTAGGCAGCGGTAGCTACGTGACCGCGCCGGCCGCGACGTCGCTGCCCCGGATGGTCGATCTGATGGACGGGCCCAGCGACCGCGAGCCGACCCACGGTCAGGGGCTGATCAATCTCTCGCTCAGCACCCCGGCGGTGCTGGGCGAGATGCCCGATGCGATCCACGGGATCGTGGAGGAGGTCATCTCGCGGGCGATGCTCTCCACCCAGCACACCGAAGGTGAGCCGGAACTGCGTGAGTGGGTTGCCGCCTGGTACTCGCGGCGAGGGTTGCCGACCGACCCGGCGCAGATCCTGATCACCGCGGGTGCCCAGCAGGCGTTGGCGATGAGCACGCAACTGCTGCGGCGCCGCGCCTCTCCGCTCGTCGTCGAAGCGCCCACCTATCTGGGCCTGCTCGACCTCGCCCGGATGCGACGAAGCCGACTGATCAGTGTTCCCGCGTTGACCGACGCCGATCGGATCGCCGCCGCTGCCGAGATCGTGGCGGACCAACCACTGCCGTTGTTCTACGCGATGGCCACCTGCCATACGGTGACCGGCCATTCGATGCCGGGTACGGACCGGGAGCTGTTCGCCGACCTGGTCCACGACAGCGGCGGTTTCGTGATCGACGACGACATCCTGGCCGACCAGCTCTTCGAACCCGAGACGACGCCGCCCTTGGCGGCCTATGTCGATGAGCGCCAGGTGATCACGGTCGGTGGGACCAGCAAGCTGTTGTGGGACGGACTCCGGGTGGGATGGCTGCGGACCCCGAAATCGTTGACGCGCAACCTGGTCAGGATGAAGAGTGCCTATGACCTGGGCACCTCGGTGATCTCCCAGTTGGTGGCCCTGGAGCTGCTCAAGCGGTCGGAAGGGATCGCGGTACGGCGCGTCGACGAGGCACGTCGCAAGCTCGCCGTGACTACCGATCTGCTGACCGAGCGGATGCCCGAGTGGGGTTGGTACCGGCCTGCCGGCGGCCGTTCGCTCTGGGTGGAGCTGCCGCCGGGCAGCGACGCCTCCCGGTTCGCCGCGCAGGCCGTCGGCAACGGAGTGGCGGTGGCGACCGGAGAGACCTTCACCAGCAACAACTCGCATCGGGACCACCTGAGGATCGGCTTCGTGCAGCCCACCAAGGCGCTGCACGAGGGGCTGAGCCGGCTCGCCGTCACCTGGGCGGGCTACGTGGACTCCGGGCCGGAACCCGGCTGAGCAGCCGATCCTCAGATCCCCAGTCCTGGTCGCTACGCCGTTGCTTGACGGGGGAGCGCGGTCCGGATCAGGTGGTCGAAGGCGGCGAGTGCTGCTTTCGCGCCGTCGCCGGCCGAGGTCACGATCTGCTTGTACGGCGCCGTCGTACAGTCGCCAGCCGCGAAGACGCCCGGCAGGTCGGTCCTTCCGTGGTGGTCCACGACGATCTCGCCGGCCCGGTTGCGGGTAAGCGACCCGTCGAGCCAGTCGGTCGCCGGGTGTAGGCCGATCTGCACGAAGACTCCGGACAGGTCGAGGTCGTGGAGGCTTTCGTCGGTGCGCGACTGGTAGCGCATGCCGGTGACCTTCTGGCCGTCGCCGACGATCGCCTGCGTCTGGGCCGAAGTGATCACACGGACGTTGTGCTGACGGGCCAGCGCCTGCTGCAGCACGCTGTCGGCGCGGAGCGCCGCGCCGAACTCCAACAAGGTCACCTGACTGGCTAGCCCGGCCAGATCGATGGCCGCCTCGACGCCCGAGTTGCCGCCGCCGACCACGGCGACCGCCTTGTCCTTGAAGAGCGGGCCGTCGCAGTGGGGGCAGAAGGTCACCCCACGATTGCGGTACTCGGCTTCGCCGGGAACGTCGAGTAGCCGCCACTGGGCGCCGGTGGCGATCACGATCGTGCGGGAGAAGAGCTCGGCGCCACTGGCCAGTTCCACGCTCAATGGAGCGTCCGGATCGTCGTGGGAGTGGAGACCCGCGGCCAGCTGACGTTCTATGACGTCGACCTCGTGCGCCCGGACCTGACTCTCCAGATCGGAGCCGAGGCGGGGTCCCTCGGTACGGGCGACCGAGGGGAAGTTCTCGATGCCTGCGGTGTCGAGGACCTGGCCACCCAGCCGCTCGGCTACCAGGGCCGTGCGAAGACCCTTGCGCGCGGCGTAGAGAGCCGCCGTCACGCCGGCCGGCCCGCCGCCGACCACGAGCATGTCGTAGGTCGGCTTCGCATCGAGGTGGGCGGCGGTGTCTGTGGTGCTGCCGAGACGTTCCACGATCTCGGTCAGTCCCATCCGTCCCTGAGCGAAGAGTTCCCCGTTGAGGAAGACCGCCGGCACGCTGAGGATGCCGCGGTCGGCGACTTCGGTAGCGAACGCCCCGCCCTCGATCGCGGTGTGCGTGATCGAGGGATTGAGGGCTGCCATGGTGTTGAGCGCCTGGACGACGTCTGGACAGTTCTGACAGGTCAGCGAGAAATACGTCTCGAAGTGCAGGGGACCGGAAAGTTGCTGGATCTGGTCGAGCAGGTCGTCGTCGAACTTGGGCGGGTGGCCGCTGACGTGGAGCAGGGCCAGGACGAGCGACGTGAACTCATGGCCCATCGGAACTCCGGCGAAGCGCGGACCGCTCTGCTCGCCTGACCGGGAGATCCGGAATGACGGCACTCGCTGGCCCGCAGTCGGCGGTGTGGTGCTGACGGCGATCTGGGTGCTGGCCGATGCGAGCTCTGCGAGCAGGCCCTGCATCTGACGTGAGGTCGGGCTGTCGTCCAGGGTGGCGACCAGGTCCACCGGGGTACGCAGGTGGGTCAGGTGGCTGGTCAGCTGCTGCCTCAGTGCGGGGGGCAGCATCAGATCTTCCCGACCAGCTCGAGTGACGGCGTCAACGTCTCGGCGCCGGTGTCCCACTTCGCCGGGCAGACCTCGCCCGGGTGCGCGGCGATGTACTGAGCTGCCTTGACCTTGCGGAGCAGTTCGCCGGCGTCGCGGCCGATGCCGCTGTCGTTCACTTCGATCGTGCGGATCACGCCCTGGGGATCGATCACGAAGGTGCCTCGCAGAGCCTGACCCTCTTCCTCGACCAGCACGTCGAAGGCCATTGATAGGCGGAGGGTCGGGTCGGCGAGCAGGGGGTACTGCACCTTGCGGACGGCGTCGGAGGTCTCGTGCCAGGCCTTGTGGGCGAAGTGACTGTCGGTGGAGACGCCGTACAGCTCGACGCCGAGTTCGCGGAACTCGTCATAGCGCTCGGCGAGGTCCTCGAGCTCGGTCGGGCAGACGAAGGTGAAGTCGCCCGGATAGAAGACCAGGACGCTCCACTGGCCGCGCAGGTCGGCGTCGGTGACCTCGAAGAAGGCGCCCTGCCGGTAGGCATGGGCGCGGAAGCTCGGGATCGTGGTGTTGATCAGGGGCATGGGGATCGCTCTCTGCTCAGTGGGCGGGGGCACTAGACAGCCAGTTCAATTGGCATAGGTCAAATCTAGCATAGACCTATGTCAAATGAACTGGCTGAATCGGCAAGGCTGGATCAATCGGCGGGGCGCAGGGGCACCCGGGGGAAGTCGACCGGTACGTCGAGCGCGATGTTGACGTAGTTGGTGAAGAGGTTCAGGGCGACCTGTCCGATGGTCTCGACGATCTGTCCATCGCTCCAGCCGTGCTGCCGTAGCGCGTCGATGTCGGCGGTTGAGACCTGGCCGCGATCCCGGACCAGCTTCACTGCGAAGGTGAGCAGGGCTTGGGTGCCCGGGTCCGCGGAGCGTCCATCCTGGGCGTCGGCGAGCTCCTCGCGCGAGAGCCCCGCCTTCTGGCCGAGGGCGGTGTGCGCAGCCAGGCAATAGTCACAGGAGTTCTGGTTGGCGACGGCGACCGCGATCTGCTCGCCGAGCGCCGGTCCGAGCGTGCCCTCGGCGAAGGCGCCGAAGGCCGCCCACATGCTGGCGAGCGCGGCGGGCGAGTTGGCGACGGCTCGGAACATCGCAGGCACGGTTCCGAAAGCGGCGTCGATCTGCTTGAGGTGCACGGCGGCGTCGTCATCGGCTGTTTCGGGGGCGACGAGGGGAACGTTCGGCATCGGGGGACTCCTTCAGTGGGTCGTCGTGAGCCCGAGTGGCTCTGGCTCTCAGTCTTGTGACGCCGAGGGGACGATGCATCTCGTATGATCCGGATTTCATGCCAATTCATCCAGAAAGCACGGTGCGCGCAGTGGTTGATCGCCTGACACCTCTGCTGGAAAGGTTCCGGGTGCGTACCCGGCTTTTCCATAGCGGGCCGCTATGTGGCGTCACCGAGTTCCCGGCCGAGATCGGGCGCGGGTTCCTGCACGTGCTGCGACGGGGAGAGCTGGAGATGACCGTCATCCACGACGTCGGCGCAGCCGAGCGGATCGAGGTCACCCGGCCCTCCTTGCTCTTCTTCCCGCGCCCGATCCGGCACACCTTCTTCAACCCGCCTGCCGACCACTCCGACTTCGCCTGCGCAACGCTCGACTTCGAGGGCGGCGCGACCCACCCGATCGTCCGCACCTTGCCACCTGTCGTAGTGATCGCGCTGGCCGACGTGCCGACCCTGGAGGTGGCGTTGGAGTTGCTGTTCGCCGAGGTCGACAGCGACCGCTGTGGGCATCCGATCGTGGTGGACCGCGTCTTCGAGGTGGTGCTGATCCAGATGCTCCGGTGGATGATCGACCACTCCGCCGAGCTGGCTCTGCCGCCTGGTCTGTTGCCGGCGCTCGCCGACGAGCGTCTGGCGCCGGCACTCGTCGCGCTGCACCACGAGCCTGGGCGGCCGTGGCGGCTAGACACGATGGCGCGGGAGGCGAACCTGTCGCGCAGTGCGTTCGCGGCGAGGTTCAAGGAGGTCGTCGGGCGCACCCCGGCCGACTACCTCACCGAATGGCGGCTCACGATCGCCCAGGCGCAGCTTCGGGCCGGCGCCTCCGTCAGCCTGGTCGCCGCTGATCTCGGCTATGCGAGCCCGTCGTCCTTCACGCGGGTCTTCACCCAACGGATCGGAGTCTCGCCGCGTGCCTGGTCGGCGTCAGCGGGGTGAGTCATCAGCGCCCCGGCGTCGGCGGGTCCTCGAGGCGTCTGCTGGTCAGCAACGCCACCAGCGGAAGGGCGATCAGCGCCGTCAGCGCGGTACGCAGACTCGTCTGGTCCGCGATCCAGCCGATCGCGGGGCCGAACAGTCCGCCGATGCTGACCGCCAGCCCGACGGTGATCCCGCTGGCGACACCGATGTTCTGCGGCAGGTAGTCCTGGCCCAGAGTGACCATGACGGCGAAAGGCAACGAGACCGCGACGCCGGCGCCGGCGATCGCCAGGACCGCGATCGTCGGCGTCGGCGCGGCGACGATGCCGGCGCACGCCAGCGCGGAGGCCGCGAACCCGACGCGTTGACTGGTCAGCCGCCCGATCCGGTCGGCCAGGAATGCGCCGAGCAGGGTGCCGATCACGCCCGCGGCCAGAAACACGCTGCTGGTGGTCGCGGCCACCGAGGTCGGCACTGTGAACCGCTCCACCAGGTACAGGGCGCCGAAAGTGGTGAGGGCGAGGAAGAGGATGGAGCGGACCACGACGCTGAGGCACAGCCGGAGGAAGGACGGCCAGTCGTTGGCCCCACTCCGCGTCGCAGAGGGTGGCGCTGATCGAGCTTCGGTGTAGCGCGGCAGACGGGCGAGCAGGACGACCGCCATCACGGCCGCCGGGAGGAGCAACAGCTTGAGTGCGACGGAGCCGAGGCAGAGGATCAGCGTGGCGGCCACCAGCGAGCCGAGTGCGAACCCGATGTTCCCGCTCAGGACGAAGAGGCCCATCGCGCCGGTGCTGTTGCCCGCCAGTCGTCGGGCGGTACGCGCGCCGGAGGGGTGGAAGGCCGCGATACCCAGTCCGCTGATCGCGAGCGCGGCCCACAGCAGTGGATAGCTGGTGGCGACGCCGCAGAGCGCGATGCCGAGGGCTGCGGTGCTGATCCCCGCCCAGATCAGCCACTCCCGGCCACCGCGGTCGGCCCACCAGCCGAACAGCGGCTGGGTGATCGCTGAGAGTGCGGTCGCGGCGAACATCAGGCCGGCGACCCGGGCGTTGCTATAGCCGTAGGCGGCGGCGAGGAACGGCAGCATCGCGGGGACGACGCCCTGATAGAAGTCGTTGACCAGGTGGGCGCTGGAGAGCAGTGCCACGCCGCGCCGATTGACCCGCTGTTCGCTCATCACGCTACGAGGCGTGCGCCGAACGTCGACCAGCTCACGTGCGCTGAGGTCCTTCGGGAATGCGAGCGAGGACCGTCCGCGCCGCCATCTCGACCGCGGCGGCGATGTCCGCGCCGTCCAGTAGTGCCAGGTTGAGCCGCGCGGCGAAGAGGTCTCCCAACCCTTTGACCCGGGTTGGCCGCACGGAGTGACGCCGGAAGGTGAAGCCGGATCGGATCACGATCAGCTCGCCGATCTCCGCACCCTGTTCCCCGGCGCGCGACGGTGCCCGGATGCCGGTCACCACCACCCACTCGGTGTGGCGGTGGAACAGGCTGCGCGCCGCAGCCTCGATCGCAGCGAGCGATCCCAGTTCGTCGAGCGAGCGCTGCGAGAGTTGGGCGAGCTCGAACAGGTTCGGGGTGATCCCGTGGGAGATCGGCAGCAGGTGGTCACGGATCGCGTCGGCCACCCCGGGTTCGGTGTAGAAGCCGAGGCCGGTGTCGCCAAGGGTGGGATCCAGGACGAACGTGGAGGTGCGCCGCGACCGAAACCGAAGCCACCAGGCAGCGATCGCTTCGGCCTGGTCTGCCGAGGCGAGGTAGCCCGAGGTGACCAGGCCGAGTTCGGAGAGGGCGCCAGCCGCCGTCAGGTCGGCCAAGGCGGTGGCGATCCACTCCGATGGCACGTCGAGCGGCCGGGCCGAGGGGTAGTGCGGCATCACCGGATACAGCACGGTGGGCACCTTCGCCGTCGGTACTCCAGCCGCGTCGAAGACCCGGTTGGTTGCGCTCAGCCCCACTGAACCGAACGCAACCAGGGAGCCGATCGCCAACAGACGGGCCGGGGTCGGGCGTAGCTCGAGATCTGCTGCGGAGTCGAGTTGAACGGCGCGGCGGCCGACCGACGCCGACGTCGCGGGTGAGCGTGGGCCGGGCGGCACCTCAATCGCCGAGAGTGGGGTAGAGCGGATGGCGCCGGACGAGCACCGCGGTCCGCTCGCGCAGCGCCTCGCGGTCGGCGTCAGGCTTCAGCGCCTCGGCAACGACGTCGGCGACCTCGATGAAGTCGTCGGTCTGGAACCCGCGGGTGGCCAGGGCCGGGGTGCCGATCCGGATGCCGGAGGTCACCCGGGGCGGCCGCGTGTCGAACGGGACAGAGTTTCGGTTCACGGTGATGCCGATGTCGTGCAACGTGCTCTCGGCGGTGATCCCGTCGATCGACGAACGACGCAGATCAGCCAGGACCAGGTGGACGTCGGTGCCGCCGGTGAGTAGGTCGAGTCCGGTTTCGCGCAGATCGGGGGCGATCAACCGGTCAGCGAGGATCCGGGCCCCTTCCAAGGTGCGGCGTTGCCGGTCGGCGAAGTAGTCGGTGCCTGCGAGCAGGAACGCCGTCGCCTTGGCTGCGATGATGTGCATGAACGGCCCGCCCTGCTGCCCGGGGAAGACGTTCTGGTCGAGCGCTTTGGCGAACTGGTCGTCTCGGCTCAGGATGAATGCGCCGCGCGGCCCGCCCAGGGTTTTGTGGGTGGTCGAGGAGACGATGTCGGCGTAGGGGACAGGGTTGGGATGCAGGCCGGCTGCGACGAGTCCGGCGAAATGGGCCATGTCGACCCAGAGCACCGCACCGGTCTCGTCGGCGATCTCCCGGAAGGCTGCGAAGTCGAGGTGGCGGGCGTAGGCGGACCATCCCGCGATCAACACCCGGGGGCGGTGCTTGCGGGCGAGGTCGCGGACCTGATCCATGTCGATCCGCGAGGTCGTCGGATCGACCTCGTAGGCGACGGTCCGGTAGAGCCGACCGGAGAAGTTCAGCGTCATCCCGTGCGTGAGATGACCACCGTGGTCCAGGCGCAGGCCCAGCAAGGTGTCCCCGGGCTCGGCGATGGCCGAGAGGACAGCGGCGTTCGCGGTGGCGCCGGCGTGGGGCTGCACGTTGGCGTACTCCGCGCCGTAGAGCGCCCGAACCCGTTCCAGTGCGAGGTTCTCGGCACGGTCGACCGGTTCACAACCGGCGTAGTAGCGCCGTCCCGGGTAGCCCTCGGCATACTTGTTCGTCAGCACGCTGCCGACTGACTCCAGAACCGAGATCGGGACGAAGTTCTCGGAGGCGATCATCTCCAGCGTCGCGCGTTCGCGGCTCAGTTCCTCGCCGAGGATCTGGTGGACCGCGGGGTCCAGGTCGGCCAACGCGGAATGGAACGGATGGCTCATCGGTGGGGCTCCTGTTGGTCGAGGGGAGTGGGGACGTCGTGGAGGGCCGGGTCTGGCCAGTACTGCAGGTCGGGGGTGGTCCGTGCTCCGAAGATCGCCTGGCCGACGCGGACGACGGTGGCGCCTTCTTCGATCGCCAGTTCGTAGTCGCCGGACATCCCCATCGACAGCTCTCCGGAGCCGATCAGGTCGGGATCGGCCTCGCGCGCCTGATTGCGCAGTGAGCGCAGGAGTGCGAAGCAGGGCCGAACCCTCGTCTCGTCGTCGCTGAAGACCGCCAGGGTCATCAGGCCGCGGACTCGCAACGATGAGTACGTGGGTAGCGCCCGCAGGAAGCCGGGTAGTTCGTCGGGGGCGAGTCCGAACTTCTGTTGTTCTGCTGAGGTGTTCACCTGAACGAAGACATCGATCGCGCGGCCGGCGGCTTGGAGGCGGCGATCGAGAGCTTCGGCGACTCGGAGACTGTCAAGGGCTTGGAACTCGTGCGCGTAGGCGGCGACGTCGCGTGCCTTGTTGGTTTGCAGATGGCCGATGATCGACCACTCGATCGGCAACTCCGCCAGGTTCCGGTGCTTGCGGGTGGCCTCCTGAACCTTGTTCTCGCCGAGGGTCCGCATTCCTGCGGCCACGGCGATCCGCACGCGCTCCTCGGGAACGGTCTTGCTGACCGGGAGGAGACGTACGGAGTCGGGGGAGCGGCCGGCGCGTCGTGCGGCCCGATCGATCCGGGATCGCACGCGCGCGAGGTTGGCGGCGAACTCCTCGACGGTCCGCGCGGTCGGGTAGCGCTGGGCACTGGTCATTGCAAACTTCTTGGCATAGGTCAAAGATATGCATAAGCTTAGGCCAAGTTCAATCTAGGAGGTGAATGTCATGGCGGCTCCTCGGCTGCGTCAAACCCGACCGATCGGCACGGCATCGCGCCTCGACGGGGTCCTCTACGACCTGCGGGGACCGGTTCATCAGCGGGCCGTGGAACTCGAACGTGACGGTCACGCGATCCTGCGGTTGAACATCGGCAATCCAGCACCGTTCGGGTTCGAAGCACCGCCTGCCGTGATCGATGCGCTTCGCGAGGCGTTGCCGACGGCCCACGGTTACTCGGAGTCGGCAGGGATCCCCACCGCCCGGGAAGCGGTCGCCGAGCACCTCATGGGCCGGACCGGGTTCGCGACTGTCGACGTCGACGACGTGATCATCGGCAACGGCGTCTCCGAACTCGTCGGGTTGGCGCTGCAGGCGTTGCTCGAGCCAGGTGACGAGATCCTGATCCCGAGCCCGGACTATCCGCTCTGGACAGCATCGGCGGTCTTCTCCGGTGCTCGCGTCGTGCATTACGCCTGCCGGGAGGACGCAGGCTGGCAGCCCGACGTGGAGGAGATGGCCGCCCTGGTCACCCCGCGCACCCGCGCGATCGTGGTGATCACCCCGAACAATCCGACGGGCGCCGTCTACTCCAGAGAGAAGCTCGCCGAGATCGCGCGGCTTGCCGATCGGCACGGACTGCTGTTGCTCTCCGACGAGATCTATGACCGGATCGTCTACGACGGTGCAGTGCACACCTCCCTCGCTCAAGTCGCCACCGAGCAGCCGGTACTCACCTTCGGCGGACTGTCGAAGACTCATCGGGTGGCCGGGTTCCGCGCTGGTTGGATCGCGGCTACGGGGTTCGAGGCTCAGGACCCCTACCTACAGGGGCTCAGTCTGTTGGCGTCGATGCGGATGTGCGCCTCCGTCCCGGCTCAGCATGCGATCGCGGCCGCACTCCGCCACGACGACACCCTCCCCGCGCTGCTCGCCCCGGGAGGCCGTCTCTACGAACAACGCAGGGCGGCGGTGCGGGCACTGAGTGCTATCCCCGGAGTAGACGCCGTAGTCCCTGACGGCGGGCTCTACCTCTTCGTCGGGCTCGACCCACAGCGCCATCCGATCGTGGACGACGAGCGCCTGGTCCTCGACCTCCTGGCGGCCGAGCACGTGCTTCTCGTCCACGGCCGAGCGTTCAACTGGCACCGGCCCGACCATCTCCGGATCGCGTTCCTACCCGATCCGGAGACACTCTCGGACGCGATCGAACGATTCGGACGCTTCCTGAACGGCTACACCCAGACCCCAACCAGCAACTCCTGAGAGGACCAGAATGATGAGCGCAGCGACGATCCGGAGGGTGGAGCCCGACGCGGGCCCCGCACTGCTCACCGAGATCCCCGGCCCGAAGAGCCGAGAGCTTCATGCCCGCCGCGCAGCCGCCGTCGCCCGTGGGGTCAACTGCCTGGTGCCGGTCTACATCGACTCTGCGATCGGACCGTGGGTGATCGACGTCGACGGCAACCGGCTCCTCGACCTGGGCTCGGGCATCGGGGTCACCACCATCGGCCACGGCAACGACCGGGTCATCGAGGCGGCCTCGGCGCAGCTGCGGCGCTTCACCCACACGCTCTTCACGGTCACCCCCTATGAGGGGTACATACGGCTGGCCGAGTTGCTGGCCGCCAAGACGCCAGGCGACTTCGTGAAGAAGACGTTCCTGGTGAACTCCGGTGCCGAGGCAGTGGAGAACGCGGTCAAGATCGCCCGCCGGCACACCGGCCGACGGGCGGTCGCCGCCCTTGACCACGCCTTCCACGGCCGCACCAGCCTGACCATGGCGATGAACCACAGCACAGTGCCTTACGGTGTCGGATTCGGCCCCTTCGCGCCGGACGTGTACCGGGTTCCGAACTCGTACCCGTACCGAGACGGACTGAGCGGTGCCGAGGCAGCCGCGCGCACGATCGCCTATCTGGAGAAGCGGATCGGGGTCGACGACCTCGCTGCGATCATCGCCGAGCCGATCCAGGGGGAGGGCGGGTTCCTGGTTCCCGCGCCCGGCTACCTTCCCGCTCTTCAAGCGTGGGCCAACGAACGTGGAGTGGTCGTCATCGCCGATGAGATCCAGACCGGACTGGCGCGGACCGGCACCTGGTTCGGGAGCGAGCACTTCGGCCTGGTGCCGGACCTGGTGCTCACCGCGAAGGCGTTGGCCGGAGGGCTTCCGCTGGCTGGCATCACCGGACGGGCAGAGATCATGGACGCGGCCGACCCGGGTGGGCTCGGCGGCACCTTCGGGGGCAACCCGGTCGCTGTCGCCGCGGGGATCGCCGTCCTCGAGGAGCTCGGGACAGGGCACTACTTCGCGGAGGCTGACCGTATCGGGCAAACGCTCAGGCGTGGACTGGACGAGTTGGCGCTGCGCTATCCGGAGATCGGGGAGATCCGTGGGCACGGGGCGATGCAGGCGATCGAGCTCAGCGAGCCCGGAAGCCGGATCCCGTTGACGGGGCTGGCGGCCGAGATCGCCGGCTATGCCGCGAAGCGTGGGGTGCTACTGATCACGGCGGGTAGTGACGGCAACGTCATCCGGTTCCTGCCGACTCTGGTCACCACCGATGCTCAGCTCGAGTTCGCGATCGAACTGATCGGTGAGGCGCTGGCGCTGCACGCCGACCGGTAGTGAAGCGACCGGGCAGAAGTCTGAGAGGGTCGGGCCCTAGGATCGACGGGACCAAGGAGGCTTGATGAGGGTGCTCATCCAGGGCAGTTCGGCAGCGGAGATCGCCTCCAGCATCCGGGCAGAGCTCGACGCCGGTGCCCTTGGTCCCGGAGACTCCCTTCCTCCTGCCCGGGAGCTCGCTCACCAGCTAGGCGTCAACCGGAACACCGTCGTCGCGGCCTACCGCCAGCTTGCCCAGGCCGGGCTCCTGGTGTCGCGGCGTGGCGCGGGGACCACGGTTGCGGCGCCGGCGGTGCTGAACGAGGAAGGGTTCCGGCCCGACACGGCGGTGGCTGATGTCGGCAGCGGCAACCCCGATCGCGGGTTGCTTCCGGACCTCTCCAACCTGACGCTTCCGCCGGGGCCGAACGTCCTCTACGGCGAGTCGATCCTCGACCCTGGGCTCGGGGAATGGGCGCGGAACTGGTTCGCCAGCGAGCTCAGTCGGCCGTTCGAGGTCACGGTGATGGGCGGTGCGGTCGACGCCGTCGAGCGGCTGCTGGCGATGGCGCTGGCACCGGGGGACCTGGTCGCGCTGGAGGACCCGTGCTTCCTGAGCAGCGTCAACGTGGTGCGACGCTCCGGTTTCCGACCGGTTCCGATTCCCGTCGACAGACAGGGGATGACGCCGGACGGACTGCGACTGGCGCTGGAGTCGGGGGCCCGCGTGGTGATCTGCACGCCTCGCGCGCATAACCCGACCGGCGCCAGCCTCACCGCCCGCCGGGCGCAGGAGCTTCGCGCGGTGATCGCGAAACACCCGCAGGTCCTGGTGATCGAGGACGACCACTTCTCTCTGTTGGCGACCAAACCGTTCCACAGTGTCTGCCCCAATGGACACCGGCACTGGGCACTGATCCGTTCGCTCTCCAAGTTCTTGGGGCCGGATCTCCGCGTGGCCCTGGTCGCCACCGATCCCGGTACCGCTCGGCGGCTCGGCGCGCAGGTCAGTGCCGGTACGAACTGGGTCAGCCATCTCCTGCAACGGACCGCGCACGGCCTGCTGGGCGACCCCGGGTTCGCGGAGCGTAACGAGGCGGCCCGCGACCACTACCACTCCCGCAATGCGCGTTTCGTCGAACTCCTTGCTGAGCAAGGGGTCGCGGCGTCGGCGACGGACGGGCTCAACGTCTGGGTGGATGTGAGGGGCGATGCTCATCTCGTCTCCGCCGAGTTGATCCGGCGCGGCTGGGCGGCGCGACCCGGTGACGAGTTCGCGCTCACCCCTGAGGCGGGTGCCCACTACCTGCGGTTTACGGTGCACGACCTCGATGACGAGCAGCTGCGGTCGCTCGCCGAGGCGACCGCGGCTGCGATCGCGGCTGCGCAGACGTCCCGATTCAAGTAGGCCGGGAGTTCTTCAGCGCAACGAGATACTGACGATCGCGTCGGTCAGTTCGTCAGGAGCGTCAAGGGCGAGAAGGGTGCGGGCGCCGTCGACGGGGATGAACTCCGCACCCGCGAACGCGGCATGCAGTCGGCGGCCGAGTGCGGGCCGAAAGCTGCGGTCCGCCATGCCCCAGATCACGGTCACCGGGAGGGTCACTTCGGCGAGCCGGGTCGAGGTGTCGAGTAGGTCGGCTGGGTCGATCCGACGCAGCAGGGCGACCAGGTCCCGCCGGATCGCTGGGTCGGTGCGGGCAGGCTCGATCCAGGCTCGGGTGAACCCCCGTGGCAGGTTCTTGGCCAGGAGCCCGAAGCCGAACCACGAGTTGCGGAGTGCACCGAGCCTGAGCTGGTTGAGGAGGGCCTTCGCCCGCCACTCGTGGCGCAGCAGCGGGAACAACAGGTTGAAGGGTGCGGGTGGGAATTGCTCGAACGCATCACAGTTCGCCAGCACCAGGCGGGCGACCCGCGAGGAGTCGGTGCCCAGCTCCGGGTCGATCAGGAACTGACAGATCGCCCCGCCGGTGTCGTTGCCGACCAGGGTGACGTCGGTGAGCTCGAGCTCGGCGAGGAAGGCGAGGACCAACCGGGCGACACCGTGTGGTGACGGGTCGCCGTCCTCAGGGAGTGGAATCCGGTGCGCTCCCAGTGGCCAATCGGGGGCGAAGCTGCGGACCCCTTGCGCAGCAAGGCGTTCGGCGACCGGCTCCCAGAGAGATCCGTCGCTGAGCACGGGGTGGATGAAAACCACGGTCGGCGCGGGTGATCCGGCCGGGCCGGCGACCCGGTAGTTGAGGGTCCCGCCAGGCAGAGTGATGGTGGGCATGGGCTTCTCCTGGTTCATTTTCGGGGTGGTCGCCGGGCGGCGCTGGACGCCTGGGCGAATGAACGTCACTACAATCAATGCGTGAGCTCAGCGACAGAAGGACCATCCGGGGGTGCGCCTGCGTCGTCGCGGGTCTCGCGGAAGAAGGCGCGTACCGCCGCCGCGATCCTGGATGCTGCCGAGGTGTTGTTCCGGGACCGCGGGTTTCAGGCCACCACGATCGATGACGTCGCCGAGCAGGCCGACGTCTCGGTGGGGTCGGTCTATGTGCACTTCAAGAACAAGTCCGGGCTCTATCTGGCGTTGGTCGAGCGCGCCCTCGACCTGAACGAGGCCGCGATGGCGGGCGTGGCCGAGCAACGCCTGGAGAGTCCGATGGCTCGGGTGTTGGCGGCGGCGGACTCCTATCTCCGTTTCCATCTCGAAGAGCCGGGTGCGTTCCAGATGATCGCGCTCCGGGTCCTGGAGCCGACCTCCGGTCAGGTCGACCCCGAGGTCGAGGCGCGGATCGCCGATCGCGTGCAGGCACTGGTCGGAGCCGTCTACGAGGACCTCGCCGAGGCCGCTCGGATCGGTGAGATCCGGTCGGACCTGGACCTGGCCCGGGTGATGCGCTTCTTCTGGGGCGCCTGGAACGGCGTGATCGCGCTGACCCTGCGTCAGGATGGGCTCCGCATCGACGACGCGGAGCTCACCGAGACGCTGAAGATCGGTCAGCGCCTGCTCACCGAAGCGCTGCGCGCCGACTCCTGAGCGCGGCGCCGGCGTAGCCGACGAAGCCGACCGTGGTGGTGACGAACGATCCGATCGCCACCGCACGATAGGTCTTCGCGCCTTCCCACTCCGGGCGGAACGCGAGCGGCAGGAACATCATGGCGTTGCTCCACGCGCCGACGGCCAGGGTCGCCTGCAGCGGCTTCGGCGCATCCGGGACGGCGGCCCCGATCGCTACCGTCGCGGTGCCGAGTGCGGCGAGATCGAGGTGCCACTGCCGGATCCGGCCACCGCTGACGATGCCGAGCCGCCGTGCCTTCTCCTTGTCGGCGATGACCAGGGCGTAGAGCCAGCCCGACATCGCGCTGGCGGCGATCTCGACCAGGCCCGAAGTGACCAGTGCGGACGGCGTTCGCGTCGCCGCGCTCATCGGGCGTCCTGCTTGATCCGGGCCTGGTGGGTGCGTTCATAGAAACGACGGCCGACCCGGTTGTGGTAGTGCCAAGCAGCCGTGGCGACCCAGCCGCGACGTTGGAGCCAGAACCGGTCGCTGGCATAGGTGGCCGGACGCCGGGTCAGGGGGAGGTCGGCGACGACGAAGCCGGCGCCCTCGTCGCGGGCCCGGAAGGCGAGCACCTGACCGTCGGCGTCACAGATCTGTGCACCGCCTTCGAGCCGACCGCGGTAGCGCAGCGGTGTGCCGAGGAAGTCGCAGTCGATCCGGCCGGCGTGCGCGGCGTGGATCACCGGAGCGCCGAGGTGCCGCGCGAAGGTGGCCGGGGCGGCGTTGGCACGCGCCAGGTTGCGTCGTTCGGCACCGTCCAGCAGGGGCCACTCCGGCAGACTCCACCAGCCGGAACCGCCGACCACCAGGTCGACCTCGCCGCCGAGTCGGGCCACGGTCTGCGAGCGCATCAACTCCCAGCAGAGCGCGACGCCGACGGAGAGGCCGTCGACCTGGAGGCGGCCCGGGTCGGAGCCGCCCACGTAGAGCGCGTTCTCCCACATGGTGGGGAGGTCCTTGTCGTGCCGGCCGGCGAGGCCGTCGGGCCCGAAGAGGAAGAAGCCGTTGCGGACATGGTCATCGGCGTCGCGGACCAGTGCCGAGCCGCCGACCTGGACGCCGTGCTGGGCCGCCAGCCGGGCCAGCAGTGCGGTCGGTGCGCCGTCCGCCCCGGGGGCGGAGGCGGAGATCCTCGGGTCGAAGCCCATTCCGGTGGAGAAGAACTCCGGCAGGATCACCCACTCCGCGCCGTCCTTGATCGCGGCCAGCACGAGACGTTCGCTGTCGGCGAGGAACTGGTCCGTGTCGCCCAAGGGGGCATCGAGCTGGATCGCCGCAGCCCGGATAGTTTTTGTAGTTGCGTTCATTCTTGAACGATACTGCAATTCTGGGCAATCGGGGAGGCTTTGAACCCGAGCCCGGAGTCGGATTGGTGGAGTTCGGGCGCGATGGCCTACCGCTACCGGCTGAGCTACGGGATCGTGTCGCGGTGGCCCGCGTCGTCGGTCTCAGCAGCCGACCTGTTTGAAGCCGCGGTGCAGGTAGAACCTCGCGGCCGAGGCGTTCTGCTCGACGACGTAGACCCTCGGTGACGCGGTCCAGGTTGATCACGCGGTCGAGCAGGGCGGTGCCGACCCGGTGCTGCGGTCGGCGTCACGGTTCGGCTAACCCGTGTGGCGGGGTTGATAGTCCGCGCTACCCGTTGCTACTTGGTCCAGCCTGCCGAGACCAAGGTCGATGCAGACTTCTGCTCTGTGGTTCAGAAGCCGCGCTCAAGCGTGGCGACGAGAAGAGAGGGGTTAGCGTCGGTGGTGAGCAGATCGCTGACCGCGCTGGGGATTGCCCGATCGCCGCCTACGTGATCGTGTTCGGTTGGCGGGCCGTGACCCGGCGGCATGCCTGCGAGCAAGACTCGGCGAGTTGCGACTAGGCACATCGATCTGAGCGTTGGTCAAAGTCGACGGGGACGACGGGAGTGGTGAGGATTGTTGCGTCAAAGAACTGTTCATGCTTGCATTTTTCTCATGACCTCGCCGTCGACCACCGAAGATCCGCAAGAGCCGACGATCCGGTCCGTGATCTCCACCGGGCATGGATGCGGGCCCAGCGTGGCTTCTTGAACAGTCCGCTCTGGCCGTTGCAGACCTCGATCAAGGGTCTCGTCATCGACTGGAACTCCTATGAGTTCTTGCGGGAACTCAGCCACAAGGGGCCGCACCGACTCAAGGATCTTGCTGCGGCGGCCAACGTCACGGTGCCGCAGGCGAGCCGGCTCGTCGAGACGATGGTGAAGCAGAAGCTGCTGGTGCAGTCCACGCCGGACGACGATCGCCGGGTCACGATCATCGATCTGACCCGTCGCGGGAGGTCCGTCTTCGAGGAGATCGAGGACCTGTTCAGCGGCCTCATGCGGGACCGAGTGGGTTGCATGACCGACGATGAAGTTCGGGTGTTTGCTCGCCTCTACGAGAAGTTCGCCGATGAGGTCACCCGGTGGTCCGACAGCTTCGACGGAAGCTGACTCTTCGCGTTCCGGGCCTGGCGCCAGCGATTCCAGTGGCTGGAATCACACCTTCTTGTCGGTGAGGCCGCCTACCTAGCTTGTCGCTCGTCCGATGTGCAGACGAGAGGTACGGAATGCCGAACGATCGTGTCGTCCGCAGCCGGAGGGGCCGAATCGCCCTGACCTGCGCGACCTTGATGGCTTCGTTGTTGATAGTGACTGCCTGTGCGGGCGTAGAGCCGGACACTGCGTCCCGAGTGGGTGGGCGATTGCCTGCGGGTGAGAACCGCGAGCGACTGTTCGACATCGTCGAGGTGCTCGTAGATATTGCAGCCGAGCGGTCGGTCACTCCCGGGCAGGTCGCGCTGAACTGGGTTCTGCAGCGCCCCGCCGTCTCCTGTGTGCTCGTCGGGGCTCGCGATGAGCGTCAACTGGACGAGAACCTGGCTGCCGCGACGTGGTCCCTCTCTGCCGAAGAAATGAATCGCCTGGATGCAGTGAGCGAGACCCCCTGGCCCTACCCGTACAACGCCTACGCCGACTACGCGGGTTCACGAAATCCTTAGTACACCCGTGGCCGCTCGGTCTCGCCGATCGTGCCAGGGCCCTGGGACCACGGAGCTCGTGACTGACCCTCAGCGCAGGATGCCCAGCTCCCGGGCAGCAGCTACGGCTGCGGTGCGGGAGGAGACGTCGAGCTTGGCGTAGATGTGCACCAGGTGCGACTTCACGGTGGCATCGCTGATGTGCAGCCTTGCCGCGATGTCGCCGTTCGTGTCGCCTGCGGCGACCAGCCGCAGGACTTCGGTCTCTCGGGTGCTGAGGCTCGGCTGCGGCGACCGCATCCGGGCCAACAGCCGTCCGGCGATCGCTGGGGCCAGGGCGGTCTCCCCGGCGGACGCGGCCCGGATCGCGGCGATCAGTTCATCCGGCGGGGCGTCCTTGAGCAGGTAGCCGCTGGCACCGGCCTCGACGGCGCCGAGGATGTCGCCGTCGGAGTCGTAGTTGGTGAGGACCAGAACGGCGGGAGCGTCGGTGAGGGCCCGGATCCTCCGAGTGGCGTCGGCTCCGTTCGTCTCGGTACCGAACTGCAGATCCATCAGCACGATGTCGGGGGAGAGTTCGGCGGCGAGCCGGACGGCGTCGTCGGGGTTCTCAGCCTCGCCGACCACCTCGAGGTCGGCGTCCCCGGCGAGCATGGCGCGCAACCCGGTGCGGACGACGGGATGGTCGTCGGCGAGCACGATCCGGATCATCACCCCTCACTTTCCACGGTCGGGACCGGAAGGACCGCCGTGATGGTGGTGCCTTGGCCGGGAGCTGAACCGATCTCCAGCGTGCCATCGAGTTGGGCGACGCGTTCCTGGATCGCCCGCAGACCGAAGGAGTCGGCTTGGTGCGGATCGGCGACCGCAGTGCTCACCTCGAAGCCACGACCGTCGTCGCTGACGATCAGCGCGACCTCGCCGTCGCCGTCGCGGAGTTCGACGGTGATGTGTGCGGCGTTCGCGTGCCGGACGGCGTTGGAGAGGGCGCCCTGGGCGACGCGTAGCAGAGCGGTCTGGAGCTCCATCGGTAGCCGCACTTCGGCGGCGGTGACGTCGATCGGTATCGCGGCCCGACGGGCCTGTTCCTCGCCGAGACGGCGCAGGGCCGCGGCGAGCCCTTGGTCCAGCCGGGCCGGGGTGAGTTCGCGGATGATCTGACGGGTCTCGGCGAGGCTGTCGGCAGCGGTCTCGCGGGCCAATTTCAGGTAGCCGGCGCCGGGTTCGGGAGTGTCGCGTTCAGCGGCTCGCAACAGCATCTGGATGGAGGAGAGCCCCTGTGCCACGGTGTCGTGGATCTCCCGGGCCAGGCGGGCCCGTTCGGTCAGGGCGCCCTGCTCGCGTTCGGTCGCGGCCAACTGCTGTCGGGTCCGGAGCAGTTCGGCGAGCAACTGCTCCCGTTCCGCTGCCTCCCGGGTCAGGGCACGGTAGGTCAGTCCGATCAGCAGCGCGACGACGGCCCCGACCAGCGGCCCGATCACGCCCCCGACGCTGAAGCCCAGGTGCAGGCCGAGCGCCAGGATCGCGAACCCGGTGGTGACGATCACCGCCGCGATCCCCGCGGCCCGGGGCAGAACATGCAGGTAGAGGAAGAAGAGCGGGAAGACGATGTAGGCACCCTCGGGGCTCAACCAGACCAAGAAGGCCCACAGCAGGGTGAGGCCAGCCAGCCAGGCGAGCGCCAACCCGCGTGCAGACGGCGCACCTGCGTTCCGTCGCGCCACCGCAGCGCCGGCGAGGTAGACCGCGGTGAACGCGACACCGAGGACCAGGGTCCAGCCGGCCGCAGGCGCGGAGACCACATAGGCGCGCACCACGGCGAACGCCGCGAGCCCGAGCAGCAAGGAGTGCAAGCCGAACCGGAGTCCGGTGAAGACCGGAGCGAGGGTCGAGTGCGACATGACGCCTCCAGCCTAGGCGAGCGGCCCGGCTGGGCCATCAACCGAAAGTTGGAGACCAGATCCGATGGAAAGACCGATGTTCGGAGCCGGGCTCGGCGAGAGGGTTGAGGTGATGCTCGCGCAGGGTGCGTGAGCGGGGAGGCAGAACGTTGTTCGTCGCGTGGAGAGAGCTGCGTTTCGCTCGTGGCCGGTTTCTGTTGATGGGCGCGGTGGTAGCCCTGATCACCTTGTTGGTGGGGTTCCTTGCCGGGCTCACCGGTGGGCTGGCAGCACAGAACGTCTCGGCGGTGTTGGAGCTGCCCGCGGATCGGTTGGTGTTGCAGCAGCCGGACAACGGGAGCCCCAGCTTCGCCTCCTCGACCCTGGACCGGCAGACCGTTCAAGCCTGGGCGCGAGCAGACGGTGTCGAGGCGGTGACGCCGATCGGCATCGTCCAGTCGCGGGCCACCAGCAGCGCCGTCTCGGAGGCCACCGGCGTCGCGCTCTTCGGGCTGCCTGAATCTGCTGGGTCAGGCTCCGATCCGCTGGCGGCGTTGATTCCTGGCTCCGACGGCGAGGTCGGACTCTCCGCCGGGGCGGCCGAGGCGCTCGACGCCGCCGTCGGAGACACGATCACTGTCTCCGGCACCGTGTTCACGGTCGCCTCGGTCGGTGACGACCTCTGGTACAGCCACACTCCGGTGGTCGCGATGACGCCGCAGGCCTGGTCGGCGGCGAGCAAGCAGGTCGGGGGTACCGGCGAGGCGACCGTGCTCGCCGTCACCGGCTCGCCGGACTGGACGGCGGTCGCCGATGAGACCGGAACGGTGGCGCAGACGCCGCTGGCGAGCCTGACGGCGTTGGAGGCGTTCACCTCCGAGATCGGGTCGCTGGGACTGATGATCGCCATGCTCTTCGGCATCTCCGCCCTGGTGGTCGGCGCCTTCTTCACCGTCTGGACGATGCAACGGGCCAGCGACATCGCGGTTCTCAAGGCGCTCGGCGCCACCACCGGTTCACTGGTCCGTGACGCTCTGGGCCAAGCACTGGTCGTGCTGGTCAGTGGGATCGCGGTCGGGCTGCTTGCCGTGGTCGGGCTCGGTGCCGTTGCTGGACAGGCGTTGCCCTTCATCCTCAGCCCGCTGACCACTCTGGCCCCGGCCGCCGTGATGACCCTTCTGGGGCTCGCCGGCGCGGCGTTCGCCCTGCGCTCGGTGACCAAGGCCGACCCTCTGACCGCACTCGGGAGCAACCGATGATCGAACTCCGCAACATCACCCTCACCTTCCCTGATGGCGAGAGCCGGATCACCGCCGTCGACGACGTCACCCTGGTCGGGAGGAACGGCACGGTCACCGGGATCACCGGCCCGTCGGGGTCGGGCAAATCCAGCATCCTGGCGGTCGCCGCGACGCTGATCCGCCCGGACCAGGGCGCCGTCCTGATCGGCGACGGCGATGACATCGTCGACGCGACCCGCCTCACCAGGGCCGAAGCCACCGAGCTGCGGCGCGACCGGATCGGCATCGTCTTCCAACAGTCCAATCTGCTTCCCGCCCTGACCGCGCGGGAACAGTTGGAGGTGATGGCGCACCTCGGCTCGCGGAACCCACGCTCCCGGGCCAAGGAGATCGGCGCGCGGATCGACGGGTTACTCGCCGCGGTGGGCCTCGCGGAGCATGCCGAGAAGCGGCCCCATCAGCTCTCCGGCGGGCAACGTCAGCGGGTCGCGATCGCCCGCGCTCTCGTCCACGAACCCGAGGTGCTGCTGGTCGACGAACCCACCAGTGCCCTGGACCAGGAACGCGGCGCGGAGATCATGCAGTTGATCGCCCGGCTCACCCACGAGCGGGCCACCGCCACGCTGCTGGTCACCCATGACCTGATCCATCGCGACGCTCTCGACGACCTCGTCACGGTCACCGACGGACGGATCTCCGTTCACCCTCAGGCGGCTACCGCGGTGAGGTAGAGGTCCCCGAGGTAGCCGGCGCCGAGGATCGCGGTCCAGGCACCGAGGACCAGGAACGGGCCGAACGGCACGGCGCTGCGGCGTCCGGCGCGGTGCGAGGCGATGAGCAGGACGCCGACCACCGCGCCGAAGACGAACGAGAGCAGGGCTCCGGCGAGCAGCGTGCCCCACGAGAGCCAGGCTGTCATCGCGCCGACCACACCGGCGAGCTTCACGTCCCCGAACCCCATCGAGCCGGGGGCAGCGAGCGCGATTATCAGGAAGATGCCGAAGAGCATCAGCCCGCCGACCAGCGCGCGGAACCCGGCATGAGGTGCCGCTGCGACCACCAGCAGCGCAGCCAGGATCGGATAGGCCGGAACCACCAGAGCGTTGGGCAGCCGACGCACGTCCAGGTCGATCAGGCTCAACGCGATCCCCAGTGCGGCGAAGGCCCAGTAGGCAGGGAGCGCCGCCGGGGTTTCGGCGAACCGCAAGCCGACCAGCACGAAGACCAGTCCGGTCCCGGCTTCGACGAGCGGATAGCGAGCGCTGATCGGGCTGCGGCAGTCGTAGCAACGGCCGCGCAGCATCAGCCAGCCGAGGACCGGAACGTTGTGTCGGTTGCGGACCGGGGATTGGCAGTTCGGGCAGTGCGACCCCGGCGCCACCACCGAGAGCCCGAGCGGCACCCGATGCACCACCACGTTGAGGAACGAACCGATGGCGAGGCCGAGGAGCCCGCCGAGTACGGCGATGGTGAGCCGGACCAGCTCCACGTCGGTCATCGCCGGTGGTTCCAGTTCAGGACCGAGATCTGGCGGTTCGGCGGCCCTGGCGTCCCGCCGTTGTCGAAGAGCTTCACCCGCGCCCGCAGTTCGGGTTGACCACTCGGCGCGCAGCCGCTGGTCACACCGGGGCACAGATAGACCTCCAGGCGGACCAGGGTGGTCTCGAACCCGAACCCGGGGGAGTTGTCGGGGAGCTCGATCACCGCGCCGGGGTAGGCGAACGAGCCGGTCTCGAAGACGTCGAGGGCCCGGGCGATCACGCCGAACCGGAAGACCGACTCGTTGATGTTGTTCAGCTCCAACGAGATCGAGGCGAGCGGCAGGTAGGTGGTGCCCTGGATGTAGAAGGAGGTCGAGTTGCCCATCGCCTGCACAGCCGGGGTTCCGGCGACGGCGGCGACCGTGTTGCCACTGATCGCGGTGCTGGTCTGCCCGCGCAGGGTCGGCAGGTAGTAGGTCAGCTCGAGGCGGACCGCGTCGAGCTGGGAGGTCTGGTTACGGGCCAGCGAGGCGTCGAACTTCACCGACGCGCCGGTGAAGCCGCTGTCGTGGACGACCTTCTGGAAGGTGCCCCATCCGGTCCGCGCCGCGAGGTCCACGGTCTCCGTGCCCAAGGTGGTGCGGGCGGGAAGGGCGTAGGTGATCGGCGCGGTACCGACGGCCGGGGTCAGCGTGACGCTGTTCGCGTTGCCGGTGGACCGGTGGGTGACCTTCAACTTGGCGCCGGTCAGTACCGCGCCGGGCGGCAGCGCTGTGCTGGGGCTGAACCCGGTCATCGTGATCGAGTTGGTCTGCGCGCTGTTCGGGCCGGAGCCGTCCCGGGCCCAGACGGCCAGGTTCGCGTTGGTGGTCTGGTTCCCATCGGCCTGCTGAAGGTTCGCCACGGTGGCTTGGGTGAAGGTGCCCGCGGCACCGGCGGGCGTCACGGTGGGCGGAGCCGTGGTGGTGAGCTCGTTGGCCCCGGTGATCACGGTCTGGGTGGCGGCTCCGGTCTTCTGGCCGTAGATCGCGATCGGCGGGCGGTCCGGGTGGTAGCTGGCGCAGATCTCCACCGCGCTGGCCTGGCCGTTCGCGTTCACCTGCATCCGGCTGTCGCCGCCGAAGATGAACTGCACGCCTTGAGCGTTGACATCATCGATCGGGTTCACGCACCGGCCCGGCACCGTGGCGCCGCCGCTCAGGGTGCCGGCGACCAGCGTCTTGCGGCCGCCGATCCGCCACAGGTTGCCGCCGCCGGTTGCGATGTCGGTGTCGTAGAGGACGTCGGCGGAGTTGTTGTGGAAGTCGAAGTAGTAGGCGCCGGGCTCGAAGTGCAGGAAGCAGGTCTGGTTGGTGTCGGTCAGCGCGTTCAGCTTGCTGACGTCGTCGTAGTAGCCGGCCTGCAGGGTGACGCTGCCCCCGTTGCAGTTGGCCGGGGGTGTCCGCAGCGTGGGGACACCGAGGCCGGCGAGGTCGAGATCGCTGCGGTAGTTGGGATCCGCGGCACCGCCGGCGTTGCAGTTCACCACCGGCGCCGACATCGCCGCCACCGGGGAGCACCCGGTCCGGGCCCGGATCGACTCGGTCGACTCCAGCACGCCGTTGTTGTCCCGGACGATGTCGGAGTTCGACCAGATCCCGCCGCGAACCCGGAAGGCCGCGCCGGCGCCGTTGGTCTTGAACCTGAAGCCGGTCTCGCCGCCGGTCCCCAGCGTCAGGATCGCGTTGCCGGGTTTGTTGGCGTTGTTGATCGGGACCGCCGAACCCTGTTGCCCGGAGGCGTCCTCCGGCGTGCACTTGACCGCGGCGCTCATCGCGCTCTGGGTGTCGCCCGCCACCTTCGGCAGCAGATTGTTGAGGGTCAGGACGTTCTTGACGGCGCCGCTGGTGTCGTAGCCGAAGCAACCGGTCCCGGTGGCGTTGGTGTAGTACCAGGGGGACGGCTCACCGTTGCCGATGTTGTGGCCGGTCCGCAGGTCGTTGATCGCGACCTCGGCGGCTGCGTCGGCGGCGTAACTGGTGTTGGCGACGTCGCGCAGGGCGACCGTGGCACGGATGCTGCCCTGCCCGCGCCCCAGGACCGCGGTGGTGACCAGCGCGACCGTGGTGACCACGACCAGCGCGATGATCAGCACCGCACCGCCGTCGTCGCGCATCGCCCGCAACCGACGAGCAAGGAATGAGCTCATGATTGTCTCCGTTCGCCAGACAGCGTGGCGGTGAACGCGGCGTTGTCGGTGCGGCCCCGCTCGTAGGCAGAGATCCGCAGGTCGATGAAGGTGGGCACGTTGCTGCCGGTCCCGGAACAGGCGACGTTGCAGGTGATCGTGGGCTGCGAGTCCAGGCTGCGCGCGACCACGGTGGTGGTGTCGACGTTGGCTCCGGTGCAGCGGACCCGGACCAGTTCGCGGGCGCCGTCGGTCGGCCGGGTCAGATAGCTGACCGTGACCACGGTGGCCGGCGCGGTGGAGTCGAGGTTGCCCGGTGCGTACTGACTCCACGCCAGCGTGGTGACCACGGTTCCGCTGGGCAGGCTGCAGGCCGGCGTCACGTTCACAGACTGCTGCAGGGGAAAGGTCTTGGTCGCGGAGTCGTAGCTGCGCACGCCGATGCTTGCCACGTCACGTTGCCAGTAGGCGGCGGCGAACTGCACGGCCTGGGACTCGGTCATCCGGGCCTGGGTGTCGACGGTGGTCCGGAAGTAACTCATCACCACGCCGACCAGGCCGACGGTGACGATGCCGACCATGGCGACCGTCATCACCAGTTCGATCAGGGTGAACCCGTCGTCGTGACGGCGTTCGGCGCGGTGGCCGCGGTCGGCTAGCTGCATGACGATCCCGCCCCACAGGGCCGGCGCAGCACGATGGTCAGCGACTCGGCCGCACGCCCGTCGGCGCTGCTGACGGTGAGCAGCAGCCGCTGCACGCCCTTGTCCTGACAGCCTGCCCCGGCGGCCGGTGCGCCGTTCCCGTCAAGAGGAACCGCGGCGCTGTGCCGCAGGGTGAACCCGGCGGGCAGGGTGCTCACCTTGTTGGTGACGGCGGCGACGTTATAGGCGTTGCTGCCCGCGCAGGCTTGGTAGTTGCCATTGCCGACGTAGCTCTCGATCGCCTCGGCGTAGCTGCGCGCGTAGGCGCCGCCGGTGGACTGTTTGCGGTGGATGTCGGAGGCTTGCACGCTCAGCTGGAGGCCGGCCAGGATGGCGACCGCCGCGATCGCCAGGATGGAGAGGGCGACCAGGACTTCGACGAGTGACTCGCCGCTCTCGTCTCGGAGCCCGCGCTTCATCAGATCTCCACTTGGTTGAAGATGCCGTACATGGCCGAGACCAGGGCGACCGCTACGAAGCCGACGATCAGGCCCATCACCACGATCACTGCGGGTTCGAAGAGCGCGGTGACCTTCTTGATCTTGTAGTCGAGTTCGACCTCGTAGTACTGAGCGGTCACCTCGAGTTGGGTGTCCAAGGTGCCGGTCTCCTCGCCGACCCGGAGCATCTGGGTGGCGGTGCCGGGGAAGAGTTGGGTGCGAGCCAGCGGGTCGGCCATCCCTTGGCCTTCGAGCATCTGCTCGGTGACGCCGTTGAGCCTCTTGATGAAGACCCGGTTCCGCATCGAGCCGGTCGCGACCGCCATCGCGTCCGGGAGGTTCACCCCGGCGCTGACCATCGAGGCGAGCACCCGGCAGAAGCGCTCCACCAGCATGTACTGGATCGTCTCGCCGAGCACCGGTAGCCGCAGTAGGAAGGCGTCGCGGGCGTACTTGACCGGATAGAACCGGAGCAGCAGCCAGCCGATGAGCAGCAGTGCGGCGAAGCCGGCGAGCAACGCCCACCACCATTGACCGATGAAGTTGGTGAAAGCCAACAGGATCCGGGTCGGCAGGGGGAGCTTGGCGTCGAAGGTGGCGAAGAAGTCCTCGAACTTCGGCAACACGTAGATCGACAGGACCAGGACGGTCACCACCGACATCGCGGCGATCACCGTCGGATAGATCAGCGCCGACTTGATCTTGCGACGCGACTCCAGGTCGCGTTCCAGGTAGATCGCCAACCGGCCGAGGGCGGTGTCCAGTTCGCCGGTGAGTTCGGCGGAGCGGACGATGCCCCGGTAGTACTCGGGGAAGACCTTGGGGAACTTGTCCAACGCATCGGAGAAGCGCTCGCCGGTGCGCAGTCCGTCCTCGATCTCGTTCATCATCCGGCGGACCGAGGAGTTCTCACTCTCGGTGCCGATCGAGTGGACGGCGTCGATGATCGGCAGCCCGGCCCGGAGGAACGCGGCGATCTGCCGGGACAGGTGCATCACGTGCTCCCGCTTGATCCGGGGGCCCGAGATCTCGTACCGGAGCAGGCTCTTCTTCTCGGTCACCCGCAGGTTGCGGAGTTCGCGTTCATAGAGCGCGATCTCGGCATCGCTGCGGCTGTTGGCCCGTTCGGTCCCTTTGACCTGGACGCCGGCAAGGGTGGTGCCGACAAACGCGTACCGGTGCATCTTCAGACTCCCGTGACATAGATGGAACGCATCACTTCGGCGGCAGTCGTGGTGCCGTCCTGGACGAGGCGTGCGGCCTGCTCCCACAAGGTCCGCATGCCTTGGCTCTGCGCCAATTTGCGCATCTCGTCGTGCGGGGCCCGATCGATGATCAACTCGCGCACCTGGTCGGTGACGGTCAACAGTTCGTAGACGCCGATCCGCTCGAGGAACCCGGTGTGCGCGCAGAAGTGGCACCCGGTGCCGCGTCGGTAACCGCCCACGGGTTCGGCTCCCTCGAACATCCGCAGGAAGCCGAGCTCCTCAGGGGTCGGTTCATACGGCGCCAGACAGGAGGTGCAACTGCGCCGCACCAACCGTTGGGCGACGACCGCGGTCACCGACGAGGCGATCAGGAACCCTTCGATGCCCATGTCGAGCATCCGGTAGAGGGCCGCCACCGCCTCGGTAGCGTGCAGGGAGGAGAGCACCAGGTGACCGGTCAACGCCGACTGGACGGCGATCCGCGCGGTGTCGCGGTCACGGATCTCGCCGACCAGGATGATGTCGGGGTCCTGACGCAGGATCGACTTCAGTCCGGTGGCGAAGCTGATCCCCGCCTGTTCGTTGATCTGGATCTGGTTGATCGAGTCGAAGGTGTACTCGACCGGGTCCTCGATCGTCATGATGTTCTTGTCGGGCTGGTTGAGTTCGCCCAACGAGGCATAGAGAGTGGTCGTCTTGCCGCCGCCCGTGGGGCCGGCGCAGATCACCATGCCGTAAGGCGATCGGATCAACCGGCTGTACTGGTCGGCGGTGTCACTCGGCATGCCGAGTTGGGCGAGTTGGAAGAGGGGCCGGCTCTTGTCCAGCAACCGCATGACCACTTTCTCCCCACCGACCACCGCCGTGGTGGCGACCCGGATGTCGACGTCGCGGCCCTCGACCGACATGCTGATCTGGCCGTCCTGCGGCCGGCGCCGCTCGACGATGTTCATCTGGGCCATGATCTTGACCCGGCTGACCAACGCCGGCCCGATCGATCCGGGCAGGTCGAGCACGTCGGTCAGGGCGCCGTCGATGCGGTACCGGATCCGGACCCGATCGCCGCACGGCTCCACGTGGACGTCGGAGGCCCGGTCGCGAAGTGCCTGGGTCAGGATCATCTGCACGACCCGGACGACCGGTGCGTCCTCATTGACGTTGGCGGTCTCGAGCTGCGCTGCCTCACGACGGAGTTGGTCGCGGGCTTCGTACTCACGGACCTGACCGCCGACCTCGCGGGTTGCCGGGTAGGCGGAGTCGAGGGCACGGTCGAGGTCGCGTTGGGTGGCGACCAACACCGTGACCGGACGGTCGAGACACCGCGAGATCGCTTCGATCCGCGCTGGTGCCGGGTCGAGCACCGCGACGGTGACCGTGTCGTCGTTGACCGCGAGCGGCAACGCCACCAAGGCACGTGCCTGGTCCCGGTCGAGGAGAGCGATGGCGTCGGGGTCGGGCGTGGTCTCGCGGAAGTCGACCAACGCGTGTCCGTAGTGGTCAGCCAGGGTGCGAGCCAACGTCGCTGCGTCGATGGTGTCGGTGGCGATCAGCTTGGCGGCCAGGGGTTCGTCGCCGGAGACGGCCCGGACGGCGTCGACCTGGTAGGGCTGGAGACGGCCGGCGCTGACCAATACCTGGGCCAGGGTCTCGTCCGCGTCGGCGGCCGAGGGGATCAGCGGCTCCGGATCCATCCGGTGGCGGGCGAGGGTGAACTTCATGGCCGGTACCTACGCCCTCAGGCTGCTGGTGAGGTGCGGACGGGTCTCGATGTCCTTGGGGTGCAGGCTGCGGGCCGCGGCCTCCGCCAAGGTGACGGTGCCGTCCGCGATCAGCTGGGACAGTGACTGTTCGAGGCTGACCATCCCATCGCGGTGACCGGTGACCACCGAGTTGCGGAGCTGATGGGTCTTGCCTTCCTTGATCAGGTTCCGCACGGCTGGCGTTGCCACCAGGACTTCGTAGGCCGCGACCATGCCCCCGCCGATCCGAGGGATCAGTCGCTGGTAGACGACGCAGCTCAGGGCTGCGGCCAGCTGGACCCGGATCTGGGCCTGCTGTTCCGCAGGGAAGACGTCGATCATCCGGCCGAGAGACTGGGCGGTGTCGTTGGTGTGCAGGGTCGCGAAGACCAGGTGGCCGGTCTCAGCGACGGTGAGGGCGAAGCCGATCGACTCCAGGTCGCGCATCTCGCCGACCAGCAGGACGTCGGGGTCCTCACGGAGGACGGACCGGAGTGCGTCGCTGAAGGCGTGGGTGTCGGTACCGACCTCGCGTTGGTTGACCGCGGCGCGCTTGTGGTCGTGGACGTACTCGATCGGGTCCTCGACGGTGATGATGTGGCAGCCACGGTTGGTGTTGATCAGGTCGACCAACGAGGCCAAGGTGGTGGACTTTCCGGATCCGGTGGGCCCGGTCATCAGGATCAGGCCCTGGTGGCTCAACGCGAGTTCGCGCAGCACCGCGGGGAGCCCGAGGTCGTCAGGCGTGGGGATCTCGCGCGGGATCATCCGCAGCGCGACAGCGGTCAATCCCCTTTGGGTGAAGGCGTTTCCGCGGATCCGGGCCCGATTCCGCCAGGAGAACGAGAAGTCGAACTCGTGGCGGCTCTCCCATGCCGCGTGTTGGTCGGTGGTGAGTACCTCCGCGAGGAGGGCGTCGACGTCAGTCGCTTCCAGGGTCGGCTCGCCGTCGACCTTGGCCAAGGTCCCGTCGATCCGGACCATGGGCGGGAGTCCGACCGTGAGCAACAGGTCGGTGCCCTGGGCCTCCCAGAGACCGCCGAGCAGGCGGTCGATCCGGAGACCGATCTGGTGAACAGTGGTGTCCATGGTGTCCCCTCGTTGGTTCTGACCGGGGGAGGGCCGCCGCACCAGGCGGCCCTCCCACTGGTGGTGCGGGCGCCGTAGCTCAGTCGCAGTCGGTGCCCGGCGTGAGGGTGTAGCCGGTTCCGCCACCGGTCTGGGTGTAGGTGACCGCCACGTTGGCGTCGCCGTCGCTGGGGTCCTCGGTCAGGAAGTTCGGCATCAGGGCGGCAGTGCTCGCCGGGTAGGCGCCGTTGTCGTCGTTGGCGTAGAACGCCTCGATCGCCGTCTGCGTGGTCTTGTAGTTCGACTTGCACGCGGCCTCTTCGCCGGTGTTGGTGATGCCGCGCACCGAGAAGACCACGATCGCGGCGAGGACGCCGAGGATCACGATCACGATGAGCAGTTCGATGAGGGTGAAGCCCTCGTCACTGCGGCGGTTGTTGCGGGCATGGTTGATTGCACGTTGGATCATTGGTCCGTTCCCTTTTCGTGAGTGTGAAGGGAGACTCCCGAGCGCCCCGATTGGATGCCGTCGACCTATGCGGCGCTTGCCCCCCAGACAGACGTCCATTGGCGTGATCCGCAATCGACTGAAGCACTCTGAACGTAAAACCACCTCCGGACCGATGGCGCCACAGGAGCCGGTAGTTGATCAAAAATGGGTAGAGCCCCCGATTCCTCACCGCGTAAGGGGATCGAAGTGTCTAGACAGCCTGCGCCGCACTGATCCCGATTGGGCCTTTTGATCCCACTGGCGTAACGTGGTCTTCACCGACGCGGGGTGGAGCAGCTCGGTAGCTCGCTGGGCTCATAACCCAGAGGTCGTAGGTTCAAATCCTGCCCCCGCTACCAAAAGATCGAGGCCAGACATCGTCTGGCCTCGATCTGTTTCTGTAGGTCGCCATGTCATCCGCGAAGCGCGGAGCGAAAAGCGATGGCTCTGCGGTGAGCGTTGTGGCTAGCGTTTCGCCATGAGTGGAACCAGGGTCATCTCCGGTGAGCGCACGTTGCCTGCGGGCTTTGCCCATCCGCACGCGTCCGAAGAGGCGCGTGCGATCGCGGAAGCTGGGCTGATCCTGCGAGTTCAGGTGGGCTCTGGTGTTCATGGCACATCGGTCAGTGGTCAGGACGATCGGGACGAGATGGGAATCTGCCTCGAGCCGCGTGAGTTCGTGACGGGGCTCGCCCGGGTCCAGCGGGGGACCGACGGTGAATCCGAGGTTGAGTTCGAGCAGTATCAGCGCCACACCGTCTGGGACAAACCTGGCGGGCTCGGGAACCGAAGCGGAGCTGGCGACCTCGACGTCGTCATCTACTCGGCGCGGAAATGGTGCCGCCTCGCGTTGGCCGGCAATCCGACCGTCCTCCTTGCACTGTTCGTACCGGACCACGAGGTCGTCTTCCGCGCCGAGGTTGGCGCGGAGCTGGTCGACAACGCGCATCGGTTCGTCTCCAAGCTCGCGGCTGCCCGGTTCCTGGGTTACCTCCAGAGTCAGAAGGCAGCGATGCTCGGCGAATCAGGGGCGCACACCAACCGGCCTGAGCTCGTTGCTGTTCACGGCTACGACACGAAGTTTGCGATGCACGCGCTGCGATTGGGCGTGCAAGGAGTCGAGCTTCTGCGCACGGGCCGGATCACCCTGCCCGTGCCCGAGCCCGACCTTTCCTTCCTGCGGTCCGTGCGGCGCGGGGAGGTCGCGCTACCTGAAGTGCTGAAGGCCCTCGACGACGCCGAGGCCGCGTTGGTCGCGCCGGGTGCGGATTCGACCGTGCCCGACGAGCCGGATCGGCAGTGGGTCAACGACTGGCTCCATCGGTCGCACCTTGCGTACTGGGAGCACGCGTAGGGAGCCCGTACCTGCTCGTTCGGCCGATCCGCTCCGCAACGCAGGCGCTTGAACCAGAATGCGCGGTGTGACTCGACACCCTCAGCGCTGGTGGCGCCAGCGAACGGCTGCGGCCGGCCTGTGCGCTGCGCTCGTCGTATGTGCGCTCGCTGGTGCAGCACCTGGCGCGACCGCCGGCGACGATGATGGGTCGCAGCCGCGACTTCCGACAGTCGTGAACGCGCCGGGTACCTGGTCCAGCGAGGTGAATCGGTCCGGGCCCGTCGCGGCGATCGGCCTCGCCATGCGAACCATCCCTGAAGGGATCACCGGCGAGCGTCAGCAGTTCGCCGGCTTCGCGACCTCTGCGCTCGATGGGCGTTCGTCGTGGCTCGAGCTGCCCGGATTCTCTCGACGAGGCTCGGGGTGGACCGAGGGCGTCGCGGTATCGCCCGACGGGCGATGGCTCGGATGGGTCCGGTCCTCCCCTCGTCGAGTGAAGGGCTGGGCGATCAAGGACACCAGGACCGGTGCGGTCCGTCACCTCGACGTCGACGGACACCCTCGGATCTTTCTCGACATGTCGGGACTCACCTTCTCGGGCGACTCGCGCTACCTGCTGACCACCTTCGAGACCGCCGTCAAGGCGAAGGGACGCCGTGGCCGCCAGGGGCGCTTCGTCGCATGGCGCGTTGAGGACGGTACGGCGATCGACGTGGAGGCGCCGGGGACGCGCGGGCCGGGAGCGTTCGGGTCCGCGGGCACTGGAGTCGTCTGGTCGCGAGGGAGTCAGGTCTTCCGCTCCGATCTGACGACGGGGCGCCGCAGCGTGGTCACCCTGCCGCGCATCGTACAGATCGCCTCCTGGGCGCCCGGCGACGCCGCCTTCGCCTACGTCGGGCGCCCGGTGCGGAAGAAGGGGCAACCGCCGCCGGATGAGCGGCTCTACGTCGGCGCCTCCCCGGGCACTGCCCACAGAGCGGTGAAACTGCCGTTGACCAGCCCGATCGGTGAGCTGCTCACCTGGCGCGACGCGACCCATGTCGTCGTGGGCAACTATCGGGGAGGGGCCCATGTCATCGACATCACCGACGGTAGCTACCAGACGCTGGACCTGACCGGAGCGGGCGAACTGCTCAACCCGGCGCAGTTGGCGTCCGGGTTGTGGGCACAACCTCTACGGGAGCCGGAGGCGCCGATCGGAACCAGTGATCCGAGGCGACCCTGGCGGTGGGTCGGCCTCTTCGCCTTCGCTGCCCTCCTGGCCGGTGGCGCAGCCGTTCTGCGCCGCGCCGACCGGGCTGCGCGGCGCCGTGCGCCACACCTTCAGGTCAACGAGGGGGAGCAGTCATGAGTCAGGTGGAGACCGCACAGCCGGTCGGCGCGCTTCCGAGGGCCGCTTGGGTGATGGCGTGGCTGTTCCTCATCGGGCAGGTCGCGGGGCTGATGGTGCAGGGCCTGACCCGCTCCGATCCGGTGGGGGTGCTGATCTCGGTAGTGCTGACGGCGTTGCTCACCTGGTGGTTCGCGAGTGGCGTGCTCGCGGCGCGGACAGTCCGGCTGGTGATCGTGTGGATCCTTCTTAGCGCCGCGGTCGCGTTGGGTTTCGTCTGGATAGCGATCGGCGGGGACGAGGTAACAACCGCCGACGTCGTCACGTTCGCCTTCGCGGTCGCACAGCTCGTCGCCCTCGGTTCTTTCTGTTCCACGGACTACTTCAAGGAGCGCCGGGCGGGCCGTCCTGCTTCTCGCGCCGCGGTGGAACCGCTGCTTCTGATGGCCGTCCTCACCGGCATCCTTGGTGGCTTGACGGCGCCCACGTACTCGGCACAGGACCCGTCGCCGACGCACTTCCAGATCAGGCTGTAGCGGCGGCGTCACGCCGTCCGGTTCGCGCGCCAGATCGACCTTGCCGGGACCAGCGCGGTGGTGTCGGAACCCACGTCTAGGGTCGGACGGAACCGGACTGCGAGCTGGAGCTGTCGGCCCACGTGGGTCATGGACCCGACCGCTTCACTCCATTGACGATTCCTTTAGATGGGAGATATCTTCCAGTTATGCGTAGCGATGGGCCGGCGCTCATGCCGATCTTCCGTTCACAGCATCAGGCTGAGCTGCTGATGTGGCTCTTGCTGCACCCAGAGCAGGAGTATGGCGTCAGCGAGCTGGCCAAGCGTCTTGGGGTTCCGCTCACGACGCTGCACCGGGAGATTGTTCGACTGGATGACGCGGCATTGGTCTCGAGTCGCAGCCAGGGACGCAATCGGCTGATCCGGGCGAATCCGGGACATCCTGCTGCCGGGGCGCTTACGCAACTGCTGGAGATCACTTTTGGTCCCCGTGCGGTGATTGCCGAAGAGTTCGCCGCTCCGGGTGTGAGCCAGGTGGCGATCTTCGGTTCGTGGGCCGCCCGCTACGAAGGCGAGACTGGTCCGCCCCCGCGAGACATCGACGTGCTCGTGGTTGGCGCGGCCGATCGCGCTGACATCTACGACGCAGCCGACCGCGCGAGCGCCCGACTCGGCATCGAGGTCAACCCGGTCCTGAGGAGCGAAAGACAGTGGATTGAGCCAGCCGATGCTCTCGTTATGCAGATCAAGGATTCCGCGCACGTCGTCGTGCTTGACGCCCGCGATGAGGGAGCGGGTTGATGGGCCGCTGGGCGCGAGGCGAAACCGAAATCGCTGCCTTGCTCACTTCTGGTGAACTCCAGAAGTTGATCGGAGGCGCGGCCAACGGTGAACGCCTCCTGCAGAAGGCCGCTACCACGCTCGCCACGGCACGCATGGTCTCTGAGAGCGACCCCGATTCAGCGCTTGTCCTCGCCTACGACGCTGCCCGGCACGCCCTGACCGCACTCCTTGCGCAGCAAGGACTGCGGTCAACGAGCAGGGGTGGCCACTACGCCGTGGAGCGGGCGGTGCGTGCCCAGTTCGGACCTGGTTTCCGGCAATTCGGTGCCCTGCGTCGCCGCCGCAACGAACTGGAGTACCCCGAACGGCCGGGTGACGACGCTACCCAGGTCGAAGCAATCCAAGCGGTTGCCCACGCGCAGGGGATCATCGCCTCGGCTGAAGGGCTCCTTGGCCAGCTTGGACTTTTCTAGCCGCTCCATCCGAGCGGGGCTGAGTACCGAGCCGGGAGCGTCACGCCGCCCGTACGCAGGAGCATTGAGCTGCCGCCAGCGTGCCCTGAGCGGCTTCAGCTTCGGCAGCCGTTCGGGCCAGGACGGTTCCGCTCGGTGCCGGTGCGGGCGCCGGTGCCGGTGTAGCGGTGGTCGGCTGGGCCGCTTCGTGAGCGGGCCAGAGAGACCGCGCGGCGAGCGCGGCGACGCCGGCGATCACCGCGAGGGTGGTCCAGGTGGGGGCGAAGCCGGCGTTCGTCGCCATCCAGCCGGCGATCGGGTAGGTCGCCAGCCAGGCCAGGTGGGAGAGCGAGAACTGGGCGGCGAAGACCTCGGGGATCCGGTGCGGTTCCACCGAGCTGCGGAGCACCCGTCCGGTCGGCGTGACGATCAGCGCCATGCCGCCACCGACCGCGAACCAGAGGGGCGCGGTGATCGCCCACGATGAGAGCTCAGCGGTTGCGGTGAGTGCTGCGATGGTGGTGGCCGCGACAAGGACGAGGGCGCCGGTCAGCATGACGGAGCGCTCGGCGATCCGATCGAGGACCCGCGGCAGCGCCAGCGCGACCAGGAGCGTGCCACTCCCTGATGCGGCGAGCATCCACGCGACGTCGGACTGGTCGCCGCCGAGGACGTCGCGCACGTAGTTGACGGTGTTGACGATGACGATCGCGCCTGCCGCAGCCACCACCAGGTTGAGCGCCAAGATGCCGCGCAGCCGGGGGGACGCGGTGAAGGTGCGGACCCCCGAGGCGACCCGGTCCCAGGGATTGGTGTGGCCACTGGGGCGGGCGTCGGGCACGCGGGTGGCGAGGACCAGGAAGGCCGAGACCGCGAAGCCGATGGTGGTGCCTACGAAGAGCCAGTTGAAGGTCATGAAGCTGAGCGCGACGGCGGCGAGCACCGGGCTGAGCAGACTCTCCATCGTGTAGGCGACCTGGGAGGCGGACAGCGCTCGGGTGTAGTCGGCCTCAGCGGTCACGATGTCGGGGATGACCGCCTGGAAGGTAGGTGTGAACGCTGCCGAGGCTGCCTGGAGAGCGCCGATCAGCACGTAGATCTGCCAGACCTCGGTGACGAAGGGGAGAGCGACTACCACCGCCGCGCGCACCACGTCGAGAGTGACCAGGAACGCGCGGCGGGGGAGCCGGTCGACGTACGCCGCAGCGAGCGGCGCGATGACGACGTAGAGCACCATCTTGATGGTCAGGGCAGTGCTCAGGACGACGCCCGCGCGCGGCCCGGCGAGGTCGTAGGCGAGCAAGCCGAGGGCGACGGTTGCCAGACCGGTCCCGAAGAGTGCGATCACCTGGGCGGTGAACAGGTACCGGAACTCGCGGATCGCGAACAGGTTCATCTCAGAGGTCCTTGCTGGGTGGTTTCGGTCAGTGCCTGACGTGAAACCGCCTACCCCTGGGGGCAGTCGTCAGGACTTGATGAGCCGGGTGATCGCGTTGGTGACTTCTTGGAGCTTCGCCTCGGCGGCTTCGTCGTCACCCGAGCGGGCAGCGTTGACCACACAGTGCTTGATGTGGTCGTTGGTCAGGCCGACGGCGACCGCCTGGAGTGCACGGGTCAGCGCGCTGACCTGGGTGAGGATGTCGATGCAGTAGGCGTCCTCTTCGACCATTCGGGTGATCCCGCGGGCCTGGCCCTCGATCCGCTTGAGGCGGTTGAGGTAGCGAACCTTCTCTGCGCTGTAGCCGTGCTGGGTGTCGCCGTGCTTGTCGGCCATGGCAGTACTCCTTCTGTCTCGGTGGCGAGAAGTCTAGGTACTGCCGACGCCGAGGCGGCTCAGTGCCGGTCGGCGGGTCATGCCGCTGCGGCGTACTTCTCCGGGTCTGCGTCGAAGAGTGGGCCGCAGGCCGGGCAGCAGAACCAGTACCGGGTGCCGTTGTAGTCACGGAAGAGCCCGGCTGCTTCGGCATTCGCCTTGACGACGGGGGTGCCGGCCATCACCGGGCAGGTGGCCTGTTCCGCGGGAGCGGTCGTGACGGCGGCGGCGTCGTGGGAGCAGCAACTGCTCGCTGCGGCCGGAGCTTCGGGGGCGGGCGTCGTGGTCGCGGATCCGTTGCACATGGGTGTGTTCCTCTTCGTTGTGGGTGGTGATCTGACTTCCTTCGCAATACCCCCTATGGGTATCGCGACATTCGGAACCGTATACCCCCACTGGGTATTCCGCAACCGACGTTGACGCGTTCGTGCAGTCGGAAAGGTGGTGAAGTGGATCACGACTGTTGCGTACCCCCAGGGGGTATTGCTATGTTCGGCACATACCCCAGTGGGGTATACCGGAGAATGAGTAAGGAATAGGAGAACGTCATGAATCAGTCCGAGGCCGCCGTCATCCCTGGAGGGCTCCAGGTGTCGCAGGGCGGGTACACCCTTGCCCTCGCGGCCGCCGACTATGTCGACGGTGTGCAGGGTGTCGACTTCCGGATCATCGGCCCCGACGGCACGCCGGTGACGGCGTACGAGAAGGAACATGAGAAGGAGCTGCACCTGATCGCGGTGCGCCGCGACTTCGCCGGGTTCCAGCACGTCCACCCGACCCTCGACCGTGCGACCGGAGTGTGGTCCGTCGACCTCGACCTTGAGCCCGGAGCGTGGCGGATCTTCGCCGACTTCGTCCCAGCAGGAGGCGGCGCGGGCCTGACGCTCGGCGTCGACCTTCTGGTGGATGGCGAGGTGCGGTGGCAGCTGCCGTCCGAGGAGGTCCGCGCTGCCGTGGCTGGCGACTACGAGGTCACGGTGGCTGGCGACCTGGCTGCGGGCGCGCACACCATGCTCGACTTCGCGATCGCCAAGGACGGCGAACCGTTCACTGCCCTGGAGCCCTACCTCGGCGCCTACGGCCACCTCGTGGCACTGCGCGAAGGCGACCTGGCGTACCTGCACGTCCACCCGGGCGGGGAGCCGGGAGACGGCGTGACCGAGCCCGGTCCGTCCGTCGTCTTCGGGACCGAGGTGCCCAGCGCCGGCCGCTATCACCTCTTCCTCGACTTCCAAGCCGACGGCGTCGTCCACACTGCCCAGTTCGCGCTCGAGGCGCGGGCCGGGGCTCATCGAGCAGCTTATGGAGGCAGCCACGCGCACCATGGCCACCACCACTAAGCCGTCGACGGCGAGAAGGGGGCTGACCTGATGCGCGGGATCTCTACGAGCGCGACGACGGCGCTCGCCTACCGGGTAACGTCGTGGGCATGGGCTTGCCTAGCGCGTTGTGCGGTGGATGCTGCCTTGGCACGCAGTCAGCGAGAAGGTGAGCGATGACCGCCGGTGAAGAGCGGGCCGCCGCGGCGCTGACTGCCGCTGGTGTCGACCACACCATCGTGCGGCACGGGCCAGTGACCTCCCTGGAGGAGGCGGCGCGCGCCCGCGGCGTCACGCCCGACCGGGTGATCAAGACCCTCGTCGTGCGCCGCGGGCCCGACGACTATCTTTTCGTACTGGTGCCTGGTGATCGGCAGATCTCCTGGCCCAAACTGCGCACCCTGCTCGGCGTGAACCGTCTCTCGATGCCCGACGCAGGCACAGCCCGCGACGTCACCGGCTACGAGCGTGGCACCATCACGCCTTTCGGCTCGCTGCGCCTGTGGCCGGTGGTGGCCGATCTCCGGGTCGACGGAACGATCTCGATCGGTGCCGGTGCCCACGGCGTCTCGGCCACGGTCTCGGCCGGGCACGTGGTTCACGCCCTGGGAGCTGCCGTCGCCGACGTCACCGATCCGATGATGTAGAGCCTCGGCGCTCAACCACGTGGATAGTAGGCCGGAAGCTGGGCATCGACGTTGATCCAAATGGCCTTGGGGGAGGAGTACTCCCGCATCGCCTCGAAACCCATCTCGCGGCCGTACCCGGACACTCCGACTCCACCAAAGGGTGATCCCGGGTTGACCCGCTTATAGGAGTTCACCCAGACCATCCCGGCCCGCAGATCGCGGGCGATCCGGTGGGCCCGCGAGAGGTCGCTCGTCCACAGACCGCCGCCCAGGCCATAGGCGACATCGTTGGCGATGGCTAGCGCCTCGTCCTCGGTGGTGAAGGTATGCACGGTCATGAACGGACCGAACACCTCTTCCTGTGCGACCCGGGCGCCTGGGTCGACCTCCACGATCGTGGGCTCGACGTAATAGCCGGCTGCCAAGGCGCGATCCTGAGGCACCCCGCCACCGGCCAGGACCTTTCCGCCATCTTGCTGGGTGAGGGCCAGGTGGGTCAGCACGCGGTCTCGGTGCATGGCGGAGGTGAGCGGGCCCATCTCCGTTGCCGAGTCTTTGGGGTCGCCTACCTTGATCGACCGGGTGAGGGTGACCAGTCGCTCCATGAATTCGTCCTTCACCTTCGCGTGGACGATCAAGCGGCTCGCAGCGATGCATGCTTGGCCCTGATTGTGAAAGATCCCGAACGCGGTGCCGTTGACCGCGGCAGAGATGTCCGCGTCGTCGAAGACGATATTGGCGCCCTTGCCGCCCAGCTCCAGATGGACCTGTTTGAGCGTCTCGGCCGCGCTCCGGGCGATGCCCTTCCCTACCGCTGTACTACCGGTGAAGGAGACCTTGGCGATGCCCGGGTGATCCACGATCCGGGCCCCGGCCGACGCCCCGAATCCAGGCACCATGTTGATGACGCCCGGCGGGAACCCGACCGCGGCGGCCAACTCGGCCACGCGCAGGGCTGAGAGCGGGCTGATCTCGGAAGGCTTCATCACCACGCAGTTGCCAGCCGCCAGCGCAGGCCCCAGCTTCCAGCTGGTGAACATCACTGGGAAGTTCCACGGCACGATCTGCCCCACGACTCCGAGCGGTTCCGGCAGGACGTAGTCGAGGAAGCCCTGCTCGACCGGGATCACGCTGCCCTGGAACTTGTCCGCCATGCCGCCGAAGTAGCGGAAGGTGGCGGCCGTGCGCGGGACGTCGAGGCCACGGGTGTCGCGGATCGGATGACCGGTGTCGCGGGTCTCCAGCAGGGCAAGGTTCTCGACGTCGTCATCGATGGCGTCAGCCAGACGGAGCAGGAGCCGACCCCGCTCGGCAGCGGCCATCCTGCTCCACGCCGGGAAGGCGGACGTCGCCGCGGCAGTCGCGCGGTCGACGTCCTGCGCTCGGGCCTCGGCGATCTCGGCAAGTACCGAGCCGTCATGGGGATCGAGGGTCTCGAAGGTGGCGCCTTCCACAGCGTCCACGAACTTGCCGTCGATGAAGAGCTTGTGCTGCACGTCAGAACTCGATCGGATAGGTCGGCGCCTGGCCCGAAGCGATTGCTTCAGGGATCTTCTCGGAGTTGTTCTCCCAGACCAGCAACATCGAACGCTTCGGCGAATATCCCTGGTGCCGAATATCTGCGGGCATCGCTGAGACGTCCCCTGCCCGCATGGTCACTCTGGCCCGAACCGCGCCGGTGTCGCGATCCTCTACCTCCCAGGTGATCTGGTCACTGAGCTGGACGAACCACTCCACGCGGTCGTTGCCGTGGATGATCGGAAGGAGGTACTCCTCGGTCGTCGGGCAGGCCAGCGAATCCTTACAGACGCTGACCACCGACGGGTTCCAGGTGACGTTCGACCTGGAAAGGTAGGCAAAGAGGCTGAACGCCGCTACCTCACTCTCAAAGCCCGGCTCCGCCTCGACCACCGGTTCGCTCTGGTCCACGTCGGCGAACATCCGGTTGATCGGATAGCCCGATGCATCGTCCCGCACTTGCTCGTCCCCGGGCACGCCGACCATCCGAGCGGCGGCAACTCGCTGACGGGTCACGGCCGCCGTGTTGTTCCCGTTCTTAAGGCCGAATGCGGAACCGGTCTCATGGGGAGAAGCGAAGGGATCGAACGATTCATTCGTCCAGTCGTCGAGGATCGCCTCGAATGTCGCGCGGATTTGCGGGGTCTCCATCGTCTCGCTGTAGTCCAGCTCTGCCTTGCGGTAGGACTCGTTGAAGCGACCCGCGAAGATATCGACGGTTCCGTAGTGGTTCAACGTGCCGAAGACGCCGTCGAAGTTGACGATGCCATAGAAGAAGTCCCAGGCCACGTCACGCTGGAGGGCGCGGAGGAAGGCATCGGCGCTCATCATGTGTTCGCCGGTGGGCCAGCCGATGTAGACGAAGAACTCGTCGCGCCGGAAGGTGAACTCACCGAGGGCGAATTCGCGATAGCCGTCGGAGTTGACCTCGGCGGACTGCTGAACATGGTGGGTCTGAGTGGTGGTCATCGAGTTCCCTTTCCGGGTGGCGTAGGTCAGACGGTCTGGCAGATTTCGGACCAGCGGTATTGGGTGAGCTCCCCGCCGATGGTCTGGATCAGAAGCACTCCTGCGTCGCCCTTCTTAACGAAGCGGTACGCGGAGCCTTGGGGGAGAAGTGCCTGGTGGCCACGCTTGAGCAGAATGCGCCCCATCGCGCGACCAACCGGTTCGTGCTCGAGGAGAACGGCGCCCTCGGTGCCAGCAGGCGCGACAGCGGAATCAGGCTTGACCAACTCCACGACGATCTCGGTACCGCCGTCGTCCATGCAGATAGCGAACTCGTCGTGGGTCGAGGCATACCAGGGGGACGTTCCTTCCGCCCGGACGGTCTCCAGCACGTACTCCCAGTTCTTCGCTACCGCCACGCGGTCCCAGGCAGGCATCGTGGAGGCAACGTCGAAGATGTTGGAGAACGCGTAGTGACGGGCGTCGTCCGCGATCAGGTCGACCCCGCCCTTCTGGTGGTCGCGCAGGGATCCGAAGGTCGTCGTGTAGTTCGCACGCTGCAGCGCCCCGCCTTGGGCTGCCTTGGTGTTGGTCATAGGTCCGCTCCTCATTGGTGAAGCGCTCGTTGGCGCTGATGCACGGGTCTCTGCCCCATCGTTGGGGGCCGCTGACGCAGGGGCCAGGAGTCAGCGCGGAGATGGCGGATTTGAGGAGTTCGGGGTGCCGTAGAAAACGGTTCGTGGCGGTGCCACCGCCCTCTGCAAGGGACGGTCCACGAGCAAAGGCGTCGCCCCCACGACGAGTGCCTTCACCTGGGCGAGAACGTCGGCGACGTCACGGGAGAGCGGGAGATCGAGGACAAGCCCATCAGCGCCAGCTCGGGCGAGGGCGAGGACTTGCCCCTGCGCCTGTTCGAAGGTCCCGAAGAGACCGAGATCGCGCGGATGGCCGAGCTCGAAGCGGGGGTCGAGGTCTGCTCTGGCGCTCGCCTCGCTCATCGTCCGTCCTATGGACGCCGGGATGGCCACCAACAAGGGACCAGGTAGTCCCTCGGCTTCCAGTTGGCTTCGCACCTGCGCGACCACCGTGGGGTCGTTGATACGCACCACGTTCGGGGTTTCCGCAGAGAGTGCGGGGAGAATCTGCGCCGGCCGGGCAGCTGCCGCCAACCGTGCCCGGGTCTGTTGGTCGCCGCTCCCTGCAAGATGGACGGCGGAGAGGCCCAACCGACCTGCCATCGTGACGATGGTCAACGCCGTCGCTGCCGGTACTGTCGTCGGCAGGGTGATGGCCAGGGTCAGCAGCTGTCGCTTCATCGGTCCTCCGGTCAGGCGATCTGAGTGACGGCGTCCGTCAATTGGCGAATCGTCGAGACCTCGAACGCATCGGTGCAGCAGGCGGCATACTCCGACGCACGGGAGTCCGCGGTGTCCCACTCGATCCTGGGTTCGGGATTGAGCCAGTAGAGGCGTCGGGCGCGATGCTCGATCTCCGCGACCATGGCGGTCGCGGGCTCGTGGTGATGGGAACGTGCGTCCCCGGCGATGATCACGGTCGTTTTCGCCGTCACTGCTGAACCCCAGCTCAGCAGGAAGTTGGCCAGCGCACGGGCGTAGTCGCTGCGGCCGTCCTTGGCCACCAAACCCCGCTGGGACAGGAGATGGTGTGGATCGACCAGGCCAGAGCCGGTGGCAAGCAACTCGGTGACCTCTACGACGCCATCGATGAAGACGAAGGAACGCACGTGGCGGAACTCCGCCTGAATCGCGTGCAGCAGAGTCAGGGTGAACGGAGCGAACGTCGCCGTTGAACCGGACACGTCGCACAGCACGACCAAGTCCGGCCGACTCGGCCGCCGCCTCCGAAGCACGGGCTGAACGGGCACTCCGCCGGCGCCCATCGACGCTCGGATGGTCCGCCGCATGTCGAGCCCCGATCCTCCGCGACGGCGTTGCGCCCCGAGGCGGGTCGCCAACTGGAGGGCGATCGGCCGGATGGTCCGCCGCATCGCCGCGAGCTCGTCAGCACCGGCCCGTAGCAACGGGCGATCCTCCAGATCCTCGAGCTGTTGGGTGATCGCACCTTCGCCATCTCGAACTCGCCCCGAGAGCAGATCAGTGAGCCGGCGGCTCAGCTGTGCGAGTGCGGTTCGTGCCTCGACGGCGTCAGCTGCGGTCCCTTCGGCGTCCGCTTCCAGATACCGGCGATAGAGGTCGGCCACATCCATTCGGCGCAACAGCCGCTGGGCGTGATGACCGGCGGAGCGGCCGTCGTCGGTGTTGTGGGCGAACCGATCGATCGCCCTATCGAGGGCGTGGTCGATCTCGGCCTCCTCGCCGTTGCGCAGAGCTTTCGCCACCGAGTCGAGTACAGCGGAGTCATCGGCGTCAGATACGGGCTCTGAGCGGGTGCCGCAGGGAGCAGAGCCGGGGCTGGGACGGCCCCTGACGAAGACCGCCTCGAAGGCGCGACCGAACAGCACGTGATGCGAAGCGTCCTTGACCAGCGTCGAGCGAAGCGCCGTCCGAACTGCAGACCGAGAGGCAGTGTCCACATGGGTCAACGAGACCACCGCATCGAGGACCTCGCTGGTCGAGACCGGCACGCTGCCGCCTCGCAGCCGGGCGACGAGGGCCAGGATGAGGAGCGTCGTCGGGGTGGTGTCATCCTCACGGCGGCTGGTCGAGTTCACGACTGACCGGACGGGGTCGTCGCGGCGAAGCGCAACTGCTCGCGAACCTTCGTCCTATCGGCGTCGTTCTTCAGGACGACGCCGAGGGTTTGATCAGCAACAGAGGCGCTGAGTTCGGAGCTGCCCAGCTTGCCCAGCGCGCTGGCCCAGTCGATGGTTTCGGCAACGCTGGGCGCTTTCCGTAGGTCGAGCGCGCGCATCGCGCGGACGGCCTTGACCACCTGGCCGGCCAGGAGGTCGGTCGCCTCTGGCACCCGACGGCGCACGATCGCCCGCTCCCGGTCGGCACTGGGGTAGTGGACATGCGCGTGCAGGCAGCGGCGCTTCAACGCCTCCGACAGCTCCCTGGTCGCGTTCGACGTGAGGACCACGAACGGCCGTCTGACCGCAGTGACCGTGCCCAGCTCGGGGATGGTGATTTGGAAGTCGCTGAGCAACTCCAACAACAGCCCTTCGACTTCAACGTCGGCCTTGTCGGTTTCGTCGATGAGGAGGACCACGGGATCGGGGCACCGCAGGGCGGCGAGCAGCGGACGTTCCAGCAGGAACTCCTCGCTGAAGATGTCTTCCTGCACGGCGTCCCAGGAGTCGGTCTCGGCGTCGCCCTCGGAACGCCCCGGGGTGGCCTGGATCCGCAAGAGTTGCTTGCGATAGTTCCACTCGTACAGAGCCCGAGCCTCGTCGAGCCCCTCGTAGCATTGGAGCCGGACGAGATTCGCGCCGGTACCGGCGGCTACCGCTTTCGCAAGTTCGGTCTTGCCGGTTCCGGCCGCGCCTTCGAGCAGCAGCGGTTTGCCCATCGCGTCGGCGAGGAACACGACCATGGCAAGTTCATCATCGACGAGGTACCCGGTCCGGGCCAATGTCGCGCGGACGTCGTCGAGCGAGGTGAAGAGCGTCATGAACCTCGGACCTCCGATGGGCCGAGGACAATGTCGAAACGGACCTTTGTCCACGGCACGTCGACAGTTGATCCGTCAGGTATCGGGGTGCTGGCCGGCTGCCGCTCGAACTCTCGGACCAGCGACTCCTTCACACCGAAAACCGTGTCGGCCTCCAGGAGTGCGTCGCCCTGCACGAAGATATGGGTGACCAGCGTTCGACACTCATCCGCCGTGACCATGAAATGCAAGTGCGCAGCACGCATCGGCGAACGACCAGTTGCTGCGAGCATCGCACCGACGGGGCCGTCATGGGGAATCGGATACGGGGTCGGGGTGATGGCCCAGAGCCGGTAGTTGCCGTCATGGTCGGTGAAGAGATGCCCTCGTGCGGCGACCCGACCGTCGTTGTACTGCAGGTCGTAGAGCCCGTCGTCGTCGGCCTCCCACACTTCGATCCGGGCGTTCGGCACGGGCTCTCCGGCTGTGTTCGTGACACGGCCCTCGACCAAGCAGGGTTCGCCTTGAGCGCCGGAGGCGATGCTGCCGCCTTGCCCGACGTGCGGTGAGCCTTCGAGGAAGAACGGGCCGAATACGGTTGCCTCCGTGGCGTCGCCCACCGCCCGATTGTTGACACCGATGGTCTGCATCGATGCCCCGAGAACGTCGGAGAGCAGGATGAACTCCTGCCGCCGATCGTCGCTGACCCGACCGACTTCGGTGAGAAAGCGGATCCCTGCTGCCCACTCCTCCTCGGTCAGCCTGACGTCGCGGATCAACCCGTGCAGATGGCTAACGACGGCGCGCATCAACTCCCTCAACCGCGGGTCGGCGCATGTGTCGAAAGAGCGGAGCACGCGTTGAGTCAGGTCAAGCTCTCGGGCTTGCTGCTCGTCGTGGCTCATGCGGAGGTCAGTCATTGCGGTTCGCTTCCTTCCCAGGCGGCATACAGCAGGGCGTTCAGCCCGTCGCGGGTGACGGGTGTGGGGTTCGACGGTGGGACGACGGGAAGGATCGCGTCCACTGCTGCTGGGAGTTGACTCTCCTCCAAGCCGTAGTCGCGCAGCGCCCGGGGCGCATCGATCCGAGCTCTGAGGCACTGGAGTCCGGCCAGCGCGGTGGGTGCATCGAACGCGAGCGCGAGCCGCCGCTCGGAGTCGGCGGCCACGGGGGCGTTCAGCGCTAGTACATGAGGAAGCACGACCGCGTGGGTTTGGGCATGGGGGAGGTTGTACTTCCCGCCGAGCACATGACAGATCTTGTGATGCAGGCCGGACCCGGCGGAACCGAACGCCACCGCAGCGAGGTAGGCGCCATAGAGGGTCTGCTCGCGGCCGACGAGACTGGTCGGGTCAGTGGCGATCTGCGGCAATCCGGAGTTCAGGGCACGGACTCCCTCGACGGCGAGCGCGGAGTTGATCGGGTCGACCTGAGGGGCCCAGAGCGAATCGATGCAATGCGCGAGGGCATTGAGCCCGCTTGCCATCGACATCTCTACTGGCAGGGTCAGCATCAGGGAGGCGTCGTAGACCACCGAGCGCGGCAACACGATCGGATCGATGCCGGTCTTCTTCTGATTGCCGTGGGTCATTCCCCAAACAGCGGTCGCTTCGCTTCCTGCGTACGTCGTAGGGACGGCGACGATCGGCAGACCCGTGGTGAGTGCGACCGCTTTCGCAAGTCCGGTAGTGGAGCCGCCGCCGACACAGACGATGGCGTCCGCTGCGGCTTCTTCGGCAGCCGTTCGCGCTCGCTCGGCGACGTCAGCAGGTACATGCATCGCCACCTCGTCGTAGCGCAGCGCGACCGGGAGGGTGGAGGTGATCCGGTCGGCGATCACCGCCTCTTCCGGGGCCGCGATCACCATCACCCGACGGGCATCGAGGAGCTCAAGCTCGGCGGCGAGTGCGGTAGCTGCCCGTGTCGATCCGAACAGCACCCTTTGCGGCAGGGACTCATGTGTGAACTGCATGTCGACCTCCTGGGTCTCTTCCGGCTCTGACGGGGGTTCGGCTCTGATGTAGTACTTGGCTGGCAGTGACGCCGAACCGCTTCCGGAACGATTCGGCGAAGTAGGCCTGCGAGATGAACCCGCAACGTGCTGCCGTATCCACGGTTCGCTCGCCGATTCCCTGGGACAAGAACGCGTAGGCAAGATCCAGTCGGCGCGCCAGGATCTGCCGAGGCACGCTGGTGTTGGCTTGCGAGAAGAGCCGGGACAACTGCCGCTCGGAGAGCCCGGCACCGCGGGCCACCTCGCCTGCTGACAGGTTCGGGTCGGTGAGGTGATCGTCGATGTACAGGCGTGCTGTGGCGAGATGCGCTGTGCGCGCCGCGGTTCTCCCCTCCGTGGCCAGCATGGCGACCAGACCCAACGCGGCATCCTCGTCGACCGGGAGGGGGACCGATGCGTTGACGGCGCGGCCCACCAACCGAATGAGAGCCCGGGCAAAGGGATCCTGCTCGGAGTCGACGATCACGGGATCGGCAAGGTCCTCGACTCCGGACACGGCGGCGAAACTGCTACGCGGCACTTTCACCGCCAACTCCAACAGTCCGTGCCCGAAGCCGCGGAGGAACGGCCGGTCGACGTCGCAGATGACCACGTGCCCTGGGCGAATGATCTGGCGCTTCCCGTTGCACTCCAAGAGGGCCTCGCCGCGCAGCGCCGCGTACGCGGCGATCGCAGCTCCTGGACGTTCCGCGATCATCTTCTCGTCGCGAGCGACGGTGTGTGCTGTCCCGTTGACGCGAGCGAGCCGCAGTTGGTCGAGCTCCACGTTGAGCTCGCGGGCACGGAACGGACGCCCGTCGGGAACCGTGCAGGCCAACTCGATGAGTGCCGTCGAGTTGTGCCGCTCCCATGCGTCGACGGACTCTGCGTCGTCGATCTCGGTAGTGGTGAAGGTCTGCCTTCGAGGAATCAGCACGAGATCATTCCTCCGTCTCTCTCCATCGTCCGACACCGCTTCGTGGGTCAGGCCCGGGTATAGCCGTGGGGATCGATCACGTACTTCGTTGCCGCACCGGCGTCGAAGTCGGCATAGCCGGCGGGAGCGTCCTCGAGGCCGATGACAGTGGCGTTGACAGCCTGGGCGATCTGTACCTTCTCGTGCAGGATCGCCATCATCAGTTGACGGTTGTAGGTCATCACGGGGCACTGCCCGGTCGTGAAGGAGAGGGACTTCGCCCACCCGGTACCGAGTCCCAGCGAGAGCGTGCCGACCCTGGCGGCGTCGTCCACTGCTCCCGGATCGCCGGTGACGTAGAGCCCGGGAATGCCGATCGATCCACCGGCGGCAGTGACTCCCATAAGGGAGTTCAGCACTGCTGCTGGTGCCTCGGTCGCACCCGCGCCGTGACCCTCGCGACGTGCCTCGAAACCCACTGCATCGATCGCGGAGTCGACTTCGGGCACCCCCAACAGTTGGTCCAGCTGATCCGCCACAGCACCGTGCGCGACATTGATCGTCTCGCACCCGAAACTCCGCGCCTGGGCTAGCCGATCGGCATTGAGATCCCCGACCACGACCACGGCGGCACCCAGCAGTTGTGCAGAGGCGGCGGCGGCCAGCCCGACGGGGCCGGCGCCGGCGACGTAGACCGTGGAGCCGACGCCGACGCCGGCTGTGATTGCGCCGTGGAAGCCAGTCGGGAAGATGTCAGAGAGCATCGTCAGATCGAGGATCTTTGCCAGAGCCTGATCGCGGTCGGGGAAGACGAGGAGATTCCAGTCTGCGTACGGCACTAGGACGTATTCGGCCTGGCCGCCGACCCAACCGCCCATGTCCACATAGCCATAGGCGCTACCGGGCCGGTCGGGATTGACGTTGAGGCAGATGCCGGTCTTGCCGGTCTTGCAGTTCCGGCAACGACCGCAGGCGATGTTGAAGGGGACCGACACGATGTCGCCGACCTTGACGAATTCGACGTCGGGGCCCACCTCCACCACCTCGCCGGTGATCTCGTGGCCGAGCACCAACCCTGCTGGCGCGGTGGTTCTGCCGCGCACCATGTGCTGGTCCGACCCGCAGATGTTGGTAGTCACCGTCTTGAGGATCACGCCGTGCGGAACCTTGCGTCCTACGTTCGCAGGGTTGACGCCTGGGCCGTCCTTCAACTTGAAGGTGGGGTAGTCGGTGTCGACGACGTGCACGACGCCGGGGGCCTGATAGGACACTGCGCGGTTGCTGGTCATGGCATGCCTCTCACGGGGTAGGGATGTGGATAGGTCCTGTGTGGGGAGGTGGTCAGTCCTGGTGGCGAACGAACTTGGTGTAGCGACCACCGATGACCCACTCGGCTACGAAGAGTTCGCCGCGTGAGTTGACTGCCGCGGCGTGCGGCGAGTTCAGGACGCCCGGCCGCAGAGCGTCGGGAACGCGTGCCGCGCCAATGCCGTTGTGGGCATTCGGCCAGCCGACGCGGTCGGTGGCCTCCGGGTCCTCTCCTAGGCGACCTACAAGGTGGTCGTTCAGGTCCAGGAGAGTCAGGCGGGCGAAGAGCTCGACCACGACCAGCAGGTCCCCCCATCGCGCGAAGCCGCTGGGGGAGGTGAGGAATCCATCTCCGATGGCCCGCCGAAATGTGCCGTCGAGGCCGTAGACCGCCACTCGGGCGTTGCCCCGATCGGCGACGTACACCTCGGGGTCGCGCCCCTCCACCCGGTGGATGAAGACGGCGTGGGGGCAGTCGAAGCGGCCGGCCCCTTCGGTGCCAGTCAAGCTCTGCAGATGAGCGCCGGAAGAGCTGTAGCGGTGGACGGCGTTGCTGCCGTAGCCATCGGCGACCCAGATGTCGCCGGTCCCGCCGAGCCCTACTTCATCGACGGCGACACTCGTGGGGGCGTAGGGCGCGAACGGGCCGGGCGAGTCATCGGGCGACGGTGGCGTCGGGAGTTCCAGGGTGATCTCGCCGTCGAGAGAGAGTTTGACGACCCGTCCGGGACGAACCTCCAGATCGAGGCCGGTGCCGAACGTTGGGGGGAGCTTGCCGTCTCCCGTTCCCGTACCGCAGTCGATCGCGAAGCCAGGATCGGCGACCCACACCATGTCGTCTCCGTCTTCGGAGACAACCGTGATGCCGTGACCCTCGGTGAGGCCGGGCCGTGATACCCGGAGGAGGTCACCGGACGGGGCGAAGGTGACGAGTTGCCCGGCATGGAAAGCAAGTACCTCATCTGTTGAGGTGATCGCTAGACCGTGATGGGCGAAGCCGCGGGCGGCTCCTTCGACCTTGCCCTGCTGCGCCCAGTCGTTGACGACCAGAACCGCGGGTGTTGTGGTGTGCAAAGGAAAGTTCCCTTCAATGACGAGTTAGTGATCGGAGCGGTAGCACGGTGTCGGGACGGCGGCACTGGCCGAACCGATCAGACCGAGGAGAGAAAGCGCTTCAGGTCGAATCCCGGTGCGCGGGCAGATTCGGGGCTGGGCCGGCGCGGACCAGCCAGGACCCGACGAGCGGCCAGATGATCCGCCGGTCTGTTGACAGAGTCGACAGCGACCAGTCGGTCGCCTTCGAAGCGCAGTACGGAGAACCTGCCTGTGGGCGGAGAGCCCACGACGACCCGGGTCTCTTCCCGGAGTGAGATGCCGGTGCTCTGGATCTTCAAGGCGCCCTGGTCCGTCCAGAACCACGGCACGTTGTTGTATGCCGTATCTGGGCCATCCGTGAGCCGTGCTGCGACGTGACGGGCCTGATCGACAGCGTTCTGGACCGATTCGAGCCGGATCGGGCCTCCGGCGAACTGGCTGGGGAACGTGGCGCAGTCACCGATCGCGCTGACCCTGGGATCGTCGGTCCCTAGCCGCTCGTCGACCACGATGCCGCCGGTGATCGGGCAGATCTCGAGCCCGGACGCCGCAGCGAGCTCGGCGTTGGGTACCCCGCCGACGCCCACGACGACGAGATCGGCAGGGATCCTCTCTCCGGTTGTGAGCTCGACAGACTGAACCCCGTGGGTATCCCCGACGAAAGCTGTGACAGCGCTACCCAACTCGACTCGACATCCACGCTCCGTGTGCGACCGCAGAACGTGGTGGGAGACCTCGGCCGCAACGGACCGAGCGAGCAACCGCTCTGTCCCCTCCACGATCACCACCTGATGACCGGTGCTCGAGACTGCTGCTGCAATCTCGAGGCCGATGTAACCGCCACCGACGACCACCACGCGCTGCGAACCTCGCGACAGCAGCGAGCGGAGAGCCATCGCATCGCTCAGCGTGCGTACCTGAACCACCCCTGGGAGTTCCGCGCCGGGCACGGAGAGGTTGCGCGCTCGAGAACCGGTTGCGAGCACGAGGTGGTCGTACGGCACGGGGTCGCCCTCGTCCAGTTCGACCAACCTCCGTCCTCGATCGACGCGCGCCGCCCGGGCCTGTCGGAGGACGGTGATGTCGCGAGCGGCATAGGAGGCCTCGGCGCGAAGTAGCGTCGGCTCCGCCGGGGCGGAGGTATCGAGCATCGACTTCGACAACGGCGGCCGGTGGTAGGGCAACTCGGACTCGTCCCCAAGCAGAACGACGGGTCCGTGATGCTGGTTCTCTCGCAGGGAGTGGGCGAGTTGGACGCCCGCGTGCCCAGCCCCGACGATGACCACCCGATCTGCCCCGCTGGGACATCGTCCGGTCACAGTTGTTCCTCGGCAATGCGGAGAACCAATCCGTCCAACTCCGGGACCATCGGAATCTGGCAGGAAAGACGGCTGTTGGTCCGCCGTGGGGCGGCTGTGCAGTCCAACATCTCGTCCTCCGCCTCAGAGGTCGGTGGCAGCGCGGAGTGTGGACCTTCTTCGACGAAGACATGACACGTGGCGCACATGGCGTTGCCGCCGCACTCGCCGAAGATCCCCTCGATGCTGTTGGCAACTGCTGCCGCCATCAGACTGGTGCCGGCGTCGACGTCGACGATGGTGCTGTCGTCACCGGAGAGATACGTGACCTTGGACATGGATCCTCCTAGACATGCAGGGTTACGTCGAGGCTGGTGAACCCGCGCAGGATGTTGTGGACAGGGCGGCGCGCCTCGTGGAGTTCAAATCGCCGTACCCGGGTAGCGAGGGCGGTCAGAACAGCGCGCATCTCCAATTTGGCGAGGTTCATTCCTGCGCATGCGTGGGGACCAGCGCCGAAGCCGAGGTGGTCGGTGGGATTGCGTCGGACGTCGAATCGGTCCGGCTCTGGGTAATGCCGCTCGTCCCGGTTGGCAGCGCCGTAGTAAGTGATCACCCGGGAACCGGCGGGAAGGACGACCCCATCAATCTCATGGTCCTCGGCGACCGATCGTGAGAAGTCCTGGATCGGCGACTCGAGTCGAAGAATCTCGTTGACGGCGGAGGGGATCAGCGACGGTTCCTGGCGGATCTGATCCCACTGGCTCGGATTCTCGGCAAACAACCAGACCGCACTGCCAATCGCGGAGATGGTTGTGTCGAGGCTGGGCCCCATGTAATCGATCATCATGACCGGGCACTGCTCCGGCGACACCTCGCCGCGATCCGCGGCATCGAGGATCGCCTCGGCCCAACTGCCGGGACGGAGCTTTCCACGGACCGCCTGGTTCGTGGCGTACTCCATCATTTCGGCAAGGACCGGGAATGATCGTTCGGCGCGAGGTCCCATCGGCCCGAAGCAGTTGAACATCTCTGAAGCCCAGGTGAGCATCTGCTCACGTCCCTCTTCCGGAAGCCCAACCAACTCGGAGACGACGGTGACGGGCAGATGCGCGGCGAGTTCGTCGATCGCATCGATACGCCTGCGCTGCACCAACCGACTGACCAGCGCATCGGCCTCGCGTTGGATCTGATCCTGAAGCGGCTTCAGCGCTTTAGGCGTCAGTGGCTTGACGATGATGCTGCGTGAGACGTCGTGAGCGGGACCGTCACTGCACAACGTGTTGCCGCGAAGGACCTGGTTCATCTGGTCGTTCATCATCACGCCCTCGCCGGACGGGAAGACTTCCGGCGTTCGCAGGATGTGCGCAACAGTGGCGTAGCGCGTCGCGGCGTACATGTTGTACTTCGTCAGGAACACGACGGGTCCAGCATCGCGCATCATCCGATAGCCGGGCCACGGATCAGTCAGCGCGGCATCGGAGTAGGCGTCATAATCGCTGCGCGGACCGACGATGACCTCGGGCGCTGTGATGCTCATGGCCGGTCCTGCGGCTGCGGGTTCTCGGTCGGGTCCCACTCGATCAGGACATGCTCCGGACCGCGGAACGACGTGTTCGGGGAGTATTCGAACCGCTGGTCTGGGACGAGGCGAGCGTGGGGGAGTCGCCGGGTCAGCTCCTCGAGAATGATGCGCATCTCGAGTCGAGCGAGGGATGCGCCCATGCACATGTGGGTCCCGAACCCGAAGGAGAGGTGCTTGTAGGCGTTGTCGCGGTGGATATCGAAGGTGTCCGCATCGTCGAACACCGCCTCGTCATGATTCCCAGAGCCGAGCACCAACAGCACATTGCCGCCCGCCGGCACGGTCACGTCGCCAATCGTGGTCTCCTCCTTCGCGCGTCGGCGCCAGGCGATGACGGACGATTGATGACGGAGGATCTCCTCGACCGCGTTCGGGATCAGTGACGGATCGGCACACAGTTGGCCCCAGGCAGTGCGGTCCTCCAGGAGCGTGCGGAAGGCGTTCCCGGAAGCGTTGGTCGTCGTCTCGTGACCGGCGAACAAGAAGTTGAGCATCGTGTTGTACAGGTAGACGTCGTCGAATAGTTCGGGATCTTCCTCGGCTGCTCGGATCACGTCGCTCATGAAGTCATCGCCAGGGTTCTGCTTGAGGCGGGTCACGTGTTGCACGCAGTACTTCCAGTAGGTGCCCACCTCCTCGACGAGCTGATTCTGCTCGGCTTCGGTGGGGCGGCCCCACGTGAAGAGGGTGCGGCGAGCAGCGAACTGCTTGACCAGCGAAGCCTCCTCGTCAGGAACGCCCATGAACATGAAGATCACCAGTGCCGGGATCTCCCACACGTAGTCATCGACCAAGTCGGCGTGCCCGCGCTGGACGAACCGGTCGAGATAGTCGGTGACGATCTTCCGGATCCGGGGCTCGAGTTCGGCGACCCGGTGCCCGTCGAATCGGGCACCGATCCGCTTGCGTCGCTGCATGTGAATCGGCTCGTCCTCGTTCACCAGCACCGGTCCGGGGATGTAGCCCGCCTCGATCACCTTCTCGATGGAGGATTGCCACAAGGGGGTCAGCGGCTCGAGAGCGATCTCTGCCGAGAACGCCCGGGTGTTCCGGAATACCGTGCGAATGTCATCGAACTTGGTCACGACGTAGTACTCGATCTCGGGGCTGTAGAAGACCGGTTCTTCGGAGCGGGCCTTGGCAAGGAATTCATACGGCTGGCCCAGGTAGGGGTCGACGAAGGGGTTGAACTCCGTGGCCACCTTCGAGTAGGGGCACTGCTCAGCGTCGGTCGATGTGGGTGCTTGCGAGTTCATGTTGTCTCCTTGACGCGATCGAACTGGGACGACTGGGATAAAGGGATGAGCGGGTAGCCGCAGATCAGCGGGCGCTCACCATGGGCGGGTCCGGGACAAGGCCCAAGGCACTGCCGCCGCCGGAGTACTCCTCGTTGTCGAACAGAGCCTGAGCGGCATCGCGGAATTCGATAAAGGCGTCAGGCATTCGACGGTCCGGAACGATCGCTTCGGTGGGGCAGACGGGGTCGCAGGCGCCGCAGTCGATGCATTCGCGTGGATGGATGTACATCATTCGGGCGCCTTCGTAGATGGCGTCCACTGGGCATTCCTCAACGCAGGATCGGTCCATCACGTCGATGCACGGCGCTCCAATGACGAAGGTCATCGGTGTCCCCTTCCAATCGTTTTCCTATGACGTGGATCACGACACTAGGGAGGCGATCGACTCCTGCCGATCCATCAAGCGCGGTGCTCTATCCGCCTGGCGCAGAGGTCGCTGACAGGCGCCGATCAGGGTCTTCTCGCCGCCGAGTCGATCCGCTCGACGCGGCGTTCTATCCACGTGACGCGGAGTTCGTCGAGCGCCAGGCATTGCTCTTGACAAGCCCCTAGGGACGGTCAGAATGGTGGCCCGCGCCCAATGTGACGGAGGCCACGTGCCTCCCCCGTAGTCCTCCACCTCGGGCGCGAAGCGAGGAGCAACGATGGCTGAGCTGGTGTCCTTCTCCACGGACGTCGTGGTCAAGGCTGTCTCGGTCGTGGTCAATGACCCAGGCACTGCAGAGAATCTGGGGAGTCGCTACTTCTATCCGCAGCAGCTCGACGTCCTTGGTGCTGATCGAAGCTTCGGGATGTCCCTTGAGTACGCCTCGCTCCCTGAATTGTTCCTGGCGGATCTCACCTACGACCAAGCGGTGAGCATCAACTGTGGGGAGTTGGAGACGAGCTATCACGTGAACGTGCCGCTCTCGGGTGTGCTGACCTCGAGCCATGCGGGGCGTGAATCCGTGGTCGCCCCCGGCCGCGCGACTATCTATGGTCCCCAGGGCGAGACGGTGCTTTCGCGCTGGGAAGCCGGGTGCCGACAACTCTGCGTCAAGCTCGGGAGGTCGGTGGTCGAACAGACGCTCGTCACGCTGATAGGTCGCGATGGGGGAGACGTTCTGGAGTTCGATCCGATCCTTGATGTGCGCAGCGGACCGGGACGTAGTTGGGTGGAGTTCGCACTCTTCTTGAACAGTCAGGTACGGCTCGGCGGTTCGCCGATGGCCTCCCCGATGGTGGCTGTGCCGATGGTTGAGGCCTTGGCGCGAGCATTACTCACCTCAGCAGGCCATAAGCACCGGCCGCAACTAGAACTACCGGTGCCTACGGCTTCCTCTCGTGCGGTTCGGGTTGCCATCGATTTCCTCGAAGAGCGCGCGGCAGATCCCATCACCATCAATGATCTGGCAACACATTGCTGTGTGAGCGTTCGGACGATTCAGGAAGCATTCGCCCGGCACGTCGGGATACCGCCTCTCCAATACCTGCGGGAGATTCGGCTGAAACGGGCGCACGCCGACTTGCAGGCGAGCGATCCTGCGCGGATCACGGTCGCCACGATCGCCCATCGTTGGGGCTTTGCCCATCTTGGCCGTTTTGCTGCGGCGCACACCAAGGAGTTTGGTGAGCCGCCGTCGGTCACTTTGCGGGGCGGCGCCTGAGCGCGCGTACTGGGCTGATCGATGGGCTCGTCCCCAGTCCGCGCCTCCGGTCGATTCGAATCAGGGGCGCCCGGCAGGGTGCGGCATGTCGGTCGAATGTCCAGGGAACAGCCCGACGTCGGGGTTGATGAAGACCGCTGCATTGTTCACTGCCGTGGCCACCTCGCCGAAGCCGACGGCGATCAGCCGGACCTTGCCGTCATAGTCGGTGATGTCGCCAGCGGAGAAGATGCCGGGCACCGAGGTCCGCATCGCTGAGTCGACGACCACATGACGCCGCCCCGCCAGTTCGATCCCCCAATCGTGGATCGGCCCCAGGTTCGCAACGAAGCCGAGTGCGGCGATCAGGCGATCACAGGGGAGGTTGGCATCTGCGTCGTTGATCGAAGGGCCGCTGAGAGTGAGGCTGGTCATCGCGTCAGCGCCGTGGACGTCGACGACCTCGGCCCCCGTGACGATGCGTACTGATGATGCTCGGATGGCGGCGACTGTGGACTCATGCGCGCGGAACCGATCACGACGGTGGACGAGCGTCACCGAGCGGGCGATGGGCTCCAGCAACAGGGCCCAGTCGAGAGCGCTGTCGCCCCCTCCGACGATGACGACATCCTGCTCGGAGCAGGAGGAGGGATCCCGAACGAAGTACGTCAGGCCTCGCCCTTCGAACTCCGCGCCGACGCCGAGCGACCGTGGTGTGAATGCCCCAATCCCCGCGGTGATGATGACGGCTCGCCCCGTCACTCTGCGGCCGCTGGCGCACAAGATGTCGAACGTCGGTTCACCCTGCGGCGTGGTCCCCGGCTCCAGTTTCTCCGCGCGCTCGCCGCAGACATAAGTTGGCTGGAACTGACCTGCCTGTTGGGTCAGGGACGAGATGAGCTCCCGTCCTTTGATCGCCGGGAAGCCGGCGATGTCGAAGATCTCCTTCTCGGGGTACATCGCGCTGACCTGCCCGCCGACCTCATCGAGCGCGTCGATGATGGCCACGCTGAGCCCGCGGCATCCCGCGTAGTAAGCGCCGAAGAGGCCGACAGGGCCGGCGCCGATGATGATCAGATCTGCTGCGACGTCCCCAGGGCCCTGATGGTCCATGTCAATCGATGTGTTCACTGTGTTCCTCTCGTCTTCGATCGACGCTAGGCAGCGCGCAGGTGCGGCGGCGAGCCTTCAGACGCAGTCAACGGGCCATCGAGCGCGAAATGTGAACATGCGAACACAGGAGCTGGACTGCTTGCGCGTTGTGCCGCGCACCACACCTAGGATGGAGCGATGAGGATCCAACCGTTGGCCGACAGTCACGGACGGGTCGCGACCGATCTTCGGGTCTCGTTGACGGATCGCTGCAACCTGCGGTGTACCTACTGCATGCCCGCCGAAGGCCTCGACTGGTTGCCGCACGAGGAGGCGCTGACCGACGACGAGGTGGTCCGGCTCGTGGGGATCGGCGTCGAACAGCTGGGAATCACCGAGGTCCGGTTGACCGGCGGTGAGCCGTTGTTGCGCCGTGGCCTGCCGGGAATCGTGGCTCGGCTCAAGCAGCTGGACCCGGCCCCCGAGCTCTCCTTGACCACCAACGGTCTTGGCCTTGCCAGGGTCGCCACCGCGCTTCACGAGGCGGGCCTGGACCGGGTCAACGTCAGCCTGGACACCGCGCGGCGTGAGGACTTCAAGCGGATCACTCTGCGCGACCGGTGGGACGACGTCGTCGCCGGGCTCGACGCAGCGCTCGCCGCTGGCCTGGAGCCGGTGAAGGTCAACGCCGTCCTACAACGCGGCATCAACGCCGACCAGGCCCCTGAGTTGTTGACCTGGTGCCTGGACCGCGGGCTGCGGTTGCGGTTCATCGAGCAGATGCCGCTTGACGCCCAGCACGCCTGGCAGCGGGAGGCGATGGTGACCGCGGACGAGATCCTGGCCTCCCTCGGCACCCGGTTCACGCTGACGCCGACCGGCACCGCGCGGGGGAGCGCCCCGGCCGAGGAGTTCCTGATCGACGGCGGACCGGAGACGGTCGGCGTGATCGCCTCGGTGACCCGCCCCTTCTGCGGCGACTGCGACCGGGTCCGGCTCACCGCCGACGGCCAGATCGTGAACTGTCTCTTCTCCCGCGACGAGTCCGACCTGCGCACCCCGTTGCGGGCCGGCGCCGACGACGTCGAACTCGCCGAGCTGTGGGTGAAGGCAATGGCCGCCAAGTTGCCCGGCCACGGCATCGACGACCCGACCTTCCTGCAACCGACCCGACCGATGTCCGCGATCGGTGGCTGAACCCGGAGTGGACGCCGACGCGCGTGCGATCGGGCGGGTCGCGGGGATCGTGCTCGCTGCGGGAGCCGGTCGGAGGATGGGTACCCCGAAGGCGTTGGTCCGTGACCCGATCAGCTCAGAGCCCTGGCTGCACGGCACGATCGGCGCGCTCCGCCAGGCCGGCTGTGTACCGATCCACGTCGTCGCCGGGTGCCGCGCCGAGGAGGTCGCCGACCTGGCTGCGCGGAGCGGCGAGGAGGTCACCGTGGTCACCACCGACGACTGGGCCGAGGGGATGGGCCGTTCGCTCGCCGTCGGCCTGGAGTCGCTCGACCCGTTGGTCAGCGACGTCGCGGTGGTGATGCTGGTCGACCTGCCGGACGTGCGGGCCGCCGTCATCGAGCGGGTCGTTGCCGCAGCCGACCTCGGGCCGGACTGTCTGGCGCGCGCCACCTTCAACGGGGTCCCCGGCCACCCGGTCCTGTTGGGGAGCCAGCATTGGGCTGGCGTGATCGAGGCTGCCGTCGGGGATCGCGGCGCTCGCGACTACCTGCGTCGCGCCACGGTGCAGCTCGTGGAGTGCGGCGATCTGGCCTCGGGCGTCGATCAGGACCGGCCGGTCCCGGAGGCCTGAGGCCGATTCAGCCGCGGAGCTTGTCGCCGAGGACGACGCCAAGCCTGCTGGTCAGACCGGTCAAGGCCGACTCGAGGTCGTCGGCGACCACCACGTCGTCGAGCAGTTCGCGGCGGATGAACCCTGCCGTCACCAGGTTCTCCAAGGCGGCCAGGAGTGGGGTCCAGATCCCGGAGATGTTGAGGAAGCCGACCGGGTCGTCGTTGAAGCCCAGTTGGCGCCAGCTCCAGACCTCGATGATCTCCTCCAGCGTGCCCAGCCCGCCGGGCAGACAGAGGAAGGCGTCGGCCAACGCGGCCATCAGTGCCTTGCGTTCGTGCATGGTGTCGACGATGTGCAGTCGGGTCAGGTCGTTGCGGCCCCACTCGCGCTCCATCATCGACCGCGGGATCACCCCGACCACCTCGCCGCCGGCGTCCAACGCTCCCTGGGCGACGTCGTGCATCAACCCGAAGCCGCCGCCCCCGTAGACCAGCCCGATCCCGCGCTCGGCCAGGCCCCGCCCCACGGCGTAGGCCGCCTCGCCGTAAGCCGGGTCGGTGCCCGGGCTGGATCCGCAGAAGACAGCCATACGGTGGATGGAACGGCTCATAGTCGCGAGCATAAACAGTGCGGGCCGGTCAGCAGAAGCAGAAAGCTCAGTGTCGCGCCTTGATATCGCTGGGGTGGGTAGCCAGCGGCGTCACGGTGATCTTCATGTAGGGGAAGAGCGGGAGCCCGGAGAGCAGTTCGTGCAGGGCGTCGTTGGATTCGACGTCGAAGATCGAGATGTTGGCGTACTCGCCGACGATCCGCCAGAGCTCGGGCCAACGCCCAGAAGCCTGTACCTGTTGGGCATACGCCTTCTCCCGGGCCACCAGGTCGGCCTTGAACTTGGGCTCCATCTCGTGCGGGATCTCGACATCCATCCGGACGTGGAACAACATCGCGTGGCCTCGTTTCAGTTCTGGCGGTAGTGGGCGAGCTTGTCGGGATCGAGTTCGGCGCCTAGGCCGGGGCCGGAGCGGGCGACGAGTTCGCCGCCGTGGATCTCCAACGGCTCGGCGAGCAGGTCGTCGCTCATGTCGAGGAAGTTCGAGAGTTCACCCGGACGACGTGAGGTGAGCTCGAAGGCGGCACCGAAGGCGACCGAGCAGAGCGAGCCGAGCTGACCGTCGATCTGGTTGCCCATCACGACTTCGATGCCCAACCCTTCGGCGAGGTGGTGGACCCGGCGGCTGGTGGTGAAGCCGGTGCGCGCGGTCTTGATGCTGACCGCGGTGGCCGAACCGCCGAGCAGTTCGCGGGTCACCTCGGCCGGGGTGGCGACCGACTCGTCGGCGACGAAGGGGACGTCGAGTTGTTGGACCAACCAGCGTCGACCCAGGACGTCGTCGGCGGGGCAGAGCTCTTCGGCGAGGGTGAGGCCGAGGTCGGACATCTCGCGCATCGCACGTGCCGACTCCGAGGCGGACCAGCCGCGGTTTCCGTCGACGTAGAGCTCGATGGTGGAGCCGAAGTGTTCGCGCAGCGCACGCACTCCGGCGGTGTCCAAGGTGAACGGGTGCCGCCCGACCTTCACCTTGAACGTCGAGATCCCGTACTGGTCGCGCATCCGCTCGGCCTCGGCGACCATCACCGCGGGTTCGTCGAAGCCCAGCATGTGGGTGACTCGCATCCGGTCGGTGTAGCCGCCGAGCAGTTCGGTGACGCTGTAGCCCAACGACTGGCCCAGGGCGTCCCAGATCGCCATGTCGATGGCGGACTTGGCGGTCGGATTGCCGACGGTGCGGGCCAGCCGACCGTGGATCTGCTCGCGTTCCATCAGGTCCAGGCCCTGCAGTTGCGGGGCGAAGATGCCGTCGATCACCGAGATGATGCCGCCTTGGGTCTCGCCGTAGGTGAAGGGCCGGGGCGGCGCTTCGGCGACCCCCACCACGCCGTCGTCGGTGGTGACCCGGACCAGGACGTGCTCGGCCACATGGACCTCGCCGCTGGCGAAGCGCAACGGCTTGCGATAGGGGATGGCGAACGGGATCGCTTCGACGTGGGTGATCTTCATCGTGGTTCCCTCTCAGGGTGGTGGGAAGCGAACAGGTCGGCGGCGTCGAGTACCTGGAGTACGGAGAGCACCGCGGGGTTGGTCTCGTCGGCCCGCCAGGCGAGCGCGAGCTCGACCGTGCCGGCGTCGGAGACCGGTTTGAAGACGACGCCGTCCAGCGGAGCGGCCATCACCGAGGCGGGGACCAGAGCGACACCGAGGCCGGCCGCCACCAGCGGTAGCTGGACCGCGTTGCCGACCGCCTCGTGGGCCCGGCGTGGCTCGAACCCGGCGTCGCGGCAGCTGCGCAGCACCGCCTCGTTGACGACGGAGTGGGGGTTGGCGAAGAGCACGAAGGCCTCGTCGTGCAGCTCCTTCATCGCCACCTCGCTCCGCTCGGCCAACGGATGGTCGGCGCGGACGGCGAGGACCAGCGGTTCGGACTCGATGGTACGGAGCCGGATGCCGTCACCGGAGATCGGGCCGCGCAGCACCCCGAGGTCGAGGCTGCCCTCGCGGAGGCCGTCGGCCTGGGCCGGCGTCAACAGGTCGGCGTGGATCTTCAGGGCGAGTCCGGGCAGTGCGCTCTGGACGGCGCGGGCGATCCGGGGGAGTTGGGTGTGCGCCGCACTGCCGGTGAAGCCGATCCGGATCAGCCCCTGGTGCCCGGCGGCGATCCGCTGGACCCCGGCCGCGCTCTCCTCGACGGCGGCCAGGATCCGGAGGGCTTCGCCCTGGAGGAACTCGCCGGCGGCGGTCAGGGTGACGTTCCGGGTGGTCCGGGTGAAGAGCGGCGTGCCGAGCTCGGCCTCAAGCTGCCGGATCGCCTGGGAGAGCGCGGGTTGGGCCATGTGCAGGTGGTCCGCAGCACGACCGAAATGCTTGGTCTCGGCGACGGCTGCGAAGTAGCGCAGATGGCGCAGTTCCATGAACGGCTCCGCTCTCGGATGGTCTCTACGTCCACCGTAGAGCGGAGCATTGAGCTACAACAAGGACTCATATCGAGGCTATTGATAGGCCATAGAGATGAATCAGGGCCGGCCCGGAACGCAGGTCGGAGTCAGGCGTGCAGCGAGACCCGGACCGGGGCGCCGGTCGCCGCAACCACGTCGTCGGTGGTGACGCCGGGAGCCACTTCGATCAGCTCGAAACCGTCGCCGAGGACGTCGAGGACCCCGAGATCGGTGATCACCCGCGAGACCACGCCCCGCCCTGTCAACGGTAGGTCGCAACGCTCGACCAGCTTGGGTGCCCCGGACTTGGTGCTGTGCTCCATCAGCACGATCACCCGGCGCGCGCCGCTGACCAGGTCCATCGCGCCGCCCATGCCCTTGACCATCGAACCGGGCACCATCCAGTTGGCCAGGTCGCCGTTGGCGGCGACCTGCATCCCGCCCAGCACGGCGCTGTGGATGTGCCGTCCGCGGATCATCGCGAAGCTCACCGAGGAGTCGAAGTAGGAGGCTCCGGGCAGTACCGTCACGGTCTGCTTGCCGGCGTTGATCAGGTCTGGGTCGATCTCGTCCTCGTAAGGGAATGGGCCGACGCCCAAGATCCCGTTCTCGGCATGCAACGTCACCGTCGAGTCGGCCGGCAGATGCCCAGGGATCAACGTGGGCAGGCCGATCCCGAGGTTCACGTACTCGCCGTCGCGGAGCTCCAGGGCCGCCCGGGCCGCCATCTGGTCACGGGTCCAGCTCATCGCAGGTTCTCCTCACGCTCGCGGGTGGTCCGCTTCTCGATCTCCTTGTGGGCTGCCTGTTCCGGCGTCAGCGCCACCACTCGCTGCACGAAGACGCCGGGCAGATGGACCTCGTCGGGGCCGATCTCGCCGACCTCGACGATCTGCTCGGCCTCCACGATGGTGAGCTCGCCGGCCATCGCCGCGGGGATGTTGAAGTTCCGCGCCGAGGCATGGAAGCGGCAGTTGCCGGCCCGGTCGACGACGGCGGCGCGGACCAGCGCCACGTCGGTCACGATCGACTCCTCCAAGATCATCTCGCGGCCGCCGAAGACCCGGCTCTCCTTCGGCGGGGAGGCCAACGCCACGGTGCCGTCCGGGTGGTAGCGCCAGGGCAGGCCGCCCTCGGCGACCATCGTGCCGACGCCGGTCGGGGTGAAGAAGGCGCCGATCCCGGCACCGCCTGCGCGCATCCGCTCGGCGAGGGTGCCCTGCGGGGTGAGCTCCACGGTCAGCTCGCCGGCCAGGTACTGGCGGGCGAACTCCTTGTTCTCACCGACGTAGGAGGCGATCACCCGGCTGATCCGGTGCTCCTCCAGCAGCAGGCCCAGGCCGGCGCCGTCGACACCGCAGTTGTTCGAGACGACCCGGAGGTCGGTGGCGCCCTGTGCCAGCAGGGCTTCGATCAGGAACCAGGGGATCCCGGCGAGGCCGAAGCCACCGACGGCGAGGCTGCTGCCGTCGGCGATGTCGGCGACAGCTTCCGCGGCGCTGCCCACCACCTTGTCGAGGCTCATCGGGCTGCTCCTGTCAGGTGTTCGAGGATCGCGGGAGTGATCGTGGCGGGCTGTTCGGCGTTGGCGAGATGGGCGGAGTCGGCAACCACCAGCAGTCGGCCATCATCGACGGCGTCGGCGATCGCGGCTAGGAACGGTGGGGGAGTCGCCGGGTCGTCGGCACCCGCGATCGCCAGGGTGGGTGCGGTGATGGTGGCAAGCTCATCGCGTAGATCCATCTCCGCGATCACTTCGCAGCACGACGCGTACCCCTCGCTCGGGGTGGCGGCGACCATCGCCTCCGCGGCGGCGCGCCGTTCGGCGTCGGCCGTCAGGTAGGGCTCGGTGAACCAGCGCTGGACCACGGTAGCGGCGACGGCCGCGGTGCCGTCGGCACGGACCGTGGCGGCGCGTTCGTGCCAGGCGCTCGACGGGGTCAGGTGCGCGCCGGTACAGAGCACGACCAGGCGGTCCACCCGCTCCGGGTTGCGCGCGGCCAGGTGCATCCCGGTCATCCCACCGAGGGAGAGACCGACGAAGTGGGCCCGCTCGACGCCGAGCCGGTCGAGCAGCGCGACGACGTCGTCGGCGAGGTCGTCGATGTCGTAGGGCCCTGCCGGGACAGGGGATCCGCCGTGTCCGCGGGTGTCGTAGCGGACCACGCGGAACTGCTCGCTCAACGCCTCGAGCTGGGCGTCCCACATGGCGTGGGTGGAGCCGAGCGAGTTCGACAGCACGACGACGGGCGCCTCGGCGGGGCCGGTCACGACATGGTGGACGGCGACGGCGTTCATCAGTTGATCCTCTCGAAGACGGCGCTCAACCCTTGGCCGCCGCCGATGCACATGGTCTCCAGCCCGAACCGGGCTTCGCGGCGCTCCATCTCGTGGCCTAGGGTGGCCAGGATCCGGGCACCGGTGGCGCCGACCGGGTGGCCCAAGGAGATGCCCGAACCGTTGGGGTTGAGCCGTTCGTCGGCTGCGTCGATCCTCCACTCCCTCAGGCAGGCGAGGACCTGGGCCGCGAACGCCTCGTTCAACTCGATCACGTCCAGGTCGGCCAGGGTGAGTCCGGCGCGTTGCAGCGCGGCGGCCGTCGACGGCACCGGGCCGATCCCCATCACCTCGGGTCCGACCCCGGCAACGGCCCAGGAGCGCAGGGCTAGGAGCGGACGGCGGCCGCGGCGTTCGGCCTCGGCGCGGGTGGTCACCACGCAGAGGGCCGCGCCGTCGTTCTGGCCGCTGGCGTTGCCGGCGGTCACGGTGGCCTCCGGGTCGCTGCGCAGCAGCGCCGGGCGGAGTGCGGCGAGCCCGGCCAACGTGGTGTCGGGGCGGGGGTGTTCGTCGCGATCGACCACGACGTCGGGCTTTCCGCGGCGTCCGGGCACGGTCACCGGCACCAGTTCCGCGTCGAAGTGCCCGGCGCTCTGGGCGGCCCCTGCCCGCTGCTGCGACTGCAGCGCGTAGGCGTCCTGCTCCTCGCGGCTGATGCCGTAGTCGCGGCGCAGATTCTCTGCCGTCTCCAGCATCCCGCCCGGCACCGGGTGGTCGCGCCCACCGGCGGTCTCCCGGGCCCGGACCAGACGGTCCATCAGCTCGACGCCGCCACTGCGGACGCCGGTACGCAGGCCGAGTGCGTAGTGCTCGACGTTCGACATCGACTCCGCGCCGCCGGCGACGACGAGGTTCGCTGCCCCGGTCGCGACCTGGGCGGCGGCGTAGAGGACGGCCTGCAGACCGGAGCCGCAGCGGCGGTCGATCTGCAGTCCGGGGACGCCGATGCCGAGCCCCGCGTTGACGGCGGCGATCCGGCCGATCGCGGGGTTCTCGCCGCTGGGGTAGCAGTTGCCCAGGATGACGTCGTCGACATCGCCTTCGCCGAGCCCCGTCCGGCCGATCAGCGCGGTGAGGGCCTGGGTGGCCAGATCGACCGCGGAGAGCGGCGCCAGGGCGCCGCCGAAGCCGCCGACGGGGGTCCGGATCGGTTCGCAGATGACGATGTCGCTCATAGAAGCGACGGTAGGACGGTGACTAGGTAGAGTGAAGTACCTATTTCCCTCGCTTTGAGATCCCAGAAGTCTTAAAGCTGAGCGGCGACTCCGCTCGGCCTGTCAGGATGGTCCTGTGGAGCTTCGTCATCTGCGTTACTTCCAGGCCGTGGCCGAGGAGCGTCACTTCGGGCGCGCCGCCGATCGGCTGCACATGGCCCAGCCGCCGCTCTCCCAGCAGATCCGCCAACTGGAGGCGGAGCTCGGGGTCACCCTGTTCGAGCGGACCACCCGCCGGGTGGATCTGACCCCGGCCGGCGAGGCCTACCTGGTCCGGGTCCGGGCCATCTTGCGCGCCGTCGATGCGGCGAGCGAGGAGGCGCAACGGATCGGCGCCGGGCTTGAGGGCCGCCTGGAGCTCGGCTGCGTGGGGTCGGCGACCTACTCGCTGTTGCCCGCGTTGGCCCGTTCGCTGCGGGAGCAGTTGCCGGGCGTCGAGGTCGCCTTCCAGGGCGAGATGCTGACCGGCGACCAGGTGGCTGCGCTCCGGGCCGGGACGATCGACCTGGCGTTGATGCGCCCGCCCGGGGAGAGCGCCGACTTCGCGGATCTGGCGATCAGCACGCTGCGTCAGGAGCGCTTCCTGGTGGTGCTGCCGGCCGCCCACCGGCTGGCCGCCGCGGCGGAGGTCTCCCTCGGCGACCTCCGCGACGAGGACCTGATCGTCCATGCCGGCCACGGCCGTTCGGCGATGTACAGCGCGGTGCTGGGGCTCTGTCGGTCGGCCGGTTTCGAGCCGAGGGTCGGTCATGAGGTGGCCGAGACCTCGACCCTGGTCACCTTCGTGGCCGGCGGTTTGGGGGTCGCCATCGTTCCGGAGCCGGTCGCGGCGCTGGTCGTCGAGGGGACCGTCTATCGGCCGTTGGCGGGTGAGGCCAGGATCGATCTGGTGCTGGCGACCAGGGCCGACGACGATTCCGCCGCGTTGCGCCGCGCCGTCGAGGTGCTCCGCAGCCAGGTCGCCCAGTAGCGGCGGACCGCCGGGAGGTGGCTCAGAAGAACCCGTCGCGAGCCCGGACCCGGAGTTGCCGGGTGCGCTCGGGCAGTCCGGCGAGGTCCTTGCTGATCTCGGCAGCCGACTCGAGCATGATCGGCACCACGCTCTCGGCAAGGTCGGCGGCGTTGTGCCGTCCGCGCGCCGTCGAGTAGGCGAGCGCAGCGACGACGTCCCCGCTGGCGTCGCGGACCGGTACGGCGGCGGAGAGGAAGCCGTCCTCCAGTTCGCTGTCCACCACCGCGTAGCCGGCCCGCCGGGTCTCGTGGAGCCGGTCGCGGAACTCGACCGGGTCGGTGACCGTCCACGGGGTCAGGGGTGGCATCCCGGCATCGATGATGGTGGCCACCGCGTCCGCGTCCGCATGGGCGGCCAGGACCCGGCCCATCGAGGTCGCGTAGGCCGGAACCCGGCTGCCGACGTCGACGTTGAGGCTCAGCACCCGGCGCACCTGGACCCGGGCCACGTAGATCACGTCGGCGCCGTCGAGCTGGGCCAGCGAGGCCGACTCGCCGGTCCGCTCGGCGAGCCGGGTCAGGTGTGGTTGGGCGACCTCGACGATGCCGTGGCTGGCGGCGTAGTGCTGGCCGATGGTCAGTACGCGCGGGGTGAGGCTCCAGCGGCTGCCGGTGGCGGCGACGTAGCCCAGCTTCTGCAGCGTGATCAGGATCCGGCGCACGGCGGGGCGGGAGAGCTCGGTCCGCGCGGCGAGTTCGGCCAGGGTCGGCGTGGGCAACTCGGCGTCGAAGGCGAGCAGGACCGCGAAGCCTCGTTCGATGCTCTGGATGACGTCGCGGTCCTTGGCTGAGGCGTCGTCCGGGTCACTCATAGCTAGAACCTTTCGATCGGGTGCATCTGGGTATCGGTGGGATGGCCGCTACCTGTTGACGTAGCCCTGTGACGCCGGACACAGTCAGGTGAACGCAAAGCGTGCAGATCGTACGCAGAGCGTACACCCGGAGGTGAGAAGGATGGACCAGCGAGAGCTGCGGAACGCGTTCGGCCAGTTCGCTACCGGCGTCACGGTGGTGACCTGCACCAACGCCGAGGGCGAGCCCCACGGCGCCACGGTGAACGCCTTCACCGCCGTCTCCTTGGACCCGCCGCTGGCCCAGGTCACCCTGGCCCGCAACTCCAAGGCTTGTGACTTCCTCAAGGAGAAGCCGTTCGCGATCAACGTGCTCGCAGCCGACCAGCTCGACGTCGCCTGGCACTTCGCCGGCCGTCCCGCTGAGGTGCCGCCGGCCTGGCTGGAAGGTCCCACCGCGCCGGTGCTCGACCAGACCGCCACCACCATCTCCTGCCTTCCCTGGCGCACCTACCACGGCGGCGACCACCTGATCGTCATCGGCGAGGTCCGCGAGGTCCAGATCCCGGGCCGCGACCCGCTGCTCTTCCACGGTGGCGCCTTCCGCCATCTCAGCCCGCTCGAGACCGGCATCCACTGGGACGGCTCGATCGACAACCCCGACCACGGCTGGTTCGACGCGACCGCCACCTTCACCCCGCTCGCCAAGTCGGCCGCCGTGCCGGCCTCGGCCTGAGACCACCCCCACCCACCGAAGGACATACCGATGACCGCCACGCAGGACCGCAAGCTCAGCACCGTCACCGAAGGCGCCAACGATGTGCGGCCGATGACCGGCCAGGAGTACATCGACTCGATCCGCGACGACCGCGAGATCTGGATCTACGGTGAGCGGGTCAAGGACGTCACCGAGCACCCGGCCTTCCGCAACCCGGTGCGGATGACCGCCCGCCTCTACGACGCACTGCACGAGGACGCCGTCTCCGGCGCTGGCGTGCTGGCCGTTCCCACCGACACCGGTAACGGCGGCTTCACCCACCCCTTCTTCCGGGCCCCGCACAGCTCCGCCGACCTGGTCCAGGACAAGGCCGCGATCGAGGCCTGGGCCCGGCAGACCTGGGGCTGGATGGGCCGCAGCCCCGACTACAAGGCGAGCTTCCTGGGCACCCTGGGCGGCAACACCGAGTTCTACGCGCCGTTCGAGGAGAACGCGAAGCGTTGGTACAAGGAGAGCCAGGAGCGGGTCCTGTACTGGAACCACGCGATCATCAACCCGCCGGTCGACCGCGACCTGCCGCCGGACGAGGCGGGCGAGGTCTTCATGCGGGTGGAGAAGGAGACCGACGCCGGTGTCATCGTCTCCGGCGCCAAGGTGGTCGCCACCGGCTCCGCGATCACCAACTACAACTTCATCGCCCACTACGGTCTGCCGATCCGCAAGAAGGAGTACGCGATCGTCTGCACCGTGCCGATGGACGCACCCGGCGTGAAGCTGATCTGCCGCCCGTCCTACACGATGCAGGCCGACGTGATGGGCAGCCCGTTCGACTACCCGCTGTCGAGCCGGATGGACGAGAACGACACCATCTTCGTCTTCGACAAGGTGCTGGTGCCGTGGGAGAACATCTTCGTCTACGGCGACGTCGAGAAGATCAACGGATTCTTCCCGCAGTCCGGCTTCATCCCGCGGTTCACCTTCCACGGCTGCATCCGGCTCTCGGTCAAGCTCGACTTCATCGCCGGCCTGCTGCTCAAGGCGCTGGAAGCCACCGGCAGCAAGGACTTCCGCGGTGTGCAGACCCGGGTCGGTGAGGTGATCGGTTACCGCAACGCGTTCCGTGCCCTGGCCGACGCGATGGCGCTGAACCCCGACGAGGGGCCGAACGGCACCGTGCTGCCCAAGCTGGACTACGGCCTGGTCTACCGCCAACTGATGATCGAGGCGTACCCGCGGGTCAAGGAGATCATCCAGCAGGACGTCGCCTCCGGCCTGATCTACCTGAACTCCAACGCAATCGACTTCAAGACCCCTGAGGTCCGGCCCTACCTGGACAAGTTCGTCCGCGGCTCCAACGGCTACGACGCCGTCGACCGGGTCAAGGTGATGAAGGCGCTCTGGGACGCCGTGGGCTCCGAGTTCGGTGGCCGCCACGAGCTGTACGAACGCAACTACTCCGGCAACCACGAGAACGTGAAGGCCGAGATCCTCTTCGCCGCCGAGGCGCAGGGGGAGACCGACGCGATGAAGGGCTTCGCCGAATCGATGATGGCCGAGTACGACCTCGACGGCTGGACCGTCCCCGACCTTGTCAACCCGACGGATGTCAGCCGCATCCTGAACCGGAAGTGAGGAACCACCCGATGAGCACCACCCAGCAGTCACCCACCGCAGCCGGTTCGGGCGCCAACGCCAGCGAGAACTTCAAGGCCGCCGCGGCTACCAACGACGTCGCCGACACTCCGCCGGAGCGGGTCGCCGCGATCGTCACCTCCGTCCTCCAGGGCGTACACGACGCGATCAAGACCCACGACGTCAGCTACCCCGAGTTCCAGGCCGCGAAGGCCTGGCTGATGGCGGTCGGTGAGGGCGGCGAATGGCCGCTGTTCATGGACGTCTTCGTCGAGCACGCCGTCGAGGAGCAGGTCGCCACCTCCCAGCGCGGCACCAAGGGCTCGATCCTCGGGCCCTACTACCTGCCCGGCCAGGTCCGACTGCCCTCGGTCTGCGAGTTCCCCCGCCGAGACGACGAGCGTGGCCTCCCGCTGGTCTTCGAGGGTCAGGTCCGCGACATCGACGGGACGCCGCTGGCCGGTGCCGAGGTCGACCTCTGGCACGCCGACGCCGACGGCTACTACTCCGGCTTCGCTCCGCATCTGCCCGAGGGCAACCTGCGTGGCGTGATCGTCACCGACGACGAGGGCCGCTTCCAGATCACCACCGTCCAGCCGGCGCCGTACCAGATCCCCACCGACGGCCCGACCGGTCAGATGATCGAAGCCGCCGGCTGGCACCCGTGGCGCCCGGCCCACCTGCACCTCCAGGTGCGGGCCGAGGGTCATCGCCCGATCACCACCCAGATCTACTTCGCCGGTGGCGAGTGGCTCGACTCCGACGTCGCCGAGGCGACCAAGCCGGAGCTGGTGATCGACCCCCGCGAGGACGCTGACGGCGTCCGCCGGAGCACCTACGACTTCGAGCTGGAACCCCAGTCCGAAGCCTGATCGCTATTCGTCCGGTGGTCGGCGTTCCCCCTGCGTCGGCCACCGGATCTCCACCCAGGAGCTCGTCATGACCACCCTTCTCGCCCCCGATGTCCGCAGCGACGCTCAGGTCCACCTCGGCTGGCCGGCACCCGGTGCCTTCGCCGCCGGGTCGGTGGTCACGGCGGGTGTCTTCGACGGTTTCCACCGCGGGCACGAGGCGCTTGTCGCCCGCGCTGTCGGCCACGGCGAGCGGCTCGGACTGCCCACGGTGCTGGTCACCTTCAGCCCGCATCCCTTGGCGGTGCTGGCCCCGGGTGCCGCGCCGCGGCAGTTGATGTCGCTCAACGATCGGGTCCGCCACGCCTTCTCCTTGGGTGTCGACTCGGTCGTGGTGGTGCCGTTCACGGCGAGCGTCGCGCACCAGTCCGCCGCCGACTTCGTGGCCTCAGGTCTGGTCGATGCGCTCGGCATCCGGCTCTTGGTGGTGGGGGAGAACTTCCGCTGCGGACGCGGTGGTCTGGGTGACCTGGACCGGCTCCAGGAGCTCGGTCGGACCCACGGCTTCGGCCTCGACGCGGTCGACCTGGTGGCGGCGGCCGGGGAACGGTGCTCGTCGACCGAGGTGCGCCGTCTCCTGGCTCGCGGAGACATCGACGGCGCGCGGCACCTTCTCGGCCGTGACGACCATCGGGTATTGGTAGTGCAGTGAGCACCTCCGATACCGAACGGGTCGTCTTCGACACCGCGGATCCCGACGTCCGGGCCTACCCGCTGCTGACCGCCAGCGTGGTGCCCCGGCCGATCGCCTGGGTGACCAGCCGGTCCGCCGACGGCGTCGGCAACCTGGCCCCGCACTCCTTCTACACGGTGGCCTGCGCCAACCCGCCGATCGTGCAGTTCACCTCGGTCGGCGCCAAGGACACCTTGCGCAATGTGCGGGAGACCGGCGAGTTCGTGATCAACCTGGCCGGTGCGGCGATGGTGGAGGCGATCAACGGTTCCAGCGCCCGCTACGACGCCGAGGTGGACGAGGCCCAGGCACTCGACGTCCGGCTCGAGCCCAGCGCCCTCGTCTCGATCCCACGGGTCGCCGACTCGCCGGTCTCCATCGAGTGTCGTCTGCACTCGACGATCGAGCTGGGCGACTCCACCCTGGTCCTGGGTGACGTCGTCGCGGTGACGGTCCGCCGCGAGGTGCTGGCCGACGACGGCCTGCCCGACTTCGCCGCCCTGCAACCGCTCTCGCGGCTCGGGCGCAATGAGTGGGGTGGACCGCCGCCGCTCTTCGCCCTGGACCGACCACACCGAGCGCCCTGAGACTGCGCCGCGGGACGGATTTGCGCGCCGCCTAAACTTGCGACGCAAGCGGTCGCAGTTGAGGAAGCGTAGGTCGATGGAGAAGCCCTGGACGAAGCACTATGGGGCTGGTGTCCCGGCTGAGATCGCCATCCCCGACGAGCCGGTCACCGCAGGACTGATCCGCGCCGCCGCCCAGTGGCCGGACCGGATCGCCACCGACTTCCTCGGCGCCACCGCCACCTTCGCCGAGACCGAGCAGAAGATCCGGCGCGCGATGGGGGCGCTGCACGAGCTCGGTGTCGGCATGGGCAAGCGGATCGCGCTGGTCCTCCCGAACTGCCCGAGCCACCTGATCGCTTACCACGCAGCACTGCGGCTCGGCGCCGTCGTGGTCGAGGTCAACCCGACCTACACCACCGAGGAATTGGCGCACCTGCTGCGTGACTCCCAGGCCACCCACGCGATCGTCTGGCACAAGGCTGTCGAGCGGGTGCTCGCGGCTCGCCCCGGCACCGCGCTGGAACAGATCATCAGCGCCGATATCGTCCGCGACCTGCCGAAGCTCTCCCAACTCCTGCTGCGGCTGCCCGTCAACGCGGCGCGGGAGAAGAACGAGGCACTCCGTGGCACCGTGCCGCCCGGCTTCCCGGACTGGCATCGGCTGATCGCCGACGTGCCCGACCTTGAGCTGCCCGAGGTCGAGATCCGCGGCGAGCACCTGGCGCTGCTCCAGTACACCGGAGGCACCACCGGTACGCCGAAGGCGGCGATGCTGACCCACCGCAACCTGGTCGCCAACATGGTCCACGGTGACGCCTGGGTGAGGTTCCAGCCGGGCGGCGAGACCGTCTACGGCGTGCTGCCCTTCTTCCATGCCTTCGGCCTCACCTTCTGTCTGAACCTGCCCGGCTACCTCGGCGCCACCCTGGTGATGTTCCCGAACTTCGATCCGCCCACCGTGGTCGCGGCGCTGCGTCGTCGCCCCGGCACCTTCATGGGGGGTGTGGCACCGATGTTCGACCGGATCGCCACGGCGGTGGAGAGCGCGAAGAAGCCCCCGTTGGCCGAGATCCGTCAGATGCGGTTGGGCTTCGCCGGCGCGATGCCGATCCCGGAGCGGACCGTCGAACGGTGGGAGGCGCTGACCGGTGGCCTGTTGATCGAGGGCTACGGGATGACCGAGTGCGCCCCGATCGCCCTCGGCAACCCGGCCTCGGAGGCGCGCCGACCCGGCACCCTCGGTGTCCCGTTCCCTAACACCGAGATCCGGATCGTCGACATCGATGACCCGACACTCGAGGTGACGCCGGGCGACGACGGCTCGTTGCGCGGCGAGTTGCTGGTGCGTGGGCCCCAGGTCTTCAACGGCTACTGGAACCTGCCCGACGAGACGGCGGGCCAACTTTTGGCCGGCGGCTGGCTGCGGACCGGCGACGTCGTCGCGGTCGACCCGACCGGTTGGATCACTCTGGTCGACCGGGTCAAGGAGATGATCATCGTCGGCGGCTTCAAGGTCTACCCGACGCAGGTCGAGGACCACCTGCGGACCATGCCCGGCGTCGTCGACGTCGCCGTGGTCGGGGTACCGACCCGCAACGGTGACGACGAGATCCTGGCCGCCTTCGTCCTCGCCGACGGCGCCGAAGCACCGACCCTCGATGGCGTGCGGGCCTTCGCCGAGCAGCATGTGGCCCGGTACGCGTTGCCGCGCCGGGTCGAGGTGCTCGACGACCTGCCGCGTTCCCAGATCGGGAAGGTGATGCGCCGCCAGGTGCTGGAACAGGTCACCGAACGCCGCGTGCAGCGCCAGGAGAAGCAGGCGTAGCCGACCAGCGACCGGGTACCGATCATGCTCAGGAGGAACCATGAGCGCGATCGTTCATTACGTGCAGACCCATCTGGCCGGCGCCGGGGCGGGTATCGATCTGTTCGGCCACGCCGCAGGTTCGGTGCGGGACCACGCGGTGCGTGTGGAGTTGCGCAGGATCCACGAGGAGCTGCTCGACGAACGGCGCCGCCTGCGCCGGATGCTCGACGACCTCGGCGGCTCGGAGTCGACGCTTCTCACGACGGGAACTCGGGTCGCTGGGGCCCTGAGCAGGGTGAAGCCGACGATCACCCGGCGCACCGCCACCACCGACCTGATTCAACTGGAGGCGATGCGCGATGCGGTCGCCGGCAAGATCGCCGGCTGGCAGGCATTGCTGGCCGTCGTCGCCGACTACCCGTCGCTCGACCGTGTCGAGTTGGCGATGTTGCTGGCCCAGGGGGAGGAACAGCACAGCTTCCTGCGCGACGCCCACGGCGGGGTGGCGCACCGGGTCCTGCGACGTCGGCAGTGATCTGCCGCTACGGTGTCGCTCGATCCGCAACCGCGCACTGAGGAGCTCCGATGTCGTCCGAGGCCCGTATCGAGACCACCTTCGCCGACGGCGTAGCCACGCTGCGGCTGGTCAACCCGGAGTTCAAGAACGCGATCACCCAGCAGATGGCTGCTGACATGGTCGCCTTCTGTGCCCAGGTCGCGGCCGACCCGACGATCGGCGCGGTCGTGCTGGAGGCCGACGGCGGCTACTTCTGCAGCGGTGCCGACACCCGGGACCTGGCCGCGATCGCCGCCGACCCGGCGTCGCCGGACTCGGTGGCGCGGCTCAGCGCGGTCTACCAGGCGTTCGTCAGCATCGGCACCCTCCCGGTGCCCACCATCGCGATGGTGGAGGGCGGCGCGGTCGGGGCCGGGCTGAACCTGGTGCTCGCCGTCGACGTCGTCGTGCTGACCCCCGACGCCGTCCTGGACAGTGGCTTCCTGGCGCGCCGGATCCACCCCGGCGGCGGCCACTTCACCCTGTTGGGTCGCTCGCTGGGCTACCAGCAGGCGATGGCGATGGGTGTCCTCGGTGAGCGGGTCAGCGGGACCGAGGCGGTGGCGCTCGGGCTCGCTTGGCGGACCGCCGAGGCGAGCGAGTTCGCCGAGACCGCGCGGGCGCTCACGGCGCGGGCCGCCAAGGACCCGGAGCTGACCCGGCGGACCAAGGAGTCGGCGACCCTGGAACTGAACAACCCGGGGCTGAGCTGGGCCGCCGCGATCGAGGTCGAACGCGGCGCCCAGATGTGGTCGTTGGGCCGCAAGGGGACGGCGGCCTGGGCGACGAAGCCCAGCAACTGACGGCCCTCAGCTCCTAGGCCGAGCGGAGCGCGGCGGTCGTCTTCTTCTCCAGGTACATCCGGGCGTCGGCGGCGAGCAGCGCGTCCGGTAGGAAGTCGAGGTGCGCGACCTCGGCGGTACCGACGCTGGCCAACGTGCCGAGTGCCGCGGTGAGCCGCAGCCGCAGGTCGTCCGGGTTCAGACCGAGGCAGAAGACGGCGAACTCGTCGCCACCGACCCGGGCCACCAGATCGGTCTCGCGGACCGAGGAGACGAGCCTGAGCGCAGCCTCGCGGATGAGTTCGTCGCCGGCGTCGTGGCCGGAGAAGTCGTTGACCTGCTTCAGACCGTTGAGGTCGATGAAGGCGACCGAGGCGCTCACGTGCGGCGCGGCGCCCCAACTCGCGCGGCACTCGTCGTGGAAGCCACGGCGGTTCAGCACGCCGGTCAGCTCGTCGGTCCCCGAACGGCGGTCGGCCAAGGCACGCAACTCGACGGCCTGATCGAGTTGGCGGTGCACGTCGACTTTGTCGAGCGCGATCGAGGCGGCGTTGGCCAGCCCCTGCAGGAGGTTGAGCTCCTCGGGCGTGGCGGTGTGCTCGGTGGCCCAGTAGGCGCCGATCGCCGCGATCGGGTCCAAAGATCGGACCGGGAGCATCGCCAGACTCTGCACGAAGGTGGGCCGGTAGGCGTCGTGCGGGATCCGGTCGTCGACATAGATGTCGGGGATCACCGCGGGGGTCCGGTTGTGCATCACCCAGCCGCTGATGCAGGCCGACATCGGGAACCGGCTGCCCTTCCAGAGCGGGGAGATCGCGTCCTCGTCGGCGTAGAAGCAGAGGTCGCCGTCACGGAGCACGAAGCTGACGCCGTCACAGCCGACCAGCTGCCGGGCCGTGGTCGCGACGATGCGCTGGACCTCGGTCAGATCGGGTGCCATCGACAGGGCTTGGACAGCATCGAGCAGTCGCTCGATCCCCTCGGTGTATGTCGTGCTCATCTGGCTCCTTCCCTCGCGTGCGCCATCATGACATTCCGTCCGAAAATTCAAGTCACCCGATCGGTTCCATTTCCTGGCCCGATACCGAACTCTTGAGTTGTGCTCTCTAGAAACCGGCTCGCGGTCTGCGCAGCCTTCGCCGTCCAGGGCGCCGGGCTGATCACTCTGACCACCCGGCTTCCGGTGATCTCAGAACGCTGGAACCTCAATGAAATAAGGCTTTCTGCACTTCTGCTACTGATGATCCTGCTAGCTGGGGTGGGCTCGGTGATCGCCGAACGCGCGGCCACGAACCGACCCAGCGCGGTGCTGCTGCGGACCGGTCTGATGGGTGTGGCCGTGGGTATCGCGACAGCCGTTCTGGCGCCGTCGACCGCAATCTTCGTCGCTGGTCTGGCCCTCTACGGGCTCGCACTCGGCGTTGTCGACGCGACCAGCAACATGCAGGCGGTGGCCATCGAGGCCGCCTACGGCCGCCCGATCCTGCCCTCCTTCCACGGTTGCTGGACCTTCGGCGGGATGATCGGCGCTGCGTTCACCCTGGCCACCGCCCGGTTCGGGTTGGAGGTGGCCGCAGCGGTCGCGCTGGTGGTCCTGGCGGCGGCCGCCGGGCCGTTCTGGCAGCGCGCCGAACAGACCACCGCTGAGGAGCCGGGCCCACCCGCCGAGGAGGTACCGATCCCGTGGCGCCCGATAGTGATGGTGGGCATCGCGATGTTGATCTTCTATCTGGTCGACACCGCCTCCACCACCTGGGGCGCGACCTACCTGGACCGGGTCTTCGACACCCCGGACGCACTGGTAGCGCTGGCGACCTTCCCGTACCTGGCAGCGAGTCTCGTCGCTCGTTTCCTCGGCGACCGCGTGGTCAAGCAGGTGGGTGCCGTCCGGGTGCTGCGGGTCGGCGCCCTGGTCGGCGCGGCGGGCCTGGCGCTGGTGGTGACCGCACCGTCGTGGCAGCTCGCGGTGGTGGGGTTCACGGTGACCGGATTCGGCGTCGCGGTGGTGGCGCCGTTGAGCTTCTCCGCCGCCGCGACGATCGCGGGCGGCTCGCCGGAGCGGGTCGACGCGGTGATAGGCCGGTTCAACCAGTTCAACTACGTCGGAGCGCTGCTCGGCTCGGTGTTGACCGGCGTCGTCGGCAGCGACTCGCTCCGCTACGGCTTCGTCGTACCCGCGATCCTCGTGCTCGCGCTGATCCCGCTGGCGAAGTTCTTCACGCCGGCTGGGAACGGGGCGCTTCCTCCAGTGGTGCCGCCAGGTCCAGATCCAACACGATCAGCGCAATCCCAGCGGACTGACCTCACCAGGAGATCGGGTCCCGGCTGATCGGACAGGTCATGCAGTGGCCGCCGCCGCGGCCGCGGCCGAGCTCGGCGCCCACGATCTCCAGTACCTCGACACCGGCGTTGCGGAGCAGCGCGTTGGTCGCGGTGTTGCGGTCGTAGGTGTAGACCACGCCGGGACTCAGCGCCACTGCATTGTTCCCGCTGTCCCACTGTTGACGTTCGGAGGCGTAGACGTCGCCAGCGGTCTCCACCACCCGGAGCTTGGCGAGGTTCAGCGCTTCGGCGACGACGTCGACGAACCGGGCGTCACCCTCGTCGGTGACCTCCAACGGCTCGCGGCCCTCGCCGGGGCGCAGCGAGAAGGTGTGCACGGCATCCATGATCTTCGGGTAGAGCGTGACCAGGTCGCGGTCGGCGAAGGTGAAGACCGTGTCCAGGTGCATCGCCGCACGCAGCTTCGGCATCCCGGCGACCACCACCCGCTCGGCGGCCCCCTGCTCGAAGAGGGCGGCTGCGACCTGGGTGATCGCCTGGCGTGAGGTCCGCTCGCTCATCCCCATCAGCACCACGCCGTTGCCGACCGGCATGATGTCGCCGCCCTCGAAGGTGGCCTGTGCCCAGTTGCGGTCGGGGTCGCCCCACCAGACGGTGGAGTCCAGGTAGTCGGGGTGGAAGCTGTAGACCGCCTTCATCAGCATCGTCTCGTCGTGACGGGCCGGCCAATAGAGCGGGTTCAGGGTCAGCCCGCCGTAGAGCCAACAGGTGGTGTCACGGGTGTAGAGCGTGTTCGGCAACGGCGGCATCAGGTACTCGCGGGGACCGGCGGACTCGCGGGCCAAGGTCAGATAGGTGGAGCGGAAGTCCGTCGGCAGGTCGGTCGTGGAGAGCCCGCCGATCAGGTACTCGGCCAGTCGCGGCAACGGCAGCGACTCCAGGTAGCTCCGGGTGTCGGCCACCAGCCCCAGCCCGACCGTGTTCGGGGTGATCTTCCGTTCCAGTAGCCAGTCCCGCGCACCCGGGACGGCGAGGGTCTCGGCGAGCAGGTCGTGTAGTTCGACGACCTCCACCCCGTTCTCCTCCAGGCTGGTGACGAAGGCGGCGTGGTCGCGCTGGGCGTTCTCCACCCAGAGCACGTCGTCGAAGAGGAGGTCGTCGCTGTTGGTCGGCGTCAGCCGTCGGTGGGCGAGGCCCGGCCGGCAGACCAGGACCTTCCGGAGCCGGCCGACCTCGGAGTGCACGCCATGTACGGGGCGCTGGTTGGGAGACATCGAGCTACCTTTCCGAGTCGGTTAGAGGGTGATGCGGCCGGTGGCCAGGGCGATCACGCCGATCGTGGCGGTGATGACCGAGAAGGCGAGGATCACCAGTTCACGGGCGTCGAACCAGCGGCGGTCCTGTTCGCTGCGTGCCTTGACGAAGAGCAACGTCGCGGGGGCGTAGATGATCATCGAGACCAGCAGGTACTTCGGGCCCGCTGCCCAGAGCAGGAACGCCGTGTACCCGGTGGCGACGACGGCGATCGCCAACTCGCGTGGCCAACCGGCGGGCTGATCGTCGTAGGTCTCCTTGGTGACGGTGAGTTTCAGCGCGTAGGCGGCCGCGAGCAGGTAGGGGATCAAGGTCAAGGCGCTGGTCAGGTTGAGCGCGAGGTCGAAGGCGTCGTCGGAGAAGGCGGTGACCACCAACATCACCTGGATCAACCCGGTCGTCATCAACAGAGCGGGGACCGGGACGTCGACGTCGCTGATGCTCTTCAAGAACCGCGGCATGTCGTCGTCCTCGGCGGCGACGAAGAGCACCTCGGCGGCCATCAGGGTCCAGGCCAGGTAGGCGCCCAGGACCGAGACGATCAGGCCGACGCTGATGAATACCTTGCCCCAGTCGCCGACGGCGGCCTCCAGGACGCCGGCCATCGACGGCTGACGCAACTCGGCCATCTCCTCGGCCGGCAGGATCCCGTAGGAGACGATCGTGACCGAGGCGAAGATGCTGAATACCATCAGGAAGCCCAGCACGGTGGCCCGGCCGACGTCCTCGCGACGCTTCGCGTGCCGTGAGTAGACGCTGGCACCTTCGACGCCGATGAAGACGAAGACGGTGACCAGCATGGTGCCCTTCACCTGGTCGAAGAGGGAGTCGTAGCTCTCGCCCGACCAGTTGTCGGCGAAGACGCCGACGTCGAGGTAGAAGAGCGCCAACACGATGAAGACCAGGATCGGCACCACCTTGGCGACGGTGACGATCTGGTTGAGCGCGGCAGCGTCCTTCACGCCCCGTTTGATCAGCAGGTAGAAGCCCCAGACCCCCACACTGGAGAGGCAGATCGCCAGGACGGTGTTGCCGTCGCCGAGTTCCGGGAAGAGCGCGCTGAGCGTCGACATGATCAAGACCCAGTAGGTCACGTTGCCGACGCAACTGCTGGCCCAGTAGCCGAACGCCGAGAAGAAGCCCAGGTACTCACCGAACCCGGTCTTGGCGTAGGCGTAGACGCCGGAGTCGAGCTCGGGTTTGCGGACCGCCAGCATCTGGAAGACGAAGGCCAACATCAGCATGCCGGTGCCGGCGATCAGCCAAGCGATGAGTGCACCGGCGATGCCGGTCTCCTGGCCGAACCGAGCAGGAAGCGAGAAGACCCCAGCTCCGACCATGCCGCCGACCACCATCGCGGTCATCGTCAGTAGGCCGAGCTTCTGGGCTGGTAAGGCGCTTGCGACTGGCTTATCGCTCATCTTCGCTCCTGGTGGCTCGGACGACGATAACCATGTGACACCGGGTTTTGGCTAGAGAGTCGGGGCAACTCGGGACCAAAGTCCCGGTCGGTGTCGGCCGCTGACAAACCGGCGTCAAGGCGCGTCAAGATGACGACAACATCGCTGGAGTCAGGCGCCGAGGTGGGTTGGCTGGGTTCATGAGTATCGAATCCGGCCTGCTGATCGCGGCCGTCCTCGCCGTCGCGGTCTATCTGCTCGCGGCCCTGATCTTCCCGGAGCGTTTCTAGTGTCTGAAACCGTGTCCGGCCTGCTCACCCTCAGCGTGCTGATCGCCCTGCTGGCGCTGGCATACGTGCCGCTGGGGGACTTCATGGCCCGGGTCTACAACCGCTCCACCCACTACCGTCTCGAGCGTGGGATCTACCGGCTCGCCGGAGTGAATCCGCACGTCGAACAGAGCCCCAAGTCCTACGCCCTCAGCGTGGTCGGGTTCTCGACGGTCGGCGTCGTCCTGCTGATGGCGTTGCAGATGGCGCAGGCGCATCTGCCGATGAACCGGGATCTGCCCGGGGTGGACCTCTGGATGTCCTTCAACACCGCTGCCTCGTTCGTGGCGAACACCAACTGGCAGTCCTACGGCGGCGAGTCGACGCTCGGCTTCACGGTGCAGATGGTCGGCCTCGCGGTGCAGAACTTCGTCTCTGCAGCGGTCGGGATGGCGGTCGCGGTGGCGCTGATCCGTGGGTTCGTCCGGTCGCGCTCGGGATCGCTGGGCAACTTCTGGGTCGACCTGACCCGCGGCGCGCTCTGCATCCTCGCGCCGATCGCCTTCGTGGGTGCGGTGCTGTTGATCGTCGGCGGCGTGGTGCAGAACTTCGGTGACCAGACGGTCACCACCCTGGCCGGCGCGCAGCAGGTGATCACCGGTGGCCCGGTGGCCAGCCAGGAAGTGATCAAGCTGCTCGGCACCAACGGCGGAGGCTTCTTCAACGCGAACTCCGCGCATCCCTTCGAGAACCCCAACGGCTATACGAACCTGCTCCAGATCTTCCTGATCCTGCTGATCCCGGTGGCGCTGACGCGAACGCTGGGCACGATGTTGGGCAACAAGCGCCAGGGCCTCGCCGTCCTCAGCGCGATGACGATCCTCTTCGGCACGGTGCTGGCGATCGTCACCACCGCTGAGGTGGGCGGCCACTCGCAGGCCGCACAGGCGGCCGGTGCCTCGTTGGAGGGCAAGGAGGTCCGGTTCGGCGAGTGGGCGACGTCGCTCTTCGCCACCGCGACCACGGGCACCTCGACCGGTGCCGTCAACGGCGCCCACGACTCGCTCTCACCGACCGGTGGCGGTGCGGTGCTGGTCAACATGATGCTGGGAGAGATCGCCCCCGGTGGTGTCGGCTCGGGGATCTACGGGATCCTGGTGATGGCGATCCTGGTGGTCTTCATCGCCGGGCTGATGGTCGGCCGGACCCCGGAGTTCCTGGGCAAGAAGATCGGCGCTCGGCAGATGACCTTCGTGGCGCTCTACATCCTGACCACGCCGCTGCTGGTGCTGGTAGGCACCGGCGTCGCTATCTCGTTGGGCAGCACGCCCGGCTTCATGGGCAATCCGGGCGGGCACGGATTCAGCGAGGTGCTCTACGCCTACACCTCGGCCGCCAACAACAACGGCAGCGCCTTCGGCGGCATCACGGTGACCTCGGACTTCTTCCAGATCACCCTGGGTCTGGCCATGCTGCTGGGCCGGTTGGTGCCGATCGTCCTGGTTCTGATGCTCGCCGGATCCCTTGCCGAGCAAGGGAAAGTGCCGACCACGGCCGGCACCCTGCCCACCCACAAACCGCTCTTCGTAGGCCTGCTGGTCGGCGTGATCCTGATCGTCACCGGCCTCACCTACTTCCCTGCCCTCTCCCTGGGGCCGATCGCAGAGGCACTGGCATGACACTCTCCGTCCTTCTCGCGCAGTGCGTGCAGCAGTTCCCGACCGCGCTGCGCAAACTCGATCCGCGCCATGTCTGGCGCTCACCGGTGATGTTCCTGGTCTGGTTGGGCTCGGTGCTGACCACCGTGGCCGCGCTCGCCGACCCGTCGGTCTTCACCATCGCGCTGACTGTCTGGCTGTGGCTCACGGTGATCTTCGGCAACCTGGCCGAGGCGGTCGCTGAGGGCCGTGGCAAGGCCCAGGCGGCATCGCTGCGGGCAGCGCGTACCGACACCGTGGCGCGGCGGCTGGAGGCCGACGGAACCCACGCGGCGGTGCCCGGCACCCAGCTCGCCATCGGCGACCGGGTGATCGTCGAGGCCGGTGAGGTGATTCCCGGTGACGGCGACGTCGTGGAGGGGATCGCCACCGTGGACGAGTCGGCGATCACCGGTGAGTCCGCCCCGGTGATCCGCGAGGCCGGCGGCGACCGGAGCGCGGTGACCGGCGGAACCAAGGTGCTCTCGGACCGGATCGTCGTCCGGATCACCACAGCGCCGGGGGAGACCTTCCTGGACAAGATGATCGCGCTGGTCGAAGGCACCTCGCGCCGCCGGACGCCGAACGAGATAGCCCTCTCGATCCTGCTGGTCAGCCTTACCGTGGTCTTCCTGGCTGCGGTCGCGACCGTGGCGCCGATGGCGACCTATGCAGGCGCACCGCAGGACGTGGTGGTCCTGGTGGCACTGCTCGTCTGCCTGATCCCGACCACGATCGGCGCGCTGCTCAGCGCGATCGGGATCGCCGGCATGGACCGGCTGGTGCGGGTCAACGTGTTGGCGATGTCCGGTCGTGCGGTGGAAGCGGCCGGCGACGTCAGCACGTTGCTCCTGGACAAGACCGGAACGATCACCTACGGCAACCGCCAGGCGAGCCGGTTCGTTGCGGCTCCCGGCGTCAGCGACGACGACCTGCGCGACGCAGCCCGGCTGGCCAGCCTCGCCGACCAGACGCCGGAGGGACGGTCGATCGTCGACCTCGCTCTGAAGGTGGGCGCCGACGACGCGGACCTCCCGAGCGGCGCGGAGTTCATCGAGTTCACCGCCCAGACCCGGATGTCCGGCGTCGACCTGGCCGACGGGACCCAGATCCGCAAGGGCGCAGGCTCCGCGGTGGCGGGCTGGCTCGGCAGCACCCCGGAGCCGGGGGTCACCGACGTCGTCGATGCGATCGCCAGCTCCGGCGGCACCCCGCTGGTGATCGCCGTCCGCGACCCTGACGAGAAGGGCCGGGTGCTCGGTGTCGTCCACCTCAAGGACGTGGTGAAGGAGGGGATGGCCGAGCGGTTCGCGCAGCTGCGGGCGATGGGTATCCGCACCGTGATGATCACCGGTGACAACGCCCTGACGGCGCGGGCGATCGCCGATGAGGCCGGCGTCGACGACTTCCTGGCCGAGGCGACGCCCGAGGACAAGATGGCCTATATCCGCAAGGAGCAGGCGGGCGGCCGCCTGGTCGCGATGACCGGTGACGGCACCAACGATGCGCCCGCGCTGGCCGCCGCCGACGTCGGCGTCGCGATGAACAGCGGCACCGCAGCCGCCAAGGAGGCCGGCAACATGGTCGACCTCGACTCCGACCCGACCAAGCTGATCGACATCGTGGAGATCGGGAAGCAGTTGCTGATCACCCGCGGTGCGCTGACCACCTTCTCGATCGCCAACGACGTCGCCAAGTACTTCGCGATCATCCCGGCGATGTTCGTGGTCGCCTATCCCTCGTTGGACGCCCTGAACGTGATGGGGCTGAGCACGCCGCAGTCGGCGATCCTCTCCGCGGTGATCTTCAACGCGCTGGTGATCGTGGGGCTGATCCCGCTCGCGCTGCGTGGGGTCCGGTTCCGGGCGGCGTCGGCGACCCAGGTACTGCGTCGCAACATCACCGTATTCGGCCTCGGCGGCGTGATCGTCCCCTTCATCGGCATCAAGATCATCGACCTTCTGGTCTCGAACATTCCTGGAATCGGGTGACCGACATGTTGACTGACTTTTCCCGGCAGACCCTTGCTGGATTGAGGATCCTGATCGTTCTGACGGTGCTGCTCGGCGTCGTCTATCCGGTTGCGGTCTGGGCTGCGGGACGGGCCTTCGCCGACCGGGCCGACGGCCAACTCCTGCACCATGACGGTGAGGTGGTGGGCAGCAGGCTGCTCGGGCAGAACTTCGAGGGTGACACCTGGTTCCACCCGCGTCCGTCCGCCAACGGCTACGACACCTTGGCCTCGGCACCGAGCAACCTGGGCCCGTCGAACCCGGACCTGCTGGCCGCGATCGAAGAACGCCGCGCGGCGGTGGCCGAGGCCGAGGATGTCGATCCGGCGCGGGTACCTGCCGATGCGCTCACCGCCTCGGGGTCGGGGCTGGACCCGCACATCTCGCCTGCCTACGCGCTGCTCCAGGCGGGCCGGGTCGCAGCTGCCAACGGCCTCACGCCGGAGAAGGTGCGCCGACTGATCGACGCCTATACCGAGGGGCCGGTACTCGGCTTCCTCGGCGTCGAAGGCGTCAACGTCGTCGAGCTGAATCTGGCGATCAGTCGAGCAGCACACTGAGCGGGGGTGGAGACTGGACGTCATGGAACGCGCGAGGCTTCGGGTCTACCTGGGCGCCGCCCCCGGGGTAGGGAAGACCCATGCCATGCTCGCCGAAGGGCACCGACGCCGGGACCGTGGCACCGATGTGGTGGTCGGCTACGTCGAGACCCACGGCCGTCCCCGTACCGAGGAGATGGTCGGCGACCTCGAGGTGGTTCCGCGTCGGGAGGTCGCCTACCGGGGCACCACCCAATGGGAGATGGACCTCGACGCGATCGTGAAGCGGGCACCGACCGTGGTGTTGGTCGACGAGCTCGCGCACACCAATGTTCCGGGCAGCGCGCATCAGAAGCGGTGGCAGGACGTGGAGGTGCTGCTCGAGGCCGGGATCGCGGTGATCACCACCGTCAACGTCCAGCACCTGGAGTCACTCAACGACGTCACTGAGGCGATCACCGGCGTCCGGCAGCGGGAGACCGTGCCGGATGCCGTGGTCCGTGCGGCCGACCAGATCGAACTGGTCGACATGTCACCGCAGGCGCTGCGCCGGCGGATGGCGCACGGCAACATCTACCAACCCGAGAAGGTCGACGCCGCCCTCTCGAACTACTTCCGTGAGGGCAACCTGACGGCGCTGCGTGAGTTGGCGCTGCTCTGGCTGGCCGACCAGGTCGAGGAGGGCCTGGACCGGTACCGGGCCCAGCACGACATCGACTCCACCTGGGCTGCCCGGGAACGGATCGTGGTGGCGGTCAGCGGCGGCCCCGAGTCCAGCACCCTGATGCGCCGCGCCGCCCGGATCTCCGCGAGGCGATCCGGCGGGGAGTGGCAGGCGCTCTACGTGACCCGCCACGACGGACTCAGCGGGATCGCGCCGGAACGGCTCTCCGAGCTGCGCGCCAAAGCCGAGGAGTTGGGCGGGACGCTGCACACCGTCGTCGGCGACGACGCCGCCGACAGCGTGCTCACCTTCGCCCGCGCCGAGAACGCGACCCAGATCATCCTGGGCGCCAGCCGGCGTCGACGTTTCTCGCTGATGCTGCGTCCAGGTGTGGGGGAGCAGGTGATCGCCGGGGCGCGCGAGATCGATGTCCATATCGTCAACCACGACTATGTCCGCGCCTCGCGCACGACCCTGGCACCGCGCCGCGACAGCATCGGTCGCGGTCGCCGGATCGCCGGCTATCTCTTCGCGGTGCTCGCCCCGGTCGCGGTGAGCATGGTGATGTGGACCTCGCACAACATCGACGGTCTGCCGACCGAGGCGATGGCGTTGATGGCGGTGGTGGTCGCGACCGCGCTGATCGGCGGCCTGCTCCCGGCGGTGCTCGCTGCCCTGGCCAGTGGCCTGCTGCTCAACTATTTCTTCACGCCACCGCTCTACAACTGGACGATCTCGGCGCCGGAGAATATCACGGCGCTGTTGCTCTTCATCGTCGTGGGCATCTCGGTGGCGGTCGTCGTCGACCGGGCGGCTCGGCGTTCGGTCCAGGCCAGTCGGGCCCGGGCCGAGGCGGACGCCCTGACTGTGCTGGCGCACAGCCTGCTGACCAGCAGCGACGACCTCACCGGACTGCTCGGCTCGGCCTGCGAGGTCTTCGGTGCTCGCGGTGCGGCGGTGCTGCTGCGTGACGAGACCGGGACCGAGTCGGTGCTTGCCGTGGTCGGCCAGCCGATCGGGCAGAGCGAGGACGCCGACCTCTCCTGCGAGATCGATGAGCAGACCACCCTCGTCCTGCGCGGATCGCGGCTGCCGGCCGAGCAACGCGGACTGCTCAACGCCTATGCGGCCTACGCGAAGGTGATGACCGAGCGCCGGGCGGCGACCTCGGCGGAGGTGGAGCGGTTGCGGCTCGCGGAGGCGGATCGGACCCGCACCGCGTTGCTGACCGCCGTCTCGCACGACCTGCGCTCGCCGTTGGCGGCGGTCAAAGCCGCGGTGGCGAGCCTGCGGAGTACCGAGGTGACCTGGTCGGCACAGGACGAGGCGGAGCTGCTGGCCACCATCGAGGAGTCGGCGGATCGGCTGACCGCGCTGGTGATCAACCTGCTCGACATGAGCCGCATCTACACCGGTTCGGTCCAGGCCACGCTCGCCGAGGTGGGGGTTCGCGCCGCGGTCCAGGACGCGCTGGCGCCGATGCCGGACGGCGCACGGGTGCGGATCGAGGTGCCGGATGATGTCGGCGTCCGGGCCGACCCCGGCCTGCTCGACCGGGTGTTGGCGAACATCGTCGAGAACGCGTTGAAGTACACCCCTGCGGAGGCGGCGATCGAGGTGGACGCGACCACCCATGCCGAGCGGACCCTGATTCGGATCGCCGACAACGGTCCGGGGGTGAGCGACCATCGACCGCTCTTCGCGCCCTTCCAACGGATGGGCGACGTGCCGGCCAAGGACGGAGTCGGGCTGGGGCTGGCGGTCGCCCGTGGGCTGACCGAGGCGATGAGCGGCACCTTGGTCACCGAAGACACCCCCGGCGGAGGGCTTACCTTCGTTCTGGACCTACCCAGTGCTGACCAGGAGAACGCATGACCTTCGTGCTCGTCGTCGATGATGACCCGGCGATCCTGCGGACGCTCTCGATCAACCTGCGTGCCCGCGACTACGACGTGGAGACGGCGGGCGACGGACGCTCGGCGCTGCAGATCGTCGACGAGCGGATGCCCGACGTCGTGCTGCTCGACCTCGGTCTCCCGGACCTCGACGGCGTCGCGGTGCTCAAACAGTTGCGTTCCTTCACCCAGGTCCCGGTGATCGTCGTCTCGGCGAGGAGCGAGCCGGACGACAAGGTGGAGGCGCTCGATCTGGGTGCCGACGACTTCATCACCAAGCCGTTCTCGATCGAGGAGCTGTTGGCCCGGGTCCGGGCCGCGACCCGGCGGGCGGGGGTGGAGAACCCAGGGCTGACGGTCGACGTCGATGGGCTGACCCTCGACGTCACCGATTCGCGAGCCTCGCGGGACGGCGTCGATATCCACCTGACCCCGATCGAGTGGCGGATCGTGGAGATCCTGGTCCAGCACCGCGGCCGTCTGGTCCGTCAGGTCGATCTGCTGCGCACCGTCTGGGGGCCGACCTACGAACGCCAGACCAACTATCTCCGGGTCCACCTGGGCAGCATCCGTCGCAAGCTGGAACGGGATCCGGCGCACCCGGTGCTCTTCGTCACCGAGGCCGGACTGGGCTACCGGTTCGCGCCGCGGCTCACGGCGCAGCCTTAGGACGGTGTCACCGACTACAGATCTCGCCCGGTTGGGTGCGTTTGCGTTCGTTCTTGGGATCTTGCAACTGCCCGGTACGATGACGCCGAAATGGACGAGGACTATAGACCGCCCAGACCTGACCTTCGCGCGCCGCTGATCGGCGCTTCCACCCCGATGTTGGTGACTCGCTGATGTGGGTACTCACCTTGTTGATCGGCCTGCTGGTGGTCCTTGCGATCACCGTGGCCACCGGCTACTTCGTAGCCCAGGAATTCGCTTACATGGCCGTCGATCGGTCCCGGCTCGCAGCCCGGGCCGAGGCCGGGGACACCGGCGCGAAACGCGCCCTGGCCGTCACCAAGCGGACCTCCTTCATGCTCTCCGGCGCCCAGTTGGGCATCACCGTGACCGGTCTGTTGGTCGGTTACGTCGCCGAGCCGCTGATCGGTGAGGCGCTCGGCGAGGGACTCGGCGGTGTCGGCGTGCCGACCGCTGTGGGCATCGCCGTCGGTACCGTGCTGGCGCTGCTGCTCTCCACGCTCGTGCAGATGCTCTTCGGTGAGCTCTTCCCGAAGAACCTGGCGATCGCTCGGCCGGAGCCGGTGGCGCTCTGGTTGGCCCGATCCACCACGGCCTACCTGGCTGCGTTCGGCTGGCTGATCAAGATCTTCGACGCCGCCTCCAACGCGCTGCTGCGGTTGCTCAAGGTGGAGCCGGTCCATGACGTCGAGCACTCGGCGACCGCTCGCGACCTGGAGCACATCGTGGCGGAGTCGGCCGAGAGCGGCGACCTGCCGCCGGCCCTGGCGATGCTGCTGGATCGGATCCTCGACTTCCCCGAACAGGACGTCGAGCACGCGATGATCCCGCGGGCCCGCGTCGACGTGATGCGCGCCGACGGCACCGTCGGCGACGCCCGCCGGCTGATGGCGACCGGCCACTCCCGCTACCCGGTGCTCGACGACGACGGCGAGATCGTCGGCGTCGTCCATCTGGCCGACCTGTTGGCCACCTCGGCCGGCGACGATGCGCCGATCGCGGTGCTGCGCCGCGACGCACTGGTCGTACCGACGGCCATGCTGCTGCCGGACGCGATGCGGACGATGGCGCAGACTCGCAACCAGTTGGCCTGCGTCATTGACGAGTACGGCGGCTTCACCGGCGTCCTCACCTACGAGGACATCGCCGAGGAGTTGGTCGGCGAGATCACCGACGAACACGACGAGCCGATCGCGGGCTGGGTGGACGCCGAGGACGACGGCATCTGGGTGATGGCGGGCGAGGTGCACACCGACGAGGTCGAGCGTGCCATCGGACGTGATCTTCCCGAGGGCGACTACGAGACCATCGCCGGTGTGGCGATCGCGGCTCGCGGTGCGCTGCCCGAAGTGGGCGAACTGATCGAGGTCGAGCTGCCGCCGGAGCCTGAGGAACTCCTCGGCGACGAGGCGGCCGGAACCTTGCTCCAGATCGAGGTGCTTGAGGTCGAGCGGCATGTGCCGACTCGGGTCCGGGTCCAGCTGAAGGCGGGGGAGAAGTGATGGAGAACCCGTGGGTGGTCGCTGCGGCGACCACAGCGATCATCGTGCTCAGCGCCTTCTTCGTGGCCGTTGAGTTCGCCCTGCTGGCGGCCAAGCGGCACCGCCTCGAGGACCGTGCGGGCGAGAGCCGGTCGGCACGCGCCGCGCTGCGGAGCGCCAACGAGCTCACCGTGCTGTTGGCCGGGTGTCAGCTCGGTATTACCGCAGCGACCTTGGCCTTGGGCGCGATCACCAAGCCGGCCGTGCACCACTGGCTCACCCCGGCGATCGAGAACATCGGCGCGCCCTACTGGGTGGCCGACGTCGCGGGCTTCGTGCTCGCGCTGATCGTGGTCACCTTCCTGCATCTGGTGGTCGGTGAGATGGCCCCGAAGTCGTGGGCGATCGGACACCCCGAGAGCTCCGCGATCGCGTTGGCGTTGCCGATGCGGGCCTTCATGGCGGTGAGCCGGCCGTTGCTCACCGGGCTGAACTCGGCGGCCAACTGGTGCCTGCGGAGGGTGGGCGTGGAGCCTGCCGACCAGGTGGCCGGAGGACAGAACGCCGAAGACCTGCGACACCTGGTCGAGCACTCGGCCAGCGTCGGCGCGTTGGACCTCGCCTACTCGGCGCAGATCACCAGCGCGCTCGACCTCCGCAGCCTGACCATCGGCGACCTGCTCAAGCCGGACCGGACCCCGACCGCAGTTGCTCACGACGCGACCGCTGCCGAGGTACAGGAGATGGCGGCTCGCTCCGGGCACCTGCGGATCCTGGTCCGTTCGGCGGTACCGGGGCAGGCGCCGTCGACGATGGTGCACGTCCGAGACACCTTGCTGAACGCCCCGGATCAGTCCGTCGCGGAGCTGGCCCGTCCGGTCTTGGAGTTCGCTGCCGAGACCCCGCTGTACGCGGCGCTAGGCGAGATGCGCGAGACCCGGACGCACTTGGTGATCGTGCGTCGTGGGGACGGCAGCATCGGCGTCGTCACGCTGGCTGACGTGCTGGCGAACCTGCTGCCGCAGGCTGCCTAGTCGCTGCCAGCGCGGCGATGGAGTCGTCGGTGCACGACTCCCAGAAACCACCGACGACGTCCTCTACGTGGCTGAACGACTCAGCGGCGTAGAGGACGTCCTGGTAGGCGGTGATGTCGTAGTCCGCGGTACCCATCGCGACCAGGTCGAGGGGGCGGATCGTGACCTCGCGGAACTCCTCGGTCTCGCCTGGTGAGGAGAGGATGCCGGCGCCGTAGGCGCGCAGTGCGCCGCGTTCGGTGAGGACGCCGAACTCGAGGGTGAACCAGAAGACCCGGCTGATGAATTCCAACGCCTCGGTGCTCTGCACGCGCTGGCTGGCCTGCCCGGCGAGCTCGTAGAGAGCGGTGAACCGCGGGTTGGCGAGGGTGTTGCCGTGGCCGATCACTTCGTGGATGACGTCGGGCTCCGGGGTGTAGAGCGGAACCGAGTGGTGGCGGACGTACTGGGTGGAGAAGAACCGACGCGCGGCGAGCGCCCCGTAGAAGTCGCGCAGCGGGACCAGCCCGGCTGCGGGTTGGTAGCCGAAGCCGGTCAGTGGCGCGAGCAGGGCGCTGACCTCCTCGAGTTGCGGGATGTGGTCCTCGGGGAGTTGCAGGCTCTCCTTGCCGTGCAGGTACTCGGTGGCGGCGTACTGCTCGTGCAAGGGCCGGAGCGCGGCGCTGACTTGGCGCCAGACGTCGTGCTCGGCGTCGGTGTAGCTTGCCTGCGGGCAGGGCTCACCGGGCGCCCATCGGGCGGCGAGGGTGGCCAGTTCGTCGCGGCGGGCGCGGTAGTCGGCGTCGGCGAATCCGGGGTGGTCGGCGCCGAGTTGGACCTGGAGTGAACCGTCGTCTCGTTGGTGGACCGGGGCGAAGTACTGGGCCTCTTCGAACATGCTTCGATCTTCTGTCGTTCGTCGCTTAGTGACGAGGCAGGGGAGATGAACTGTCGCTTGATGCGGGTTTGGGTGGCAAAGTGTCTGGATATGGATGCGATTGACCTTCAGATCGTGGACGTCCTGCGGGCCGACGGCAGGATCTCGATCAGCCGGTTGGCGGAGCAGGTCGAGATCAGCCGGGCCAGCGCCTACACCCGGTTCCAGAGGCTGGTGGAGAGCGGCGTGATCCGCAGGTTCACCGTGGACGTCGATCCGGCGGCGGTGGGGATCGGCGTCTCCGCCTATGTCCATGTCCGGGTGCGGCAGAACTCGTGGAAGACGTTTCGGGCCAAGGCCTGGGCGATCCCCGAAGCGGAGCACGTGGCGCTGGTCTCCGGCGACTTCGACTGTGTGCTGCTGGTCCGGGCCCGTGACACCGCTCATCTGCGTGAGGTGGTGCTGGAACGGATCCAGGCGCTGGCCGAGGTGGTGGCCACCCAGACGGTGCTGATCTTCGACGAGCATTGATTTTCGTCTGGGCATGGAGCGGCTCTGTCGTGAGACCATCGAGGGGTGTGGGGAGTAACGGACCTGGGCACCTATCTGGTGGGGCTGGTGCTGATCATTCTGCTGCCCGGACCGAACTCGATCTATGTGCTCTCGGTGGCTGCGCGGCGTGGGATCCGTTCGGGCTACGCGGCCGCCTGCGGGGTCTTCACCGGCGACGCCGTGCTGATGGTGCTGTCGGCCGCGGGTGTGGCCTCGGTGTTGCGGACCAACGAGGTCCTCTTCACGGTCATCAAGTACGCCGGCGCCGGTTATCTGGGGTGGCTGGCGTTCGGCATGTTGCGTGGTGGTTGGACGCTGTGGCGTCGGCGTCGCACAGCTGTCGACGAGTTGGAGATCCCAGAGGCTCCGGCACCCTTGGAGCGACCGTACCGCCGCGCGCTGGTGGTCAGCCTGCTGAACCCGAAGGCGATCTTGTTCTTCATCGCCTTCTTCGTTCAGTTCGTCGACCCGAACTACGCCAATCCGGCGCTCTCCTTCCTGGTCCTCGGGATCATGGTGGAGGTCGCGAGCTTCCTCTATCTGAGCGCGTTGATCTTTGCGGGTGCCCGGTTGGCTGAGGCGGTCCGTCGCCGTCGGGCCCTGGCCGCGGGCGGCACCTCCGTGGTCGGCGCGGTCTTCCTCGCTTTCGCGGTGAAGCTGGCGACGGCGAGCGCGGGCTAGCGGACCAGGTCTGCCTCCTCTCGGCTGATCCGGTGGGTGCCTTGGTGGTCGATCATGAACGCTAGGCCGTTGGGAGTGGTCCAGACGTAGCGATTCGCTCCGGCCTGCCGGGCTCGATAGCCGGCGTGCGTCTTCCAGCGGTGGTGGGTGCGGGTGAGCGGACCGGAGTTGTGGTTCCCGGTCTGGGCGGGGCGGTCTTCGCCGTCATCGGGTGGAGCGCCTGGGGGTGGTGGCGGCCAGTAGGCGGTGACGTGGTCGTAGTCGACCTTGCGTGAGGTGGAGTTGGCGTAAGGCCAGTAGTCGCCACCGACCGCGAGGAAGACCTGCTCCTTGAGCGCCTCGGGGTGTTCGTAGGCGATGGTGCGGACCCGGTTGGCCAGGTCGATGACCGGCTTGACGGTGACCTTGGCACCGCGCAGTAGGCCGTGGAGTTGGTCGAGGGTCTGGGCACGTAGCCCGAAGTTTCCGACGCTCTCTACTCGGACCACGCCAGCCACCTTCGGTCGGTCGCCGACCTGGACCAGCGCGCCTTCATGCAGGTGGAGGTAGAGCACGGCGCGGGGAGCGAGCTGGCGCCAGTCGACCTGACGGAGGTGGGCCAGAAGTTCGGCGGGGAAGGCGATCGCCCGGTTGAGGTGCTCCGGAGCGTCGGGCTCGGCGGTTGCGGGCTGCTCGTTGTCGTGGACCTCGGCGGCCAACAGGGCAAGGAGCTCGGCGGGGCGGGCCAGGTAGCCGAGTGCGATGGCGCGCCACTCGTCGGTGGGGCGGTCGACGGTGTCGAGGCCCTGGCGGCGCAGGATTTCGACGATTCGGGTGAGCGTGGCCTCGATCCAGGCGGCGTCTCCCGCCTCGATCTGCGCGATCAGGGTGCGCAGACCGTGTTCGTTGGTGCGGGTGAAGCTGACATAGCGGCGACGCTTCTCGTCTTCCAGGCGCTGGTGGTGCGCATCGATGTCGGCCTCGATGATCTTGGCCTCGGCGACCTCCAGGATCCGGCCGCCGCCTTCGTGGCCGAGCATCCGGGCCACGGCGGCGTCGACGAGGCCGACCGCGACCAGGGGGAGTTGGCGCGACATCTTGGCGACCTTGCGGACGATCCAGAGATCGACGATGCCACTCTGGGCAGCGGCCCAGATCTCCGGCAGGCGGTGCCGGAGATCCAGGACGTCGGCAAGCGCATTCGTGGTGGCGACGGTGTGGGTTCCGCGGGCCAGCGCGATCTCGCCGAGGCAGTGGTCCTGCACCTTCGGCGTGCCTTCGCCGCCGAGCTGTACCAACGCGTTGCGCGATCCGCCCGGTACATCTCCCGAGTGGAGAGCCGCCCATTGTGCGAGCAGGCACAACTCGTGCACCTCGACCAGTCGCCGATGCACGACCGTGTCGACGGCCGCGGCAAGCACCGCGGCGGCGTCGAGGTCGGACAAGGCGGGGTTCATGCGATCAGGTTATTCGAACAAACTTTCGATAGCCAGAGGCAAAAGGGACCTGTGAAGGAGAATCTCAAGCGGTCGGTCGAAGCGGTGGTTCAGCCTGGATCCGGCGAGGTGATCGCCTTCTCGACCAGCGCGTAGGTCGCCTCGTCGAAGGCGACGATCCGGGCCTCACGCACCTGGGTCGGGGTGGTGCGCAGCGTCTCCACCGCGGCGCGCACGGCGTCGGATTTGGGCCATGCGTAGACACCGGCACTGATCAACGGGAAGGCGATGGAGGTGGCGCCGAGCTCGTCGGCGACCTCCAGAGACCTGCGGTAGCAGGAGACCAGGAGTGAGCGGTCGGTCTGGCCGGCGCGACGGTCGGGTCCGACCGTGTGGATCACCCATCGGGCCGGGAGGTTGCCCGCCGTCGTCCAGCCGGCATCGCCGGTGGCGAGGCCATCGGGGAACCGGGCGATGCAGTCGGCGAGCACGGCGGGCCCGCCGACGCGATGGATCGCCCCGTCGACGCCACCGCCGCCACGCATCGCGTTGTTGGCGGCGTTGACCACTGCATCGACGTCCTGACGGGTGATGTCGCCCTGTACGGCACGGATCTCCATGGCCCAGTCATACAACGCCGACCGCCTTCGGCCCAGCCCGTGCGGGGTCATCCGCGGGAACCATCGGTCCGGCCCGGCCGTCGGACCTCTATGTTCTCGGGAAAGAAGGCGCTCCGATCGTCGGCGACCGTGTTGGCGATCCTCCTGTCAGGGTTCGGCGTCGTCGGCTGTGCCGACGACGGCCCGGCGCCGACTCTCCAGGTGGAGGTCCGCGACTGGAGCGGGTGGGACCCTCAGCATCGCCCCACGCCCGAGAGGTTCGAGCTCCTCGGTGAGCAGGGCGAGGAGGTCACCTTCACTGCCCTCGGTGACGAGCTGACGGTGCGCGTCGTCGAGCGGGACGGCGATGAGATCACCGTTCGCACCTCGGCGGCGATGGCTCCGGAGAGCGCCGGAGGTGGGATCGGCCTGCGGGATCCGCGCAACGAGTTCACCGTGCAGGAGGGGAGGGCGGTGACGTTCGCGACGCCCACGACGGACGCCGGGACCACGGTCGAGATCTCGTGGCGCTGAGCAGCCCCTGGGCTGCGGTGCGGCAGACTCACCTCTGCAAGGATGATGACTCCGATCTGGGCAGAGGGAGAGCAGCGTGGTGGCAGGGCGTGACCAGCGCAAGCCGATGGAACGCCTGGTGCGGATGGCCGCGGCACTGCGCGCTGCCGGCGCCAACGGCGTCGCGGGGGAGAAGCTTGCCGACCTCGCCGAGTTCCAGGGCGCGGGCCGTGCCGACCAGGTCGCCCGCGAACTGCGCCTCCTGAACAGCCAGGGCTGGCAGATCGACAACATCGCGAACCGCGGTGAGCCCGCGGTCTACCGGATGACCACGGTCGACAACCGGCTCCGGCTCCGTCTGACGTCGGCCCAGCAGGCTGCGTTGCGCCGTGCCGCGCTGGTCGCCGACCGGGCAGACCTGGCCGACCGGCTCGGCCTCGGGGCTGCCACCTCCGAACCGCCGGTCGAGGTCGCCGAGACGCCGCACGACCCGGCGCTCGGCGTCGTGCTGCAGGCGGTGCGTGAAGGCGCCCTGCTCCGGTTCCGGTACCGCGGCAGCGATCGGGTGGTGCACCCCGAGTCGGTCCGAACCCAGTACCGCACCTGGTACCTGCGCGGTGTCGAGGACGGCTCGGAGCAGGTGAAGAGCTTCGTCGTCTCGCGGATGAGCGACGTCGACGTCGAAGCACCCGGCACCGCACGGCCGGTCCCGGTGGAACACCACCAGACCCTGCACCCGATGCATTGGCAGATCGACGAACCGGTGCAGGTGCGGCTCCGCACCAAGCGCGAGTTCGGGCCTGATGTACTCCGCTGGCTGGGCGGCCCGGAAGCCGAGACGGTGCAGGGCGAGGAGCTGCTGCTCGACTACACGGTGACGCACCGTGCGGCGCTCTACGACCGGCTCTACGAGTTGGGTACCCGGGTCGAGCTGATCGGCCCCGCTGAGATCCGCGCCGAACTGTTGGCCGAACTCGACTCGATGGCAGGACCGCGATGAGCTCTCCCACCTACACCTCCCGGATCGCCCGGCTCCCGCAGGTCTTCGAGATCCTCGCTGCCTACCCGGATGGCCTTGCTGTCAACGAACTTGCCAAACGCGTGGGTGTCCCGTCCGCGGAGCTCCGCGAGGACCTGCTGGCCTTCTACGCCGCCGACCTCGGTCCGGAGTGGTTGATGGGCCTGTCCCGACCCGAGGTCATCGAGTTCGTCGGACCGGACGGCGTCGACGAGGACCCGAACGACGCCGAGCGGGTCCGCATCGTCGACCCCCGTCCTACCGAGGAGCTCGGGGTCGAGTACATCGACGCCTCGGAGCTGGCTCTGATCTACACCGCGGCCCAGATGGAGCTGGAGGCCGCCTGGAGCCAGGAGCTCGCGGACGCCGTCGCGGTCCTCGAAGAGACCCTGCTCGGTGACGCGGCGAAGCCGTTCGCACCGGCCAGCGCCGCGTCGGGATCGACCACCCTCGCGGAGCTGCAGCGGGCCCGTACCGAACGTCGCCAGGTCCGCATCGAGTACTCGCGAAGTTGGCGCCACGGCGTCGCCGAGCGGCTGGTGCAGCCCTACCGGCTGGTGCACACCCGCCGCGGTTGGGAGGTCGATGCCGGTGTCGACGGCGGCGAGCTGCGGACCTTCCTGCTCTCCAACATCCGCTCCTGCGAGGTGGTCGAGGAGACCTTCACCCCGCCCGCCGACCTCGCCGAACGGTTGGCGGCACAGCGGGCCACCACCACGGTCACCGTGGAGGTGCCGTTCTCGGCTCGCTGGGCGGCGGACAGCTACGCCGAGCAGGTGCGAGTGATCGCCGAGCACGAAGCGTCCGTCGAACTCGAGCTCGACCTGCTGCCTCCGCTGGAGCGCCGGGTCGGCCTGTTGCTCCTGGTCGCCGGCCCGCAGGCAGAGCTGAAGGCACCGGCCGCGTTGACCGGCGCGCGCGGCGAACTCGCTCGAGAGTTGAGCGAGCACCACCGCACGCACTGAGGTCAGGCGATCGCCGCGAACTGGGCGGCATGCAGCCGGGCGAATGCGCCGTCGGAAGCCAGCAGTTCGGCGTGGCCGCCCTGCTCGACGATCCGGCCCTCCTCCATCACCAGGATCAGGTCCGCGTCACGGATCGTGGAGAGCCGGTGTGCGATCACGAACGAGGTGCGATCGGCACGGAGTGCCGTCATCGCCTTCTGGAGCAGGAGTTCGGTCCGGGTGTCGACCGACGAGGTCGCCTCGTCGAGGATCAACAGCGCAGGCTGGGCCAGGAAGGCACGGGCGATGGTGATCAGTTGGCGTTCACCGGCCGAGAGGTTCGACCCCTCATCGTCGACCCGGGTCTCATAGCCCTCGGGGAGCGAGTGCACGAATCGGTCCACGTAGGTCGCGCGGGCGGCCGCCAACACCTCGTCCTCGCTGGCATCGGGCCGGCCGTAGGCGATGTTCTCGCGGATGGTGCCCTTGAAGAGCCAGGTGTCCTGGAGCACCATGCCGACCTTGCTCCGCAGTTCGGCCCGGCTCAGCTCGGTGATGTCCACGCCGTCCAGGGTGATCCTGCCGCCGTCGAGTTCGTAGAACCGCATGATCAGGTTGACCAACGTGGTCTTGCCGGCGCCGGTCGGGCCGACGATCGCCACCGTCTGTCCGGGTTCGGCCACCAGCGAGAGGTGCTCGATCAGCGGCCGGTCGGCAACGTAGGAGAAGGAGACGTCCTCGAACGCCACCGCACCACGGGTCTGGCCGTTGCGCCGATCGCCGACAGCAGGGTCAATGCTCTCTTCGTCGGCGTCGAGGAGTTCGAAGACCCGCTCGGCCGAGGCGACGCCGGACTGCAGCAGGTTCGCCATCGAGGCGATCTGCGTCAACGGCTGGGTGAACTGGCGGCTGTACTGGATGAAGGCCTGCACCTCGCCGATCGTCAACGCCCCGCTGGTCACCCGGAGGGCGCCGACCACGGCCACCGCGACATAGGTGAGGTTCCCGATCAGCATCATCATCGGCATGATCAGGCCGCTGATGAACTGAGCGCGGTAGGAGGCCGTGTAGAGGGCTTCGTTCTGCTCGGCGAACTCGGCGTTGACCGCCTCGCGTCGGCCGAAGACCGAGACCAGGGCATGGCCGGAGATCGACTCCTCGACGTGGGCGTTCAACGCCCCGGTCCGTCGCCACTGGGCGATGAACTCACGTTGGGACCGCTTCATGATCTGACCGGTGAGGATGATCGAGACCGGCACCATCACCAAGGCCAGCAGCGCCAGCAAGGGGGAGATCCAGACCATCATCGAGAGCACCGCCACGACGGTGAGCAACGAGGTCAGCAGTTGGCTCATCGTCTGCTGCAAGGTCTGGCTGACATTGTCGATGTCGTTGGTGACCCGACTGAGCAGTTCGCCCCGCGGTTGCCGGTCGAAGTAGGACAACGGCAGCCGGTGCACCTTCTCCTCGACCTCGGTCCGCATCTGCTTCACGGTGCCCTGCACGATGTCGTTGACCAGGAAGCCCTGCAGCCAGGCGAGCAGCGCGCCGACCAGGTAGATCGCCAGTACCAGCAGGAGAAGCCGGCCCAACGCGCCGAAGTCGACCGGCTTGCCGTCGATCAGACCGTTGAAGACCAGGTCGGTGCCCTTGCCCAACAGCCACGGGCCGATCGCGGTCGCCGAGACGCTCGCCGCAGCGAGGATGAGGACGCCGATGGCACGGCTGCGCTCGGGCCGCATCCGGCGCAGCAGACGTCGGGTGGAGGCTTTGAAGTCGTCGGCCTTCGAGCCGACCATGCCGGCGCCCATCGGCCCCCGCCCGGGCCCGGTCGGACCGGCGATCCGCTCGGTCTCCTTCATCGTGGTGCTCATGCCGAAACCCCTTGGCTCGCAGCGATCTCGCGGTAGGTCGGGTTCGCGGCGAGGAGTTCGCCGTGACTGCCGGTACCGACCACCTCTCCGTCCTCCAGGACCAGGATCTGGTCCGCCTCCCGGATCGTGGCTATCCGTTGCGCCACGATCACCACCGTCGCGTCGCGGGTGATCGGGGCCAGCGCGGCGCGAAGCCGGGCATCGGTGGCGACGTCGAGGGCGGAGAAGGCGTCGTCGAACAGGTAGATCTCCGGACGCCGGACGATCGCGCGGGCGATCGCGAGACGCTGGCGTTGCCCACCCGAGACAGTGGTTCCGCCCTGCGCCACCGGGCTGTCGAGCCCTTCGGGAAGTGCCTCGACGAAGTCGCGTGCCTGGGCGATCTCCAAGGCCTGCCAGAGCTCGTCGTCGGTGGCCTCGGGGCGACCGTAGCGCAGGTTCGAGGCGATCGTGCCGCTGAAGAGGAAGGCCCGCTGCGGGACCAACCCGATCTTGGACCACAACAGTTCGGGGTCGAGGTCGCGCACATCGACGCCGTCCACCCGGACGGTGCCGACGCTGGCGTCGAGGAGCCGGGGCACCAGGTTGAGCAGGGTGGTCTTGCCGGCACCTGTCGAGCCGATCACGGCGATGGTCTGCCCGGGGCGGGCACTCAGGGTGACGCCGTCGAGGACCGGCGCTTCGGCGCCCGGGTAGGTGAAGCCCACGCCGTCCAGGTCGAGGTGGCCGACGACGTCGACCTTGCTGATCGGATCGGCCGGAGGGAGCACACTGCTCGGGGTGTCGAGGACCTCCGCGATCCGGTCGGCGCTGACCGCAGCCCGCGGCACGCTCATCAGCATGAAGGTGCCCATCATCACCGACATCAGGATCTGCATCAGGTAGGAGAGGAACGCGGTCATCGCACCGACCTGCATCTCGCCGTTGTCAACGCGGTGTCCACCGAACCAGATCACCCCGATGCTGGCCACGTTCGCCACCGTGATCACGATCGGGAACATCGCCGCCATCCACCGACCCGCGGTGATCGCGACCTCGGTGAGCTCCTGGTTCGCCGTCTCGAAACGGGCGCGCTCCTGCGGCTCGCGGACGAAGGCGCGGACCACCCGGATCCCGGTGATCTGCTCGCGCAGCACCCGGTTGACGGTGTCCAGCCGCTCCTGGACCGCCCGGAAAGCCGGAACCATCCGGGTCACCACCAGACCGACGGCGATGATCAGTACCGGAACCAGAACCACGATCAGCCAGGAGAGCCCGAGGTCCTCGCGCATCGCCATCACCACGCCACCGACCATCATGATCGGGATACCGGCGCCCATCACACAGGTCATCATCGCCAGCATCTGCACCTGCTGGACGTCGTTGGTGGCGCGGGTGATCAGCGACGGCGCCCCGAACCTGGCCACCTCTCGACCGGAGTAGTCGCCGATCGTGGAGAAGATGGCGGCGCGCAGATCGCGGCCGAACGACATCGAGGCACGTCCGGCGAAGTAGGCGGCCACCATCTGGCAGACGGCCTGCCCCAGAGTGACCACCAGCATCACCGCGCCGAGGCGCAGCACATAGTCGTTGTCCCCGGTGACGACACCGTTGTCGATGATGTCGGCGTTCAGACTCGGCAGATAGAGCATGCCGACGGTCGCGGCGAACTGCAGCGCCACGATGATCGCCAGCCAGCCACGGTAGGGGCGTGAGTAGGTGACCAGGAGGCGGAAGAGCGAGGAGCTGATAGACACGGCTATCAGTCTCACACCTTTGCCCTAGCCGCGGGGGTCACCTCGAACGTACCGTGAGGCCATGAGTGATGTGGAGCCGCTCTTCCTGGAGCCGGGCCGGGCCTTCACGGCCGAGGAGATCACCTTCTTCGCCGGACGCGGGGAGCGGACTCTCGAGCAGGCGTTGGCCGACGCCGAGGTGCTGGTCAGCTGTCCGCATTCGGGTGCTGCCATCCCCGGCGAACTGCGCCGGTTCCTGGTTCCGGAGTTCACCCGGCGGCTCCAGTTCGACTACACCGACTGCTCGACCGCACCGATCGTTCGGCGCTGGGCAGAGATCGATCCGTCGATCATCTATGTCGAGAACCCGCATCCGCGCCTCGTCCGTGACCCGAACCGGGCGCGCCCCGACGACCTCGCCGAACGGCTCACCGAAGCGCTGCGCCGGGTCCGAGAGGCAGGACTCTTCCATCGGGTCGACCTGACCGGGGTGGACGCGATCCGGCCGGTCACCTTCTCCTTCTTCCCGATGCTGGCGGTCCCCGACGACGCAGCAGGTGTTGCGGAGTTGGTGGAGGCGTTCGTCGACGCCGGAACCCGGGGTGTCGACGTCTACCAGCAGACCCGGGAGGCGTTGCAGGAACGGCTGATCAGCCAGGCGCTGGCCGGCGGTTCGCCGTCGGGCTCGCTGACCGCACTCTCCTTCCACGACACGATGAACCACACCACGACCCGGCAGGGCGCGGTCAACGTCGAGCGAGCACCACAGGACCGGCTCCCCGCTGTCGTTGCGCTCTCCAACCGGGGGACGGCGAGCGGCGACCCGCGTGCCGAGGACCCCGCCGTCACGATGGACCCGGCGCGGATCAGGCTGTTGGCCCAGGCCCATCGCGATGGCTTCGACGTCGCGGACCCGGACGACGTCGCCCTCAACCAGCCGGACCTGGGCAGCCAGGAGATCATCGCCTCCGGTGCCCGGTTCCGGGAGCTGGCGTCGGAGGCCGGAGCGGCAGGGGTCCGCTTCGACGCCGTCCAGGCGGAGTTCTTGCGCGAGCTCCTGCTCGGTGCCGCCAACGCCGCGCATATCGCGCAGCCCGGCACCGACTGGCCCGAGCCGGACGCGGCACACGTCGACGACCTCGCTCACCGGTGCGCCGCCTCCTGGGCGCGTTACCGGGAACTGGTGCGCTGAACGTCAGTCAGCGAGCACGACGTCAGTCAGCGAGCACGACGTCAGTCAGCGAGCACAGGGTCAGCCGAGAGCCAGGCCGAGCAGGGCACCCGCGGCGACCGAGGTGACGGCCAACACGATGGTCGGGATCGCGAACGAGTGGTCGATCAGTTTGGTGCCCAGTTGGGTGCTGCCGGACTCGTCGAAGTTGGCGGCCGCGATCTGGGAGCCGTTGGTGGGCAGCAGATAGATGCCCGCGAAGGCGCCGGCCCACATACCGGAGAGCAGGCCGGGCGCGATGCCGGCGGTGAGGCCGATCGGCACGATGGTCTGGGTCGCCGTCGATTGGCTGGTGGTGAGGACGCAGACCACGAAGACCCCCAGCGCGAAGACCCACGGCGCGTTGCTGACCAGGTCGCCGATGCTCTCCACGATCTCCTCGGTGTGGGCGGCGATGAAGGTGTTGGTCATCCAGGCCAGACCGAAGAGGGCGATCGCGGAGACCATGCCCGCCCGGAAGACGGTCTGCTCGGGGATCGCGGCGACCTTCGGGTTGCAGACCAGCAGGATCACCGCGCCGGTCAGGAACATGATCATCTGGATCAGTGAGGTCATCCCCATCGGATTGCCGTCGACCTCGGGTCGGATCTGCTTGAAGAGGCCGAAGACCACGATCGCGGCGACCCCGAGCAGGAAGATGATCGCGGCATTGCGGCCACTGCTGGTCGCCTTGACCTCCAGCTCCTTCGCGGCGGCAGCACCCGGTGCCAGCAGCTCGCCGCGGGCGATCCGCCCCTGGATCTCGGGGTCCTCGTCGATCTCCTTGCCGAGCCGATTGACCACCATCGAGCTCAGCACGATGCCGATGATCGCGGCCGGCAGGGTCACCTTGATGATGTCGAACATCTCGAAGTTGTAGGGCGCGACCTCGGTCAACGCCACCATCGCGGCCATCGCCGCCGAGACCGGGCTACAGGCCAGGGCGATACCGGTCGCGACCACCGAGAGCGAGAGCGGGCGTGAGGGCCGGACCCCGTTGCGGTAGGAGAGATCGGAGATCACCGGCAGCAGCGGGTACAGGATGTTGGAGGTGCCGGCGCCGACCGAGAAGAGGAACGAGACCAGCGGCGCGATCAGGGTGATCTGACGAGGTCGGGCGGCGATGATCTTGGCGGCCACGGTGACCAGCCAGTCGATGCCGCCGGCCAATTGCATCATCGAGCTGGCCAGCACCACCGTCAGCACGATCAGCAGGGCGTCGACCGGTGGGCTGCCCGGCTCCTCGCCGAAGACGAAGACCAGGACCGCGACACCGGCCCCACCCCACAGGCCGAGTGCGACACCGCTCGATCGGGTGCCGAGCACGATCGCGCCCAGGACCACCAGCAGTTCCAAGATCACGATCACGGTGTCCAAGGCGACTCCTTGCGTGGGGTTAGGAGCCCATCAGAACAGATTCCCGGCCCCGGCGGAATCATCGGCGCGCCGTCGGTTCAGCCCAGGTCGAGGCGCGTCAGCTCGTCGGCCACCGCGTCACGTACACCTCGGGGAACGTTGGACCTTGGTCGGTACTGGGCGAGCGGCTGGAACCCGTGTTCCTGGACGACGGCGGAGACGTTGCACAGCAAGGGCTCCAGCTGGTCGACGCTGCGGTCCGTGGCGTCGAGGAGCTCGGCGATCACCTGGGGCCGGCTCGCCGCTGCGCCGCCGTTCTCGGCGATCAGCAGACGCAGATAGGCCCGGACGGTGGCCTCGATCTCCTCGATGAGCCAACCGGTCCGGTGCCGGGCGCGCGCGGCCGGGTCGGTGAGGGCCAGGTGATCCGCACCGATGGTGCGGATCACGCCTTCACCGATCAGCGATTCGGTACGCGCCCGCAGCTCCAGTTGCCAGGTGTAGAGCAACTCGTCGCTCGAGCGCAGGGTCGCCTCGTGGTGGGTCCAGACCCAACGCGCGACCTCCACTCGCGAAGCCGGGGAGCCCAACTGCCGTAAGGCCTCAACGGGCCAGGAGCGCAGCAGATCGTCGACGTTCACGGCCCCAGCTTGGCATGGAGTCGGCTACTCGGCTGCGCCGATCCGGAGCATCTCCGCTCGCTCGCCGACCTTGACCCGTTCGCGTCCCGCGGCGGCACCGAGCGCGACCTCGTGCTCGTCCAGGCGCTGCCAGGCGTCGAAGGAGGTGGCGTCGATGTTGCGCTCGCGGAGCCACTGGTCGACGTCGTCGGTGCTGCGGGCGGTTGCGGTGGGGGTGGTCTCGGCCAGCAGGTGGCCGACGGTCTCGGCGGCGTCGCTCTTGGTGTGGCCGATCAGTCCGACCGGGCCGCGCTTGATCCAGCCGGTCACGTAGAGGCCCTCGACCCGCTCGCCGGCCAGGTCGAGCACTCGCCCGCCGTCGTTGGGGACGACAGCTGCGCGCTCGTCGAACGGGATGCCGGGCAGCGCGGTGCTGCGGTAACCCACGGCGCGGTAGACCGCCTGGACGTCCCAGTCGGTGATCTCGCCGGTGCCCTCCACGCCGCCGTCGCCGGTGGCCTGGGTGCGCTCGGTACGGAGCCCGACCACACCGTTGTGGTCACCGAGGATCTCGGTCGGCGCCTCGGCGAAGTGCAGGTGGATCCGGTGCGGCTTGCCCTCCAGGTCGCGGCCCACCCAGTTGGAGAGGGTGTTGAGCACCATCTTCTGCGACTTGTGCTTGGCGATGTGTTCCATGCCGTGCTCGTCGACGTCGAACCCCTCGGGGTGGACGACCACCTCGACGTTGGGGGAGTGGTTGAGCTCGCGGAGCTCGAGCGGCGAGAACTTTGCATACGCCGGACCACGCCGGGCGAAGACGTGGACGTCGGTGGTGGTCTTCGCCTTCAGGCCTTCGTAGACGTGCTGCGGGATGTCGGTCACCAGCATCTCGTCGCCGGTCTTCGCCAAGATCCGGGCGACGTCGAGGGCGACGTTGCCGACTCCGATCACGGCGACGCTCCTGGCGTCCAACGGCCAGCTCTGCTCGACGTCGGGGTGGGCGTCGTACCAGGAGACGAAGTCAGCGGCGCCGTAGCTGCCGGGAAGGTCCTCGCCCGGGATGCCGAGCTCGCGGTCGGCCATCGCGCCGGTGGAGACCACCACGGCGTCGTAGAACTCGCGGAGCTCCTCGAGCTTGATGTCGCTGCCGAGTGAGACGTTGCCGATGAAGCGCACCTGCGGCTGGGCGAGCACCCGCTGCAGGGCCTTGATGATCTCCTTGATCCGCGGGTGGTCGGGGGCGACGCCGTAGCGGACCAGGCCGTAGGGGGCGGGCAGCCGCTCGAAGAGGTCGATGGAGACCTCCGTGCCGGACTTGATCAGCTGGTCGGCTGCGTAGATTCCGGCAGGGCCAGCGCCCACGATCGCCACACGAAGAGTCATGACACCGAGTCTGCGGAGACCGGGGCCGGCTCACAACGAGAACAGGATTGGCACCTCACAAGGTATCCTTGTGAGGTGTTGAGCACGCGGGTACCCGAGCTCCGGTCCTTGGAGCTGCTGCTGGTGATCGCGCGTACCGGCAGCCTGGGAGCCAGCGCCGCCGAGCTCGGGATCAGCCAGCAGGCCGCCTCCTCGCGGCTGCGCACCATGGAAGCGCTGATCGGGGAGCCGTTGGTCGCCCGCAGCAAGCGGGGCTCCGAACTGACCCCTACCGGGGAGCTCCTCGCCCAGTGGGCCGGCCGGGTGGTGGAGGCCGCCGAGGAGCTGGACGTCGGCATCGACGCGCTCCGGGTGGACCGCCGGGCACATCTCAACGTGGCCGCCAGCCTGACCATCGCCGAACACATGCTGCCGGGCTGGTTGGTCGCACTCCGGTCGCTCCAGGCCCAACGTGGACTGCAACCGACCGAGATCACCATGACCGCCACCAACACCGAGAAGGTGGTCGCGCTGGTCAAGGCCGGTGAGGTCGAACTCGGCTTCGTCGAAGGACCCGACGCCCCCTACGGCCTGCGCCGCCGTCAGGTCGGCACGGATCGGTTGATCGTGGTGGTGGGTGCCGCACATCCGTGGGCGTTGCGGGCCCGCCGCCGGGTCAGCGCCGCCGTCCTGGCTGCCACGCCGTTGGTGGTCCGCGAAGCCGGGTCGGGAACCCGCACCGTCCTCGAGCGAGCACTCGCCGGCTACGAGACTCCGGCGCCGGTCCTCGAACTCTCCAGCACTGCGGCGGTCCGCTCGGCGGTGGCAGCAGGGGCGGGGCCGGCCGCACTCGGCGCGCAAGGGGTGCGCGACGATCTCGCCACCGGGCGGCTGGTCGCGATCGACGTTCCGGACCTCGACCTGACCCGGGTCCTGCACGCGGTCTGGCGCGACGGTCCGCACCCGCCCGAAGGGCCGGCCCGGGACCTGGTGGCGCTGGCGGTCCGTCAGGCCCGCTGAGTGGGACAACGTGGCGTCGGGCACAATGTCGGACCATGAGCAGCGCCACGAGCAAGACGAACCCCGGGAACTTCTTCGAGGACTTCGCCCTCGGCCAGGTGATCGAGCACGCCACGCCGCGGACCGTCACCGAGGGTGACCGTGCGCTGTACGGCGCGCTCTACCCGACCCGCTTCGCGCTGCCGTCCTCGGCCGAGTTCGCTGCCTCCGTCGGTCTCCGTCCGGCTCCGGTCGAGGAGCTCATCGCCTTCCACATCGCCTTCGGTAAGACAGTTCCGGACGTCTCGCTCAACGCCGTCGCCAACCTCGGCTACGCCGAGCTCCGCTTCCACGAGCCGATCGTGCCCGGTGACACCCTAGCCACCCGCTCCGAGGTGATCGGCCTCAAGCAGAACTCCAACGGCAAGTCGGGCGTCGTCTACGTCCGCTCGACGGCGACCAACCAGCGTGGCGAGGTCGCCCTGGAGTGGGCCCGCTGGGTGATGGTGCACAAGCGCGACGTCGACGCGCCGGCCCCCGAGACGGTGCTCCCGCAGTTGGCTCCGGCCCTGGCGGTCACCGACCTGGTCGTGCCGAAGGGTCTGGACTTCACCGACTACGACTTCGCGGCAGCCGGTGAGCCGCACCGGTTCGACGACTACACGGTGGGCGAGAAGATCGACCACGTCGACGGGGTAACGCTGACCGACCCCGAGCACATGATGGCCACCCGGCTGTGGCAGAACACCGCCAAGGTGCACTTCAACACCGAGGCGCGCCCCGACGGGCGCCGCCTGGTCTACGGCGGCCACATCATCTCGATGGCTCGGGCCCTCTCCTTCAACGGCTTGGCGAACGCCCAGCTGATCGCAGCGATCAACGCCGGGGCGCACACCTCGCCCGCGTTCGCCGGCGACACGGTCTACGCCTGGTCGGAGGTGCTGGAGAAGGCCGAGACCACCGCTCCCGGCGTCGGTGCCCTGCGGCTGCGTCTGGTCGCGACCCGGGGTCGCGACGAGTCGATGACCCTGCGTGGCGAGGACGGCAAGTACGCCGAGGGCGTGCTGCTCGACCTCGACTACTGGGTCTTCATTCCGCGCTAGTGGTCAGTCGAGGCGGGGCTCGATGAAGAGCCCCTCGGCCTCGACGGTGACGCCTTCGGCGTCATAGATCGCACCCTTGATCGTGACCTTGCGGCCCGACTCGGAGGCGGTCCAGGCGTGCAACCGCAGTTCGCCGAGCGGGGTGCCGCGGCGGTAGCGCAGGCTGAGCGTGCCGGTCATCAGGACCCGGCGACGGTCGGCGGCTGCCTGACCCATCACCTGGTCGAGCAGGAGCGCCGAGACGCCGCCGTGGACCAGTCCCGGCGGACCTTCGTAGGCGGCGCCGAGGGTGACCTGGGCATGGACGCCGTCCTCCCGGTGCTCGCTGCGCACCGGCGGAGCGATGGCGTTGCGATGTCCGATCACCGCGTTTCCCCAGTTCCAGACCCGGCCCTCGGTGTTGAAGTGGACACCGGCGGAGACCGGTACCTGCTCGCTGCGCAGCTTCTCCGTGATCGCCGCGATCTGGGCGGCGGCGTCCGCCAGGGTCGCCTCGTCGCTGATCGTGGACCGGATCGTCGCGTCGATCAGCTCGCGGATCGCACCGGTGAGCGGCCCGTAGGCCGCCTCGATCCGATCGATCTCGGCACTCGGAGTCGGGTCGGGGGAGAAGAGGTCGTGCTTCACGTCGAGGAGTCTATGGAGTGGGGTTGTTCGCCCCGGACGACGGCTCGAGTTGGAGTTCGATCGCGCGCTCCAGCCGGGCGAGCGCTTCGCCGGCGTCGGCGACCTCCATGGCAGCGGCATCGGAACGGCAACACGCGAGCATCTTCCGGAGCCGCAAGCGGTCCTTCTTCTCCAGACCGACGCTACGGAGATCGCGTGCCGCGACGAGGCTGGCCAGAACGACGAAGTCGATGCAGTGACGGGTCTGGGCCGGGTCTCGGACGATCTCCGTGCGGGCTGCCGCCTTTCCGACCAGTGCGGCGAACAGGGTCGGGCGGAGGACATGTCCGGTCCGGCCCCCTGTGGTCACCGCGACCCTCTCTGTCCGGCTCAGGGCTTGGGACGTGCCCGGGGCAGAGAGCGTCGGAGCGCCGCCGACACCGAGTCGGGCGGCTGCCCGCTCGCCGATGCCTTCGGGAATCAGGACGTCGATCTGGGCCAGCTCGCGGCGCCAGCGGTGCTGCAGCCCGTCCCCTGTGATGTCGGGCTGGAAGGCCATCACGCGGAGCGCGCCGGTGAAGGTGGCGAGCATGCCGGGGTTCGTCCTGATGTTGACGACCGTATCGGCATCGTCCGTTGGGCGGGACGGTGACACGTTGCGCTCGGCGCAGTGGAGGTGAACGAGTTGCCCGCCGATCAGCGTCCAGTCGGAGTCGATGTACTCGTGGAGATCCATCAGCGCGTGCCACGACTGTTGCTGGCCAGGTGAGAGTGGGGGCAGGACGATGGGTTCCGTCACTGTTCGCTCCTTGCGGACGCATTCACCGTTGTCGGCCACATAGCTCAGTGAGCAAGCGGACGGCTTCGCGATGCTCACGCACACCGTCGTGCTCCGCGAGATCGGCGGCGAGCCCGAGTGGGGATCGTGAGATCCGTGCGATCTCGGAGGGTGAGCGGTCGGCAACGATGTGGAGGATCACGTTGGTGCGTTCAGGTGAACCCGGTGAGAGGAGGTAGGCACTCTCCAAGGCGCTCAGGTCTGCTGACTCGACATAGCCCTCGACGAGGTCGGCTGCAGAGAGGTTCGACGCGGAGCGCGAGACCCCCGCGAGGTGGATGCGTGCCTCGTTGCGGAGGTCGGGGAGGTCGGGCGGAGCGGCGACGAGGAGATGGCGCGAGGCGCGCTTGCCCAGGGCGTGGCGCAGCGCGGACGCAGCTCGAGCGAGGTCGTCTGGAGCGGAGACTGCTGCACCCTGTGCGAGCAGAGCACGAAGACGGGCACGAGCCCGTGAACGTTCGGGGGCGCTGAGCGCTGCGACTGCCTCGGCGTCGTCGGAAGAGACGGCAAGAATCGCCCACGCCGATCGTGGGGAGAGCGGCCGACCGGCTGGCGGGTAACTACGTAGTCGACGCAGTTCATAGCTTTCGATGACCCATTGATGACCGATCTTCTCGGCGCGGAGCGAGCCGCCACGAATGCGCTGGTGAATGCGCTGGGGATGGACGCCGAGAAGCTTCGCGGCTTCGGCGACGCTGTGGCGTGGGCTGGACATCGGGCGCTCCTCCCTCGGGCGACGGACTCAGTGGTTGCGACAAATCTATAAGGACCAATAGGGAACAGGCAATGGATAGGAGCGGACCAGGGTTTCCCGAAGGCTGTTGAACGATTGTCAATTACTCGCTACCGTGGCCGATGTGACCGTCATCGCACAGGCTCGTTCGTTCATCCACTGGGGAATCGCCCACGGCGTACCGCGTGCGGTTCTGCGCGCGGCGGCCCGACGCGGCGACATCCAGGCCAACCTGATCGCCTCCAGCCACGACGCCAAGCGGGGCGTGGACGATCCGGTTTTCGGCATCATCGAGGAGATCCGCGCGCAGGGGCCGATGAACAGTTCCAGCTTCTCGCGGCTCACCGCCGACCACGCGCTGGTCCGCGAGGTGCTGACCAGCAACGACTTCCGCACCGGGATCCCCGGGCGGACCGGAGCCCTGGGCAGGATCGCCGACGCCACCGCGCCTCGCACCGTCCACCCGGTCGAAGCGCCGTCGCTGCTGGTCACCGAGCCGCCGGACCACACCCGCTATCGCAAGCTGGTGATGAAGGTCTTCACCATGCGCAAGGTCGAAGCGTTGCGCTCACGCACCCAAGCGATCGCCGACGAACTGCTCGACGAGTTGAAGGGCCGCGACCACGTCGACCTGGTCGAGGCCTACTGTGCGCGTCTTCCGGTCACCGTGATCGCGCAGATCCTCGGCGTCCCGGACAGCCAGCAGCAGCGGGTGTTGGAGTTCGGCGCGGCAGCCGCGCCGAGTCTCGACCTGGGTCTGCCCTGGAGTCAGTACCGGACCGTCGACCGTGCCCTCGCCGACTTCGACGGCTGGCTCGGCGAGCACCTGGAGTATCTGCGTCGTCACCCCGGCGACAACCTGCTCAGCGACTTGGTCGCCGTCCGCGACCAGGACGGTGGGCTCAATGAGACCGAGCTCCGCTCCACCGCGGGGCTGGTGCTGGCCGCCGGGTTCGAGACCACCGTGAACCTGCTCAGCAACGGGATCGCGTTGCTGCACGACAACCCTGACCAGCTTGCGGTCCTGCGCGACGACCCCTCGTTGTGGTCGAACACGGTCGAGGAGGTGCTCCGCCTCGACCCGCCGGTGCTGCTCACCGGCCGCGCCTGCATCCGCGAGACGGAGATCGGTGGTCAGCGGATTCGGGCGGGGGACCTGGTGACCACGCTGTTGGCGGGTGCCAACCGTGACCCGGCGGTCTTCACCGACCCGGCCCGCTTCGACGTCGCCCGCGAGAATGCGCGCGAACACCTCTCGTTCTCTGCCGGGCGGCACCACTGCTTGGGCGCCATGTTGGCCCGGATGGAGGGTGAGGTCGGGCTGCGCTCGATCTTCGAGCGGTACCCCGACCTCACCCTGCTGCCTGGTGCGCACCGGCGCAGCACCCGGATCCTGCGTGGGTTCGAGGTGCTTCCGGCGCGAATGGGCTGACTCAGGCCAGGCCGAACTCGGCCCGTCGGTCCTCGGGGACCAGGTCCACGTACTCCGGGTTCTTGGCGATGAAGCCACGGACCGCGGGGCAGACCGGGAGCACCAGCTTGCCGGCGGCCCGGGTCGCGTCGAGGCCGTCGCGGATCACTCGCTTGGCCAGGCCCTGGCCGGCGTACGCCTCATCCACCTCGGTATGCGGGAAGACCCGCGCGTCCGGTCGGTCGACGTACTCGGTGAACCCGGCCAGAGCGCCATCCACATGGACTTCGAAGCGTCCCTTGTCGGCGGCGTCGACCACAGTGACTTCAGGTTGTGTGCTCATGGGGGTCAGGTTAGCGCCGGGTAGGGCGGCGCTGGTGTCAGTGGGATGATGGCCCGGTGACGATCATTGCTGCAGCAGACGGTTCCGCCCTCGGAAACCCTGGACCGGCCGGGTGGGCCTGGTACGTCGACGACTCCTGTTGGGCTGCCGGCGGCTGGGCCCACGGCACCAACAACATGGGCGAGCTGATGGCCGTCCTCGACCTGCTGCAACAGACCGCCCACATCGACGACGACCTGCACGTCTTCTGCGACAGCCAGTACGTGATCAACTCGGTGACGAAGTGGATGAAGGGCTGGAAGGCCAACGGCTGGCGCAAGAAGGACAAGAAGCCCGTCCTCAACGTCGAGCTGATGAAGGCGATCGACGCTGCGATGCAGGGCCGCACCGTCCGCTTCGAGTGGGTCAAGGGGCACGCCGGTCACCCGCTCAACGAAGCCGCGGACTCGCTGGCCAACGCCGCCGCGGTCTCCTGGCGTTCCGGCACCCCGCCCGAGCCCGGCCCCGGTTTCGCCGGCGCGACGGTGGAGCACCCCGACGCCGAGCAGAAGCCGGCCGAGGACGAGCCCGATCTGTTTTCCATGTTGGACAGCTGAAACGCTGGCAGACTGACGCCACTGCTGCGGCGACGCCGCGGATCGATCCCTGGGAGGACCTATGAAGACGCGACTCACCTGCCCCTGCGGTGAACTGCTGACCGGCAAGGACGAGGACGAGCTGGTGGAGAACGTGCAGGCGCACCTGCGCGCGGCGCACCCGAGCCACGAGTACACCCGCGAGCAGATCCTCTTCATGGCTCTGTGATCTTCACGCCCTGGGGCGAGGAGCTCGACCCCGATCAGGTGCTGCCCGAGCACCCTCGTCCCCAGTTGGTCCGTCAGGATTGGCTGAACCTCAACGGGCGTTGGGATTACGCGATCACGCCGGCGGATCGGCAGGAAGCTCCTGCTCGGTTCGACGGCGAGATCGTGGTCCCGTTCTCGCCCGAGGCACCGCTCTCCGGCGTCGGCCGCGTCCTGCAGCCCGACCAGGCGCTCTGGTACCGCCGCACACTTCGGCTGGGCTCGGCGATGGCGCGACGGGGGCGGCTGCTGCTGCACTTCGGTGCCGTCGATCAGCGGTGTGAGGTCTGGGTCGACGGGACCTCGGTCGGGACCCATCTGGGTGGGTACCTGCCGTTCAGCTTCGACATCACCGACGCGCTGCGCAACGTCGTCGACCACGAGGTCGTGGTCCGGGTCCGCGACGTCACCGACACCTCCTGGCACGCCCGGGGTAAGCAGAAGCTGAAGAGCGGCGGGATCTGGTACTCGCCGCAGTCGGGAATCTGGCAGACGGTCTGGCTCGAACGCGTGCCGACCCGGTGGATCACCAAGCTCGACCACACCGCCGGACTCGACGGCCGACCGGGTGCTTGGCGGGGGCGGTTGACCTTCACGGTCCAGACCTCGGGCGATGCCGGAGAGGCGATCGTCAAGGTTCGCGACGGCCATGACGTCGTCGCCTCCGGTTCCGGGCGTGCGGGGGAGCCGATCACGTTGGAGATCGCCAACGCTCGGCCCTGGTCTCCCGACGACCCGCACCTCTACGACGTGGAGGTGGTCGCCGGCGAGGACCGGGTGGCTTCGTACGCCGCGATCCGTACCGTCGGCACCGCTCGCGATCCGCAGGGCCGGACCCGGTTCACCCTGAACGGCGAGCCGATCCTGCACGCAGGCCTGCTCGACCAGGGTTACTGGCCCGACGGTCTGCTCACGGCGCCGCACGACGACGCCCTGGTCTTCGACATCCAGACGGCCAAGGACCTGGGTTTCACCTTGCTGCGCAAGCACATCAAGGTCGAGCCGCTGCGCTGGTACTACCACTGCGACCGGCTCGGGATGCTGGTCTGGCAGGACATGGTCAACGGCGGGCGCAGCTACCAGCACGCCATCGTCACCACGCCGGTCCTGGCCCCGATCCGGATCGACGACCGGCGCCATCGGCTCTTCGGTCGTCAGGACGCCGCCGGCCGGGCCGAGTTCCGAGCCGAAGTGGACCGAACCGTCGAACTGCTCCGGAGCACGCCGAGCGTCGTCGCCTGGGTGCCGTTCAACGAGGGCTGGGGCCAGTTCGATGCGGCCGCCGTCACCGAGCAGATCCGGGCGCTGGACCCCACCCGGCCGATCGACGCCACCTCCGGTTGGCACGACCAGGGCGCTGGCGACATGGCGAGTCGACACGTCTACTTCAAGCCGTACAAGCTCAGCGCCACCGACGCCGCCGACGATCGGGTGGCGGTGCTCAGCGAGTACGGCGGCTACTCGCATCGGGTGGCCGGCCACTGCTGGAGTGAGGCCGAGTGCGGCTACCGCCGGATCGCTGCCCGCGACCAGTTCGAGCGGGCCTTCCGTGACCTGCAGCAGCGCCAGGTCCGCCCGGCGATCGCCGATGGGTTGGCTGGGTTCGTCTACACGCAGCTCAGCGACGTCGAGTCGGAGAGCAACGGCCTGATCACCTACGACCGAAGGGTGGTGAAGGTCGACGCAGCGGCGATCCGTGCCTCAAATGCGGGCCTACGCAGCGAGTTCGACCGTGCCGTGGGGCGGGTCCCGGCGCCGGTCACTGTCGCCGAGCGGGAGCTGGTTGCGCCGGTCTCACTGACCCTGCCCGATGGCCACCTCAACCCCGCGGCGATCGGTTGGTGCCGGACCCCGATGGTGCGTACCGACGGAATCGGTGCCGGAACAACCGGTAAGGGGCGGAACAAGCGCTGGGAGTACTGGGCGATCACCACCCCGACGCACGTGGTGGCAGTGGTGCTCTCCGATATCGACTACGCCGGGGTCAGTGGGCTCTGGGTGCTCGACCGGGCTACCCGGACGCCGATCGCCGTCGACGTGATCACCCCGTTCGGGTCGGGCGTCGAACTGCCGGGAACTCTGGGTGAAGGCGTGGCGCGGCTGCGTTCGAAGAAGTTGAACATCGAGATCGAGGAGATCGACGGCGGCACCGCGCTGCGGGTCACCGCCGATCGGGTGCGGGTCGAGGTGGTGGCTCAGCGCCCGGTCGGGCATGAGTCGTTGGGGGTCGTGGTGCCGTGGACCGAACGGCTCTTCCAGTACACCGTCAAAGATGTGGCACGTCCCGCCGTCGGCTCGCTGTGGATCGACGGCGTCGAACACCGGCTCCTGGCGGGGGAGTCCTGGGCGACCCTGGACCACGGGCGTGGACGGTGGCCGCACGCGATGCACTGGAACTGGGGTGCGGGGTCTGGGCTCAGCCACGGCCGGCGCGTCGGGATCCAGGTCGGCGGCAGGTGGACCGACGGAACCGGCTCGGTGGAGAACTCGCTACTCGTGGACGGACGCCTGCACAAGATCAGCGATGAACTGGTGTGGACCTACGACACCCAGGACTGGCTGGCGCCGTGGCGGGTGCACGGCCACGACGTCGACCTGACCTTCACGCCCGAGTACGACAAGGTGAGCGTCACCGACTTCAAGGTGCTCTCGTCGCGCACGCACCAATGCTTCGGCACATGGTCCGGGCACATCCACCTCGGCGGAGGTTCCTGGGTGGTCTTCGCCGATCTCTTCGGTTGGGCCGAGGACGTCCACCAGCGCTGGTGATCAGCTGCTGGGCTGTGGTCGCCAGCGGCGTTCGACGACGATCATCGCCAGCGCGACGGCGCCACCGATCGCGGTCTCGGCACCACGGTCCAACAGCAGGTCGCCGACCGGGCGATGCGCGCCGAGTTGGCCCATCAGCAACGCCATCGGCGTGATGCAGAGCAGGGCGAGCGCGTAGTTGCGCCCGACGACCAACTCGGTGAGTACCTGGAGCACCACCACGACGAGAACGGTGCGGACCGGCCCGAGCGAGAGGCTCAGCAGGATGGCGGCCGGGATCAGGCCGGCCAGGGTGCCCAGGACCCGGTGCCAGGCGCGCATCGAGCGGGACGCGTGGTCGGCGCCGGCCAGGGCGGCGACCACCGCCACGATCGCCCAGTAGGGATGCCCGAGCCCGGAGGCGAGAGCGGCAGTACCGGCGATCAGGACACCGATCGCCAGCCGGATCGCGTGTCCGCTGACGGGACGTGGGCTGGGTGAGGCGTCGCCGCGCTGGCGGCGCACCACTGCGCCCGCGTTGCCGACGATCACGCCGAAGAGTGCGGTCGAACCGGCGACGGCGGCCGGCACCCAGAGGCTGTCGTGGAGTGGGGGAGCGGAGGCGACGGCACCGAAGGCGAAGGTGAGGAAGATCGGGCCGGGCGGGTGCCAGTCCTGACGTTCGGCGACCAGTTGGCCGAGCACCACCACGATCAGGCAGCCGAGCAGCAGGCTCAGGTCGGTGGTGCCGGCTCTCGCGACGGTGGCGCCGGCGACCACGGTCAGCGTGAGCGCGGCTCCGGCGCTGGCCTGCATGACGGCGCGGGGCAGGTGGATGTGGTTGCGCCCGTAGAGCGAGGTGAAGGCGCCGAACGCGGCGTAGAGCGTCCATTCGGGGTGCCCGAGAGCGATACAGAGTAGGAGCGGCACCGCCACGCTGAAGCCGGCGCGGAGGGCGACCCGATGGGCTCCCGGGGTGTCGCGTAGCTGGAAGAAACCGGGTCCTGCGGGCACCCGACGACCTTACTCCGCGAGCACCGCCAGGATCGCGCGGCCGGTGGTGGTGGCGAGTTGGTCGGCTGCCAGCGGATGTGCCGAGACCTGGGTGTCATCGAGCAGGGCTTGGCTGACCCCGAGAGCGAAGAGGAGCCGCCAAGCGGCCTGGGCTCCGGTCGGGGTGGCGCCCAGATTGCGGCGCAGCCAGTCGGTGACCAGTTCGGCCAGCGCGTGCAGGAACCGTTCGGTGGCCGCGGCGTGGTCGGCGTCGTCGCGGCTCTCGATCAGGAACGCGCGCGACGCGCCGCGATGCCGGGTGAAGGTGTCGAAGGCGGCGCGGGCCAGTTGGCTGGCGACGTCGGCGGGGCTCTTCGCGGAGGCGATGGCGGCTTCGGCGGCGTCGAAGGCGCTGGTGGTCTCGGCGGTGATCTGCTCGTAGGCGCGGGCCTGGGCGGCGAGCAGGAGTCCGTGGCGGTCGCCGAAGCGGTGGTAGAGCGAGCCGTTGGAGCTCTGTGCGGCCTCGGCGACGGCGGCGATCGTGACCGCGCTCAGGCCGCCGTCGGCGAGCAGATCGAGGGTTACCTGGACCATCCGGTCGGTCGAGGTGGTGCTGCGGTTCTGCTGGGGAGTTCGCACGGAAACACTGTACAGACTAGAGCGCGTACTCTAATCTCGAACCATGAAGCGAGATCACTGGCGCCGCGAGAACGACCGCCTCGACGCCGCGGTCGACTATGTCGAGATCTACCGCAACGTGGCCTACCGCGAGTTCCCCTGGGACGTCGTGCAGTCGCTCAGCTTCGCGCTGTTCCGGACCTACGCCGTCCCCGGCATCGGCGGCCTGCTCGACGAGACCCGGCAGTTCGAGGTGAACGCCCAGAAGCGGTACGACGACACTGCGCTGCTGCTGGAGCCGCCCGGCGTACACGGGTTCGAGCACCCCGAGGCCAGGGCCGCGATCCGCCGGATCAACCAGATGCACCACAGCTACGACATCCCCAACCACGAGATGATCTACGTCCTGGCCACCTTCGTGGTGGTGCCCAAGCGCTGGCTCGACGACTACGGCAAGCGCCCGTTGACGGCCAACGAGGTGGTCGCCTCGGCCAACTACTACCGAGAGCTCGGTCGGCACATGGGGCTCAAGGAGATTCCCGAGACCTACCAGGCGTTCGCCGACTTCATGGACGCCTACGAGGCCGAGCACTTCGCCTTCACCGCACCCTCGCGCCGGGTCGCGGACGGCACCCTCGCGCTGATGCTGACGTTCTATCCGCGGCCGGTGCGGCGCCTGGTGGAGATCTTCAGCCGGTCCTTGATGGACGAGCCGCTGCTCGACGCCTTCGGCTACCGCCGGCCCCCTGCCGCCGCCGTGGCGTTGAGCCGCGGCGGGCTCAAGGTCCGTGGTCGCCTGCTCCGCCTCTTCCCCGCTCGCCGTGGGCTGAAGCGGATCGTCGACCAGCCGCAGATCCGCAGCTACCCGAACGGCTATCGGATCGAGGAGCTGGGCACCTTCCCCCGCGGCTGTCCGGCCTCGCGCTGAGCGCGGCCTTGCGCCGAAGGCAGCCTTGATGGTCCGGTGGCGTAACCTTGCGCCTTGTGGCAGTCCGTGACTTCGATGCAGAGATCAAGCAGCTCCAGGCAACGATGAAGACGATCGGTCAGGTCCTCGACCTCGACTCGATGCGTACTGAGATCGCCGACCTCTCGGAGCAGGTTGCTGCACCCGACCTGTGGGACAACCAGGAGAACGCGCAGCGCGTCACCGGGCGGCTCTCCACGCTGAACGGCGAACTCGAGAGGTTCACCAGCCTGGAGGACCGGATCGAGGACCTCGGCGTGCTGGTCGAACTGGCCACCGAGGAGGGTGACGAGGAGTCGCTCGCCGACGCGGAGGCCGAGCTCGGTCGGGTCCAGAAGTCCGTCGAGTCCCTCGAGATCCGGACCCTGCTCAACGGCGAGTACGACGCCCGCGAAGCGCTGGTCAGCATCCGCGCCGGCGCCGGTGGCGTCGATGCCGCGGACTTCGCGCAGACCCTGCAGCGGATGTACGTGCGATGGGCCGAGCAGCACGGTTACCCGGTGGAGATCTTCGAAACCTCCTACGCCGAAGAGGCCGGGATCAAGTCCACGACCTTCGCGATCAAGGCGCCCTACGCCTACGGCAACCTCTCGGTCGAGGCCGGTACCCACCGCCTGGTCCGGATCAGCCCCTTCGACAACCAGGGACGACGCCAGACCTCGTTCGCCGCCGTCGAGGTGGTCCCGGTACTGGAGCAGACCGACGAGATCGACATCGACGAGAACGACATCCGCGTCGACGTCTACCGTTCCGGTGGCCCCGGCGGCCAGTCGGTCAACACCACCGACTCGGCGGTGCGACTGACCCACATCCCGACCGGCACCGTGGTGAGCTGCCAGAACGAGAAGAGCCAGCTCCAGAACAAGGCCTCTGCGATGGTGGTCCTCAAGGCCAAGCTGCTCGCCCGTAAGAAGGCTGAGGAGAAGGCGCAGCTCGACGAGATGCGCGGCGACGTCCAGGCGTCGTGGGGCGACCAGATGCGCAACTACGTGCTCAACCCGTACCAGGTCGTCAAGGACCTGCGTACCGGCTACGAGTCCGGCAGCCCGCAGGCGGTCTTCGACGGCGACCTCGACGACTTCCTCGAGGCCGGCATCCGCTGGCGCCGCGGCGCGGAGAAGGCTGACGCCTAAGAGGTGGCTGAGGCGGCGCTCAGCGCCGCCGCGCACCAGGCGTCGGCCCGCACCGTGACATCGGTCGAGTCGAGCCGTGTTGCCTCGAGGTCGGGCACGCTCAGCGAGCAACTGAACCAGGTGTCGGTGAAGAGGCCCTGCAAGGTAGCGGTGACAGCGTTGCCGTCGGCGCAGAGCGTATGCAGGCCCGGGGTGCCGAACTCTCGGCCCGGCGTCGTCTTGCAACCCCTCGTGCCGCTCGCGGACGTCACCAGCTTCTTGGCGCGCTCGGGCGTCACCGGTGGTACGAAGACCCAGGCCCGAGCCACGATGCCCTCGGCGCCGGTGAACGTGCAGTCGACCTCGTGGGCGACGTCTTCGACGCCGGGGGCGACGGTGGCGCGCTCGCCGTTGCCGTAGCTGGTGCTCCCGGCGACCTCGCCGATCGTCGTGGCGAAGACCCGCTCATCGATCCGGTCGCAGAACGAGGTCGGGTTGACCGCGGGATCGGTGGCGAGCACCTCCCTCAACGTCGGCAGCGGCGCCTCGGTCTCACCCTTGTCGTCCCCGCCGGAGCAGCCGACGGTGAACAGCAGCAGGGCGGCGACGGGAAGTGCGCGGAGCGTGGGCGGGGTACGGCGGGGCACGGGGTCAGCGTACGCACCACGCCCGGAGTGGCGCATTGACCGGCCCGAGTTGGCGACTGGCCTAAACTCGATCCAGTGATCCGCTTCGAAAAGGTTGTCAAGACCTATCCGGGCCAGTCCCACACTGCGCTCGATCAGGTGAGTGTCGACATCGAGAAGGGCGAATTCGTCTTCCTCGTCGGCCAGTCAGGTTCTGGTAAGTCGACCTTCCTGCGGCTCATCCTGCGTGAGTACCGGGCCACCTCCGGCAAGGTCCACGTGGCCGGCAAGGAGATCAACCGGCTCGCCTCCTGGAAGGTGCCCCGGCTGCGCCGACAGATCGGTACCGTCTTCCAGGACTTCCGGCTGCTGCAGAACAAGACCGTCGCCGAGAACGTCGGCTTCGCACTGCAGGTGATCGGCAAGTCCCGCTCCCACATCAGGACCGCCGTGCCGGAGGCACTGGAGCTGGTCGGTCTGGGCGACAAGGGGGACCGGCTGCCGGACGAGCTCTCCGGTGGTGAGCAGCAGCGGGTGGCGATCGCCCGTGCCTTCGTGAACAAACCGATGATCCTGATCGCGGACGAACCGACCGGAAACCTCGACCCGACGTCGTCCGCGGAGATCATGAAGCTGCTCGACCGGATCAATCGGACCGGCACCACCGTGGTGATGGCTACCCACGACGCCGGCATCGTCAACGAGATGCGCAAGCGAGTCATCGAGCTGGAGCACGGTCGCGTGGTGCGCGACGAGGCCAGCGGCATCTACGGAAACCAGAACTGAGTACCCCATGCAGCTTCGTTACGTCTTCACTGAACTCGGCCAGGGCCTGCGTCGCAATCTGACGATGCACGTCGCGGTGGTCCTCACCCTCTTCGTCTCGCTGACCCTCGTCGGACTGGGACTGTTGCTCAACAGCCAGACCGACAAGGCCGAGCAGTACTTCGGTACTCAGCTCACCGTCAAGGTGCTGATGTGCAACGGGGCGCTCAACGAGGGCAACGGCTGTGCCGGCCCGGTCTCGGACGCCGAGCGGACCAACATCCTCGAAGCGATCGAGGCGAGCCCGGTCACCGACAGCTGGGAGGAAGAGACCCAGCAGGAGGCGTTCGACAACGCGCGCGAGGTGCTGGGTGACGCCTTCCGGGTCTCCTCGCCGAACGCGATGCACTCCGCGATCTGGGTGACCCTCACCGACGCCCGCAAGCACGAGACGCTGATCAGCTCGGTGCAGACGCTGCCGGGCGTCTTCGGCATCGTCACCGCCAAGGAGGTCCTCGACCCGCTCTACGGCGTCATCGACACCCTGAAGATCGGCTCCATCGCGATCGGCGGATTCCTGGTCCTCGCAGCCCTGCTGCTGGTCGCCAATACGATCCGGCTGGCCGCCTTCGCCCGTCGTCGCGAGATCAGCATCATGCGGTTGGTGGGTGCTTCGCGGCTCTACATCTCGTTGCCGTTCCTTCTGGAAGCGTTGGTGACGGCGCTGGCCGGCGTCGCGCTGGCGGCCGGTGCACTGGGCGCGTTCTGGTGGTTCGGTATCCACGAGCGGGTCGCCGAGCGGCTCCGGTTCATGCCGTGGGTGGACGCCGGCGACCTGGGTTCGGCGATCGCCTGGATCGCGATCCTCGGTCCTGCGCTGACGGTGATCCCGACACTCGTACTGACCCGCAAATACCTCAAAGTCTGAGTTCGGTCGTCTAGCCTCGAATCGTTCACTTCCCCGAACAAAGGTTTCACCGTGTCTCGCTTCTTCCCCAGCGGGCACCGCAACCGGCTGGCGGCACTGGCTGTGTCGGCCTCGTTGGTTGTGGGTGCAGTAGCCCCCTTCGCCTTCGCCGATGACCTCAAGGACAAACAGCGCGAGGTGGAGAAGAAGGTCCAGGCCGCCCACAACGATCTGGACGAGTCGAGCGCGCAGTTGCGTAAGGCGACGATCGCGTTGCGCAACGCGAACGCCCGCCTCAGCAAGGCACGGGCTGATCTGGCCAGCACCCGCGCCCAACTGGCGGCCGCACAGGCCAAGGACGCGCGGATGCAGACGCTGTTGGCCAAGGCGGAGGAGGAGCTGACTGCCGCTCAGGAGGATGTCCGGCAGGGGCGGATGGAGGTCCGTTATCAGCAGGCGGACGTCGACCGGATGGGTGCGGCTCAGTACGAGCAGGGCGATCCCCGCCTTGAGGGGTACGCCGCGCTGCTGAACGCCGAGGACCTTGCCGACGTCGCCCGGGCCCAGGAGGCGACCAGGGCCGCGACGACCGAACAGGACGCCATCCTGATCGGCCTGCGCGAGGCGCAGGAGTTGCTCAAGCTCAAGAAGGAACAGGTCGCGCAGAAGCGTGACGAGGTGGAGACCCGCCGGGTCGAGGCCGCAGCCAACCTGGCGTTGATGAAGCGGCTCGAGACGCGTGCCGTCAGCCGTGCCGAGCGGGTCGCCTCCACGCGCTCCGCTCGCCGGGGCGCCGCCGCTCAGGCCCAGGCGGCCCGTCGGGCGGACCGGAAGGCGCTCGCCGCGCTCGAGGCGGACCAGGCACGGATCGAGCGGATCCTGCGCAACCGTGCCGCCAAGCACCAGGGGACGCCGTCCAACTCCGGCGGTTTCCTCAACCACCCGGTCAACGGCTACGTGACGTCCCCCTACGGCTACCGGATCCACCCGATCTACGGCTACCGCTCGCTGCACAACGGTGTCGACTTCGGTGCCGCGTGCGGCACGCCGATGTACGCCTCGGCCAACGGGACCGTGCTCTCGCGCTACTACCAGGACGCGTGGGGCAACCGGCTGATCATCGACCACGGCGGCGCCCGCGGCGTCGGCCTGGCCACGATCTACAACCACGCGTCGTCCTATGTGGTGAGCCCCGGTGAGAGGGTCAAGCGCGGTCAGCTGATCGGATACGTCGGCACCACGGGCTGGTCCACCGGCTGCCATCTGCACTTCATCGTGATGGCCAACGGCACTCCCGTCGACCCGATGAAGTGGTTCTGAGCCCAGAGCTGGACGGGTAGCGGCAAATCGGTTGCCGGCTACTGACAGAATCGCCTTCATGGTCAGGGAGAAGGGCACCAAGCCGGTCGCGCAGAACAAGAAGGCGCGGCACGACTATCACATCGACGACACCTGGGAAGCCGGCATGGTGCTGGTGGGTACCGAGGTGAAGTCGTTGCGAGCCGGTCGGGCGAGCCTGGTCGACGGCTTCGCCGACATCGAGAACGGCGAGGTGTGGCTGCACAACGTGCACATCCCCGAGTACTCGCAGGGCACCTGGACCAACCACATGGCGCGTCGCAAGCGGAAGCTGCTGCTGAACCGGGCCGAGATCAACAAGATCGAGCGGAAGGTCGCGGCCAAGGGCTACACGCTGATCCCGCTGAGCCTGTACTTCAAGGACGGCCGGGCCAAGGTCGAGCTGGCGTTGGCCCGTGGCAAGAAGGAGTACGACAAGCGGCACACCATCGCCGAGCGGCAGGCGAACCGGGAGAAGGAACAGGCGATCGGACGCCGGCTCAAGGGGATCGAATGAGCCGGCGTCCGCAGACCGCTTAGGCGGTAACGAGCGTTACCGCGCCGACCACCATGGAGATGGTGCCCAGGCCGAGCAGTGCACCGGAGAAGATCCGCCGCCGGAACGTGGTGGCGATACCGGCGAAGAAGAGGGCCAGCGCGAGGAAGATCGCGGCCTTGTCGTAGGCGTCGCCCTTGTCGGCGGCCTCCTTGGCCTTGGCCTCCTGCTTCTCCGCGTCGGCGAAGGCAGCTTCGGCGAAGGCGTCGTCCTCGATCACGTAGCTGGCCATCTCGAACGGCGTCTCGGCGTCGCTGTCGTCGGCGGTCCACTCCTCGATGGCGGTCTTGAGTTCGGGGCGCATCAGCGTCATCAGGTACTCGCTGAGCTCGGTGTTCTCGCCGTAGTTGCTCTCCGCCCAGGTGGCGAACATCGCCTGGTCGGCGGCGTAGGTCTGGATCGAGCCGTTGACGGCGGAGTTGGCTTCGCTGTTGGCCTTGATCGCGGCCGCGCGAGCTTCGGCCTCCTCGCCGCCCTGGGTGGCGGAGAGGTAGGCGGCGAGCGCGGTGAGGACTGCGGCGAGGCCGAGGACAAGCGCGGTGATCGGCTCGAGCAGGCGAGAGTCTTCGGTGTTGTCAGACATGGTGCTCCATAGATCGGTGGGGGAGGGCGGCGCTCCAGCCCGATCCGGACGCGCGTCGTGGACGCTATCCAAGTTCTGGTCTATATGTCTCATTTGGGCCGTCTGTTCCGTCGTGTCGGAATACTCGGTGGCGAGCCCCGGTTGGGGATCGGTAGAGTGAGAACGTCGTCCGGTCCGCGAGGGTCGGCGGCACGTTGAAAAATCAAGAGGGGCTGATCGGTTTCGACTGAGGACGTACGTCCCAGAGGAAGCGGGTCGAGAAGCCAGCGTTATCTCGTTAACGATCGCTGGAAACCAATAGTTGCCAACGCTAAGCGCAACGACTTCGCTCTCGCTGCCTGAGCAGTGACCGAAGGGTCTGACCGGGCATCCGTCTCCGTCCCGGACCCAGGCCTCATTTAGGAGACTTGCTGGTCACTCCGGGTCACGGAGGGTGACTGGGACTTTTCCGTGACTGAGCCTGTCGGCGACGTGTCTGTGCGAGCGCCGGGGCTGAGAAAACGACATCGCAGACTGCACCCGGAGAAGATCTGGCACTGCGCTTTAGGACCGGGGTTCGATTCCCCGCAGCTCCACCAAGCGACAGCCTCTTGATTAGGCCCCTGACCTGCACTTATGGTGCAGGTCAGGGGCCTTCTCTGATTTCACGCCATGCCGTTTCAACATCGTTTCAACATCCCGTGAGACGCTTGAGGCTCAACTTCACCGTTTCAACAGGCAGGAACTGGCCTCATGGCGACCATCGCTGAGCATGTCCGCAAGGACGGGCGAGTCAGCTTCTACGTGAAATTTCGGCACGAGAAGAAGCAGACCTCGCGGATGTTCGACGACGCCAAGGGCGCAGAGAAGTTCAAGAAGGCGGTCGAAGCGGTCGGCTCAACGGTCGCGATCGCGATGCTGGACTCGGCGACATCCAGCCACAGCGTCGACAGCCTGTTCATCGAGTGGCTGGCGATCAAGCGCATCGACATGACCACCGAGGGCCACCGCGACTATGAACGTGCCTATGCGAAGTGGATCAAGCCGACCCTTGGGTGGCGCGATGCGGAGCTGGTGACAGAGCGCGACGTGCAGGCATGGATCGATGACACCCTGCGCCCCGGCGGCCTCGGCGCCAAGGCGGTTGCGAAGCAACATGCGCTGCTTCACGGGATGTTCAAGTGGGCGTCGTCCAAGCGCGTTGGCAAGATCGCCAACAATCCTTGCACTGAGACCGCATTGCCCAAGCGGAAGAAGCGACCCCCACGGGGGCTATCGATTCCCGAGTTGCACGCCGTGCTGAAGGCGGGCGAGGAGGCCGGGCATCAGGACGCCGCGGACGTTGTCGCAGTGATGGCCGGCACGGGTTGGCGCCCCGGAGAAGTCATGGGTCTCGTTGCGGGGGCCGTTGACGTAATGCCCAATGGGGCCGTCTACGTGACCATGGAGAGCGTTTATCGCCGCAGCGAGGGCATCGTGCAGGACGGCAAGTCAGAGGCCGCGGGACGCCGCCTGCGCGTACTTGGGTCGGGGGCGGCGGTAGTTCAGCGCCGCATCGTTGGCAAGGGCGTTGGGGATCCCGTCTTCCCGCACCCGAACCCAGGTCGAGGCAAAGGGGCAGCAAGGGACGCCGAGGGCAAGGTCATCGTGAGGCCCTGGCCGCCCGCCAACTTCAGTCGCAATCACTGGCCGAAGATCGTCGAGGCTGCTGGGCTGAAGGAGCGCGGCCCGACCCCGTACTGGTTGCGACACACTCACGTCGCGCTCTGTCACGCCGCAGGACTCACGTTGCCCGAGATCCAGCGTCGCATTGGACACGAGTCCATTCAGACCACAATCGACGTGTACGGGCGGCTGATTGACGGGATGACCGACGAGAGCGCCGACCGCCTGGACGCGCTCCTGACGCCCCCTAGAAGCCCTGTGGCGATCGAAGGCGAGGTTGTTCAGGTTGCCGCTGTCGGGTCAGCGCGCGGATGGCCGCCAGGGTCTTCAGCCAGCCCCTCGGGCTCGCCTGCGACTTGAACGCGCGACGCTTAGTGGCGTTCGCTTCCACGGGTCTCCGCGCCAAGCTTGCAGCGAGTCGATCCTTTCGATCTGCTCCTCGGTGTAGCGCACGGCTCGGCCAAACCTCAGGTGAGGCCAGTCGTGTTGCTGGCGTAGCGTGCGAACGGTGTTGAGACTCAGGCCCAACCGCCCAGCTAGCTCGGCCTCGGTGAAGTAGGTAGTTGCCATGAAACGGAACGTACCTCTGCCACAGCGTCGGCCAGGTCGGGCTTGTAGTCGAGGATGACTCCGGCCTGACGCATTGACTGCTCCCAGGCGCTGCTAACCGAGGATTCTCGGTTATCGCTCGGAACTGAGCCGCGCCGCCAACGCCCGTCCTCGCGCCGACCGTCTGCGGCAAGCACGAGTGCCGTGCTCATCGCCCGCGCGCCCGTGGACATGTTGCGGCGGGTCACGTTGCAGTCGATGAGCTGGGCTGGGGCGCTTCAGGCGGCAGGAGGAAGATGGGCGTCATGAATGTCGTCTGCCCGTTTGCGAAGATCGCCGCTACGAGGAGGCTGCCGAAGCTTGCGGCGTGGGGATCACTCGCATCCGTAGTGCGGTCGACGCTGGCGAGTTGATTCCGTCCTTTCCGGACACGCACCCTCGGTTGATGCGAACGGAGTTGGAGGAGTGGGTCAAGACGTGGCCCAGAGATAAGCCCAAGAAGTAGCCTATGTCAGCGAATGTCGCGCCTGCGTCGTCGCCGATACCCCCGGCTCGGTCCCGCCGGCTGGTTGCCTCCAGCCAGCAGCATGTCTTCGACCCACTCCTTGGTAGTCATCCACCGGCCGCCAACCTTGACGCCACGAAGCGCGCCAGTCCGAAGCTGCGCCCGCACCCAGTCGGCGTTGCCGAACGGGTAGTCCTCGTCTTCGGCAACCTGTGCGGGGGTGAGGTACTTGGTCACCCCTCAACGGTCTCAGGCCGCGATCGTGGCTCCCGCAATGGCCAACACCCCCGTCCGCAGTGGGTAGCGAACGGGGGTGTCGTCTAGGTGGGTCAGCAGCTACCCCACAGGCCGGCGTCGCGTGACTTCGCGGACGCCTGGGCCTTCTTGTATGCCTTGGTGCGCTTGAACGGCTTCCCGCCGTAGACGTACACCTTGGCGTTGCCTGCACGGACCTGGGCGTAGTTCATGTCCTTGCCGCTGGAGCGCTTGGTGACGTAGCGCAGGAGGCGGCCATAGCGGTCCTTGAGGTCTTGCGTGGGGTCGGAGGTGAGCTTGACCTTGGTTCCGCGGGGGAGTCGCTTCTTGAGCCAGCGCGACGCCTCGGGCCCCCAGCATTCGGTGCCGCCGTAGACCTCGGGGGTGTCGATGCCGATGAGTCGGACGTTCTTCGTGCCGCCACCGTTCAGCTTGACCTTCACGGTGTCGCCGTCGGTGACCTTGATGATGCGGCCGTACTGCACCACGGTCTTCTTCTTGGGGTTGCCGCCGCCCTTGGGCGGGTCACTGGGCTTGGTAGTGCCGTAGTAGCAGGGGCAGGGGTTGGAGTCGCAGGCCACGCCGTCGCCGTCGGCGTCGAGGCGGTGCGGATCGGAGTGCGGTCCGCCTGCGTTGAGGAAGAAGATCTGGGCGTCGCGCTGGTTGGCGAAGTCGCCGCAGTCGCGGTCATAGGCGCTGGCGGGTGCCGTCATGGCGCCGATGCCGAACGCGGTGAGCGCGGTCGCGAGCAGGCCAAGGAGGGCGGTGAGGATGGTTGTTCTACGCATGTCTTGTCCAGGTGTTGGGTCTTGTCGAGAACCGAACACGCTAGGCAAGGGAGGAGCGGGCCGCCTTGGGATCGCGGGAAGTTGACCAGGGTGGACTGCGGTTGATCCGCCTTCTTGTCATGCGCGTGACAAGTTTTGACCGGGCGAACTAGGACCTTGGTTAGGGGGCGCCGAGTCCGTTAGCCGCCCTTCTCGAGCCGGGTGCACTGGGTGCCTCGTTTTGACACAGCGGCATCCATGAAGGAGTATCTATAAGAGCGGACGTGGTGCGTCCAAAACCCCGGTTAGGCTAGGTGGCTGAACCGGGGTTTTTTGCTGTACGGGTCAGGTTGGGACGGGCGGGACTACTCGCTTCTTTCTGTCCTTAGTTAGCAACCGCTGTACGAACTCGACGAGCTGTGGCCCTTCGCGAGGGCCTGTCGCCGGCGCACGCTGGGCGCGGTCGGCTGGCGCAGCAGCATCCGGAATGTACTACCCATTCCAGCAGGCGAGGCGTGTCCAAGCCCCGGTTAGGCCAGGTGGTCGAACCGGGGCTGACGACCGGCCCCCCAAGCGGCGACCGACGCCCCAGCCCCGGCCGCCACTCGGTCGGCATGCAGCCGACGGGGTGAGGGTAGGTGGGGCTGCCGACACTTTGGGCGAGCGTCGCGCGTGAAGCGATTCGCTTCAGTCGGGGTGGAGTGAAGCGAATTGCTCACGCAGGTGACAAGTTCTTGAGGCGAGATGGGACCTAGGTCCCGAGTTGGCCCGAAGTGCCGCGCGGGACGGTTCTGCCCAGGTAGGTTCGCGCGCTATGAGCGAAACGCATGCCGTCGAGATTGTTGACACCCTCACCCTCCGTTTCGTGGGGGAGACGGAAAAGGGAGCGCCGTTGCACGAACTCCGGGCCGCGCATGTCGCGGAGGTGCTGCAAGGCATCGTTGAACTGACTGGCGACTTCCTCAAGGCGGGAGCGTTGGGAGATGGCCTGCAGTCAGAGGTTCTGGTCAGGCCGGCCCAAGAAGGTTCCTTCATGCTTGAGGTTCTGCGGGTTGCTCAGGACCCAGCCGTCGCCCTCGCCGCAGGCGCCGTGGCGCCCCCATCCCTGGGGTCAATCCTCCTGTGGGCAACTAAGTCAGCGCGCGCAGACGTCGAGGACTACGACTACCTCGAGAATGGCAACGTCAAGGTCTGCTGGCAGGACAAGACAGTCCAGGAAATCCCCCGCCATGCCTGGGACGAACTGCAGAAGCAGAAGCGGCGCCGCAAGAAGCAACTTAGGAAGATCATGGCCCCGCTCAGCGACCCCCGCGTCAGCGCCGTAGAGGTGTCAGAAGAACCGGCCGAGGTAGTCGACGGTGAGATCGTTCCACCCGTGCCGGCCTTTGAGCTCGCGCGCCCCGACTACAACGCGGTCAGTCCCGAGGATGAGATCGAGGAAACGTTCAAGATCTTCGACGCAGATGCCCAGATGTCTGCGATCGACTTTGACGACCCAGAGAAGTGGCGCGTGCGGACCAAGGAGGCGAAGCGGAGTGCGACGGTCGAGGACCAGCAGTTCCTTGACCGAGTGGCGGCGGGGCTCGCGATCCGGAAGACCGACATCTTCAATCTAGAGATCCGGGAGGATATCCTGACGAAGAACGGTCGCACTACGCGCAAGTGGACGGTTCTGCGAGTCAAGAGCCACAGGAGGGCGGCGCATGACGATGACGCATAGCCATCATGCTGGCGCTCGACGACAGGTCGATGCCGCCAGTTTGGCTCTGCTCATTGTCGGCCTCGTGTTCGCCGTACTTACTGGTTGGCTTTCCGTTCGGGGTGACGTCAATCCGCTAGTGATCATCCCCTCGCTGGTCGCCATTGCGATGGGCGCGTCCCACCTTACGAAGTGGGTCGCGCCGCGCGACTGAGGCCCTCTGGCAATCTACCGCTCCACAACCACATGCAGCAGCTTCCGCGTCTCTGACCGCGCGCCCCATGCCTGCTCCCATGCCTGCTCGTAGGTGTCGGCTTGGATGGTTTCGCGGGTGACGGTGTCGCCTTCGCGGTAGCTGGCGGTGAGGGTGAGCATGGATGCACTCTATCGAACACGTGTTCTATCGTGGTGGCGTGGTCAACTCCCGTCAGCCAACCCCGTTTCAAGCTCGCCTCACCGCGCCCACGCATGTCTGGGTGGACCTGACGCCCGACAAGGTCTCGCGCTCTGCTGGGCTGCTGACGATGTGGCGGCAGGGTCGCGAGGGCTGGGAGGGCTACGTCATCTGGGCTGACTGGCAGCCTGCGCATGAGGGGCAGACGGTGCGCCAGGGGTGGGTGGCTGCGGGGATGATCGAGGTCGCGAAATAGCTGAGAGCCCCCGCCAGCCGAAGCTGACGGGGGCAGGTGGGGCAGTGGGTGGCTACTTGTCGGGCAGCGTCTTGCTGGGCCGATACGCGGTCGCGGTGCCGACGCCGACGACGGCGCTCGCGAGGGCGATCCACAGCGGGATCATGCTCTCGGAGATGAGGCCGTAGCCACCAAGTAGGGCCACGACGGCAAGCGCGATCGGGTAGAGACGGTCACGAACTGCGGGCGGGATCTGGATCATCACTTCTCTCCTCGGAGTGCCTGGAGTGCAGCGCGGGCGCGCTGGCGGAGTGCGGCGGGTGCGGTCTTGTCGTCGCGCTGCTTGCGGAGTTCCTTGCGGGCTTCCTTGAAGCGGGCAGGGAAGCGGCCGAGCGGCTTGGCGGGCGGCCAGCCCCACGGCTCGGTGGAGTCGTAGCGTCCCGTGCCGACTGAGACGTGCACGTGCTTGTCGTGCGGGTCGCTACCGGGGTACGGACGCCAGCCCTCGCCGAGTCGGTCAGTGGAGATGATCCGTCGCCGCCAGATGACGTAGGCGCCGGCGCCGAGCGCGGGACGCTTGCCGAGGAGGCTCGCGACATGCATCGCGAGCTTGTCTGCATCGAGTCCGCCGGCGGGGTCGTGAGTGAAGTCGCGGGCGCGAACGACACCGGCGTCGTTCGGGTTGTGGTCCGAGACGCGAGCCGAGTGCGCAGGGTCGCCGATGCCGCCATCGCTGACCTTGCTGCGCTTGGGGGCGGCTGCGTTCACTTCGTTGAGCAGCACGTCCAGGCTGCGGGCCATTCGCCAGGTCATGGCTCTCTCCTCAAGATGATGTCGAGCGTGATGGTCAGGTAGAAGCGGGCGTGGTCGGTGAGCCAACTCCAAGATCTGGAGAAACTTGAAGTTCGCTTGGTCATCGCCAGATCACCGCGCCTCTCACGTAGTCGATGTACGGCTGCCACTTCTTCGGCATGACGCGTGTGCCGCGGGGCAGGAGGATCGTCGGCAGCCCGGCGAGGTGCGCAGCTCGTAAGACGCGTCCGGCGTAACGAGGTCGACGGGACGCGCACTTCACGGCGACAGTCAGGCCCAGCTCTCGCGCCAGCTCTGCGATGGGATGCCACGCGTCCGGCTCGGTCAGCCACTGCCCACCCTTGGCGTCGAGCTCGATGCGGATCACGCCCAACTCGGCGGCTTGCTCCAAGCGGCGCGACACCTTGACGATCCGGAAGCCCTCCCGGGATTCGAGCCGTCGAACCCGTCGCCACATCATCGTGTCGACGTTGCGGTTCCGCTTCGTGCGGCCAGCGGGGTCACGGAAGCCGTCAAGCAGCAGTGGCTTGCGCCAGTGCGTGTTCACCAGCACGTTGTCGGCAGTGGGCCAAACGTCGAGGTCCACGGCCCGCGAGTTGTTGGCCGCATGCTCCAGGCCGACCTTGCTGTTGTTCCTCCGGTACGGCAGCAGGTGCGTAAAGCGCGACCAGCGGCGGGGGATGGGGCGGGTCACGGCGCCACCCCTCGGCAGTCGAGCGCCACGGCTCCATCGGGTGCGACCGTGAACCCCATCAGCACCGTGCCGTCGGGACAGGCATAGCTGCCGGGGGCCGCGGTTCCAGCGGGGCCACGCTCACCAGCGGGACCGGTGTCGCCCTTCGCTCCCTGTGGCCCTTGCGGTCCAGGTGGTCCGGGTTCACCTGTTGCGCCAGGTGCGCCGTCCTTGCCTGCCACGCCTGGTTCGCCGCCGGTTCCGTTGCTACCGTCGTCGCCGTCGCGGCCGGGCTTACCAGCGGGGCCGACGGGACCGGGTGCGCCTTCGATGATCGTCACGTCACCGCTCGCGTCCGGCAGGTCGTCCGGGTCGACCACGGGCACCTCGCCAGCGCGTCGAACCTGACGGGCAAGGGCGTCGAGAGCTGCTGCGTCGCGTTCGGCTTTTGCGTCAGCGGCATCGAGGCGCTTGGCGTAGGCGTCGCGCTCCTTCTTCGATTCGATGTCGGCCCGCGTGAGGGCGTCGGTGCGCGTCCAGAGCATCCACCCGAGCAGAAGGACGACGATGAGAACGATGGCGAACTGCCAGTTCAGGGTCTTCTGGGTCTTCACTTCGTGCCTCCCGAGGCGAGTACGAGCCCGACCACGGCAGCGATGACCAGGGCGAGCACGATGCGAGTCGCCCACCGAATCCAGTCCGAGTTGGAGTCGATGTCGTCAGTCATCGCCTTCAGAGTCGGGTTGAGGACGTCTTTGCGGACGTAGGTGTCCTTCATTTCCTGGCGGAGCTCGTTGAGCCCGGTCTTGAGCTCGTGGTTCGCAGCGGTGTTCACTTCAAGCCCGTTTACGAGGCGGTCGATGGCTCGCTCAAGGTTCTTGTCACTATCCACGGGTAGACCTCCAGCGGCGACGGGAGACTTCGCCGATGGTCGGCGGCTCGTTGCTCATCAGACCTCCATGTATCCGGTCACCCAGAGGTTCCCGTTCGCGGCCACGATGCTGGCGGGGTCGGCGGGCGGGGTTACGGCTCGTCGACCGTGGCGGGTGAGGTAGAACCGCATGTTGGTGTTCGCCGTGCTCGCCAAGGTCAGTGACCCGAAGGCGCCGGTGTAGAACTGGATCTGCGTTGTCGTCGCGCTGAGGGCATTCACCTGGGCCAACGTCGGGCCGCGGTTCGCGATGGATGCCCCGAAGTTGTAGGTCGTCCCCATGTCCTCGTGAGTGAGGATGAGTGAACCGGCGCTATAGGAGAAGCCTGAGAACACGTTGTTGAAGCTCGACCATGCGCCTGCCGAGTACTGAACAAAGTCGTTGATCGAGTACTGATCTTCAGTGAAAAGCTGGATCGTTGCCGTCGAGAACCCCACGGATGAACCTGCGCGGACGCCCATCGCTGCGAGCGTCTCGTCAGGTGTCACGTGGAGTGAAGACACCTTCGAGGCGGTCGCGTTGAAGTTGATGACGATCGCGTTCGTTGTCGGGCTCACCGTCAACGTCACGCCGGTCGGCACGTGCCCCGCGTCATTGATCCATGCCCAGCCGGAACCGGAGTTGCGCAGCACGCCAGAGATGAGTCGGTACTGCTTGCCGGATGTTCCGACGATGACGGTCGGACCGGTGGCTCCAGTCGCGCCGGGTGACCCTGTCGGTCCTTGGATGCCTTGAAGTCCAGTCGGCCCCTGTGCTCCGGTTGCCCCGACGCCGCCAGTTACACCCGTTGCGCCCTGGATGCCTTGGTCGCCCTTGGCTCCAGTCGCGCCCTGTGGGCCGGTTGGCCCGCGGTAGCCAGCGATTGCGAGCACCCAGTCAGATGCCGATGTTCCGTTGCCCGAGACCTCGTCTGGCGAGATCGTGACCGAGGTGGTCGATGAGGCGGTGACGATTCCGCCAGAGAAACGGGTACTGCCGACGACGCTTGCGACGATCCGCGAGCCGACGGGGAAGGGAACGCCAATCGCTGGCGAGAGCGTCCATGTTGTCGGGGTGCTACTCCAGATCGTCACGGCGGCGGTCGAAGTGGCTCGCAGCTCAGGAGTCAGCCCCTGTGGCCCGGTCGCGCCAGTTGCGCCCGCGTCGCCCTTGGCTCCAGTCGCACCCTGGGGACCCGTCGGACCCTGCAGGCCAGTCGGACCTTGTGACCCCGTTGAGCCGGTTGCGCCCAAAGCTCCCTGGGCGCCACGGATGCCCGCGACGACGATGGTCCAAGACGAGAAAGTGGACCCGCTGCCACTGGTCACGTCGGGCGCGATGGTGACCGACGTCGTCGTGGCGGCAGTGACGTCGCCAGTCACATAACGGCCACCCGGCTCGATCGCACGAACGAACGCCCCGACCGGGAACGCCACATTCATGGCAGGCGACAGGGCCCAAGTCATAGGGCTGCTGGTGGAGATCGTCACCGGCGTTGTTGAGGTTCCGCGAAGGGAAGGCGTGAGACCCGTCGCCCCAGTCGGCCCCTGAAGCCCAGTTGGCCCCTGCAAACCAGTCGGACCTTGGGGACCAGTGGCACCCGTCAGCCCAGTCGGCCCCTGCGGTCCAGTTGGCCCCTGGGGGCCAGTAGGTCCAGCGGGACCGGCGCCGGAGTACGGGTTCGTGCGGTTCTTGTAGACCATCAGAAGCTCACCGTTCCGCCGAACTGCTCGACGATCGAAGCGAAGTCAGAGGCCACGACGTTGGTCGGCATCAAGGTCACCTCGTTCTCGGATGGTTTCCAGATCGACTCGGCGCACACGAAGTCCGTGTAGGGCTTGCTGTTGCGGGGGTCGCGCATCCCGTGCACCCGGTACATGTGCCCGGCGGTCAGCTTCGCCAGCGACGGGGACGCGCCGGTTTTGTCGACCACCTGGTTGAGGCCGACCGTGATCCCGCCCGTGAACGCCTTCGTGGGGCTGGCCTTCGCGAAGATCTGGTTCACGAGGTTCTGCGCCTCAGTCGGCGTCATCGCGCCACGGTCAAAGACTTCGATCGCCCGCTGGATCACCGCAGGGGCATCGGGGTCCTCGGCCCACACTGTCTGGAACGACAGATCCGACGCCCGCACGTAACGCATCATCAGCCGCGTCACCTGACGCTCCTCCGATACGCCCATCGCATCGAGCCCAGGCAGCACATGGAAGCTGGGTGTCGTCGGATCAAGGGCGGTGTAGACGAGGTGGCGCGGAGTGACCGCCCACGACTTCCCTTCCTGCAGTGCGTAGGCGTCCATCAGGTCCGAGATCGTGTTGAACTCCGACGCCGGTGCCGTGCCCACTGCACCCATCGTCTCCAGTGCGCCCCAGGAGATCACGCTGGAGAAGAAGATCGCGTCACCCGGCTTCGTGGTCGGCCCGGAAAGGTCGAACGCCAACGCGCCCTCACCCTCGCGACACAAACCGCGCGCCGAGAACGTGCCCTCAACCCAGTCGATCTCCAGCCCGCGACCAGCCCACAGTCGCGACGACCCGGCCTGCAGCGTCACCAACGGACGCGGTGCCGTGAGCGCAGGGGGACGTTGGCCAGGGCGCAGATCCATCCGCCAATCCAGCCCCCACGAGCCGCCCGACCAACGGTGAGCCACCTCCAAGTCGCCCCACCAGCCGATGGCTGACAGGGGTGACCCATCGATGTAGACCTCTAGGCCCTTCATGATGCGGCCGCGTGAGTGTGCCACCGCTCGAAGTGCCGCAGTGAACAGGCAGCGTTGAGCGCCTCGCAGGCCGTGAAGACGTTCATCGTGCCCACCTCGAATCCGAGAATCGAGAACTCGGCCACCTGATCCATAGCGATGTGCCTCGCGTCGGAACCATCAGCAGCAGTACCAACCCGGATCCGCGGACGAGGGTCGGAAACGGTGGGGGAGTCGATCCACAGTCGCGTCGAAGCACCCGCGTCGACCCGTACCAATGAGCCGGTCGTCATGTTGAGCAGCAGGCACTCGTCGATGTCAACCAAGTTGGACTCGATCGAGACCCGAAACACCCCGTTGGGTGCCACCGCAGGATCGACCGTCACCAAAGCGTCCGCCATCGCAACCCACTGCCACGCGGTCGAGATGCTGGGCCGCGTCCAGTGCGACTGCAGATCCAGGGACTCGCCACCGGAGCGAGGGGTGGTGATCCGAGTGAACGTACGCGGACCAGCGGTCCCGGTCGCACGCACGCGCGCCAACACTGCGTGCTCACCCGCCTGCAGGTTCGCCATCGGAGCCTCGTAGACCTCGGGCGTCCCGGTGACCATTGCGGAGCGCGCACCACTCACGGTGGTGGCGTCCGGCGTGACTTCGCCTCCCGAGGCCCGAAAGGGGCGCAGCGGCGGCTGGTATCCGCGACCATCCTCGGCGTTTGTGTACACCACGGTTTGCCTCAGTGGCGCGGTCGAATGCTCAAGAGCGAGGGACCCCTGCGTGGGCGCAGACCCGCCGACCTCCAGGACTCGCATCAACTGGCGCCCGGTTCCAATCGCGGGGGTGATGTCCTGCCGGAAGATATCGGCGACACCAAGGGCAGGGGCGTAGCCACGCTCACTGATGACTGAGGTGCTGATCCGAATCGAGGTGAACGATGATGCTGCAACCAGGAAGTAGATCTTGGAGCCGTTGGCCACCGAGGGCGAGATCGGCGCACCGCCGTTGATGCTGATCGTGGGGCTTTGCCCGAAGCGGCCGAAAGGCATGGCCGGGCTGCAGTCGAGCGCGATCCACGGAGTGCCTGCTAGCGGGATGGCACTGCCTGATGTCCACGTCATCGTGAAGTCGGCGCCTACGCCTCCAGCCGCCTTGGCAACGACGGCGGTTCCCGACGTGGCGAGAGTGACCGGAGTGGGCGCCCCATTTAGGGTGGCCGTCCAGCCAGACGTCGAGGTGCAGTCATTGACGACAGTGACCACCGGAGATGGCCCGCCAGTTGGCGGAAGCGCAGGCGTGATGGTTTCGGTCTCACTGCGACCGAACGGCATGCATCGTGCCGTGATCTCGTAGACGCGGATGCACCGCAACTCATCCAGATCCGCGCCGCCGTCGGAGTCGACCTCCATCCACGACGTGATCACATCGAAGACGGTCGCTTCCACCGGTGGGACCGGAGGCAGCCACCGCAACGTGTTCGGCCGCGCCAACTGCGCCATCAGAGCCTTCTCGCCCTGCGCCAACGCCTCGCCATCCGCGGCACTTACCTCGACCCGGAACTTCATCTCCCGGTTGCCGTAACGCGTGATCTCCTCAAGGTCGCCGTCGAACAACTGCGACTCGACCTGCGCCACGACCTGCTGCGGCGAACCGACTTCATAGCCGTCGGCCAGCAGAGCGAGTTTGAACACGCCGTGATCGGCATACCCGCCCTGCTGGCCCAACGAGATGAGCAGATCCCCGAAGTGGAAAGCGTGCTGGCTAACGCGCATTGCGCCGTCCCTTCGTCGCGGTCTTATTGATCTGATCGCCGGTCTTTTTGGCGTTCTCGCGCGTGTGCTTCTCGATAGCCGCCAGGCGCTTCTCCAGGCGACGGTTGTCCTGCCGGATGCCCCGCAACTCCTTGTTGGCAGATGCAAGTTCCGCGCCATAGACCTGGTCGCCGGCGCCGCGCGACTGCTGGCCGAGGAGCCGTTCGCGCAGCTCGTACTTCTTCTCGTACTTCGCCAGCTCGGCCTTGGACATGCCCGCCATCGCCTGGATCTCCTGCAGGTTGCCCTGCTGGAACAGCGCATCCAGAGCGCCGCCATCGAGCCCCTTCTTCGCGAGCGTCTTGCGGGCCTTCGCGAACTGACGCAACCCAGTGATGTCCTGGTTCAGCAGGCCGACAGGGTTCGCGGACTGCTCGAACCACGGCTTCACCTCGTTGCCAAACAGTTGGCTCGTGAAGGTGTTGCGGACCGCGCCCATCACGTCCGAACGCTTCGACGCGATCGCGTCACGCCGATCAGTCGCCTTATCCAGCGCCTTCTCAGAATCGGTCACCGCGCGACGCAGACCCTTGAGCGAACGGGCCGTCATGTCGTACTCGCGATGCAACCCAGGGAACGACAGCTGCATCGCCTTCCCGATACCCGCCGACGGACCCACCGTCGCGCCATCCGCAGCCGCGTTGATCGCCTTCAGCAGGGGACGGAACCGGTCAGCCTGACCACGGCGGTTCGAGATGACCTCCTCGCCAGGTGCCAGCATGTAGTGATACCGGTCGGCGTAGGGCAGCCCGTCCTTGGGGATGGTGCCACCGTCGGCGTTACCCGGAGCGCCCTTCGGCTTGTGCTTGAACATGTTCTCGGCGACCTGGCGCGTGATGTGGGTCGTCGTGATCGTGGCGTTGGCCGAGTAGCCATCCATCTGCCTCAGGAGAGCGAGCGCGGCGCGGATCTTCTCTGACGCTGCGTCCTTGAGTAGTGCCTTCGCCTCAGCCTTGCTGAGTCCGTACTTATCGACCAAGCCCTGAACAGTCTTAATCTTGCCGGACGCAACGTCGTTGATCGCAGCCGTTGCCTCGGCCTCAGTTAGCCCCAAATCGACGAGTCGCGTGGTGAGGTCGTCGATGGTTGCTCGTGCGTCGTCACCCCCGGTGACCTCCAGCAGAGTCCTGATCGTTTCCGGAGTCAGGTTCATCTCCGCGATCATCTTCTTGACCTCTCGGCGATTCAGGCCCGCGGCGTCGGCAAAGTCAAGTAACTCCTTCTTGCCCTTGCGCAGCGTCTGGGCCAACTCGGCTCCGGAGGCGCCGTTCATTGCATCGGCGACGGCGGTGTTCTGTAGCGCCTGCAAGCGATCCAAGATGGCCGACCGGTTCTGATCGCCCTTGCCCTCTTCGAGCGAGCGTGTCGTTTCAGACAGGTCGTCCTTGAGGGTGCGAAGCGACTCGCGCCAAGCAATCGCAGCCCGCTCCTGATCCATCTGCGGAGAGAGGAGGGCGTCAAGCGCAGACGCGAACACGCTGGCGCTGTCGGCGGTAGTCAGGAACTCGTTGTCGAGCCCTTGGAGGGCGTTCGCTAGGGCGCCTGTGCGACCGCTGGCGCTGTCGGCAGTGGAGATCCATGCCCCAAGGTCGTCGGCGACCTGCGGGAAGGTCCCGTCTTGAATCGACGAAATCAGGTCTTCGACTGTGATCCCGAGACCCTGCATGGCCGGGCTCAGCTTGACCAGAGTTGCATTCATGTCGCCGAGCGACGCGTCCGAGTGATCGCCAACGATCCCAAGGTCTTGCGCCAGTAAGCGAAGCGCAAGGTCTAGGTCTCCTGCAGTCTGCTCGGCAAGAATGCTCTGATCGGCGATCTTCCCGAGCGCAGAGGACTCGACGCCGCCGAAGATGACATCCAGGTTGTTTGCCAGCCCTCCGGGCGTGAAGCCCTTTGCGAGATGGCTGAGCAGGTTGGGAGACGAAACGCTATTCGCGAAATCGTCGGCCAGCGACTGGGCCCGCTCCAGGTTCTGGAGATAGCCAGTCATCGTTCCATCGCTGTCGCTCCAAGCGTTCGCAAGCGCGCGCTGCGCCGATGACGCCTTGTCGGCGGCGGCGTTGTAGTCCATGACCGCGCCTGTCAGGCCGCCAACGACTGCTCCCGTGCCGCCGCCCACCAGCGCGCCCATGAAGCCGAGCGACGCGGTGTTGGCAATGTCCATCCCCTGCACGAGGTCCGTCGTCGACAGCGCCACCCCGCCGGCGAGCGCGCCCGAGCGCAGAAGGGCATTCCGACGCTGCTTGAGGCGCTCCGTTGCCTCGGCTGCCTTCTCGGCGTCCTTGCCCCAGGCCACGAGACCGTCAGACCACGCCGCGAGATCCTGGCGAAGCGTCGCCTTGCTAGACCCAGACGCACCGACGCCGATGATCGCACCCATGCCGCCACGAGCCGCGATGCGACCCTGGACGGCCTCAGTCACTGCGAGAGCGCGGTTGTAGGCAGAGAGTGCCATGAAGCCTGCGACCAGCGGTGTTCCCAGGTCCGAGTCAGCGATGGTGCCAATGACCCTGGCTGCTGCCTCAAGCGCCTGGAGCACGGGACCACCAAGCGGAGATGCGGCCTCTGCGATCTGCAGCAACGCGTCAGCGGCCTCACCCAGAGTCTCACCCAACTGAGGTCCAGTCTCCCGGACGTAGTCGATGAACTCTCGATAGTTTTCCGTCTCCGCGAGGCCGTCCGCCCACGCAGCGAAGTCGGCACTCGACTCGCGAAGCCACACGGAGAAGTCGCGCGACAAGGGATCTGTTGCGATTCCGAGCTCAGCAAGCCCACGAGCAAGGTTCCCGACCGTGTAGCCAAGGTCGACGAGCGTAGGCTGCGCGTCGGTCGCCAAGTAGTCGAAGAACTCAGTCCAGCCGTCGCTGGCAAGGCTCTCACCGCCCACTGCGAGCAGATCACCGACGGTATCGCCAGTAACGGACAAGATGCGTTCTACCTCGGGCAGGCGGCCCTCGAGCGCGGTGAGGGAATCGGTGAGCCCATCGAGAGCACCTCCCGCGGCAGCATCCCTCAGATCGCGCAGCGCAGGACGCATCTGCTGGATCTGGGCGACCAAGCCTTGTGCGGCTGGCGACAGTTCCTCCATTGCCTGCCGTGCCTTAGTCAGGTTCTCCGCAGTCGGCTCCAGCGCGGCGTCGTTGACGGCACTAAGGGCATCGCCGACCCCCTGAAAGGCGACCAGGAGGGTTCCGGCGCCGAGTACGGCCGCCCCGACCTGCCCAGCTAGGCCAGCGAATCCGGCGACTGCGGCCGCGCCCATCGGGACGGTTGTCGGCCCGAGGATCGCGATGGCATCCCGCAGCAGGGCTAGCCGGCCGGTTAGCTGGTTGATCGACCGATCATTGCGTCGCGCGGACGCCCCCAGTTGGTCAACACTTCCAGCAGAGGTATCGAGCCCCTTGCTCGCGCGCAGCGATGTTCCGTCAACGCGATCAAGTGCCTGCTCAAGCACCGCCGTCGCAGCCGCCGCGCGGGCCGCGCCGGAGGTAAACCCGGCATCCTGCAACTCGAGCCGGACAGTTTCAGTGCGAACGCCCATCTGGCACCGCCTTTCGGAACGGGATGCAAGCGAGCGCCGAGGCGACGTACATTGCTGGCATGAGTAGCGATCAGAAGCCGGCATTGGGGCCGGGCTGGTACAGCGCCCCCGACCTCCCTGGCGCCCTGCGCTACTGGGACGGCGAGGAGTGGACCGAGGAGTATGAGGTCAAAAAAGACGACCCAGAGCCGGTGACGTCGTGGGTGATCGCGAAGGGCATCCTGCTCGGCGCGGTGCTTATCGCCTTTGCAGTTTGGGTTCTAGCCGTTCTCTGGGAGATCGCTTCTTAGCGGCCCGTCGGCCGGTCGCAAGTACAGCCGCCGTCCGTCGCCTGGGCGCGTGATTCCAGGGGCGGGCTTGTCGCCGTGCGCCTTCATGGCCTTCTCGTCACGATCCTCAATGAGTCGATAGTTCTTTGCCGACGCCGCGCAAACGGGACAGACGCGCTCCTGCATCTCCAAGTGAGGGTCCGCGTCAGCGATGCTGCGGTGTAGACCGCAGTCGCACACCTCGCGGTCAAACTGGGCCAGCGCAAGCATCTTGGAGCGTTCAGCATCGGTCCACTCGGCCTCGCGAGTGACGACGGTGCGGACCATGCGGCCCGCCTCGTCGTACTCGTGTTCGTGCACCTCGATGGGCTCCCAGCCCAGGAGGCGTTTGTCGCTGATCCCTAGGCCGTGGGCTGCGGTCAGTCGCTCGTGGAACTCCGTGTCGACTGCGAGGCGCTCCACGATTTTGGGACCAGGGCACCCCGGCCTTCCTGGAGGCGCACGACGGCGGTCACGAGTACCTTGAGGTCGCCGGGTGCGATCTTGGCTCCCAGCATCGGCCAGTCTGAAGGTTGGAGCCGTTCGCCGTCCCAGGTCTCAACCCAGCGCCCTAGGTCGTTGAGGAGATCGGTGGCGTTGCACCTTGAGGTGATGCTTCATGAAGTGCTCCTAAATCGAAGAACCCCCGCGATGGGCGGGGGTGAGGTGGGGGAGGCGAGTGTCAGGGTGTGCGCCGGAGGTCGAGCAGCGTGCATGGCATCAGGCGCTCAAGGAACTCGGACTTAGCGATCGGGTCAGACCAAGGCCGCGGGCCGAGGGAAGCGCCGTTGCGCCAACCGTCGGGGTCCATCACGCGGAAGCCGAGCAGTTGGCACCACTCGTCGGGAGTCTTGAGTTCGGGCATGTCGTTCTCCTGAGTTTGATCGAATAGGTGGGGGCCGGTTGACGCCCGCGGATTCCAAGCCGCCAAGGACCGGCCCCAGTGCCTGCGCCGGGATCGAACCGGCCCATGCCGCCAGCAACCGGGGTTGCGCCAGGCGGGCAGGCGAATGTCATGCGCTCGATGCGCAGGGCCCCTAGAGTCGGGCCGTGGAACTGAGTGGCACCCAATGCGAAGTGGCAGCGAACCTGATCCCGGTTCTGCTGCTGGCGTTCACGCTGCAAAACCGAGGTGACGGCAGGCACCTGTTCGCGATGTTCAAGGTGTTGAACTCGATCGCGCTAGTCGGCCTGGTGGTCGCCTGGGCGATTGCGTTCGTGGGAATCGACCGCGGCCTCGGGTGGGTCGCCGGGACGTACGTCTGGAACATGCTTCTCGGCGGCGTGGCGCTCTGCGCTGCGACGATGATCAGCCTCTATCTGGTGCCGCAACCAGAGAGCCGCCGCGAACGGAGCAACCGCCAGGATTAGCGGGATCAGGGCCATGAGGTGCACGGGGTCAGGCGCCTCCATCAGTTCGCGACCCTCCAGCCGTGCTTGAGCACCTCGCGGTTCCGCTTCACTGGCGCCTGCTCCATCAGCCAAGCCAGGAAGGAGAGTCGGTACGTCGCGCCAGCCGTGACAGCAGGTCGCTCCTGGTCGCGCTGATAAGCGACGTACATTCGGTTCGCCTGCGCCCCAGTGATCTGGAGCTGGTCGCGCAGATAGCGAATCGCCTCTCGCTTACTTGTGAGTGCGGTGTCACTCACCTGCCTGTCATGCCCGGCAGCGGTCTCCGTGGTGGGCGCGATGCCCGGTGGCGCAGTCATTCGTCCTCCAAAAGGGTGTGCGGAACCAGCCCGGCGCCGATGAGAGCGACGGGAGGTGACGTAGGGCCGCTACGTCGCGGGGTTAGTTCCTGCGTTCGGCGGACGGCCGAAGGGGTTCCTGGGAGGCTGATCGCTCCAGCGAATTCAGGAGGCAAGAATGGGCGAGCTGCGGATCGGCGCAGAGCGGGTGAAGATGACAGATGCTGCGCTGAATGCGCTTCAAGAAACGATCCAGAACGCCTTCTCGGCTACGCCTGGCATCTTCCTGCACTTCTCGACACTCGGAGTCCCTGGCGGGCGCTCGATCTGGGTCAGCCCAGCGAGCGAGATCGCCATGACCTTCGACGAGATGCCCGAGCGGAATGCGCCCGTCCTGCTGGGGGTCGACCTCTGACCCAATGAGGATCGAGACACCCTTGGACCAATCTGGCTTGCGGCGAAAAGTGAACACGGGGCGCTCCTTTCGGGGTGGGCGGTTCGGCGTTTTGGGAGTCAGCGCTTGGGGCGATGCGGCCTGTGCCCCGGGAACATGGGCGCCGCCTCTGGGGCGGAGGTCACGATGTGAGAGGTGACGATCTGCTCCACTTGCGCCTCCGTGAAGCGGACCGCCTTACCGAGCCGTACGTGAGGCCATCCCTCGCGCTTCCGAAGTTCGACGACTGTCGAGAGAGGGAGGTTGAGGCGCTCGGCGAGGTCGGAGTGAGTAAGGCGTGCGGCGGTCATCAGGCACCTGCCAGAGCGGCGCCGTGACGCATCCACCACTTGGCCTCAGCGCGGTGAACCGATTCCATGACGAGCGCCTGCTCAATCGCGTCGTCTCGATAGTCGCAGCGCGTCGGTTTTCCGTTACGAGTGGAAGAGCCCAGGTGGTAGCCGATCTGGCGCTCGTCGTCCCATGCGACCGTCGCGCCGTCGTCGCGGGTCTCGACGTCGATCTCGGGGAGGTCTGCATCGGAGAGCTGAGACATGATCTCGGCGATGGCCACCTTGGCGGTGAAGTAATCCATGTCAGGCCACCTCAGGGGCAGCGTGCGCGCTCTGTGCCCAATCGGCGAATGACAGCGATCCCTGCTGGGAAGCCAGCCAGTCGGCGGCGTCATATGTCGCCATCTCGGCAGCGAACCTGTGTTGCGCATCGGTGCGACCATGCAATGTGAACTGCTGCCAGTCCCGTGAACGCATGGCTCGCAGTGCAACCCGCACGCGCTTGTCGTCCGTGTCGATGAAGGCCACCGGTTCGTCAGAGAAGGGCGCCCAGGCGCCGGCCAACCGGAAACCGCCGTCGGTCGCGAGAGATTTCAAGAACTTGTTGACTGACCGCGTGGCGCGGCCTTCGCGCTGCCCGACTATCTGGCGAGCGGCAAGTCGCTTCGCCTCAACGACCGTGATCTTGTTCTCCACCATCTCGGCCACTTCGTCGAGCCAGTCAGCGCCCGGTTCGTACCGGTCGGGACGGTTCACGCGAAGGAGACCGTCAACGATGGCAGTCAGCTCGTCTCGCGGCAGAAACTCGATGTCGGCCGGGTCATATTCGTCGGGTCGCTCGTCGCGGATCATGCCGTCCTCCAGTCGTTAGCGGCTTCAAGAGCAAGGAACTCGGCGCGGTACCTCGGCAACATCGCGGCGAGAACTTCGTCTCGGTACGGGTAGTCCCGGAGATTGGCGGCGAGCGAGTAGTGCGTGGTCCAGTGCGAGAGGGTTTGGGCCTCGCGCTTCATGCCTTCGTCGTGATCCCGCTTGGCCTGCTGCGCCCTCTCGCGCTCCTTACGGAGTCGGGCCGCCTCGGCGCGGTTGGTGTCCTCCCAAGCCGCGAAGGCAACGCGGGCAGAGGAGTAGGTGGCTCCGATCGCGTCGGCGTACTCGGCCGGCAGGGACGCAAGGGCGGAGGCTTCTTCAGCCTCGATGCGCTCCTGCTCGGCCAGTAGCTCCTGCTCGGCGTCACGTAGGCCACGGGCGCGCTGGTAGGCGGCATCTAGAGCGAGCCGGTCGTCGCGAACTTCAAGGAGAAGTCCGCCGTCAACATCCGCGATCAGGCCGACTTGCGCAGCGTCCTTGCGATTCAGATTGTTACGATCGTTACTTTTCGCGGCGCCGTACTCCCAACGTCCGTTGTCGCGCTTACCTGCAGCGAGCATCGAAAGCGCCCACGATGCGGCGAGAGACCCTTTGGACTGGTGGCGGCGAGCGTTATTGACCGACTGGACGAACGCAAGGGCCGCATCATCGTCGCCGTCGAACTTGGTGAAGGTCGGCTCGACGCTGGCGAGCAGGCAAGCTGCGTGGCGGTTGCGTCCGTCGAGAACGGTGTTGTTGTAGATGACGATCGGGTTGCGGAGGCCATTGGCCTTGATGTCGTCGGCGAGTTCTGCCAACTCATCCTTGGAGAGCATTGGCCATGCGTCGGCGTAGGGGTGGGCAGCGAGGGTCATGCTGCCTGCCGCTCGGCCTGAATTTCACTCCCGATCGACCCCAGGACCGCGTGCACCCATGGGGCCGACGGGCGAACGTTGCCGTTCTCCACGTTTGACAGGTAGGCCGGGCTGACGCCGGCTACTCGGGATACGTCATTGAGGGTCATGCCCGCGGCCTTTCGGAGCACCCGGAGGGCCACCCCCACCGCCTCGTCATCGCATGTCGTCATGAGTAAGAACCTAGGCAGTCTTACTTATCGGTGCAAGTAAGACACGCAAAACTTACCCGGACCTTGCGTCAAATGAGTAAGTTGGCAGATACTTCTACGCATGGATGAAGACAGGTTCGGATGGGGCGACGTCGTGCGGATGCGTCGAGAAGCGTTCGACATGACGCAGAACCAACTGGCCAAGGTTGCGTCCGTCTCACTGAAGAGCGTTGGCAACTTGGAGAACGGGACCGTGGTTCCGCAGCGTGGGACGCTGCGGAAGATCCAAGAGGCACTGGGACTGTCGAGTGACCTCAAGGTCGCTCGCGTGCAATCTCGTCAGTTGCCCCCGAATGCCTCGGTGCCCGAGGTTGGCCGGCAGGCGCTCGGGCAACTCATCGCGACTCGCCGTCTCGCACTCAGTCTGGAGGATGACGCGAGCCTTGCGCGCCGGCTGGGCGTTGCCCCGAAGGTCCTCACTGACCTCGAGCGCGGAGTAGGCGAACTGGATGAGCGACTGAAGGGCGCCCTTGAAGACGCCCTGCACTGGAGGCGAGGGTCCGTTGATCGCGTGCTCACCGGAATCGATCCGATTCGGGAGGATGTTCCGAGTGCGCCTAAGTCGCCGGGCGCGGGCGCCAGGCCCCCATCGCGCACTGTAGTGGTCGATGATTCAGATGAGCTCGCCGACGCCCTCGCGAGCATCGCCGCCGTCCTTGCGCTGATTCCCTCCGCAAGCCTTGACGATGCGACAGCTGGCGCAGTGCGCGCCATCTTGCTCCACCTCGATCTCGACGGCGCTTTGGCGCTCCAGCAGATGTTGCGCACGTCGTCGCCATCGTTGGATGCCCTAAACCGACCGCTGGGCCAGGTTCGCGATTTTCTGTCGGACACCCCCGATACAACTACGCAGGGCGGCTACTCCCTCGTCGCGGACGAGGACGGCCCGGACATTGACGATGAGCAGGAGAACCGCAACGAACCATGAGGCTCGACCTTCTGTACGCGCACGCCGCCGATCTCGGGCTGCGAGTGGAATGGGCAGACCTCGGCCCGCGCCGCAGGGGTCAGTACTGCGACGAGTCGCGAGAGGTCACGCTGAATCACCGATTGAGTCGAAGCCAAGCCACCGCAACTCTGGCCCACGAGATCGGGCACGCTGTCTTCGGCGATCGCTGCACCTCGCCAAAGGTTGAGCGGCGGGCCGACGAGTACGGAGCTTCGCTCATCATCAACGTGAAGGACTACAAGCGCGCCGAGCGCCTGGTTGGGTCTCACGTCGGCGCCTTGGCCGACGAGCTCGAAGTGACCGCCAAAATGGTTGAGGCGTGGCGGCGCTGGTACTTGCGCCGCGGGGGAGTCATGCGGTCGCCCGAAGCTGTCGCGGACCTGGGTGTCTGACCAGCCAGTGAGACGCGTGAAACGAGTGCTGAAATTTCAACACGCCACCCGTTTCAGTACCGCTTTTGCCGTTTCAACCTTGGCGCGCCTGAGCGTGCCGGGTGGCGTTGAGCGTGCCCGGGTCGTCGTTCGATTCCCCGCAGCTCCACCAGCAGTACCACCACGACAGCCTCTTGATAGCGAAGGCCGCACCCTCGGGTGCGGCCTTCTGCGTTGTGCATGGACGGGACACTTCGTGAGGGCGGGTCCAGCGGTAAGGTCCAGTCATGACCAACGCTTCATCCCCTGCGCTTATCGACATCGACCCCGCGGCATGCCTCGCTGGCGACGACGTCATCGAGGTCGATGCACCCGAGGTTGTCGCGCTCGCTCGCGACCTGCGCAGTGGCGCCGCCGACGACGTCGAGTTCGCCCGGGCGGCCTACGAATGGGTGCGGGATGAAGTGGCCCACTCCTTCGACGTCCAGGACCCGCGGGTCACGGTGAGCGCTACCGAGGTGCTCGAGCACCGGGTCGGTCTCTGCTACGCCAAGTCGCACCTGTTGGCTGCCCTGTTGCGCGCCGAAGGCGTGCCCACCGCGCTCTGCTACCAGCTTCTTCGCGACGACGAGAAGGGCGGCCACGTGCTGCACGGTCTGGTCGCCGTCCACCTCGACGGAGCGTGGCACCGCCAGGACCCGCGTGGCAACAAGGAGGGCGTCAACGCCCAGTTCTCCCTGGCCGACGAGCAGCTGGCGTGGAACGTCGACGTCGAGCTCGGCGACCTCGACTTCCCGGCGCTCTTCGCGTCCCCTGCTTCGTCGGTCGTTCGGGTGCTCCGCAGCTCCGACGACGTCCTCGCGCTCTACGCGAACGGTCTTCCGGCTTCGCTGGGGTAACCCGCGGTCTCCGGTGTCAGGCGCCTCTTCCCACCAGGGGAGGGGCGCCTGTTGCGTTGCCCGGGAAGTGGTTGCGGAGAAAGTCTCCTGCTCCTCGGGAAGATTCCTTCCTCCCTGATCGGGGTCCTGCCTAGGTTTCGCGTGCTGCACATCACACGAACCCTGGAGATCTCGACGATGCCCCTGACCTACGAGTCCACCGCGCAGAGCCCCACCACCACCGACGGTCTGCACTACCACGTGGCCGGCGACGGCCCGAACCTGATCATGTTGCACGGCTCCGGGCCCGGCGTGAGCGGCTGGTCGAACTTCGCCAACAACCTGCCGGTCTTCGCCGAGCACTTCCGCACCTACATCTTCGACATGCCTGGCTTCGGCGTCAGCCCGACCCAGGAGTGGACACGGCCCTACCCCGAACACGCCGCCGAGGCGCTGATCCGGGCGATGGACGACCTGGGCATCGACAAGGCCCACGTGATCGGCAACTCGATGGGTGGCTGGGTGACGCTGACCGCCGCGCTGCTCGCTCCGGAGCGTTTCGACCGCCTCGCGCTGATGGGGCCCGGCGGCCTCTACGCCGAGGTCTTCGGCCCGCCGCAGTCCGAAGGCGCGAAGCGGCTCTTCGGCTACGTCGCCAATCCGTCACGGGAAGCGATGATCAGCTGGGTGGAGTCGATGGTGCACGACCCGGCGATGATCACCGACGAGCTCATCGACCAGCGGCTCGCGATGGCCGAGGCGCCGGGTGCCATCGAGCGGATGCGCTCGATCCTCGGTTCCCTGGGCAACCCCACCGACCAGGCGCCGCTGCTCCAGCGGCTCGCCCAACTCCAGCACCAGAGCCTGGTGATCTGGGGTCGTGACGACCGGATGCTCCCGCTCGAAGGTGCCTTCTTCGGCACCCGGCGGATGCCGCGCGCCGACCTGCTCGTCCTCTCCGACTGCGGCCACTGGGCCCAGGTCGAGCGTAAGCACGACTTCGAGCAGTCCTGCATCGACTTCTTCACCCGCTGACGCCCGTCGAACCCGGCTGACAGCGCGGAACCCACAGAACCTGGCAACGGAGGACCCATGACATCGCACGAAGTGCTTGACCGCATCGCCGCCGCCGCGGACGAGATCCGCGCCGAGGAGACGGCCTCGATCCAACAGCGTCGGCTCAGTGACAACCTCACCAAGATCCTGCGCGACTCCGGCGTGATGCGGCTGCTCCAGCCCGCCCGCTACGGCGGCTACGAGGCCGATCCCCGCGTCTTCAACCAGGCGATGTACGAGATCGGCCGGCTCTCCAGCTCGGCCGGCTGGGTGACCGGCGTGGTCGGGATCCACTCCTGGCACCTCGGCCTCTACGACGACCGGGCCCAGCGGGAGGTCTGGGGCGAGGACCACGACACCTGGATCTGCTCCTCCTACGGCCCGGCCGGTCGGGCGACCAAGGTCGAGGGCGGATACCGGCTGAGCGGACGCTGGAGCTTCTCCTCGGGGAGCCCGCAGAGCACCTGGACCTTCGTCGGCGGGATGAGCGACGAGGGTGACGGCGGTGCCCCGGTCTACCGGCACTTCCTGCTCCCGGAGGGTGACTACCGGATGGAGGATGTCTGGGACACGAACGGTCTCGCCGGCACCGGCAGCAACGACATCGTGGTCGAGGACGCCTTCGTCCCCGACTACCGGTCGATGGACGTGGAGGACCTCTATCGGCTCGACTGCCCCGGCCGCGAGGTCAACACCTCGGAGCTGTTCTCCATCCCGTGGTACACGATCTTCCTCAACGCCGTCGTAGTGCCGTTGGTGGGAATGGCGCGCCGTACCGTCGACGAGGCGATCGAGCCGCTCCGCGAACGTCGTGCGGCGACCCCGGCCTACAGCCCGCTCCCGATCACCCACGCCCGGCTCGCCGAGGCGGATGCCGAGGTCGACCTCGCGCTGTTGGCGCTGCAGCACAACCTCGGCACGGTCGTGGAGACGCTGGCGGCCGGCGACGAGGTCACCCTGCGACTGCGTCACCGCGCGAAGCGCGACCACATCATGGCGGTCAACCTCGCCGTCAGCGCGGCCGACAAGGCGTACCTGTCGGGCGGCCCGCGATCGATCAAGTCGAGTAGCCCGATCCAGCGGGTCTGGCGTGATGTCCACGCGGGTCAGCACCACGCGATGAACGTGCCCGACCTCATCCTGCCGCAGGTCGGCGACTGGCTGACCGGCGACGTCGTCAGCTACCCGGTCTGACCGCCCCTCACCTCTAGCGACGGAGAAGAACCATGCCCATCCTGTCCCTCGGCTACCTGCGCCTCGACATCGCCGACGCCGACGCCTGGCAGCCCTTCATGCGCGACTTCCTCGGCCTGATGGAGGTCGAAGGCACCACCCCCGGTGCCCTCAGCTACCGGATCGACGAGTACCCGGCCCGCTTCGTGCTCTCCCCGGCCGAGGAGTCCAGACTCGCCGCGGTCGGCTGGGAGGTGAACGACCGTCACGAGATGGCCGAGATGGCTGCGAAGATCGAGGCCTACGGGATCGAGGTCGAGGTCGGCACGCCCGAGGAGTGCCGGCTGCGTGCGGTCACCGGCTTCGTCCGCTTCCTCGACCCGAGCGGCAACCCCAACGAATTGTTCTGGGGCCCGATCTACGACTTCGCGCCGGTACAGACACCGACGGTCTCGAAGTTCGTGACCGGCGACCAGGGCCTGGGCCACGTGATCGTCAGCGTGCTCGACTCCGAGGTCGCCTATGAGTTCTACTGCGGCGTGCTCGGGTTCGAGGAGCGCAACGTCCTCGACATCCCCGGCCTCGACGGGCGGTACTACTTCCTCGGCTGCAACCCCCGCCAGCACTCGCTCGGGCTTGCTCCGGGCGCGGCGCCGGGCCTCAACCACTTCATGGTTGAGGCGGCGACGCTCGACGACGTCGGCCTCGGGCTGGACCGCGCTTACAACATGGGCGTTCCGATGATGCAGACCCTCGGTCGGCACACCAACGACCGGATGGTCTCCTTCTACGTCTATTCGCCGGAAGGCCACCACGTCGAACTCGGCTTCGACGGCGAGCGCATCGAGACCCGGCGGCCGGTCTACGGCATCGCCGAAGGCGCGTTCTGGGGGCACCGTTTCACGCCGCCGCCGGCCGACTGAGCTTCACCGTTCCAGCCCAACAGTCTCGGTGACACCCAACCAAGGAGAACCATGATTCGATCACTCGCCAAGCCGGCCGCGGTCGGCGCGGTCGCACTGCTGGTCCTGGCCGGCTGTGGCCAGGCCGAGCGCAACGACGGCAACGACGGCGCCGCCGGTGGCGCCAGCACCCCGGCACCGAGTGCCACCGTCGACGCCAAGTGCGCCACCGAGACCCTGGAGGCGACCGAGACCGGCGTCACCGCAGACACCATCACCATCCAGGTGTCGGCGGACACCGGCGCGCCCGCCGCCCCTGGTCTCGCGACCGGCTCGGTGGACGCGGTCAAGGCGTGGGCGAAGTCGGTCAACGCCGCAGGCGGCTTGGCCTGTCGGCAGATCGAGGTCAAGGCCTACGACTCCAAGATGGACCCCACCGAGTCCCGCAACGCAATGATCTCGTCGTGTGAGAACGCCTTCGCCAGCGTCGGTGACACGATGCTCGCCGCTGCCGACGCCAGCCCGCTGGCCGAGTGCAAGGACGCCGCCGGGAAGGTCACCGGCCAGCCCCAGTTGCAGACCCTGGGCCTCTACGCCACCCAGTACTGCAACGACACCTCGTATTACCTCTTCGGCCCCTCGGGCGACCCGTGCCCGGCGAGCGACGGCAAGCGTGAGCTGACCGGGTCGACCGCGATCTCGGACTACCTCGAGGATGCCACCGGCGGCGAGACCCACGGCTCGTTCGTACTCTCGGTCGACAGCGTGGCCACAGTGGCGACGTCGGTCGCGGCCTTCCAAGTGATGGCCGACGACGGCATGGCGATCGACCAGATGATCGGCGTGAAGTCGCCCGACACCAGCGCTCAGTACACGCCGCGTGCCGCCTCGCTGAAGGCGAAGAAGTCCGAGTTCGTCTTCTGGGGCGCGCCCTTCCCGGGCCTGATCCAGATGCGCCAGGAAGCCGCGGCGCAGGGCGTCGACTCGGTCAAGCACTGGGTCTGCACCTCCTGCTACGACCCCGCCTTCGTGGAGGCCGCCGGCGCGGTCGGGACCGGCACCGTGGTCCCGGTCCCGCACCTGCCGTTCGAAGAGGCAGCCGCCAACCCGGCGATGAAGGAGTTCACCGACTCGGTCGACACCCACAACCTGTTCGCTGCCCTCTCCTGGGCGGACGGGATGCTCTTCGCCGACGCCGTCAACGCGGTCGTCGACCAGCATGGCGTCAACGGCCTGACCCGGGCGAACCTGATCGCGGCCCTGGACGCGGTCAAGGACTTCGACGCGGACGGGATGATCGGCAAGGTGACGCCGTCGGCGAAGGAGGCCGGCGTATGCAGTGCCTTCGTCGAGCTCGGCAAGGACGGCACCTGGAAGCGCGCCTTCCCGGCCGCCGAGGGTGAGTTCCACTGCGGCGACCTGGAGTCGGTCACCATCGACCCCGCGACTGCGTTCAAGGGGTAGTCGAGCACGATGACCAACCACACCAGTCGTCTGGTGCCGTTGATCCTCGTTGCCGGGGTGCTCGGCCTGGTCGTTCATTCGACCTGGGCCGGCACCCCGGTCACCGGGGAGACGCTGCTTCAGCTCCTCGTCTTCGGACTACCGGTCGCCGCGATCTACGCGATCAACGCGGCCGGGCTCGTCGTGGTCCACGCGGCCACCGGGATCTTCAACTTCGCGCACGGCGCCATCGGGATGTTCTGCGCCTTCGTCTTCTGGGAACTGAGTGTCAACCAGGAGCTGCCGCTCTGGCTCTCCCTGGTGCTGGTGATCGGTGTGGTCGCGCCCCTGCTCGGCCTGCTGCTGGACGTCGCCCTGATGCGACGGCTGAAGAACGCGCCGATGATGATGCGGTTGATCGGCACCGTCGGCCTGATGGTCGCCCTGATGGGGGTGGCCCGGCTGATCTGGAGCCCTCAGAACTCCTATCCGATTCAGCCATTGGGCGGGATCGGCGGTATCGAGATCGCCGGGGTGGTGTTGACCTGGTCGCGGGTGATCACTCTGGCGATCACGCTCGGCCTGGCCATCGTCCTGCACCTGTTGATGCGTGCGACCCGGCTCGGCGTCGCGATGCGGGCGGCGGTCGACAACGAGAATCTGGCTGCCCTCAACGGGATCAGTCCCGCACGGATCTCCTCGCTCGCCTGGGTGATCGGTGCGGTCACCGCGGCGACGGCCGGGATCCTGATCGCCCCCGAGGTCGGCAACATGGGCGTCGAAGCGATGACCCTGTTGGTGATCAACTCGTTCGCCGCGGCCATGTTCGGTCGGCTGCGCAGCATCTCGATGGCCTACCTCGGTGCGTTGCTGGTAGGGCTGTCGTTGACCTTCTCGACCCTGTTCTTGAACTTCGAGGGGCGCTGGATCGGCGTCCCCTCCAACCTGCCGTTGATCGCGCTCTTCGTGGTGCTGTTGGCATTGCCGCAAGCGCAACTGCCGACCGGACGTGCCCTGCGCAGCTACCCGATCGAGCGGCTGCCGAGCAACCGGACCGTGGTGATCTGGAGCGGCATCCTGCTCTCGCTCGCTGTCGTGGCCGCGCTCTTCGCCAGCAACGTGTTGGTCGGTCGACTCGCCAACGGCGTCGCGCTGGCGGTGATCCTGCTGGGGATGGTCCCGCTGATGGGGTGGGCAGGGATCCCCTTCCTGGCGCCGCTGGCGTTGGCGGGGGTCGGTGCCTTCGTCAGCCTCTGGGCCGGTGGGGGAGTGACCTCGCTGCTGCTGGCAGGTGCCGCGACCGGGGTCGTCGCGATGGTCGTTGCGCTCCCGGCTCTGCGCCTGAGCGGCCTCTCGATGGCGCTCTGTTCGGTCGCCTTCGCGGTGGTCTTCGGTGCGTTGGTGCTCCAGCAGCCTGAGGTGTTGGGCAACCAACGCCGGCTGAGCGAACTGCACTTCCTCGGCGCGGACCTCACCGACTCCCGGCTGTTCCTCGTCTACGCCGCTGTGCTCTACCTGTTGTTGGCATTGGTTCTGGTCGCGGTCCGTCGTGGCCCGTACGGTCGCCGGCTGATCGCCCTGCGGGACAGCGAAGTGGCGGCAGCATGTGTCGGCGTCCGGTTGCTCTGGACCAAGGCCAGCGTCTTCGGTCTCGCCGGCGTGATCGCGGGTATCGGTGGAGGGCTGCTGGCCCAGGGGGCCAGGTTCGCCGCGGTGGAGCAGTTCCCGATGGTGCTGGGCCTGACCCTGGTGCTGTCGATGATGGTGATGGGCGTCGGCACGGTCAGCTCGCCGATGGCGGCGGCGATGGTGACGGTGCTCTTCTCCACCCTGGTCCAGGACTGGGCACCGGGCTCCTTCACCAGTTCGCTCGAGTTGCTCGCTCCAGGCCTCGCGGTCCTGGCTCTGATCGACATGCCCCGTGGTCAGATCCCGATGTTCGCCGACCTCTTCCGGCGCCACCCCGCACGGGGAATCGTGCTGCTGGCGAGCGCCACCGTCGCCGGGTTCGCCGTTGCCTGGTTGCAGATTCCCGGAGGGGTCGCCGTCCTGCTGGTGATCGTGGTGGCCGTCGCCGCGGTAACGGTCACCACCCTGCTGGAGGACCGTCGCTCCGGCGTCCGGGACCCGTTGACCTCCGCCGGTCTGGACGCGCCGTTCACACCGGCGCAGGTGATCGGCATGGAACAGGAACTGAGGGTGACGCTATGACGTCGGCTCTACTCAAGGTGTCGTCCGTCTCGGTGCGATTCGGTGGACTGAAGGCGCTGGACGACGTGTCGTTCACTGCGGAACCCGGCACGATCACCGGATTGATCGGTCCGAACGGTGCGGGCAAGACGACCCTCTTCAACGTGGTGGCCGGAATCCAGCGGCCCAGCGCGGGACGGGTGGAGCTGGGTGGCCGCAACGTCACCACGGCGACGCCGCAGCGCCGGGCCTCGATGGGTTTGGCCCGCACCTTCCAGCGACTGGAGGTGTTCGGGACCCTGTCGGTGCGCGAGAACCTGCTGGTCGGTGCCGAGTCCCGACGACGCTGGGACCGTTCGGTGCGGCCGCGCAGCGTGGCTGACGGCTTGTTGGAGCGGTTGGGGTTGACCGCGGTGGCCTCCGTCCTGGCCGACGAGCTGCCGACCGGCACCCAGCGGCTGGTCGAGTTGGCTCGAGCCCTGGCTACCGGGCCACGGCTCCTGCTCCTGGACGAAGGGGCCTCGGGCCTCGACGAGCACGAGACGGCGCAGATGGCGACACTGCTGCGCACGCTGGCACGAGACGACGGGCTCACCATCGCTCTGGTGGAGCACGACATGCCGTTCGTGATGGGGCTCTGCGACACCGTCGTGATGCTCGACCACGGACAGGTCGTCGCGCTCGGGACACCGGACGAGGTGCGTGCGTCTGAGGCGGTGCAGGCCGCCTACCTGGGAAGTACGAGCGTTGCCGGAGGTGGCAGTGAATAGACCGATGCTTGCCGTGCGGGAGATCCGCGCGGGCTATGGCCAGATCGAAGTCCTGCATGGGGTCTCGTTGACCGTCGAACCCGGTCAGGTGCTCGGCATCCTCGGCGCCAATGGCGCGGGGAAGACCTCGCTGGTGCGGGTGCTGTCGGGTGAGCTTCGGCCCACCGCCGGGCAGGTCCTGGTGGCCGGTGTCGACGTCACCGGGGCTCGGCCGGAGGGCCTGGCGCGGGCCGGGGTGGCGACCGTCCCGGAGGGGCGGGGCATCTTCCCGACGCTCAGCGTCGCTGAACACCTGCGCCTGTTGGCCCGCGACCGGCGCGAGGCGAAACGCCTGCAGGAGCATGCGTTCGAGGTCTTCCCGAAGCTTGCCGAGCGGCGCAACCAGTTGGCGGGGACGATGTCGGGTGGCGAGCAGCAGATGCTGGCTCTGGCTCGTGCTGTGGTCCTGCGGCGTCCGCTGATCGTGATCGACGAACTCTCGATGGGCTTGGCCCCGCAGATCGTGGAGTCGCTCTACGAACACGTGGCCGAACTGGCCCGAGCCGGCTCCACGATCGTGCTCGTCGAGCAGTTCGTTCACGACATCCTCGGCATCGCCGACCAGGCCGTCGTCCTGGCGCACGGCCGGGTCGTCTCTTCCGGCGAGCCGGACCAGATCGCCGATGTGCTGGCCGAGCTGTACCTCGGCGGTGGCGCAGGGCCGTCCGCCGCGGCGTCCTGACGCCGTCCCTACTTTTCGTTCTCAAGAACAGGATCTCCCTATGAGCACTGCTTTTTCGGCCGACGACACCACGACCCAGGGCGGCGTACTGAGTGCGTCGGCGCAAGATGCGTTCGCTGCTGAGCTCTCGCGCCTGAGCGCCTCCAGTGGTCTGGGCAACCGGGACAAGCTGGTCCGACTGCTCGGCCTGCTGCTCTGTGTGGCGGGCGGCGTCGTCGTCCTGCTGGCCTACCAAGGCGCGACCGGGGCCTCGGATCTCCGCGACCAGATGGAGTTGCTGGTGTTGGCGATCTTCGGCCTGTTGCTGGGGGTGGTCGGGATCGGGATCCACGTCGCGATCTCGATGCAGCGCTTCCTGCGTTTCTGGCTGCTCCGGTTGGTACATGAGCAGCGCGACCTCGCTGGTGGCCGATAGCCTGCTCCGGTGACCTGGCAACCGACACCTTCCCCTCGCATTCTGGTCGCTGCCGGTCGACTCTTCAGTGAGTTCGGAGTGGCAGCGACCACGGTGCGCCAGATCGCGGACGAGGCGCAGATGAGCCTCGGCGGCCTCTATCACCACTTCAGTTCCAAGGAGGCGATCGCCTCGGAGTTGGTCCTCCGGTTCTTGATGGACCTGGAGTCCGCCTACATCCAGCTGTCGAAGTCCCAGGCGCCTGTTCGGGCGCGGACGAGTGAGCTCGTCCGGGTCTCGCTCCAGGTCTCCGCGGCGCATCCGTGGGCCACGGAGACCTATCTGCGAGAGTTCCAGAACCTCGACCTCCTTCCCGACGTCGACCGGATCAGGACGGCGGTACTCCACAACGAAGCGTTCTGGCACGGGTTGGCTGCCGCCGGGATCGAGTCGGGGGAGTTCCGTACCGATCTGGACGTGCACGAGTTCACCAGGGCGTTGAGCGAGACGGTCTGGCTGACCGTGAAGCTGTATCGGCCGGTCCTGGCCGAGCAGTATCCGCAGTTGGCCGACGAGGTGGTGAAGATCCTGCTCGACGGGTATCGCACCGATCCGGCCCGGGTGGCGTCGGCGGAAGGAGTCCAGGGTGGCTGACCCGGAGCGCGGCGAACGGATCCTCAGTGTGGCGGGTGGGCTCTTCCTCACCCGCGGTGTCGCCGGCACCACGATCCGGCAGATCGCCCAGGCGATGAACATGTCGTCCGGGACGATCTATTACTACTACCCGTCGAAGGAGTCGATCGCCTCGGCGATCCTGCACCGGTTCCTCGATGAACTGGCCGAGGCGTACGCGAAGTTGGAGGCGACCGGTTCCGGACTGGCGCCGGACCTGATGATCCGCGAGATCGTGCGGACCTCGATCGAGGTGGCGTCCCGGCATCCTCATGCCACCGAGATCTACGGCAAGGAGGTCACCGCGCAGTCCTCGCTGCCGAACTATGAGCTCTTCCTCGCGAAGGCGGCAGCCTCCCAGGCCCAGTGGCGCCGGGTGATCACCGCCGGTGTGGTCGCCGGGGTGCTGCGGGCCGACGTCAACGCGGAGCACGCGCGCGAGGTGATGAGCCACCTCACCTGGATGACGGTGGCCTGGAACCGGCCGCGGTTGGTGGCCGAGCACCGCGAGATCGCGGACCAGCTCGCTTCACTCCTGCTCGACGGCTTCAGCGTGCGGTGACGTAGCCCGCGTCGGAGAGGTGTTGACCGATCCGTTGCGCGGTGGTGCGTAGGTAGGGCGTCACCTTCTCGGTGACCGCGCCGGAGCGGCCGGTCACCGAGAGCGCCGCGACCGCGCTCTGCTGGGCGCGGACCGCGACAGCCGCGCAGGAGATACCGGGGACCGACTCCTCCTTCTCCCAGGCGATCTGGGACTGACGGATCCCGTGCAGTTGACGCATCAAGACATCGGGCTGGGTGATGGTCCGCGGCGTCAGCGCGACCATCTTCTCGGCGTTGGGGCGCCAGTTGGCGGCAGCAAGCAACGCCTTCCCGATCGCGCTCGCGTGGGCGGGCATCCGGCCGCCGATCCGGCTGGGGAGGGTTCCGGCGCCGAGGCTGCCGACCCGGTCCAGGTAGACGGTGTCGGCGCCGTCGAGAACGCCGAGATGGACCGCCAGCCCGGTGGCGCGGTGGAGATCGTGCAGGAAGGGGGCAGCGACCTGGCGCACCGTGTGGTGGTGCAGGACCAGTGTGCCGAGCTCCAACATCCGAAGCCCGAGTTCGTAACGGGTGCCGTTGCGGGTCACCCAGCCGAGCGCGACCAGTTGCTCGAGCAACCGATGGACCGAGGAACGGGCGAGCCCGGAGCGGCGGGTGATCTCGGAGAGGGTCAGTGACGAGGCGCCCTGGAAGGTGTCCAGCAGCACGGTGACTCGTTCGAGGACCGCGTTCGGGGCCGCCTCGACCCGATCCATCACTGGCATCGCTACCTCCACTTTTGATCGAGCGTTCGGTCAGATCGTAACCAGCGTCACACGAACTCGCAACGGGTGGGCAGGTCGCAGATTCCCTGAACGGAGGTGAAGAGCGATGGCTAGACTGCCGCTTCGCGTGCTGAGCAGGTCCCAGCTCGGTTGTTCGTCTGTCGTGTTCACCTTGCTCGGAGGATCTCGTGCGCCGCCTGTTCTCGCTCGCCCTCGCTATCGCGCTCGTCGGTGGTGGTCTCACCCTGGCCTCCGCGCAGGCCGAAGAACCATCGCCCGGTCCGGGCGAGTTGGTGATCTCGGTGCTCGACTTCCCGGCCACGGTGACGGCGCCCACCGCCGATCTGGTCGTCGGTCTGTCGCCTGCGGTCGTCCCCGACGAGATCGCGTGGGAGGTCCGGCGGTCGACCGGCGACGGTGTGGTCGGCAGCGGGGTGTTCCAGGGCCCCTTCTCCGCGGGCCCGGATGGTGTCGGGATCCTGTTGCCGTTCGTCGCCCCCTGGCGGCTGGCGGAGGGGAACTACGAGCTGCGCCTGTCGGCCTCCGCTGTCACCGAGGATGCCGGCACCGTGAGCGGGGCGGTCGCTCGGCCGTTCCGGTACGACCCGTACCCGGTCGCGATCAGCGTCAAGCAGCAGTTGACGACCTTCTACCCTTACTCCGACGGCTATCGCGACAATCTCGCTCTCGACGTGACCGTGAACTCGTCCAGAACTGTCGAGATCGCGTTGAGTGTCCGGAACCAGGCCGGCAAGCAGGTGGCCGGGGCGTTGAACGTGATCGGTGGCAACTCGACCGGCGGCGTGTCGTGGACCGGCCGCACGAACCGAGGTACGCCGGTGGCTCCCGGCACCTACTCGCTCGAGGTGACGGCGCGGGAGTACGACGGTGACTCGGTCACCTGGAACGGCGCCGTCGTCGTCTCGGGCAAGAGGCTCGTCACGAAGGCCAGCTCTTTCACCATCAGCGCGGCCGCATCGCTCAGCGGCAAGCCGTACGTCGGCCCGTGCTCGAAGCTCGCCCGGCGAGCGAAAGGCGGTCTGGGTTTCTACTCGCAGACCAAGTGCAAGGGCAGCCTGAAGCGCAGCGTGGTGAGCGTCTACCACGGCGCGTACCTGCCGAAGGCGTTCGAAGGCCGGTACCGCTCGGTGCAGGTGACGCTCAACGGCGCCCCCGCGAACAAGGCCCGGAACAACTACATCAACCTGGGCTATGCGGGCCCGAACCGGACCGAGTTGGCGAAGCTGAAGTCCCTGCGCGGCAAGGGCGGACACCGTGGCAAGACCGCCCCGGCAAGTGTCATCTTCGACCGGACCAAGGATCGCCCGTACCTGATCTGGTGGGCCGGCCTGACGGCGGGTAGCCGGTTCAACGTCAACAGCTACAAGGTCACCACCACCTACCAGGTGCTGCGGTAGCCGTGCGTCGGCGCGGTTGGTGGGTGGTGCTGGCGCTGGCGTCGGTGCTGCTTGCCGGGTGCGGCGAATCGCGGATGAGGCTGATCGAGCCGATCGACCAGCGGGCCGTCGACGAGATCTGGACGATCCTGGACGGCGTCGGGCCGGCGCCGGAGTTCGGCCAGGATCTCGCGGCTGTGCCCTTGCAGGCGACGACGAAGCCGGACGTCTACCTCGACAGGACGCCACGCTTCCAGGCCGAGCTCGACAAGGAGCGGGCCCGTTCCGGCACCACGTTGGAGCGTGAACTCGCCGCCGAGGCCGGCCGCTATCTCTGCTCGGCGCTCAGCGGCGGCGGGATGCAGTTGACGAAGGCCCAAGCCGTGGTCGGGTACTTCGAGATCACCGAGGTTGACGCGGTCCCGCTCTTCTTCGCCGCGCTCCGTGGTTTCTGCCCGGACGCGAAGAACAGGTACGTCAGCCTGACCTATGCCAATCCGGTCAAGGACGAACCGACCACTACGGCGCGGATCGACGCGGCGCGGTTCTTCTACGTCGACCTCTTCGGTGGCGATGCTGAGGCGTTCGATTCGATCCGTCCACGCGCATTCGTCCGCACGGGCCGGAGGATCTGCGCTTTCGATTACGCCGCCGGAACGCCGTCTCCCGAACAGCTCCGCACCTGGATGCCGCAGTTGCGCGCGGGAGACTGGCAGGTCTTCCAGATGGGGGTGGTCAGCGCCTTCTGCCCTGAGCAGGTGGATCCGTTGCTCGCCGATCTCGGGATCCTCAACGAGCTGTGAACAGCGTCGCCTCGGTCAGGAGAAGAAGCCCGTGAACGCCCACCGTCTCTGGAGCATCGGGGTCGGCGCTGCGGCGACAGCCCTGGGGCTGGTCCTGCTCGCGCATCCTTTCAGCACCTTGGAGATCCTGGTCTGGTTGCTGGCCGGCTGTCTGGCCCTGATCGGTATCGCCGACATCGCGACGCCGCCGGCTGCTGCCCGGGCGGCGGAGGCTCGGAGATGGGGCTACGTGCGCGGTGGGCTCCTGCTCGTGGCCGCACTCGTCCTGCTGGTGGCGATGGGCTCCGCGATCACTACGCTGGCCGTGGTGGTGGGCATCGCGCTGGTCGCGGACGGCGCCCTCCGCGGTTGGTGGGTGCTGGCGCTCGGGCACGGCCTCCGGGCCCGGATCACCGAGTCTTGTTTCGCGGTGAGCAGCGCGGTGCTGGGCATCCTCGCCCTCTCCTGGCCGGATATCACTCTGGTCGTCCTGGCGATGTTGGTCGGGATTCGTGTTGCCTGGTGGGGAGTCAGCCTGATCTGGGACGCCGTGCGGGGCGAGCGAAACGAGGCGGAGGCGGCTCGCCCGCGGCTGTTCACGGCGCTGCTCAGCCTGGCTCTGGTGCTGGGGCTTGCGGGGCTCAGCAGTGTGCTCTCCGACGACAAGCCCGAGGTGGACGCGTTCTACACCCCGCCTGCCACGGAAGCGGGCGAGGACGAGCCTGAGGCGGGCACGCTGCTGCGTGCGGAGCCGTTCACTCGCGGCCTTCCGGCAGGGGCCCGCGGATGGCGGATCCTCTACACCACCACGCGATCCGACGGAGTGCCCGCCACCTCCAGCGGGCTGGTGGTGGTCAGCGCCACCGAGCGGGACGAGCCGCGGCCGGTCGTCGCCTGGGCGCACGGCACCACCGGCGTCGCCCGCCGCTGCGCCCCCTCGCTGGCTGCCGAGCCGCTCGCTGCCGGCGCGATGCCGGCGGCGGCCGACGTCGTGGAACGCGGCTGGGCGATCGTCGCGACCGACTACATCGGGCTCGGTACCCCCGGCCCGCACCCGTACCTGATCGGCGATCCGTCGGCGCGTGCGGTCCTCGACGCGGTCCGCGCCGCGCGCCGACTCGACGGGCTCCGACTGGCTCAGAAGGCCGTTGTCTGGGGACATTCGCAGGGTGGTGGCGCGGCGTTGTGGACCGGTCAGACCGCGCCGACCTACGCTCCCGACGTCGAGCTGGCCGGGGTCGCCGCGTTGGCTCCGGCCAGCGACCTGACCCGCCTCGTGACGGCGCTGGACGACACCTCCATCGGCGGTATCTTCGCGGCGTATGCGATCAGCGCCTATGCCGCCGTCTACGACGACGTCGCCTTCGCCCGCTACGTACGCCCGGCGGCTCGCCGCACGATGCGGTCGTTGGCGAGTAGATGCCTCGCCGAACGTGCGGCGATCGCCTCGGTGGTGACCGCGCTGGGTACCTCGGCGCAGAGTTATCAGCGTCGATCGCCGACCACGGGGGCGCTGGGGCGTCGGCTCCGGGAGAACACCCCCGATGCGCCGATCCCGGCACCGGTCTTCCTGGCTCAGGGGCTTGCCGACGTGCTGGTCACGCCGGCGGCCCAGGACGCCTATGTCGCCGCGCGGTGCACGGCCGGCGGCAGCGGGCCGTTGCGCTACCAGCGCTACCCGGCGCAGGACCACATCAGCGTGATCGGCTCGGCCTCGCCGATGGTGGCCGACCTGTTGGCCTGGACCGAGGCGCGGTTCGCCGGTGCACCGGCAGGCACCACCTGTCCGTCCTAGGCCTGCGTAGGTTGGCTCCATGAGCGATAAGTCGATGCGAGAGCGGATGCTGGCCGGTGAGCTCTATCAGGCCGACGACCCGGAGCTCGCCGCCTTGCAGGAACGTGCGCAGCGGTTGAGCCACCGGATCAACAGCGCCGACCCGACCCAGGTCGAGACGTTGCGCGCGCTCTTCGTCGAACTGCTCGGCGACTTCGGGGAGGACGCCTTCATCCGGCCTCCGTTCCACTGTGACTACGGCAGCCGGATCCGGTTCGGGGCGCGTTCGTTCGCGAACTTCGGACTGACGGTCCTCGACGTCGCCGCGGTCACGATCGGTCAGGACGTGCAGCTCGGACCGAGGGTCCAGTTGCTCACGGCGACCCATCCCTTGGCGCCGCAACCGCGACGCGACAAGTGGGAGTCGGCGGCGCCGATCAGCATCGCCGACAACGTCTGGCTGGGCGGTGGAGTGGTGGTCTGCCCAGGAGTGACGATCGGCGAGAACACGGTGGTGGGTGCCGGCGCGGTGGTCACCTCAGACCTACCTGCCGACGTGGTCGCCGTCGGCGTACCGGCGCGGATCACGCGTCGTCTCTGAGATCGGCTTCGCGCGCGCGGAGTCGTCTGGGACGATCCTCGGCGTGGATCTGCTCTATCTCGTGCAATGGCTCGGCTGTGTGACGGCGCTGGCTGGTGGCGTCGTGGTCTTCTGGCAACCTGAGGAGAAGCCGTTGACCCGACGTCGGCTGGCGGCGTTGGTCATGACCGGCCTGGTGGTCGTGCTCGCCGTCGCGCGTTGGGGGGTCCTGGACGACTCCGGCATCGGGGCGGAACGTGCCACCGCGGTGACCGGGCAGGTGGGCTTCGCCGCACTCGTCGTGCTGGCGCTCCTGCTCAGCGCCTCGGCGTTCTCGTCGCCGGCGGCGCGGCGCGCGCATCGTCGCGCCGCTGGTGCGTTGTGCGCCGGGTTCGCGGTGGCGGTGAGCGCGACGCTGCAGATCGACCTGGTGGGGGAGTCCTGGACGCAGACCCAGTGGATGTTGCTGGTCGGTCAGGTACTCGGCTGCGCGGCGCTGGTTCTGGCCCAGGACGAGAACTGAGGGCAGCCTTCCCTCTCTGGAATCATTCCAGAAAAGCTGGTTAAGTGGGGAACGTCCACGAGAGCCATACCCCAGGAGGGGATTCGCGATGACCGACATCGCCCACGCCACCAAGCACGTCAGCCGTCCTGCCTTCAAGGCCACGCCCGCCCTTGCCGCCAACCTGCAGGCCGTGCTTGTCGACCTGACCGATCTGCACCTGCAGGGCAAGCAGGCCCACTGGAACATCGTCGGTCCGAACTTCCGCGACCTGCACCTCGCGCTGGACGAGGTGGTCGCTGCGGCCCGTGACTTCGCCGACACGGTCGCCGAGCGGATGCGTGCGCTGTACGCCGTCCCTGACGGCCGTTCCTCGACGGTCTCGCTGAACACCAGCCTGGCCGAGTTCCCGGCCGGCGAGGTGATGACCAGCGAGGCGATCGACCTGATCGTCGACTCGCTCTACCGCACCGCGGGGACCGCGCGTCGCGTGCACGACGACGTCGACGCAGAGGACCCGACCAGCGCCGACATCCTGCACACGGTGCTCGAGCGTCTGGAGCAGCTTGCCTGGTTGATCGATGCGGAGAACCGCAACGCCACGTCGAGTGAGCCGCGTCCGATCAACGGCTGAGCTCCCGCCGACTGACAAACGCCACGGGCGTCGAGACCTCTCGACGGCCGTGGCGTTTCTGTGTTCAGTGGGCGGTGCGCGCGCCGGCCACCTCGCCGAGGATCAGCCGTACCGAGTCGGTGACGAAGGTGGCCCGCTCGTCCTCGCTGCGGAGTAGTCCGCCGATCAGGACGCCGTCCATCGCTGCGATCACGGTGGCGGCGCGGCTCTCGGCCCGATCGACGCCGAGCCGGGTGATCACGTGCGCGATCAGCTCGATCGCGCGGGTGCGTTCCTCGGTCAGCGGCTGCGCGAGCTCGGGGTCGCGCGCGGCCTCCATGCTGAGTTCGACCCGGGCGAGGAGGAGGGACGGCTCGCCGAGCCAGGTCTCGAAGAGGCGGACCACGGCAGCGGTGCTGGCTTCGTGTTCGCCTTCGAGGGCGAGGATCGAGTCGGCGATCTCACTGAGGTCGGCGCGCAGCAGCTCGGTGATCCTGAGGGCTACCGAGAGTTGGAGCGCGCGCCGCGTTCGGTAGTAGGCCGACGTACTGCCTTCGGCGACCCCGGCGGCGCGGTCGACGGCGCGATGAGTGAGTCCGCGCAGGCCCTGTTCGGCGATCACGGTGATCGCGGTGTCGAGGAGCAGTGTCCGGCGGTCGGAGGCTGGGCGCGGCATGAACCTCTTCTATCAGTCGGATGTGGGCGGCGGCACACGAGGCCGGAGTTGAAAGCTGCGTTCTACAGGAGTAGATTCTACGGATGTAGGCACTACAGATGTAGAAAGGTTGCTGGAGATGACCGTCGAGATGCAAGAACAGATGACCGTTGTTGCCGATGTGCTGTTCGTGATCACCGCGCTCGCTGTGGTGGTGGCTGCCGTCGCCCTGGTGGTGACCGCGTTGGGTACCCGTCGTGAGCGGATCCAGCGTCACCAGAGTGTCCGCTCGTTCTACCTCCCGCGTCTGAGCCCCGCTCTCGAAGCGCACCGCGCCAGCTGACAGACCCGCGGAGGGCGGCGGGGTTAGCCTGCGGAGATGGACTGTGTCTTCTGCGCCATCGTCAGCGGTGCTACTCCGGCGGAGATCGTGCTCGATGAGCCGGAGCTGCTGGCCTTCTTGGACCAGCGCCCGGTCTTCAAAGGCCATGTGTTGCTGGTTCCCAAGACACACCACGCGACACTGATCGAACTGCCGGCCCGATTGCGCGATCCGTTCCTGGCGGCGGCGCAGCGGTTGGCCGCCGGTGTGGTCGAGGCGTACGGCGCCACCGGCTCTTTCGTTGCGATCAACAATGTCGTCTCCCAGTCGGTCCCGCACCTGCACCTCCATGTGGTGCCCCGGACCAAGGGCGACGGCCTGCGCGGCTTCTTCTGGCCGCGCCACAAGTACGCCGACCTGGCCGAACGCGCCGACTATGCGACCCGGTTGCGGCAGACGCTTCGGCAAGGGTGAGGTCGGCACTTGGTTAGATAGGCCACAACTGACGCCTATCACCCAGGAGACGACACATGGCGCGCTTTGACGGACGTATCGCAGTTGTGACCGGCGCCGCTCGCGGCATCGGCTTCGGCACCGCCACCCGGTTCGCCGAGGAGGGTGCTGCGGTAGCGATCCTCGACCTGGCTGTCGACGCCGCCTCGGACGCCGCGGCTCGCCTGGCCGAGGCGGTCCCCGGCGCGCGGGCGATCGGCGTCGGCGCGGACGTCAGCGACGCGGCCTCGGTCGACGCCGCGGTAGCTCGGATCGTCGAGGAGTTGGGTGGCATCCACATCCTGGTGAACAACGCCGGGATCACCCGCGACAATCTGCTCTTCAAGCTCACCGAGACCGACTGGGACCTGGTCATGGACGTCCACCTCAAGGGTGCGTTCTTGATGACCAAGGCCGCGCAGAAGCACTTCGTCGAGCAGCGGTACGGCAAGGTCGTCAACCTGTCGAGCATCTCGGCGCTGGGCAACCGGGGCCAGGCCAACTACTCGGCCGCCAAGATGGGCATCCAGGGCTTCACTCGCACGCTCGGTATCGAGCTCGGTCCGTTCGGGATCAATGCGAACGCCGTCGCGCCCGGTTTCATCGCCACCGAGATGACCGACGCCACCGCCGCCCGGCTGAAGATGGACGTCGAGGAGTTCCGCGCGCTCAACGCCGAGCGGAACCCGGTCCGCCGGGTCGGTTTCCCGGCTGACATCGCTGCCGCGGTCACCTTCCTGGCCAGCGACGAAGCCTCTTACATCACCGGTCAGACGCTCTATGTAGACGGAGGCAGCAGCCTCGGATCGGGCATGTGATCGACGTTCCCGAGAGGGGATCAGGCGGACCCTGACAGCGGGTGTGGCGACGAACGTCACACCCGCAAAATGGGGTATGGAGTTGGATCTCGCGCGACGACGTGCTTATCGTCCACGCCGCACAACTCCATCATCGCGTGTCCGGCAAACGCCGAGTCCTGCCCGGCCGGACGCGCCCGCATTCTCAACAGAATTTTGGGCAGGTGTGGGGGACCCACAGGTTCCACGCGTGGTCCGGTGATCCGGACCCGCTCGGGGTGAAGCCGTCGTCAGCGATGACCCGGCGGGGCACTTTCCAGCCCTAACCCGACAGCTCACCTCACAGGCGTGGGAAAGGAAACTTTGCTATGTCTACGAGCAAACGTCTGCTCATGCCTGCCCGCGTGCTGATCACTGCGCTGGCGCTCTTCACCTCGGTCTTCGTGGTGGGCTCGCCCTCCTCGCACGCGGCCACCGCTGCCGAGCAGGGCGCCACCACTTCGGTCGCCGCCAAGAAGCTCACCAAGGCCCAGAAGCGGAAGGCCGCCAAGCGCGCGGTCTCGCGCAAGGCCCGGACCGGCCTGGCCATCGCCCGTAAGCAGATCGGCGACCCGTACCGATATGGCGCGGCCGGCCCGAGCGCCTTCGACTGCTCCGGTCTGATCCAGTACAGCTTCCGCCGCGCCGGCTTCAAGTCCATCCCGCGCACGTCCGGCGCCCAGGCGGCGTTCACCAAGCGCCTGTCCCGTAAGGCGATGCGTCCCGGTGACCTGATGTTCTTCCACAGCGGAGGTCGGGTCTACCACGCTGCTGTCTTCCTCGGTCGCAAGCACGGCAAGATGTTGATGGTGCACGCGCCGAGCACCGGCAGCCGGGTCAGCATCGCCAGCCCGTGGACCAACTCCTGGTACCCCGGCACCCTGCGTCGCTGACCGACCGTTGGGCGCGCCTCCCCGCGTAGCCTGGTAGCGGACTGCAAAATCGTGGGCGAGTTGTCGCCTGCCGAGGAGAATCCTGTGCGTTCCATGCGCTCTGCTGTTGTTACCGCTGTCCTGGCGAGCCTGGTGCTCGCCGGCTGCGGGGGAGGCGACGACAAGGACGGCTCCGGCGCCAAGCCGGAGTCGCCCGCCGCTTCGACGCCGGCGGAGCCGGACACCTGGCCGTTGACCGGCCTGGAGTTGCCCGAGGGCAAGTCGGCGGACCGTAAGCACCCGGTGTTGGTGGCCAAGATCGACAACACGGCCAGCAGCGCGCCGCAGGTCGGCCTGGGCAAGGCCGACCTGGTGGTGGAGGAGCTTGTCGAGGGCGGCCTGACCCGCCTCGCTGTCTTCTTCTACAGCCAACTCCCCAAGCAGGTGGGCCCGATCCGGTCGATGCGCGCCTCGGACATCGGCATCGTCTCGCCGGTCGACGGTCAGATGGTGACGAGTGGCGCGGCCGGTCAGACCATCGCCCGACTGAACAAGGCCGGCGTCAAGTTCCACCAGGAAGGAGCACCCGGCCTGAGCCGCGAGTCGTCGCGGCGTGCTCCGTACAACGTGATGGCCGACCTTTCGGTGGTTGCCAAGAACGCCAAGGTTCCTGCCGCTCGCCCGACCGACTACTTGCAGTGGGGCACCGCTGCCGAGCTGCCCAAGGGGCAGGTCGGCAAGAACGTGTCGGCGAGCTTCGGCAGCCACACCACCACCTGGGCGTTCGCCGACGGTGGCTACCACAACCAGAACACCTACGCCGCTGACGGCGACGAGTTCGTCGCCGACTCGGTGCTTGTGCTGAAGGTTCGGATCGGCGACGCCGGCTACCGCGACCCGGCCGGCAACCCGGTTCCGGAGACCATGCTCGAGGGCAAGGGTCAGGCGATCCTGTTCCACAACGGTCGCGCGATCCGGGCCACGTTCGAGAAGGACGGCTTGGACGGCACGATCCAGCTCAGCACGAAGAAGGGCTCGATCAAGGTGCCGGCCGGCAAGACCTGGATCGAGCTGGTTCCCGCCGACCGTGGTGAGGTCACCTTCAGCTGACGTCCTTGGGGGTACCAGGGTCGGCGAACTCGACGCCCTGGTCCACCAGACTGCGCAGGCCGGCGAGGATGAAGCCGATCGCCGCCTCGACCCGGGCACTCGCCACTTCGGGGTCCGGGTCGGTGGCGACACTCTCGCCGGCGGCGTTCAGCGCACCGTGGAAGATCCGCGCGAACGTGTCGATCATCGGTTCGTCGAGTTCCCAGGTGCCGGCGCTCAACACGTTGTTGACGATGTCCAACACGATCGCGAACGAGGAGTGCTCCTCCTGCTCGCGGTACCGCTCGTAGCCGAGGACCGCCGGTCCCTCCTGGACCACGACACGGCGATAGCCCGGCTCCTGGACGGCGTGCAGGAAGGCGCTGAGCGCGGCCTGCGCCTTCTCCCACGGGTCCTTGCTGCCCTTGACGGCGCGGTTGATCGACTTCTTCGCAGCCTGTTCGACCTGCTCGAAGACTGCCTCGAAGAGCGCCTGCTTGCCGCTGTAGTGGTGGTAGAGCGCACCCTTGGTGACCCGGGCACTGGAGACGATCGCATCCAGCGAGGTGGCCGCGTAACCCTTCTCGGTGAAGAGGCGGGCGGCGGCGTCGACCAGCGCTCGCCGGGTCGAGGCCGAGTACTGCTGTCGCCGACTCGCGCCTGGGAGGTCGGCGAGGATTCGCTTGGCGGCGGCGGATTTGCTCATTGCTGAAGTCTAGGCCGGGCGTCGCGCCTGTGTCTGACAACTTCGCCCGTCGCTTGCTCCGCTCTGCAGCGGGTGCGTGCGCGACGTCACGCCGACTCCGGTTGCATACTCTCGGTATGTCTACGTACTCTGAGTACGTACTGGCGGTATGTGAACGAGAGGAACGGCACCATGACCTGGGATACCTTCCATCGCCGCGGCGAGGTTCTTCGCCGCATCATCGAGACGGCCGACCTGCGCCGTGACGGCGAACTGCCGTGGGACGTCGACGGCGCACGCGTCGTCTTCAGTGACGACATCGACCTGCTCGGTGCACTCCAACTCCGCTGGCACACCGCCTTGGCCGGCCAGATCGAGACCGCGCTCGCCGATCAGCCGGTCGACCTCGAGGCCGCGGTCGTCGGTGCCTGGCGTGCCGCCGTCGCCGACCTGCCGGGCGTCAGGCTGATCCTGGACGCTTACCGCGCCCACCCCGCCGACGCTGAGATGGAGCGGATGATGTCGGCGGCCAGCGCCAAGGAGCGCCAGATGATGGCGCTGATGGCCGGCCTCGCCTCGCGGCTCGACCTCGACGCGCACGGTGCTCGTCGCGGCGAACTGCTGGAGCGCAAGGCGCGTGAGGGGCTCCAGTTTCCGGCCGCCGTCGTGCCGACTCCGCGCGGCTTCCTGGACCGACTCAAGGCCGCCCTCGCCGCCTGATTGAGGTTTGCCTGTCGGCCCGGCCGAGCGGCATCCTGGGGACATGCAACTTCCCCGTGTCGGCGACCTCCTGGTTGCCGCACCTGACCTACAGGACCCGAACTTCGCGGGCTCTGTGGTCCTGATCGTCGACCTGGACGAGGAGGGCGCGCTCGGCATCGTGCTGAACCAGGCGACGCCGTTGCTGGTCGCCGATGCGCTTCCGCAGTGGGCTGACCTGGCCTCCGAGCCGGGGCGACTCCATCGCGGGGGCCCGGTCGGTGTGGACGGGGCGTTGGCCCTCGGCTGGATCCGCGAGACCGGGACCGATCCCGTCGGGTGGCAGCAGATCGTCGGCGATCTCGGGCTGGTCGATCTCGACACGCCGGTCGAGGTGATGGAGGGCGCGCTCGTCGCGTTCCGGGTCTTCGTCGGCTACGCGGGCTGGGGGAGCGGGCAGCTCGAGAACGAGATCGCCGAGGAGAGCTGGTACGTCGTTCCGGCCGAGGCGGGTGACGCCTTCGTCGAGGCGATCGAAGAGCTCCGCAGGCACATTCTGCGCCGCCAACCCGGCGAGCTGGCCTGGGCCTCGACCCGGCCCGCGGACCCTGGCCTCAACTGAGTGGTGAACACCTCACCGGCTGTGGACTGACTCGGAGTTCTCCGGTGACTGGCATAGAGTGGAGCCCGTGAGTAACCCGATCGGATTTGGCCAGACCGACGTCCTCGAGGACCGCCGCACGGTGCCGGTGGACGAGGGCGATCACGAGCGGTTCTCGCACTATGCGCCCAAGGACAAGGTCACTGAGGCGATGATCATGGGCACCCCGGTGACCGCACTCTGCGGCAAGGTCTGGGTGCCGACGCGTGCGCCGGAGAAGTTCCCGGTCTGCCCGACGTGCAAGGAGATCTGGGAGAGCCTGCCCAAGGGCGGGGACGCCGAGTGACGGGACGACCTGAGGTCGTCCCACCGAATGCGCTGACTCCGGCTTGGCCGGACCGTGCCGCTTGGGGCACGGCCGGTTCGCTGCGCGCTTGGCAGGCGGCGGCGATGACGAAGTACTTCGAGCGCTCGCCGCGTGACTTCCTCGCCGTGGCGACGCCGGGGGCAGGAAAGACGACCTTCGCACTCATCCTGGCCAACGAACTGCTGGCCCGCCGGGTGATCGAGCGGATCACCATCGTGGCACCGACCGAGCACCTCAAGACGCAGTGGGCCGAGGCGGCCGCCCGGGTGGGTATCGCCATCGATCCCACCTACTCGGCAGGGCAGGGCAAGACCTCCAAGGACTTCGTCGGGATCGCCGTCACCTACGCCGGTGTCGCGGTCAACCCGTTGGCGATGCGGCTGCGCACCGAGCGGTTCAAGACGCTGGTCATCATGGACGAGGTGCACCATGCCGGTGACGCACTCTCCTGGGGCGACGGCGTCCGCGAGGCGTTCGACCCGGCACACCGTCGGCTGGCGCTCACCGGAACCCCGTTCCGCTCCGACATCAATCCGATCCCGTTCGTCACCTACGCACCTGGCGATGACGGCGTCCCGCGTTCGTTGGCCGACTACACCTACGGCTACTCGCACGCGCTCGCCGACCACGTCGTCCGTCCGGTCCTCTTCATGGCCTACTCCGGCGAGATGCAGTGGCGGACCAAGGCCGGAGACGAACTCTCGGCACGCCTCGGCGAGCCGATGACCAAGGATCAGCACCAGCACGCGTTGCGGACCGCGCTGGACCCCAAGGGTTCGTGGATGCCGGCGGTTCTGGAGGCAGCCGACAAGCGGCTCTCCGAGGTCCGGCGGCACGTGCCAGACGCCGGCGGACTGGTGATCGCCTCGGACCAGGAGTCGGCGCGCGCCTACGCCAAGTTGCTGCGCGCGATCACCGGCGAGGGCCCCACGCTGGTGCTCTCCGACGAGAAGGCGGCATCGAAGAAGATCACCAAGTTCTCCGACTCCAACGACCGCTGGATGGTGGCCGTCCGGATGGTCTCCGAAGGCGTCGACGTGCCACGGTTGGCGGTCGGTGTCTACGCGACCACGATCTCCACCCCGCTCTTCTTCGCCCAGGCGATCGGCCGCTTCGTGCGTGCGCGCAAACGGGGCGAGACGGCGTCGGTCTTCCTGCCGTCGGTGCCGCACCTGCTGGAGAACGCCTCCCAGATGGAGGTCGAGCGCGACCACGTGCTGGCGCGGAAGAAGAACGACGACGGTGACATCTTCGCCGAGGAGCAGAACCTGATCGACGCGGCCAACGCCAGCGAGGGTGTGGCCGACGATCTTCTCGGCTCCTTCGAGGCGCTGGACTCCTCGGCGGTCTTCGACCGGGTCCTCTACGACGGCGGCGAGTTCGGTCACTCGGGCGAGGTGCATGTCGGCTCCGAGGAGGAGATGGACTTCCTCGGCATCCCCGGTCTGCTGGAGGCTGACCAGGTGCGCGACCTGCTCAAGGCGCGTCAGGTCGAGAGGGCAGCCAAGCAGCGTGAGGTGCCGCGCAAGCAGGCCGACACGGTGGCAGAGGTCAGCACCCATGAGCAGCTCGCGGTGATGCGTCGTGAACTCAACGGCCTGGTCGCCGCCTGGTACCACCGCACTGGTCAGGCGCACGGGATCACCCATGCCGAACTGCGCAAGCAGTGCGGCGGCCCGGCTGCGGCGGTCGCCACCGCCGACGAGTTGCGGGCCCGGATCGACAAGATCCGGGACTGGGCGGTGCGTCAGACCTCGTAGCAGGCCCGAGGTCGAGCTTTGTTCCGGAGGTCGAGCTTTGTTCCGGAGGTCGAGCTTGTCGAGACCGGTTGCGGTGATCTCGACAGGCTCGATCACCGGGGTTCGAGACCGGTTTGTGGTGATCTCGACAGGCTCGATCGGCGGGGTTCGA